>DASQHQ010000089.1:0-10889 GCA_035632015.1 Bryobacteraceae bacterium
TGCGCTCTCGGCTGGGTGAAAAAGCCTCGGCACAAAACCGGGGTCCCACGGGGAATCAGGCGCTGGTTCTGGTTTGTGCCGCACGCTGGCCGGGCTTGACCCAGGAAACAGGACTGGACCCGCGATAAACGAGAATGGAGACCTGAATGAGACGACCGTCCATTCAGCCGATGAAGCGGGACTCGCCGAACAATTCGGGACAAGGGAAGGGGGTCCGGAACACGCGTGCGGTGGCCGATCCGGTGGCCGATCCGATGCGGTCCGATTCCACTTCGGCGGCGAGTTTAGAGAGGAGGCCCAAGAGAGTCATATCACGCATTGATCGCGCTTCTTCACCCACGTTGAAGGCGCTGGAGCGAAGGGAAGTAAGGGCGCTTGGCGCACCATTCCGAAGCGGGCCGGACCCCTTGTCGGCGGCCCACAGTCCTTAGTTGAACGGTCGCGTCGTTGACTTCACAGGAAATCAAGCGGCGCGATGTTTCCTAACGAGCCGCACGGAGCTGGCTTGGGGTCCGCGTTCCCCCCTCTCCTCCGCGAAACGCACCTCGGCGCCGGCCTTGAGGCGATCGAAGGCGTTGCTCAAAACGGCGTTGCGGTGGAAATAGACTTCTCGCCCGTCCGGCGTCTCCAAGAAACCGTAGTCTCTATCCGGAAACACCTGGGCCACGCGGCCTTCGAGGGCATGTACGTGAGGTTTCACATCACCGCGCTGGCGGCGTGCATAATCTTGGAGGCGCCGACGCGCGGCCCGGAAGGCGTCCCGAATCGCCAGACGCACATCCTTGTGCGGCACATCGACCTCGAGGTGCTTCGTGGCTTTCTCCTCATCGAAGTCTTGTGCCGCGGCGTGCAGACTGCGTTCCTCTTTGACGACCACCTCGCCGCCGGGAACACCCAGGTCAATGCGGACGTGATGAATGCTGCCGAATTTGTGATGGTGCTCCGGAACTTCGACCACCACGCGGCAGCTTATAATCCGGCCGTAGAACCTCTCGAGTTTAGCCACCTCTCCCTGGATGAGCTTCTCCAACGGCTCAGAGGGTTCCAGATTACGAAACGTTACTTGAAGAATCATGGCCGTTTCCCCTTATCCCCTGCGAGCGCTCGTGGTTCCTCCTTGAGGCGCGATGGGTCAGCCGGTTCGCAGGACCTCCAGGCGTGGCGCGTAAAACGCCTCACACTCCGCCTCTCGCCCGCGGACCATCCGCTTGCCGGCAAGAACACCCCGCTGGGCCGTGGTGACCGTGCACTGCCGTTCCTCGCGCCCACTGTCGTAATAGAGCACCACCCAATCGCGCTCTCTCCCCAGTTGATGCGCCCGCGCCGTATTCGAGTAAAGCGCCGTGTAATTCAACTCGCCACGGCGCGTGTGCAAGATCGGAAGCCATGCTTGCCGGCTGGGATTGAAGCGCCGCGGCGCTATCGTGGCCAACTCGCCCGCCGCTGCCTTCTCCCGGTACTCCCGGTCGACATCAAGCAGCTCTTCGACGGACGGCTCCTGCAGCGCCGGCGTCGGACCGCGCCGGGGCACACGCCCAAGGCGCGCTGCCAGCGTGTCAATGATGCCGGCCAGCTTCTTCTTGCCGATTCCAGCAATGTCACTGAGACGCCCATCATGTGCGGCGGCCTCCAGGTCTTCCAGAGTCTCGATGCCGAAATCGCTGTGGAGGCGCTCCGCCAGCACGGGACCGACTCCCGGAACCGAACTCAGCAACGCCACCGCATCCAGTTCCCCGCGGAGCCGGTCCAGCATCGGCAGGCGGCCCGTGGCGACCAGACTCCGCAATGCCGCGCTCAGCCGTTCGCCAATTCCAGTCACGGCACGCAGAGCCTCGTCACCCCCTTCTCGCCAGATGTCGGCCACCGGCCTCGGCAGCCGGCGGACACTCCCGGCCGCCCTGCGGTACGCCTGGACCCGAAACGGGTTTGCCCCTTGCGCCTCGAGCAAGTCGGCAACCTCTTCCAAACGGCGTGCGATCTCGACGTTCTGCATTCTTTGATCCGTGAAAGGTCGGGAACTAGTCACGGCTTGGTCGGATAGCGGACGGAGCCGGCGGTGAGCTGTCGTGGCCGTCGCCTCAAACGGACGCCGGCACGCGGGCAGCTTGGCGCAGCGCAAAACGTTCATCGAGGACCTTGAGTTTCTCCGTGATGCCCGTGTATTCCAGTTCCGACATCGGCAGCATCGCCGTGCCCACAAATCCTTGCCGGCGCATCTCGATCGCCTTGTTGGTGACGTGGTCGCGGACCGCATTCCAGAAGGGTTGAGCAAAAGCGTCGATCGGTTCGGTCAGCTTGCCATGATGGACACAGAAGCCGGCGCAACTCACCAGCGGGGGCCCGTCGAAATAGCTCGTACCCGTGTTCAGCGGCACGGGCATCAGCGGCATCTGGTGCGAGCCGCGCATGCATCCGGCCACAAAATGCCCGATGGCGTATGGCGCGAGCACTTCACCCGTAGCCGGAAAGTTCATCTGAACGCGCACCAACATCACCGGATCATCTTTGCCGGTGTACTTTCCGGCGATGTTATGCAAGCGCGAAGTTGCGACCGCCACCGCCTGTTCATCGGTCGCGCGGGACCAGACGGATTCCACCACGTACCGCTCCGGATCGCGCAGCAGCGCCGCGATGTCGTAAATCTCCTCCGGCGCATGGAGCTCGATGACGCGGTCGCCCGCTGTGTGGTTCACGTCCATGATCACGAAGCGGAAGCCCTTGGACATTTTCGGCGAAAGGATCAGACCTGGCGTGTTCATCACGTCGGCGAATGCCAGGTACAGGGGGAGGTTATAGGCGCCAGGATCTGTCTTGTCGGCCGCAAAGAAGAGGAATGGCTCGTTCGGGCGTTCCTCAATTTCCATCTCGGCCACCGCTGGACCCATCCCTCTCACGTTACCCGAGAAGGAGTCCCGCAACAGGTCCTGCCCCGCTCCATACAACCCCTCTTGCCGCGCCATTTCGGTTCCCACCTGAAATGCATCCCAGGCCAGTTTGTGGATCTGCTCATTGGCTTCCCCGTGGGAGTGGGTCATCAGAATGGCGATATCGTCGCCCGTGTGGCTGATGTACTGATCGAGGATCAGCCCTCGTCCCCGCTCCCTGACATATTCCTCTACGGTCTCTTGCAGGTGCTTGGATGGCGTCACATGTCCACCAATGGAGCCGATATCGGCCTTGATCACACTCAGAGTGAGCTTCATACACGTACCCTCCTCCCTCTATGCCAGCAACCGCAGTTCCATCGCTGTTACCCATGGCTGGCAGCATCCCTAGGAGGACGTCCCTCAAGCTGGCGCGCACTCGAACTTTGAAATAGTGGCGCTTATCGTCGGTCAACTGGAACGCCTCTACCTTGATCTTCTGCAGCTTGCCGTCGCTGGGAAGCTGGGAACGTAGACCAGCCGGCACTGGTTTTGGATGGTCCGCAGGATGCGGCCTACCCGATGGGCAGCAGCCCGATCAACAGCTCACAAAGGAATAACGCCATGAGGGACCTGAGGTTCAGATTTGCGAGTCTCATACGTGCAGGCTCCCCTCCCTTGATGCGTTCATCTGCACGGCACCTTCCGTTCAACGGAAGGGGAGTGCTTGCCGGAACACGACCGGTGCTACCGGCTCTTGCCGGCCCGAAGGGAACCTGACAAAGCGGCCCACGAAATCTGCGCAGGCTCCGACACTGAAAGGTGCCAGCTTCCTTCGCTTCGCGTGGTCGGGTGCTGCGCCTTGGAACGCGAAGTGGATCTGCGAGCCGCGGCTAACATGCTCCGCATTGGCCGGCTGGCGGTAAACGATCAGACTGCGCGGCCTGTATCGATGACGGGCCCGCCCCGCGAAGTCGATAGATTCTTCGAAGAATGAGATTGGGGCAGGATGGGGGCTGATGGGTGAGTCTTGGCCCGCAAAAATGCTACCTTAACGATCCGGTTCGTCTTTCCTGAACCAGACAGCCTCTACGCGGGCTTCCTGCCGGAAATACCGCGCCTTTGTGCTGGCGTTGGTCGTTCGATTGCCTACCGTCATAGCGAGTCGCCGGTCCTGTAGCGGCAAAGCGGAGAAGGAATGAAGGCCCCGGCCTGATGTGACCTATGTATGGCCACTACCGATATTCCACATGTGGACGTGTCTATCCCGTACCATGGGAGATCGCCAATTGGACCGTGGCGCACAGGTCCTGCAACACCACGGCGTTTGCCGGGCCCTGCGTCGTTCCGGGATCCAACGGAGGGAACCGATGGCCGGGCAAGACGTACGCCATGCGGAGCACCTCTTGGGAATTGACCTGGGAGCAGCCGAGGTCAAGATAGCGCTCTGCACCCCCGATGGCGCGGCTCTGTATCAGGCTCACGCGCCGGGACGGGGGCACCCGCTGGTTTCCCTTCTCCAGATCCTGAAAGACTTGCCGGCGGAAGGCGGCGCGGACGAGTGCCCGCCTTTCGTCTCTTGCCTGACGGCGAGTATGATCAGGATCGTGAGAGTAACAGGCTTGCAACTCCCCGAGACCGCCCGAGTCAGTGTATCAGAGGAAATCCACCGGATCACGCCTGAACAGGCGTTTGAATCTCTTGCGAGTTCTTCCTCCGGACTGACCTCCGAGGAGGCACGCGGGAGACTTCAGCGCTACGGTCCGAACAAACTGCCTAAGCTTCGAAAGCGGTCCCTGATTGGATCGTTCATCGCTCAGTTCACTGATTTCTTCGCTATTCTGCTCGAAGTCGCTGCAGTCATTACGTTTGTCTCGTATCTCATCGGTCGAAGTCGGTACGATCTGCGGGTCACGCTGGCCGTTCTTGCAGTCGTGCTACTGAACGCAATCATCGGCTTCGCCCAGGAGTATCGAGCCGAGCGAACTGCGGAGGCGCTCAAAGAGTTGCTACCAGCTAAAGCTGAGGTCTTGCGAGGCGGGATGCCTATCGAGATCGCGGCCGAGGACCTCGTCCCGGGGGACCTGCTGGTCCTTGAGGAGGGTGCCCACATCTCGGCGGACTGCCGGGTCGTCTATGCCACTGAACTCGCCACAAACGACGCAGCGCTCACCGGTGAGTCCGAGCCGGTCCGGCGGCGCGCGGATCTTGTTCTCGAGGATGTGCCGCGCATCCGTTCTCGGAACCTGGTCTTTGCCGGAACCAGCGTCGCATCGGGGAGCGGGCGAGGAGTTGTCTATGCGACCGGTGCTGCTACGGAGTTCGGGAGGATCTACACCCTCACCGCAGGTGTTCGCGATGAGCCTAGTCCACTTCAACGTGAGGTTCGCACAGCCGCTAGGCGGGTGGGAGTGGTGGCGTTGCTGCTGAGCGCGATGCTCTTCGCCCTTCGGCTGGCCGCCCATGCCACTTTTATCCAAGCCTTCCTGTATGCGCTTGCGGTTATGGTGGCGCTGGTCCCGGAAGGCCTCCCAGCCGTAATGTCGGTGTCCCTGGCTGTGGCGGTGCGGCGCATGGCGGCCGCCCGCGCACTGGTGAAGCGCCTCGCGTCGGTCGAGACGCTCGGGTCGACGACGGTTATTGCTACGGATAAGACCGGCACGCTCACCGCTGGGGAAATGACAGTGCGCACCCTCTGGGCTGCAGGGAAGGAGTTCACAGTTACAGGAGTGGGCTATACGCCCGAGGGCGACATTCTAGACGGAATCTTTCCGGTCGCAGGGGCTGAGCACGCCGAAGCCCTTGATGAGCTGCTTCGCGCGGCTCTGTTCTGCAACAACTCCAAGCATCTCCATAACAAGGAAAGAGGCTGGAGCATCCTCGGCGATCCGACTGAAGGCGCGCTGCTCGTGCTTGCCGCCAAGGCCCGCCACGACATCGAAAGCCAGCTTCGTTCCATGCCCCGGGTTCGGGAGATCCCGTTTGACTCGGTGCGGAAGCGGATGACGGTGGCCGTACAACGCGGCGAAGAACTGATCGCCTATACCAAAGGCGCCCCTTCAGAGATCTTATCCCGCTCGACTCGCATCCTTGACCAGTCGGGAGAACGCGCCTTGACGCCCGCAGATTGCTTGGCGATAAACACAGAAATCGATCGTCTAGCCACTCAGGGTTTCCGCGTCCTCGGCTTCGCTTTCAGGCCAGTGCAGCCGGAGACGCCGCGTGATGCAGAAAACCTCGAACGGGATCTGATCTTCCTGGGGCTGGCCGCCATGCAGGATCCGCCGCGGCCAGAGGCTACCGAAGCCGTGGCGCAGGCCCGACAGGCGGGTATCCGGGTGATCATGATCACCGGGGACTACGGACTGACGGCTGAGGCTATCGCCAGGAAAGTTGGTATCGTCGGCGCACGTCATCCGCAAATACTGACTGGGGCCGATCTGGAGCAGTTGAGTGAGCAGGCCCTGCTGGGCACCCTCCAAGCCGGCTTGCGCGAAGGCCAAGACCTGCTCTTCGCGCGTGTAGCGCCTGCTGACAAGCTCCGCCTTGTTGCCGCGCTCAAGACGCTTGACGAAGTCGTTGCTGTGACTGGAGATGGGGTCAATGACGCTCCAGCCCTCAGGCGCGCAGACATCGGCATCGCAATGGGCCGCTCGGGGACCGATGTGGCTCGGGAAGCAGCGGTCATGGTCCTCCTGGACGATTCGTTCGCCACCATCGTTCGCGCCATCGAGCAGGGGCGGGCCGCGTACAAGAACATCCGAAAATTCCTCGTTTACCTATTCAGCCACAACCTGGGAGAACTGTTTCCCGTCATCTTTGCCACGCTCACGGGCCTGCCGGTAGTTCCCCTGAATGCTCTCCAGGTTCTGGCGATCGATCTGGGTAGCGACGTCTTGCCGGCGTTGGCGCTCGGCACAGAGGCTCCTGAACGCGGACTGCTCAGGGAGCCGCCTCGGTCACGTAAAGAGCGACTTCTGTCCGCGGAAGTCTTCAAACGGTTTCTGTTTCTCGGGAGCATTCAGTCAATCGGCGCCACAGCAGCCTTTTTTTTCGCCTTATACATGGGAGGCTGGCACTGGGGTCGGCCGCTCAACGAGTCAATGATGGCGTACCGCCAGGCGATCACTATGACGCAGGCCGGAATTGTCTTCTCGCAGTTCTTTAATGGGTTTGCCGTACGCACTGATCGGGAGAGCGTCTTCGCGGTGGGGCTGCTCTCGAATCCTTTCCTCGCTTTGGCCGAAATCCTGGGTATTGTTATTATGCTCGGCATTTCGTATCTGCAACCTCTGCAGAGCTTGTTTGGTACCGCGGCTTTGCCTTGGTACTATTGGTTCGTGCCGGTGGGGTTCGGCGCCGCTCTTCTGGTCGCTGAGGAACTCCGCAAGGGTGTGATCCGGCAGATAGGCCGGAGTCGTACGAGCTGGGGACGGCCATGCGGATAATCATCGTCGGGTGTGGGCGCCTTGGCAGTCGCGTTGCTAATATGCTGGACGGTATGGGCCACCAGGTGGTCGTCGTGGATCAGGACCCGGATGCTTTCGCACAGCTCCGGCGTTCCTTTGCAGGGGAGAAGATCGTTGGCCAGGCTCATGAGCGGCACACATTCCAGCAGGCTGGCGCAGAGCAGGCGGATGCGTTTGTTGCCGCGACCCGGGAAGACAACCGGAATATTGTCGCGGCGCTCGCTGCCAAGCACCACTTCAAGGTTCCGAAGGTTGTCGCGCGCATCTACGATCCCGACCGAGCGAAGATCTATCGTGACCAAGGGCTTCTCACGCTCTCGCCCGTGGATTGGGCGGCAAATCGCATCCGGGACATGCTGGTCCATGCGGCCGTCGAGACGGAAAGAGAGTTCGAAACGGGTGAGGTGGCGTTAATTCGGATGGAGGTCCCAGCCAGATTGCGAGGCAAGCTAGTCGCCGATGTCAGCGTCGCCGGGGACATTTCTGTGGTTGTGATAAGCCGGCGGGGTCGCTCGCTCCTTCCCACCATGGGCACAAGATTCGAACAGGGAGACATCGTCCGTTTCGTCGTGGCCCGTGAAGCTTATGCTCGATTCGAGTCGCTTGTAGGACTGAAAGAATGAAGGTCGTAATTGCCGGTGCAGGCGACGTTGGACAATACCTGGCCCATATACTGCTTCGCTCACGTCATGAGGTAACCTTGATCGAAAAGAACCCAGCGTGTGCGCAGAAGGCGGGAGAGGAGGCCGGGCTAAGCGTGGTGCGGGGGGATGCGTGCGAGCCGTCGGTTCTAGAATTGGCTGGGATTCGAGGTGCCGAGGTCGTTGTGGCGGCTACTGGTAATGACGAGGACAACCTGGTCGTCTCAAATCTGGCGAAGTTCGAATTCCGAGTGCCACAGGTCGTGGGAAGAATCAAGAACGCGGCCAATGCTTGGCTGTATGGAGCGGATCTCGGAGTCGACATCGGCGTCAGCGCGCCGCATATCATTTCGCAACTGATCGAGGAACGCGTCACTCTTGGCGATGTCGTGCGTCTACTCAAGCTGGAACAGGGAAGAATCGTTCTGGTTGAAGCGACGTTGCCTCCCGAATCTCCTGCAGCTGGAAAGACCGTCGGAGATGTTTCGTGGCCCCCGGATTGTGTCCTCGTGGCTATCCTTCGAGGCACCCACGTGGTGCCGGCAACCGCCGTGGCGCGGATGCAGCCGGGTGACCAGATTCTGGCGATTGCAGGTGTGGACCAGGTAGATGCCCTTCACCGGCGCCTGGGCACTCCCGCTAGAAAGTCCTCGTGACTACGTGTCGCGGAGCAGATTCCTATCTCCTTGCGCGATTCGTGCTTGGAAGATCATTGTCTTCCAGGTGTTTCGGGCCATGCAGCGCTGCCGCGCACGGCCGCGCTGGCCGGCCAGTTGACTGTGGTTCCCGAAAATTCTGATCTGATTGGAGAAGACGCTCAGTTAGTTGGGCTCGCAGTTCAAGGTGCATCCCATCCAGAATCGCCCGAGTGGCGGAAAGCGGCGCTGGAACAGCTCCCGGACCTTTTTGTGGACAGGCGAACCCGCAAGGGGCGGAGCGAGGAAGCTTACAAGCACGCGCTCTACGAAGAGATCGGGCGGCGCCACACGAGGTAACGGTGTTGAACTGATGGCGGTATACAAACGCAAATACGACTCCGGAACGGTCCTCTGGTACTTCAAGTTTCAGCCGCCGGGCGCAACGCGGGGCTCTCTCCCGGTCCGGCAGTTCGGATTCGCCACCAAGGGCGAAGCGCAGGACGCGGAGGCGGCGCGCCGGATCGAAGAGCAGAAGAAGTTCGAGCTGGCGAAGGCCGGCGCCGGTGTGGCGGCAGCTCCTCCCAAGACGCTCTCGATGCTGCTCGAAGAGTTCTTCCGGCAACACGTGGAGAAAAAGTTAGCGCCGAAGACCATCGAGCGATACCATGAGCAGGCGGCATACCTCCATCGCGGATTGCTGGCGATGCCGCTCGCGGACATCACACCACTGCATCTCAACCGAGAGTGGAACCGGCTGCTGCAAAGCGGCGGCCGCACGCGGCGCGATAAAACGCCGCCCGCTGTCGGCGAAGAGCGTCCGTAGCATCGCCGGAGTGGTTTCGAGCGCGTTTCACCGCGCCGTCAAGTGGGGACTGGTTGGAGCCAACCCGGTATCGAACAGCGAGCCGCCGGTCCCGAAGAAGCGCGAAGGAATGGCCTTGCTGCCCGCCAAGCAGATGCTGCTGATCGAATCCGCGACCAGCCTCTGGTACCTGTCTATGTTCCTGAAGGTGGCGGCTGCTACAGGCGCACGTCGTGGTGAAGTCCTGGCGCTTCGCTGGTCCGACATCAAGCAGAGCGACGTGATGATTACGCGATCGCTTACGCAGACCAAACAGGTCCTGGATTTCAAGGACACGAAGACCGGGAAACCGCGACGCGTGAACCTACCGGAGTCGGTCCTGGTTCCCCTCGATGCTCATCGGAAACGGCAGGATGAGTTCCGCCGGCGGTTCGGTCCCGACTACCGCGCCGACCTGGATTTGATATTCGCCAATCCCGATGGCACGCCGTTGAAACCCGATTCGGTTTCCGCGTCGGTATCCCTCCTCTGCCGGCGTCTGGGTCTGCCCGAGGGCGCGAGTCTCCATACGCTCCGCCATTCCCACGGCTCCGTCTTGCTGGCCGACGGTGTCGATCTGGCCACGGTATCGGAACGGCTGGGCCACTCCTCGGTCCGCGTGACGGCGGACATCTACTCGCACGCGCTTCGCGGGCGCGACCAGGACGCCGCCCGACGCTGGGACGAGTTCATGCGTCGGCACGGCGGATCGCATGATGGAGTACTCAAGACGCGTGCGAACTAGACTCGTTTAAAGAAGTTCCGACTGCCGGGTCCGGCTGCCGGATGGTTCAACAGCCTCGATTCCCGCCACGAGGCGCCGCGCGGAATGGTCGAGCAGATCAGCGCGCTCGTGGAAGCGGGTAACGTACACCTGCCGCACCTGAACGACCGGCCCAAGGTGAACGACATATCTGCGCCTCGGTCAGAATCAGCCCGTTTTGACGCCGTTCGCAACCGGAGAAGCCGCTTTGCCAACCCTTGATCGCCGCCCAACGTTTCCCATGCAACCTGTAAAGCAACTATTCGTTCGATTTGCATCACCGGATCGTGACGATTGCCGGTCTTCGGCTCAAACGACCGCCGGGGCCCTCCGACCGGGGCGGGCCGAAGCAGAACAAGCTGCCGGAGTGACTGACCGGGGGCGCTACTGAACGCCGAGGACTCGTCGCACTGTTTCGATAACCACCGGAGCCGACACCGGTTTTTGCAGGCTCGCTGTGGCGCCCAACAGCTCGCCAGTCCTCAGGTATATGGCCAGATCGGATCCGCTGAACGCGCCGGAGATGACGATCACTTTCAGGCCGGGCTGCTCCGTTTTCAACGTGCGTATCGTTTCTATGCCATCCTGCTCCGGCATGATTATGTCCATGATGGCCAGATCGAAGGCCGTTCGGCGGATCTGCTCCATGGCCTCTTTGCCGTTGGTTGCTTCG
>DASQHQ010000090.1:0-10149 GCA_035632015.1 Bryobacteraceae bacterium
CCCGCCCTGGAACCGGCGAACGACAGTCTCCCTCGTATCCTCGAAGACATCGGCGACTGCAAGCGCTGCCGCTTGCACGAGGGCCGCAACCGCCTGGTCTTTGGAGTCGGCAACGAACAGGCCCGGCTGGTGTTCGTGGGAGAAGGTCCGGGCGCCGATGAAGACGCGCAAGGCATCCCCTTTGTGGGCCGCGCGGGACAGCTTCTCACGCAGATGATCGAGGGCACCGCTCGCAAGGAAGGCATCCCGCTGCAGCGCACCGATGTCTACATCTGCAATGTCGTCAAATGCCGGCCGCCGGAAAACCGCACGCCGCTGCCGGATGAGATGGAGATCTGCGGCCAGTTTCTGTCTCGCCAAATCCAAGCCATTCGCCCGAAAGCCATCTGTGCGCTCGGTTCCACCGCGGCTAAGGCGCTGCTCGGCACCAAGGAAGGCGTCACGCGCCTGCGCGGAAAGTGGCAGCGCTGGCGCGACATCCCGGTGATGGTGACCTACCATCCTTCCTATTTGCTGCGCCCCTACAATCAGAACGCCAAGAAAGAAGCCTGGGAGGACCTCAAGAAGGTCCTGCACTATGTCTACGACTAACCGTGGCGCACGCACTCATGCGTGCCGTGTTCGCACTCGTGCGAACGCAAGGCGGCTGTTCAAATGAGCGCGCCAGCCCGCCAACGCGGCCTCTTCATCACCTTCGAAGGCCCGGACGGCGGCGGCAAGAGCACGCAAGCGCACCTGCTCGCCGAGCGTCTCCGCCGCGAAGGCCATCAGGTCCTGGAGACCGCCGAACCCGGCGGCACACCCATCGGCCAACAAATCCGCGCCATTCTCCTCAGCCCCTCGAATCAGGATCTCCGGCCCACCACCGAACTCCTGTTGATGTTCGCCGCGCGCTCCCAAAACGTCGAGCAATGGATTCTGCCCGCGCTCGAGCAAGGCCGGATCGTGGTATGCGACCGCTTCACCGACTCCTCGCTCGCCTATCAGGGCGCGGGCCGCGGCCTGGGCGCCGAGACAGTGCTGGCCGTGGACAGAATCGCCTGCCGAGGCCTGACTCCCGATCTCACCCTCTGCATCGACATCGATACGGAAACCGGCCTCGCCCGCGCGCACTCCCGCAACCGCGACGAGGGTGCCAAGAAAGAATCGCGCCTGGACGAGCAATCTGTGGAATTCCATCAAAAGGCCCGCGCCGCCTACCACGAGCTCGCAAGAACCCAGTCGCAGCGCTTCCGCTTGATTGACGGCAACGCCACGCCGGAGGCGGTCGCCGAAAAGGTCTGGCAGCAAGTAGCGCCGTTGCTGTAGCGCACGCGCTCGTCAGGAAACCGCGCGATCCCGTTTCCGTAATTCCGGTCACATCCCCATCATCTTCACGAACTCGTGCAACGTCTTTCCCAGCGGCTGTTTGCGGTGGGCCGCGATCCATCCGCTGAACGAATACCCGACATAAACCCAGGAGTAGAGGCTGTGAATGATGGCCCAGTCGCGGGAGTGGCCCAGTGCCAGCGATACATAATACGCGCTGCTCAGTCCCGCAACATACAAGAAGAGCACGGCGAAGACCGTGAGTGTCCGAACGATCCGTCGCGGCGAAGGAGCAGGCGCATCCGGATCGTATGCCACTTTACGGCCAGTGATTCGGGCACAGGGGATAACGATCATGACGAAAGCCACGAGAGTCCCACCCAAAAGCGCGAGCCATTGCTCATTCGAAAGCCGCAGGAACCAGGAAGGGATAGTCCGGAAGTCGAGGCGCCGCCAGCCGAAGTGCGTATACGCCACGCCAATCAACACCAGTGTGGCTGTAATCCCCACGAAGGCTAGAATTACGCGCAAAATGACCCTGGCCGAGCTGGCTGCGGCACGGCTGGCGCGCTGCACCGTATAGAAAGACTTCTTCCGGGACCTCGGGTTCTCAGGCATGCTTCGTTCCGGCAACCGTATATACGAGCATAACCTCCCTGGCCCAAGCGGTGAGACTTCGCGCTCCAACCTCCGATTGCCGGTTGCCATTCAGGCGCCGCGCTTCGTGCGGCTCGGGTTACGGTATGAGTTCTGAGCCGGCGACTCTGGCTGGGAATCAACCGCCCGCACGACTCTCAGCGCGGCACTTGGAGTTCGTGTGCGGCGTCGCATTCCGCTGAACCTGTGACCAGAATGGGAAAATGTCGATAGTCTTGCATGCCCGGAAAACCGCGCGCCCTTGCATTATTTTGTCTGCTGGCTGTGCTCTCGGGCTGCCGTCCCTCTCCGCCAGCAAATCCACTCGGCTACCGGCAATTGACTTCCGGAGGAGCGGAAGCAGGCTCGCCGAGTTTGTCCGGTGACGGCAAGCTCATCGTTTACGTTTCCGATCAGGCGGACCCCGGGAACCTCGACATCTGGATGCAAGCCGTAGACCGCGGTGCGCCCGTTCGTTTGACCAACCATCCGGCGCGCGACTACGATCCTGTTTTTTCCGCCGACGCCCGGACCGTCTACTTCACCTCTCTGCGCCAGCCCTCGGGAATTTACCGTGTGCCCGCTGCCGGCGGCGACGCCGAGCTGGTCGTGCGCGGCGGGCTGTCGCCTGAAGTGTCGCCGGACGGCCGGACGCTGCTGTTCGTCTCCAACACCGGCAACCTCGCTGCGCTCACGCTCGCAGACGGATCGAGCCGCGCGCTGCTGGACGGCTTTTACTCCAGCTATGCGCCGAAGTGGTCGCCGGACGGCCAGGAGATTCTGTTCGCGGGCAAGGCCGCGAAAGACGACGATGTGGAGTGGTGGATCGCCGGGGCTGGCGGCAGCTCGCCGCGTAACACTGGTCTGGTGGACGCGTTGCGCCAGAAAGGATTCACCGATGCCTTCGCGCAGGCCTGGCTCCCGGGCGACCAGGTGTTCTTCGCCGGAAAGCAGGGCGACGATCTCACTTTGTGGCGATTCAAGCTCTCGCCGGACCGAGGCATGGCAAGCGATCCGGTACGGGCCACTGACGACGATTCCGGCGACTTTCGCGCCTCTTATGGCGCCGGACGCGTTGCGTTCGAGAGAACGCGCGTGGTCTTGAACCTCTGGAGCCTTCCCGTAGATGTGAATCAGGGACGGCTCACAGGAAATCCCAAACGTCTCACGTCCACCGACTCTCAGAAGGGCAGCGCAGCGCTGTCGCGGGATGGACGTTGGCTGCTTTACAGCGCGGAACAACAGGGCACCTTCCGTCTGCTGCTGAAGGACCTGGTAAGCGGGGTGGAGAAGAATGCCGGGCCGTCGTCTAACGCGTTTTACTCCGTTCTCAATGGCAATGGATCACGATACATCTACGGCCGCGGGTCTAAGGACGCGATTGACGTGTTCACTCGGGCAGTCAGTGGATGGCGCTCCTGGTGGTCGCAGAGCGTGTGCCAGCGGTGCGGGATGCCGCGCGGTCTTTCGCCGGACGGAAGATTGCTGCTGGTTTGGGACGACGCGGAGACGGAGAATCAGGTTGCTCTGGTGGATCTGAAGACGGGCCAGTCACGCACGGTCCTGAAACACTGGACTTACCATTTTTACGGTCCGGAGTTGTCGCCCGACGGCGCCTGGATCAGCTTCGTGGCAAAGACAGGTGAACACATTTTTCACAGCTACATCGCGCGGATTCCCGAGCAGGGAATGGCCACCGAGAACGATTGGATCGAAATGAATCCGTCCTCGCACGAGTTTCAAATGGCATTCTGGTCGCCCGGCGGAAATTTGCTTTATCTTTTGAGCGAGCATGGCGAAGGGAATCTGAACTGGCTGGAGGCACAGCGTCTCGACGCCGAGAGCAAGCGGCCGGCGGGCGCGCCGTTTCCGGTGTATCACTTCCAGGCGCCGCGCGTTCCGACGATGGACCCGATCTGGAATCACCCGGCGGCGGCCGAGGGACGGATCGTGCTGGAGCTTGGGGATATGAGCAAGAATGTGTGGATCATGGATGCGCCTCGCTAAGGAATTTCGCATGCTTCGGAATACTATCGGTGGCATTCTCTTGTTGGCCTGTGCTTGCGTTGCGCTATCGCAGCAGCTGGTGTGTGAGCTCGACGGCGACGCCGCGGCGCGCGCGAGACAGCCGGTCAAGCTGAGCAGCCTGAAGCCAATCGCGCTTCACGCCAAGCTGATCCCGGCGGGTCGCCCGACTCAGCCGCCGGATGCCCTGGTCCTGGCGAACGCGGCCAATGCGCGGAATCAGACGCGGAAACCGAATCTTGAAGTAGCGGTTCGCTCCCTGGCCAACGAGAGGACAACGGCGGTGCCTGTCGAGCTGAATTTTTCCGGCCAGGGGTCGGACTTGGGCGTCACCTGGCTCTCCTTCACGCTGGTGATCCCCATCGATCCTGCTCAACGGCGCGCGAACATGGAAAAATATCTCGAACGTCTGATCGCGAGCAGTCAGGGTTCCGCGCCCGATTCCCAAATTGCCGCGCTGCGCAATGGAAAAGAAGCGCTCTTCGCGTCGTTAGAGCACATCTACGTTGAAAACCGTACCGGCGCGTTTGACCTTCGTTGCCGATACACTGCCCAGCCGGGAGCGCCAATCGAATCCCGCCCGCTGCGGTTCGATGTGTTCCATGCCGGGGAGTTTTTCGAGCAGCCGAATTTCGTTTCGTCGCTCGCCGCTAGGTAGATGCGGGCCAACGCGCTCAAGTGGCAATTCTGAGTTCCAACCCGTCGTCGGCCAGGGACGTCTTGACTCCTGCCTTCTCCGCTAGCGCTGCGATCTTCTCCTGGATGACGTGCAGGTCGCCACCCACAATCTCTTTGGCAATGGGTGAAGATGGCGTTTGGAACTCCTTCCCTCCGGCACCATTCCAGTTGCGCACGGATGGAGGCGTGGCCGATCACCGCCGCGCCGCGCCGGCGAAGGATCGGGCGCGTGATCGCCGCCCCATCGCCGATCTACAGACGCAAGCCCGCAAAAGCCTGGTGCAAGTGGTGAATGCGGGCCACATCCGGCGAGTAGAAAACATTCGCGTCGCCGGTGCTAATGCGGAATCCAGCCGCGGGAGCGCGAAGCGAATGATCGAGGGCGAAAGCCTCAAACCGCACTCCGCCGATGGAGAACTGCGCTCGATATTCGATCACCGCCCTGCTGGCTACCGGCCGGCCGCCGAAGACCTTCCAGCTTTCGGCTGTGGCATAGACGGGGCAAGGGGCGCCGTGCTTCAGCGCGCCGGCGTGATCCGTATGCGCGTGCGTGATCAGGATCGCATCCCGTTTCACCGTCCCGAGACGGCCCAGCCAATCGTCCCCGCAGTCGATCATGATGCGCGCGCGTCGCCAGGACACCACCAGCGCGCTGTGCATGCGGTGCTGGCGGGTTCGCAGGTCGATCTCGCCGCGACTGCCGAGGAAGGTGAGCTTCACCTGCCGGCTACAGCGGCTTGTAGCAGCCCCGCGCCGGGTTGCATTCGTAATCGTCAACGAGTTTGCCGTCCGGCCCGAGGCATTGCTGCGTCTTGAGGCACCAGAATAGGCGGTCGCCCGAGTGCGGAACGGTGGGATCCCATTCCGCCTCGATGTACATGCCTTTCCAGCGCAGCAGCTCGCAGCGGTCGTCGTCGAGCGGCGTCAAGGACGAACGTTCGCCACCCATACTACGCCTTTCCGGAAGCTGCCAGCAGCGCGCGCTTGACGGCGACACGAGTGAGCTGCACCTTGTAGCCGTTTTCACTGAGCGGTTGTGCGCCGGCGGCGGCGGCTTGCGCAACCTGTTCGATGGTGTCGCCGGTCAGCGACTTCCCCGCCAGCGCTTGCTCGGCCTGCGCGGCGATCCACGGCGTCGGCGCCACGTGGCCCAACAC
The DNA here is from genome assembly GCA_035632015.1 of Bryobacteraceae bacterium. Taxonomy (GTDB): domain Bacteria; phylum Acidobacteriota; class Terriglobia; order Bryobacterales; family Bryobacteraceae; genus Palsa-89. Next base: position 5,805 of record DASQHQ010000090.1, read on the forward strand.
GATGCGGGCCTTGCCGACCGTCTGCCCCTGCATCTGAAGCGCGACGGCCGCCGCCACGAGCGGCCAGTCCAGCGCCTCTTTCTGCCGCACCTCGTAGGTCGCGTTCTTGACGCCGCGCGCCGGCGGCACTTCGATTTCGGTCAGGATTTCGTTCGGCAGCAGCGCGGTTTCGCGACTCGATTCGTTCTGTGGCGCGACAAAAAACTTGGCCACGTCCACGGTCCGGCTGCCGGACGAGGAAACCAGCTTCACCTTGGCTCCCAGCGCGACCAGCGCCGGGCCGAGGCTGGACGGGCTGACAAAATACGCCGGCCCGCCGCCGAAGATGGCGTGATAGCGATTGTCGCCGTTGGGCACCAGGCTCTTGCCGTTCTGCATGGCCAGCAGGCCGAAGCCGCGGCGGAAATACCAGCAGCGCGGCCGCTGGCAAAGATCCCCGCCCACGGTGCCCATGTTGCGGATCTGCGGGCTGCTGACTCCCATGACTGCGCTGACCAGCGACGGATATTCCGAGTGGACGGCTTGATTGGAAGCCAGCTCATCGAACGTGACCGTGGCTCCGATGCGCAGCCCTTGCCCGCTGTGGCGGATGCCGCCCAGTTCCTTGATGCCCTTGATGTTCACGACGCGCTTGGGCGTGTGCAGAAACTCCTTCATGAGGCTGATCTGGTCGGTGCCGCCGGCCAGCACGTCCGCTTCGCCCCATTGGGTTCCGAGCAGCGCGAGCGCTTCGTGCAGTGAAGACGGATGGGCGTATTCGAACGGTTGCATTACGCGGTCCTCCTTTCCAGCGCAGCCAGCACTCGCGCCGGAGTGAGCGGCACACGCGGCACACGGACTCCGATGGCGTTGGCCACGGCGTTGGCGATGGCGGCCAATCCGCCGATGGCGCACGGCTCGCCCAAACCGATGACGCCGCGCCGGTCGTTTTCCTCGCGGATGTCCATGTGGACGATGATCTCGCCGATGTCGCCGATCCCGGCCAGCTTGTAGAACTCCATGTCGGGATTGAGCACGCGTCCGGTCTGCTGATCCATGATGCGCTCTTCATAGAGCGCGCCGCAGACGGACATGATGCAGGCGCCGAACACCTGGCTTTCGGCGGTCTTCGGATTCACCACCAGGCCGCAATCCTGCACTGCGACGATGCGGTTCATTTTAACGATGCCGGTCTCGGTGTCGACGGAAACGTCGGCCATCTGCACTCCGCCGGTGCCGCCGGTGTTCAAGCCTTCCTGCGGCGCCTGGCGCGGGTTGTTCTCGCCCATCTCGGAGATGCTGTTGACTCCCAGCTTCTGCGCGGCCTGCTGGAAGCTCATGCCCCTGTCCGGGTTGCCCTTCACGCGAATGCGGCCGTCCACCGCTTCTAGCTCGTCGGCAGTAACGTTGAGCGACTGCGCCACCACTTCGAAAAGTTTCTGCAGCGCATTCATCGATGACTTCCGCGTGGACGACGTGATGCCGCCGCTGGTGGTGGATCCGCCCGAACCGCCCGAGTTGGGATAGGAATTGTCCCCGATCTTGACTTTGATCGCGCTCACCGGCAGGCCGAAGGTTTCAGCCGCAATCATCGCGACCATGGTGCGGCTGCCGGTTCCCAGGTCCTGCGTCGCCAGCTCGACTTCCACCGAAGCGTCCGGATGGATGGTGGTCTTGCAGGTGCTGAAGTGGCCCGCGCCGCCCCAGGTTCCCAAAGCCAGGCCGAGCCCGCGCTTCACCGGCCCGCTGCCGGAATCGCCGCGCGGATGCCAATTCTTTTTCCACTCCATCAGCTCGGCGGCCTTGTCGAACTGGAATTTGTACAGGTCCGCGCGCGCCGTGTAGTTCAGGTTCTTGACGAACATCTCCAGCGGGTCCATGTTCAACTTCGCCGCCAGGTCTTCGAGCGCCGAGCAGGTGACGAAACAAACCTGCGGGTGGATGGGAGCGCGCCAGGCGCGTGCGCCGCCGGCGTTGACCGAGACCGCAGTGTGATTGACGCGGCGGTTGGGCACCTTGTTGAAGACATACGGGAACAACTGCCCATTCACGTTGCCGCCGCCGATGCCGCCGGTCGACCAGGTCTGCGATTCCCAAGCCGTGATGGTGCCATCGCGCTTGGCCGCCGTTTTGACGTTGGCGAAAATCGAAGGCCGGTTCCCCGCGATGCTCAGCTCGGTAGCGCGGTCCAGGAACATCTTGACCGGCTTGCCGCCGGACGACTGCGACATCTTGGCGGCCTCGACGCCCCATACGTCGGCGGGGAACTTGCTTCCGAATCCGCCGCCCATATAATCCATGTGGACGTGCACGTTGCTGACCGGGATGTTGAGCGCGCGCCCGATGTCAGTCGCGATCCCGTAGACGTTTTGCGTGGAGGGGAAGTATTCGATGTGGTCGCCCTTCACCGCGATGGTCTGGCCGTGCGGCTCCAGGCAGCAGTGCGTCAACACCGGAATGCCGTAGTGGCCTTCGGAAACGGCATCCGCTTCCTTGAAAGCCTTCTCCGGATCGCCGGTAACCTGCTCGCCGACCGCCCGGGCGCGATTGCCGGTTTTCGAGAGATCCTCTTCGCTGACCAGGTGTGGCAGCACTTCATAGTCGACTTTGATAAGGCGGATGGCGTCGTTGGCGATCTCTTCGGTTCGCGCCGCGACGAAAGCGATTTCGGCGCCCGCCCATTGCACTTCCGTCCCGGGGTTCGCGACTACCCGGACCGCCTCGACGCCGTTGAGTTTCTGCGCCGCGCTGGTGTCGATCGCTTTTACTTTGGCGTGGGCATGCGGCGAAGTCAGCAGCGCGCCGAAGAGCATTCCTTCCGGCTTAACATCGGAATTATACTTGGCGGCGCCGCTGGATTTTGCAATGCCGTCCAGGCGGTTCATGGGCTTGCCCATCACGCGACGCTTGCCCATGGGCGGCCAATGATAGTCGGGAAGGTTAGCCATTTTGCGCTCCTTTCATCGCCTGGGCGGCCTCCAGCACGGCTTTGCGAACGCCCATGTACGTGCCGCAGCGGCACAAATTGCCGCCCAGCCCTTGCTTGACCTCTGCGTAGGTCGGATTCGGATTCCGATCCAGAAAACCCTTGGCGGCCATCACGAAGCCGGGCGTGCAGTAGCCGCACTGCTGGGCGTCGTTGTTGGTGAAGGCTTGCGAGACCGCGTGCGGCCGTCCGTTCTGCGAGAGGCCCTCCAGAGTTTGAATCTGGCGGCCTTGCGCGTCGATGGCCAGCACGCTGCAACTGTACATCACCTTTCCGTCGATGATGACGGTGCAGGCGCCGCAAGTGCCGCGGTCGCAGACCCGCTTGGCGGCGGTCAATTCCAGCCGGTGGCGCAGCGTGTCGAGCAGGGTAGTGCGCGGCTCGACGTTCACGCGGACCGGCTTGCCGTTGATTTCGAGCGTGATCGGGACTTCGCCCGGTCCTTCCACTTTCGCGCCGGTTTGCGCCTCAGCCTGGGTTTCGAGAATGCCGGTGGTCAGCGCGCCGCTGCTGATGCCGACGCCCTGAAGAAAACCACGGCGAGAGAAGTTCGACTTAGGTTTCTTGTGCTTCTCTGGATCTTGCTTGAAACTCACCGGACACCTTCCTTGGGAAGAATCTTCTTGATCGTATCAGAAGGCGGAGAGAGGTGGTCCGTTACGGAGCGTTACACGGGGCATGAATCAGCAGGCCGATCCCTCCAGGCCCGGCCTGCTGACGGTTGCCGCTCGCGATTAGCGCAGCGCAATCGCGGTCTGTGTCTTGTGCATCTTTCCCTGCGCGATCAGCTCCCGCTCCCGTGGCGTCCCCCGCAACTTGCGCCCGGCATCGCTGCCGCGGCTCCAGATTTCCGACAGGAAGTAGCGATCGCCGTAGCGATGGAACACCAGCTTGCCCGTACGCGCGTAGTCCGCGGAATTCACGCTCGTTGCCATCACCGCAAAGCTCTCCTTACGGTCAGCCGACCGGATGACGACAAAATCGGAGTTGGCGGACGGATCCACCACATACTCTCCCGCCGGAGCCGTCTTGTCTCCCACCTGGAAATCGAACGGCACATTGGCATAGTAGTTTTCGGCCTGGCTGGCGCCGGCCACCAGCGCCGCGATCATCGAGATTCGAAGCAGATGCTTTTTCATGGGACCTCCTTCAAGCAGGCTCGCCAGCCATCCGGCTTGAGCCCGCTTCCTTTCACCCGGGTAAGCGGAAACGTGTGGAGAAAACTACAACACCTCAAAAAAATTCTGCCGGGCTCGATCACGCTGGCCGTGCCGGCTCCCGCTCACCGCTCCTGCCGCCATTCCCGCCTCCCCGCCCGCCCTGCCTGCCTCCGCACTCTGCCTGCCCGTCCTCCGCACTCTGCCCGCCCGCACTCTGCCC
>DASQHQ010000091.1:0-10883 GCA_035632015.1 Bryobacteraceae bacterium
CGAGATGGTGATGCCGGGCGACAACGTGAACCTGGAGATCGAGCTGATCACGCCGGTGGCCATGGACAAAGGCTTAAGGTTTGCGATCCGCGAAGGCGGCCGGACCGTGGGCGCCGGAACGGTGACGGAGATTTTGGAATAATCCAATGAGCCTACGCGAACGCATCCGCATCCGCCTCAAGGCGTACGATCACCGGATTCTGGATCAATCCACCAGCGAGATCGTGGATACCGCCAAACGGACGGGCGCTCAGGTCGCCGGCCCGATTCCGCTGCCGACCATCAAGAATCGCTACACCGTGCTGCGCTCCCCGCATGTCGACAAAAAGTCGCGCGAGCAATTTGAAATCCGCACGCATAAGCGACTGCTCGACATTCTGGAGCCGACGCAGGACACCGTGGATGCCTTGATGAAGCTGGATCTGCCGGCGGGTGTGGATGTGGAGATCAAGGCGTTTGGGAAAGGCAAGTAGAGCATGCGGAAGGAAACAACGCGCCAGCCGGAGGCATTCGCAAGGAGCGAGCGCCGGCCGGCTGCTTCCTGCTGACTGAGGTACTTTATGAGCCCAGGAATTTTAGGCAAGAAAATCGGGATGAGCCAGATGTTTCGGCCGGACGGGCAAGTTGTGCCGGTCACCTTGTTGAAAGCCGGTCCGTGCGTGGTGGTGCAACGCAAGACTCCGAACACCGATGGCTACGACGCGGTTCAGCTCGGGCTGGTCGAGTTCGCCAAGGCTTCCCGGACCACCAAACCCATGGCCGCGCATCTCAAGAAGGCGAACGCCGACGGAGTGAAGTTTCTGCGCGAGCTGCGCATGCGCCCGGGCGACGACGATTTGAAGCAGGGCGATCGCGTGCTGGTGGACCAGTTCAAGCCCAACGACAAGGTGGACGTGATCGGCACCAGCAAAGGGCGCGGTTTCGCCAGCCTGGTGAAGCGCCATCATTTCCGCGGCGGTCCGTCGTCGCACGGCTCCATGTTTCACCGCGCGCCCGGATCGATCGGCGCCTCCAGCTTCCCGTCGCGTGTTTTTCCCGGAATGCGCATGGCGGGCCACATGGGCACGCAGCAGGTGACCATCCGGAATCTGGAAGTGATCGACGTGGTAGCCGAGGACAACGTGCTGGTGGTCAAGGGCGCGGTTCCGGGTCCCAACGGCGGCTACGTACTGGTGAAGAGGGCCAAGAGGTAGAGCATGCCGAGTGTAGAGGTGGTCGATTTGAATAACACCGTCGTCGGCTCGCTGGAACTGGCCGACGACGTATTCGCGGCGCCGGTCAATGAGAATTTGCTGTACGAGGCCGTCCGGCATTCGCAGGCCGCGCATCGCCGCGGCACAGCCAAGACCAAGACGCGGCATGAAGTATCCGGCTCCGGCAAGAAACTGTGGCGTCAAAAAGGAACCGGGCGCGCGCGCATGGGTTCCATCCGTTCTCCGCTGTGGCGGCACGGCGGGACAACGCACGGTCCCCAACCGCGCGACTACAGCTACAAGCTTCCGCGCAAGATGATCTTGGGCGCGCTGCGCTCGGCGCTCTCGGCCAAGCTGCGCGACGGCGAGCTGAAAGTGGTCCAGGAATTCTCCCTTCCGGATCACAAGACCAAGGCCATGCGAGCCGTCCTGAGCGGGCTCGGCGCCCCCAAAACGGTGCTGCTGGTGGACAACGTGGAGAATCATAACATGGCTCTCAGTTCGCGCAATCTGCCGGGCGTGAAGTTCGTATCGAGCAAGGATGTCAATGTGTACGACTTGCTGCGGCACGCCGGCTTGTTGCTGTCGGAGAGCGCGGCCAAGAAATTATCGGAGGCGCTGGCGAAATGACCATCTACGAAGTGATCAAGCGGCCCATCGTCACCGAGAAGGCTGTGGCCAAGAAGGACGGCGAGCGCACGCTGTGCTTTGAAGTGGCGCCGGATGCGAACAAAGTGATGGTGAAGGCCGCGGTGGAGCATTTGTTCAAAGTGAAAGTAGCCGGCGTGCGTACCTCCAGGCAGGTCGGCAAAATGAGGCGGCGCGGCCGGTTCTCCGGCTACCGCTCGGACTGGAAAAGAGCGTACGTGAGGCTCAAGAAGGGCGAAAAGATACCCGAGTACGCGGAGATTTGAGCCCGGGAGACCAACCAGCATGCCGATGAAAAGTTACAATCCGACCACCGCGAGCCGGCGCTTCATGAGCATCGTTTCCCGCGAGGAGATCACCAAAGATCGTCCCGAGAAAGCGCTGGTCGAGGGAAAAAAGCGGAGTGGCGGGCGTGACAGCCGCGGATTCATTTCGTCGCGCTTCCGGGGCGGCGGCGCCAAGCGGGCCTACCGCTTGATCGACTTCAAGCGCGACAAGTTCGGCATCCCCGCCAAAGTGGCGGCCATCGAGTACGATCCCAATCGCAGCGCCCGCATCGCGCTGCTGCACTATGCCGATGGCGAGAAGCGCTACATCGTCTGCCCGGTGGGCCTGGCGGTGGGCCGGATCGTCAGCTCGGGTCCGGAAGCCGACGTTCTCGTCGGCAACGCGCTTCCGCTGAAAAATATTCCCGCCGGCACCGTGGTTCACAACATCGAGCTGCGGCCCGGCAAGGGCGGCCAGATGGCGCGCTCGGCGGGCGCGCAGGCGCAGTTGGTCTCGCGCGAAGGCGGGATCGCGCTGCTGAAGCTGCCCTCCGGCGAAGTGCGGCGGGTGCAAGTGGAATGCATGGCGACTATCGGCCAGGTGGGCAACGTCGAGCACGAGAACGAGTCGCACGGCAAGGCCGGCAAGACGCGCTGGCTGGGCCGTCGCCCGCACAATCGCGGCGTGTCCATGAACCCGGTGGATCATCCGCACGGCGGCGGTGAAGGCAAAACCTCCGGAGGACGCCATCCGGTGACGCCCTGGGGCCAGCCCACGCGCGGCTTCAAAACGCGCAACAACAAACGCACCGACAAGTGGATCGTGTCGAGGAAAGTGAAGAAGTAGGACCACGCTATGAGCAGATCGCTGAAGAAAGGCCCGTTCACCGACGATCACCTGACAAAAAAGGTGGCCGAGATGAACCAGAAGAACGAGAAGAAGGTGCTGCGAACCTGGTCGCGCCGCTCCACCATTCTGCCCGAGTTCGTCGGGCACACGCTCGCGGTCCACAACGGGAAGAAATTCATTCCGGTGTACATCACCGAAAATATGGTGGGACACAAGCTGGGCGAGTTCTCTCCCACGCGGCAGTTCAAGGGACATTCGGTGAAGGCGGCGGCGGCTCCCACCACGGGCGGTGCCGCGCCGACGGCCCAGACCGCCAAGCCCGCCTAAAGGAATAGATATGGAAGCCAGAGCAGAAGCCCGATACGTTCGAACGTCGCCGCAGAAAGCGCGTCTGGTGGTGGACCTGATCCGCGGCCGTTCGGCCAACGAGGCGCGCATCATCCTGCGCCAGACCAACAAGCGCATGGCGCCGATGGTTCTGAAGGTCCTGGATTCGGCCATCGCGAACGCCGAGAACCGCTTCAACGATATCGACGTCGACGAGTTGGTGGTCACCGAGGCCTATGTCAACGAAGGGCCCCGCATGAAGCGCATCCGGCCGGCGCCCATGGGCCGCGCCTACCGCTATCAGCGCCGCCTGGCCCACATCGTCGTCCGGGTCGGCGACAAGACCAAGAGCGAGACCAAGAGCGAGGAGAACGAATAGGTGGGACAGAAAGTTCATCCATATGGATTCCGGCTGGGCGTGACGAAAACCTGGCGGTCGCGCTGGTTCGCCAAGCAGGATTATGCCAAGCTGCTGCGTGAGGATCTGGAGCTGAAGGACTCGCTGCGGGAGCGGTTGAAGGCGGCGGGCGTCAGTTCCATCGAAGTCGATCGGCCCGGCAACAAGCTGCGCGTCACCATTCGCACCTCCCGGCCCGGCATCATCATCGGGCGCAAGGGCGCCGAGATCGAAAAGCTCAAGCAGGATCTGGCCAAGAAGACCAAGCGGGAAGTGTTCATCGATATTCAGGAAGTCCACAAGCCGGAGCTGGACGCGCAGCTGGTGGCCGAATCGATCGCGCTGCAACTCGAAAAGCGGGTCGCGTTCCGGCGCGCCATGCGGAAAGCCGTGGATTCGGCGCTGCGCTTCGGATGCAAAGGCATCAAGGTGCGGGTTTCGGGCCGGTTGAACGGCGCTGAAATCGCGCGCAGCGAGTGGTATCTGCAGGGCCAGCTTCCTTTGCACACTTTGCGCGCCGACCTGGATTACGGTTTCGCGCAGGCCTACACAACCTACGGCGTGATCGGAATCAAGTGCTGGACATACAAAGGCGAGATCCTGGACGGCGGCGCGCGCCGCGACTCCTTGCTCAACGAACCGGAGCCGCGCCGGCCTCCGCTGAGGGACCGGCGGGAACGTCGTCCGCCCGCGCAGGGTCCCATCACGCAGATGGAGCCGCCGGCTTCGGCGCAAGGCGCGCCGGCCGAGCCAGCCGCCTCGAGGCCCGCGCCCATTCTGCCGCCGCTTAGCCCGCCGCAGCCGAGCTGGAAGCAGGAGTTCAAGCACGAGCCCGCGCCCGCTGCTGCGCCACCTGCCGCCGCACCGCCCGGCGCCGCCGCGCCCGAGAGCGTCGAGCCAACAGCGCCCGAAGGCCCCGAAAAGAAGGAAGAATAATCACCGGAGACCGAACGCCATGTTGATGCCCAAGAAAGTCAAGTACAGAAAACAGCAGCGCGGGCGCATGACCGGCAAAGCCTGGCGCGGCTCATCGCTGGCGTTCGGCGACTATGGTTTGAAGGCCATGCGCTGCGGCTGGATCACGGACCGGCAGATCGAAGCCGCCCGCGTCGCCATGACGCGCTTCATCAAGCGCGGCGGCAAGGTTTGGATCCGCCTGTTCCCGGACAAACCCATCACCAAGAAGCCGGCTGAAACCCGCATGGGAAAAGGCAAGGGCGCTCCCGAACAATGGGTGGCCGTCATTCGCCCGGGCAAGATTCTGTTTGAAATGGAGGGTGTTCCGAAAGCGACCGCTGAAGAGGCTTTCCGGCTGGCCGCCGGGAAACTGCCGCTGCCAACCAAGCTGGTCAGCCGCGAGCACCTGGGAGCTTAGCGATGCGAGCAGAAAAAGTACGCGAAATCGATAGCACCGAGTTGAAACGGCAGAGCGCCGACTTGCGGGAACAGGCCTTCCGCCTGCGCTTTCAGTTGTCCATGGGCCAGACCGACGGACTCAAAAAACTGCGCGCCATCAAAAAGGACCGCGCGCGGATGCTGACCGTCCTGCGAGCCCGCGAGCTCCATCCTGAGACCGCGCCGGAGCCGGTGGCGAAGAAGAAGAGAGGGAAATAGGCATGGCCACAGCGCAGGGGACGGCAAAGCCCGGCAACAAGAACGAAAAGATCGGCCAAGTGGTTTCCGCCAAGATGCAGAAGACCATCGTGGTGGAGGTCACCCGCCGGGTTCCGCATCCGGTTTATAAGCGGATCATCAACAAGCGGAAAAAATTCTACGCCCACGACGAGCAGCAGACCGCCAAAGTCGGCGACGTGGTTCGGATCATCGAATGCCGCCCCTTGAGCAAGCTGAAGCGCTGGCGCTTGGACGAAATCATTCGGAAGGCCGTGCAAGTCGCGGTTGAGCCCGGTGCGGTGGACCTGGATCTGGTCCAGTCGACGGCCGGATCGAAATCGCCCAAGCCCAAGGGGGCGGGGAGGAAATCGTCATGATTGGGATGCGGACCATTCTGGAAGTCGCCGACAACAGCGGCGCGCGCAAATTGCAGTGCATTTTACCGCGCGGCGGCGATCTGGGCCTGCGGGCCGGCCTGGGCGATGTGATCACCGCCAGCGTCAAGGAAGCCACGCCCGAGTCGCCCATCAAGAAGGGCAAGGTGGTTCGGTGCGTCATCGTGCGGATGCGCAAAGAATCCCGCCGCAGGGATGGCACCTATATCCGGTTTGATTCGAACGCGGCGGTCCTGATCAACGAAGTGGGCGAGCCGGTGGGCACGCGCGTGTTCGGCCCAGTGGCTCGCGAACTGCGCGACAAGAAGTTCATGAAGATCGTTTCTCTGGCGCCGGAGGTGATCTGATGGCCGCGAATCCGAAAGCCAAGTGGGTGGCGAAAGCGGGCCACGCGCGAAAGGAGCGCATCAAAGTCCGCATCAAAAAGGACGATCAGGTGCAGGTCATCAGCGGACGCGATAAGGGCAAGGCCGGCCGTGTGCTCTCGGTGGACCGCCGGCGCGCAACCGTCCTGGTGGAGGGCGTTTCGATGATCAAGCGCCACACCCGCCCCAATCCGAGCAAGCAGATCAAAGGCGGAATCGCTGAGAAGGAAAGCCCCATCGCGATTTCGAACGTCATGCTGCTTACCTCAGGCGGCGTGCCGTCGCGCGTGGGTTACCGGGTCGAAGGTTCCGGGACGTCCGCCCATCGCGTTCGCTTCGCCAAGAAGAGCGGAGAGGTTCTGGACAAACGGGCCTGAGGAATTTGAGATATGGCAGAAGAATCCAAAAAAGAAAAACCCGCTAAGGCGCCCAAGAAAGAAGCCGCGCCCGCTGCGTCCAGGAAAGAGCAATCGCCGAAAGAGCAGGCGCCGAAAGAGCAGGCGCCGAAAGAGCAGGCGCCCAAGGCCGCCAAGCCATCCAAGAAATCCGACGCGCGGTTGAGACAGCACTATAAAAATCGCGTGGTGCCCGCTTTGGTGAAGGAATTCGGTTACAAAAACGTCATGGCGGTGCCGAAGATCGAGAAAGTAGCGGTGAACATCGGACTGGGCGAAGCGACGCAGAACGCCAAGCTGATGGATGGGGCCGTGAACGAACTGGGCCAGATCGCCGGCCAGAAGCCGGTCATCACCAAGGCCAAGAAGTCGATTGCCGCCTTCAAGCTGCGCGAGGGCATGTCCATCGGAACCATGGTGACGCTGCGCGGCGACCGGATGTACGAATTTCTGGACCGCCTGATGAACGTCGCTTTGCCCCGCGTGCGCGACTTCCGCGGCGTATCCAGCAAGTCGTTCGACGGCCGCGGAAACTACACGCTGGGAGTCAAAGATCAGTTGATTTTCCCCGAGATCGACTACAACAAGGTCGAGAAGGTCAAAGGGATGAATATTTCAATCACCACCACGGCGAAGACCGACGCCGAGGGGCTGGCGCTGTTGAGACATATGGGAATGCCGTTCCGGCAATAGGTCTTTCGCGGGGCGGCTGGAGCTTGCCTCGCTGACAGGAGAACGAGAAACCAGAAAGTTTATGGCAACCACAGCCAAGATCGCCAAAGAAGTGAAGAAGAGAGCCAAGTTCAAAACGCGGCCTCGCAACCGCTGCTTCCGTTGCGGCCGGCCGCGCGGCTATATTCGCAAGTTCAATCTGTGCCGCATTTGCTTCCGGAAGCTTGCCTTGGCGGGCGAGATTCCGGGCGTGATCAAGGCTAGCTGGTGAGGAAAGGATTCCGGAGGTAAGAATCGATGGCCACATCCGATCCAATCGGCGACATGCTGACGCGAATTCGCAACGCTCAGGCGGCGCGCCATCCCAAAGTAGATGTGCCGGCTTCGAAGCTGAAAATGGAGATCGCGCGCATTCTCAAGGAAGAAGGCTTCATTACGAATTTCAAGCTGGCCGAGGACGGCGCCAAGAAGAGCATCCGCATTTATCTCAAGTACACGCCCGGCAACGTGCCGCTGATCTCGCGCATCGAGCGTGTTTCGCGGCCCGGCTGCCGCGTGTATGTCGGCAGCCACGACGTCCCCAGGGTTTTGGGAGGGCTGGGGATCAATATTCTGACCACGCCGCGCGGCGTCATGACCGGCAGCAACGCCCGCAAGGAGCGCGTCGGCGGCGAGGTTCTGTGCCAGCTCTGGTGAGCACGGGCGGGAGGCAATAGCTATGTCGCGAGTTGGAAAAAAAATCATTCCGCTGCCGAAAGGCGTCAAAATCACGCTCGGAGCCGAGCTGCTGGTGGAAGGACCCAAGGGCAAGCTCAAAGTGCCGATTCCAGAAGGCATTCAAGCCAGGCAGAGCGACGGGAATCTCGAGTTCGTGCGCGATTCCGACCAGCGCGCCGCATTGCACGGACTGACCCGAGCCCTGGCGGCTTCCGCCGTGCACGGCGTATCCAGCGGTTTCACACGCGAGCTGGACATCACCGGCACCGGCTATCGCGCCGACGTCAAGGGAAAGATCGCGACCTTCACGCTGGGTTATTCGCACCCCATCGAGCTGCTGCTGCCCGACGGCGTGGAGCTCAAGATCGACAAGCAGACGCACCTGGTGGTATCCGGGTACGACAAGCAAATGGTGGGGCAGGTGGCGGCCAACATCCGCGCGCTGCGTCCGCCCGATCCCTACAAGCACAAGGGCGTCCGCTACACCGGTGAAGTCTTGCGGAAAAAGGCCGGCAAGACGGCGGGAGCGACAGGAGCGAAGTAAATGGCCCAATCGTCCAAGAATGATGTTCGCGTGCGCATCCACAAGCGCATCCGGCACCGGGTTCGCGGCACACAGGAACGGCCCCGGCTGGCGGTTTTCCGCAGCTTGAAACACATCTATGCGCAGGTGATTGACGACCGGCGCGGGCACACGCTGGCCGCGGCTTCTTCCGGCGAAAAAGAGTCCGCCGTTGGCAGCGGCGGCAACCTGGCGGGCGCCAAGCAAGTCGGAAAGCTGATCGCCGAACGCGCCAAGGCCAACGGAATAACGAAAGTAGTCTTCGACCGCGGCGGCTATCTCTATCACGGGCGCATCAAGGCCCTGGCGGACGCGGCCCGCGAAGCCGGATTGGAGTTCTAACGAATGGCGGCAACACCTGCAGCGAAACGCATCGACGCCGGCGCCTTGAATCTCAAGGAACAGGTCGTGTCGATCAACCGCGTCACCAAAGTGGTGAAGGGTGGCAAGAACCTGAGCTTCTCGGCGCTGGTTGTAGTGGGCGATCCCGGCGCCAAGATCGTGGGCTTCGGCACCGGCAAGGCCAAGGAAGTTCCGGCCGCGATCAAGAAGGGCATCGAGGCGGCCAAGAAAAATCTGCGCAAAGTCAATGTGCTCGACACCACCATACGGCACGCCGTGCTGGGACGGTTCGGCAGCGGGCTGGTGCTGCTGAAGCCCGCGCCCGAAGGAACCGGCGTCATCGCCGGCGGCCCGGTGCGCGCCGTAATCCAGGCAGTCGGTATTCCGAACGTGCTCACCAAGTCCATCGGTTCCCACAACCCGCACAATGTGGTGAAGGCGACCATCAACGCGCTCGAGCAATTGCGCGACAAAGCCCAGGTCGCCGAAATGCGAGGATTAAGTCAGGACAAGGTGGTCTAGCCTGCTTATGGCCAACCCAACCATCCGAATCAAGCTGATTGGCAGCCCCATCTGCTGCCCGGAGAAACACAAGTCCATCGTGCGATCGCTGGGTCTGAAGAAAATGAATCGCGTGGTGGAGCGGCCGGATACGCCCGCGTTCCGGGGCATGGTGGCGAAGGTTCCGCATCTGCTGGCCATCGTGAAGGACTAAATGATCATGCTGGATGCATCGTGGGAGGATCGTGGCGCACGCACTCGTGCGTGCCGGGTTCAAACTCTCCAGAAAGCGCGCACAACGGACCGCCGCGGCAGCGCTTTTTGTCCGCCACGAGGAGGGCGCGGCGTTCTGTGCGCCCGTGTGAACGCTTTGGCCACTGCCCGCGAGACCGAGCGTCGCGATGAGTCGCGACGCGGCACGCACGAGTGCGTGCACCACGGAAAGCAAGGAAGATTATGAATCTCAGCAATCTCCGGCCGCCGAAGGGCCAAAAACAAAAGAAACAGCGCATCGGCCAGGGCATGGGGTCCGGCCGCGGCAAGTACTCCGGCCGCGGCGCCAAAGGCGCCAAGTCGGTCACCGGCTACAGCATGATGCGCGGATTCGAGGGCGGGCAAATGCCACTGCACCGCCGTCTGCCCAAGCGCGGCTTCCACAATATTTTCCGCAAAGAATACGCCATCGTAAACATCGGCCGCCTGGCGCAACTGGAGGGCGACAGCTTCGATCCTGGCCGGCTGCTCGAACTGGGCGTCGTCAAGAAACTGGGGCCGGGGCTCAAGGTGCTGGGCTCGGGCGACCTGAATCGCAAGATCTCGGTGAAAGCGCATGTTTTTTCAAAATCGGCTCTGGAGAAGATCCAGAAAGCTGGAGGAACTGGAGAAGTGATCGCCAGCGCATGAGTTCGCCACAGGTGCGGCCCGCACCGGTTGCGCGCCCGGCGCACAGCATTTAAGGTAGGCAAAGATGAAGTTCTTCGAAGCCGTCGCAAATGTCTTCCGGATTCCGGACCTGCGCAAGAGAGTTCTGTTCACGCTCGCTTTGCTGGCGGTGTACAGGCTGGGCGGCAACATCCCGACGCCGGGTGTCGACTTTGTCCGGCTGCAGCAGTACTTCCAGCAGAACGCCGGCGGAATCTTCGGATTCATCGATCTGTTCAGCGGCGGCATGTTCCGCCGCCTGACCATCTTCGCGCTGGGTATCATGCCCTACATCACCGCGTCCATCATCCTGCAACTTCTGACCGTGGTGGTGCCGACGCTTGAAAAGCTGCAAAAGGAAGGCGAGCTTGGGCGCCGCAAGATCACCCAATGGACGCGTTATCTCACCGTGATCCTGGCTCTCATGCAGTCCTTCGGAATCGCGCTCACGTTGCAGAGATCGGAAGGCGGTTTTGTTCTGAGCCCCGGCATCGGGTTCATCCTGATGACCATCCTCACCCTGACCACCGGCACGGCCTTCATCATGTGGCTGGGCGAGCAGATCACCGAGCGTGGCATCGGCAACGGGATGTCTTTGCTGATCTTCACCGGCATCGTGGTCGGACTGCCGCGCGCAATTCAGAACATCTACGATCATCTGTTCGTCACCAAGGAATGGACCGTCGGCCATTTGATCGTCATTCTGGCGGTGATGATC
>DASQHQ010000092.1:0-34441 GCA_035632015.1 Bryobacteraceae bacterium
GTCGGCTTCACGCGCGACCCGGCCACCGGTGAAAAAGTTTTCTGGGGCGAGTTTCTGCTCAACGCGCAGGGCGAGGACGTGGTCGCGGGCATCCGCACTCCGCATCCTATCGCCGACCTGGAAAGGATCATGCCGGACGCCTACCAACAGCTTCGCCAGATCACCACGAACCTCGAAAAGCACTACCGCGACATGCAGGATTTCGAGTTCACCATCGAGCACCGCAAGCTTTACATGCTGCAAACGCGGAATGGCAAGCGCACCGGCGCGGCGGCATTGCGAATCGCAGTCGAGATGACGAAAGAAGGCTTGATCAACAAGCGCGAGGCGGTTCTCCGCATCGCCCCCAATCAGCTCGACCAACTGTTGCATCCGCTGTTCGATGCGGCGTCGCTCAAAGCGCTCACCAAGATCGCCAACGGCATCGACGCCTCGCCGGGCGCAGCCGTGGGTCGCGCGGTCTTCACCGCCGAAGAAGCCGTCGAGAAGGCCCAGGACGGTCCGGTGATTCTGATCCGCAAGGAAACCACGCCCGATGACATCCACGGCATGGAAGTGGCCGCGGGCGTTCTGACGGCGGTGGGCGGAAAAGCGAGTCACGCTGCGGTAGTCGCGCGCGGCATGGGTCTGCCCTGCGTGGTCGGCGCCGGAGCGCTGCACATCGACGAGCACAAAAGAAAGGTCACCGTGACCATCGGCGCCAAGGAGATCGTCGTCAAAGAAGGCGACTGGATTTCCTTCGACGGCGCCACCGCCGACGTCTATCTGGGCCAAGCCAAGACCAAGGACCCCGATCCCAATTCGCCGCTGTTTGTCGAGTTTATGAAGTGGGCCGACGAATTTCGCGGCAACTTCGGCGTACGCGCCAACGCCGACATCCCGCGCGACGCCAAAGCCGCCCGCGCGTTCGGAGCCGAAGGCATCGGCCTGTGCCGCACCGAGCACATGTTCTTCGCCTCGGACCGCATTCCGCATATGCAGGCCATGATCCTGGCCGAGGACAAAAAGACCCGCCAGAAGGCGCTCGCCAAACTGCTCCCCATGCAGCGCAAGGATTTCGCCGGCCTGTTCGAGGCCATGGATGGGTATCCGGTGATCATCCGCACGCTCGATCCCCCGCTGCATGAATTCCTCCCTAAGCGCGAAGATCTCATGGTCGACATCGCGGTGCTGCCGCACGCCGGCTCAAAGACCAAGAAAAAGATGGCCGAGAATTACGGCATCCCCGTGGGCGAGCTGAAGAAAAAGCTGCCGCTGCTGCTCAAGCGCGTCGAGGATCTGCACGAGTTCAATCCCATGCTCGGGTTCCGCGGCTGCCGCCTCGGTATCGTCCATCCCGACATCACCGAGATGCAAGCGCGCGCGATTTTCGAAGCGGCCGTGCTGGTGGCCAGGAAGGGCGTCAAAGTGATTCCGGAAGTCATGATACCTCTGGTTGGTTTTCGGGAAGAACTGGCGATGCAGAAAGAGATCGTCGATCGCGTCGCCAAGGAAGTGCTCGAAAAGGCCGGCATGAAGGACCTGAAATACATGGTTGGAACCATGATCGAGATCCCGCGCGGCGCCCTGACGGCAAATCAAATCGCCGAGGTCGCGCAGTTCTTCAGCTTCGGCACCAACGACCTCACGCAGACCGCGCTCGGCATGTCGCGCGACGATTACACCAAATTCTCGAAGAAGTACGAAGAGCTGAAGATTTTCAAAGCGGACCCGTTCCAGAGCATCGACCAGGAAGGCGTCGGCAAGCTGATCGAGCAGGCGGTGAAGCTTGGGCGCTCGACCAACGCCGAGCTCGAAATCGGCATCTGCGGCGAACACGGCGGCGATCCGAGCTCAGTGGAATTCTGCTATCGCGTCGGAATGGATTACGTGTCCTGCTCGCCCTACCGGGTACCCATCGCGCGTCTGGCGGCGGCGCAGGCCACCATCAGCAGCGACAAATCGGAGTTGATGCGGACCGCATAGGGTGATTCCGTGGCGCACGCACTCGCGCGGGCCGCGTCGCCGCTCATGGCGACGCTTGGCGCTGAGCGACTACTTCTGATCGTCCGGTTTCTTTTCGCCCGGCTTGTACAACGTCGGCGCCTTGCGCTTCGGCTTGCCGTCGTCCGCCGCCGCGGCCTTCTTCTCTGCGACCTTTTTCTCCTGCTTCTCCTGGGTGGTCATCATGGCCTGCCGCTCTTCCTTGTCCTTCTTTTCTTTCGTAGCCAGCTCGGCGGCGCGGGTATGCAGGTCCTGGTCGGAGAGCTCCTTGCTGTCCGAGGTGGTGTCGATCGCGTTCTTCAGGACGAAGTCGTAACGCGCCATGTCCTTGGGCTCCGATTCCTGGATTTTTTGCAGCGCGGCCAGCATCTCGCTCTCCGCGCTCGCCACCAGCTTCATGCCCTCGTCAATCGGCGCCTTGCGTTTCAGGGCATCATCGGCCACAGTGTCGATGGCGTCGATGATCTGGGCGTATTCTTCCAGCGCATCGTGAATCAGCGCCGAGCGGCCCGGTTTCTCCTTGCCGAGGAGCTGCTGGATGATCGCGACCCGCTGCCGCGCGAAATGCACGTACAGCTTGAGCCGGGCGCTGGGTTCCTGCGCCTCGCGCACCTGATCGACTTCATCCGCCGTCAGGAAATCCTTCTCTTGAGCGAAGGCGGCGGCCGCCAACAATATCGCAATGAGTACACGCATCCGATTGCCTCCTGCCCGGTTACTTCTTCCTGCTCATAATGTCGCTGATCAACTGATCGTGAACGTCCGACAGCTTCTTGATCGCGGCCTCGATGGGCGGGCGCGCATCGAAGCTGACCTCATCGCGAAAACTGTTGAGCCGCCGGATGAGCGCCCGGACCCGCAATTCGGCGCGCTTGTAGTACTTGCTCTTGCGCGGCGGCGTATGGGCATTTTGCAGCGCGTCATAGGAAAGATCCACGGACTCCATCAATTCATTGAGCGCGGCTTGCGCGGTTTTTTCGTCGCCGCCCTGGTAGGCCTGGCGGGCCTGGTCCATGTCCCGCTCGGCGTTCGCCAGGGCCAGCTCGGAGCGCTTTTCGAGATCGGGCTCCGACTTCACCGCTGCGATATCGCCGAACGCCAACAACAATGCAAGCCAGAACGTCACTACCTTTTGATCTCTCTCTGCAAAATTCGCGCTCTCTGGCGCGCCTTGAATTCTTCGTCCGGATTCTGCCCGTTGCTCATAGCCAGAAATTTCTCATAACTCTCCAGCGCGGCCTTGCGGTCGTTGATCCTATCCAGCACGATGGCGCGCAGATAGACGTGGCCCGGCTTCTCGGCGTGGAGAGCCGCCAGCTTATCGAGCGCGCTCAAAGCGGCCGGATAATTTTCCGCCATCACCAGGACGCCCGCCAGCTCGCTCCAGGCCTCCGGGGAGTCCGGCTGCATGGAGACGGCGCGTTCAAAGTCCTGCGCGGCTTCGGGAAACTTGCGCTGATCGCGAATGATGCGGCCTCGAAGCATGCGAATCTCGAAATCGTTGGGGTCCGCGGCCAGGAGCTGCTCGACCACCGGCAGCGCCTGGCCGGGCTGGTTGTTTTTCAAATAGCCGGTGGCGAGCGCCGCGCGGTTGGCCACCGTCGGAGACTTCGCGACCGCCGTTTCCAAATGCGGAATGGCCTCGGCAGCGCGGCCCGCAACCAGCAGCAAGGCTCCCAGGCGTTCTTGCGCGCCGGGATTATCGGGGAACTGCTGGTAGATTGCGATGGCTTCCGAAGGCTGCTTGGCGATCTCGTGCAGAGCGGCGAGTTCCAACAGATCCTCGCGGTAGCTCGGATTCAGATCGGCCGCCTTCTGGAAATGCGGCGCGGCGGCCGCCAGCCGGTTCTGTTTGGCGAGCGCGTGCGCGAGGCCCAGCTCCGCGTCCGGAGACTTGGGATTGATCGCCAGCGCCGCCGCGTAGGCCTGCTCGGATTTTGCGAAATCCCCGGCGCCGAGCAGCGCCGCGCCCAGATAATAGTTGGGCCGGTATTCCTGCGGCTTTTCGGCGACAGCGCTGGCCAGATATGGCGCCGCTTCCGCGCTGTTCTTCAGGCGCAGGAGTGAAATGCCCAGGTTGAGATTCGCCTGGTACAGATCCGGCTTCATCTCGAGCGCCTTTTTATATTCCGGGACCGCGTCAGCGTCCTTGCCCCACAGGCTGTAGGCCAGCCCGAGATTGAAGAACAGCGTGTAGTCCTTAGGCTCGGCAGCGATGGCGTTGGTGAATTGTTGCACGGCCTCTTCGTAGCGCTTTTGGTCCAGCGCCTTGATCCCGAGCTCGTAGTAATTGCTCTGGAACGCGAGGAACAGAATAGCCAAGCTTGAGGGCCACATACCGCCGTGTTTCTATTTTCCCGCAGTTCAGGCCGGTTTGCGGATGTCTGGCTCCCTACTTGCTGGAAACCAGGCGCGCGATGCCGAACGCGGCCGCAGCGGCCAAACCCCCGATGACCACCGTGCGGACGGCGCTCGCGACGCGTGGCATGGCGGTGTAGTGGCCCTTGATTGCGCCGAAGATCGCGAGCGCGATGAGAGTGGCGGCTACCGACGCAATCAGCGCCGAGTACACGTCGGTCATCAACATGTACGGCGCCAGCGGAATCAGCCCGCCGGCGATGTAGGCGCCTGCGATGGTGGACGCGCTGCGCACGGCGCGCTGTGGATCGGGTTCCTCCAGCCCCAGCTCGAAGCGCATCATGAAATCGATCCACTGCTTGGGCCGCTGGCGCAACGAGTTTACGATCGGGACCGCCTCGGCATGCGTAAGCCCGTAGGTTTCGAAGACCTCCAGCACTTCGCGCGCCTCCTGGTCGGGAATTTCCTCGACTTCGCGCTGCTCGCGGCGCAGCTCGCTGGCGTAATGATCGGCGTCGTTTCGCGCGGCCAGATATCCTCCCAGGCCCATCGCGATGGAGCCGGCCGCGATTTCCGCCAGTCCGGCGACCACGATGATGCGCGGCGTGATGTTGGCGCCCGATAAACCGGCCGCGAGCGCGAACGGGACCGTCAGCCCGTCGGCCATCCCGATGACTACGTCGCGAACGAAATCCGAGGCGGTGAAGTGCTTCTCTACGTGCGGCGTTTGCGGCATATTCTTTTCAAGTATCGCCCAGTGTAGGAATTCCAGGCTTGCCGCGCTCGACCGGCAGTGCACTCGATCCGAGGGCCCCACGCGACGTGAACTCCACTTGCATAATTCTCCGACATCGGAAAACAACGGACGCACCAGTCAAGTCAGTCCATGCCGTGAGGCTATACAATTCGTGGCCGCAGCCGATTTTGGATGGTCCGCCCGGCGCTAGTCCAGCGGGATGGAATCGGCTGAGAACCCGGGCCGGCGTCTCGCGCCATGGGCCGCCCGGCGCCAGTCCGGTGGGATGGAATCGGCTGACAACTTCGGGCCGGCCCTGTCGCGCGGTGGGCTGCGGATCCTTTTACTTGGTGCCGGTCGGAGCCGCCGCCTTCCCCGGATGAAGAATGATCTTCTGCACGCGCCAGTTGTTCATGTCGGCGACGTACAGCGTGTTTTCCGAAGGACACGCCAGCCCGTGCACCCAATTGAACTGGCCCAGGTCGTGACCTGACTCGCCAAACATACCGACGATCTTGCCATCCAGCGCCAGCTTGTAAATGCGGCCAGGCTCGGAATCCGACGTGTACAGATACTGCGTGGGTCCCTGCGTGATGCAAATTGTCCAGGGCTGGGTCTCATCGGGAGGATTCGGGGACAGGTTGCCCAAAACCGGATGCCTGGTCTTGTCGTAGGGCACGTTCAGAAAAATAAACCTTTCGAAGTTGCCGTCGCGATCGAAGACCTGAATGCGGCGGTTGCCGCGATCGGCGACATACACGTTGTTCTGCCGGTCGATGCCGATGTTGTGCGGGACGTTGAACTGGCTGGGATTTTCGTCCGCATGCTGGCCGCTGACGCCGCGCGATCCCCAGGATTTGATCCAGTTGCCGTGTTTGTCGAACTTGGCCACGCGCGAGTTGACGTAGCCGTCGCTGATGTAGATGTTGTCGTCGCTGTCCCAGGCGACGTCGGTGGGAGCGCGGAACATGCCGTCGATGTGCGGCGGCGCCGGGTGGTTTTGCCCGCCGCGCCCCAAGCCGTTGCCCTTGTACCAGTCCGGCTCATCCGGACCTTCCGGCCTGCGCCCGAGATTCAAGGTCACGTAGCCGGCCGGATTAAAGCGAATCACGGCGTGCGTGCCTTTGTCGACCACCCACAGGTTGTCGTACTTGTCGAACCGCACGCTGTGCGAGTAGCCCAGGCCATAAACACCGTGACCGATTTCCTTCACGAACTTGCCGGTCTCATCGAACTCCAGCAGTTGCGTCGACGCGTTGCCGTACAGTGGACCGGACGTACTGCTGCCGGGGTGGTTGAGCACGACGACATGGCCCTTGGAGTTCACGGCCACGCTGAGCACCTCCCCGAAATTCATCTGAGGCGAATACTTGAAATAGTCCGGAATGGACTCGAATGGAATTTTGGGGACGGCCTGCTGCGCGAACAGCGGAGCCGTCATGAGCATGAGCGTTAGAGCACGCATCTTCTTTTGTCCTCCTTTAGATTCTCTACGCTACTGCGCCGCGCCGGGCAGTGCGAACGCCACCAGCGTGGTTCCGGAAGGCGCCAGCACCCACTGGCGGCCGCCCAGCATGTATGTGGTCGGCGCGGCGCCCCAGATCGGGCCTCCCATTTGGTAATGCCAAAGACTCTTGCCGGTTTTCGAATCCAGCGCGATGAAATTTCCCTCGCTGTCGCCGGTGAAGACCAGGCCCGATGCCGTCGAAAGCACGCCGGCCATCGAATAAGTCGTATAGCGGAATTCCCACTTCCGTTCTCCGGTACTGGCGTCCAGCGCGCGGATGGCACCGTACGGATCGCCGTAGCGTTGCAGCGCGCCGCCCATCAGCCGTTCGCCGGGCTTAATGGATCCGGGCGCGGGCTTGATCGGAACGTACACCGCGCAGGTTTCCCGCGTGTTGACGAAGAAAAGGTTCAAGGCCGGATCGTAGGACGGCGGCATGAAATTCGTGCTGCCGCGCTGATCGCCCAAACAGGCATCGGCGGTGCCGCTCTCGTTGATCACCACCGGACGGCCGTCCGCGCCGATTTCCTTGGCCCAAACCGTGGCGGCCTTGGAGAACGGCTTGGCGAGCAGCAGTTTGCCGGTGGCGCGATCGAGCGAATAGAGAAAGCCGTTGCGATTGGCCAGCATCACCACCTTGCGGCGCTGGCCGCCCAGCGTCACATCAGCCAGGACGGGCACCTGGGTCGAGTCCCAGTCGTGCGTATCGTGCGGCGTGAACTGGTAATGCCACTTCAGCTTGCCGGTGTCGGCGTCCACCGCGAGCAGCGTATCGGTGTAGAGATTGTCGCCCTTGCGATCATCGCCATAGAAGTCGGGGTTGGGATTGCCGGTTCCGTAGTAGATCAGATTCAGCTCCGGGTCGTAGCTGCCGGTGACCCAGATGGAGCCGCCTCCACGAGTCATGACGTCCTGGCTGGGCCAGCTTTCGCTTCCGGGCTCGCCCGGCGCGGGAACGGTGTAGAAGCGCCAAACGCGCTCGCCGGTGGTGGCGTCGTAGGCGTCCAGGAAACAGCGCGTGGGAAATTCGCCGCCGGCGACGCCCACGATGACCTTGTCTTTCACCACCAGCGGCGCGAGTGTGGCCGCGTAGCCTTGCCGGTAGTCCGCCATCGGCACGTCGAACATCACCGCGCCGGTCCTTCGATCCAGCGCGATCAGGTGCGCGTCCAGCGTGACTTTGAAGAGGCGGTCGCCCAGGATGCCGAAGCCTCGGTTCACGGGGCCGCAACAGTAGGTGAGCTTCGGCGGCAGCTCGCGGCGGTAGTGCCAGATGGGGCGGCCGGTGTAGGCATCCAGCGCCCAGGCGTGATCGTTGATGCCGGTGACGTACAGTACACCGTCCAAGAGGAGCGAGTGCGTTTCAAACCCGCGCCCTGCCACGGGCATGTCGGTTTGAAAGGTCCACTGCGGCGCCAGGCCCTTGACGTTGAGCGGAGTGAGCTGGGTGAGCGGGCTGTGCTGGCGGCCGGTGTAGTCGCCCGAATAGGTCAGCCAGCGGCTGGGATTCTTCAATCCATCGAGCAGATCCCGATAGGTGATCGAAGGCGTCGCGCGTGGCTGTGCCCGGGTACAAACCGCAAGCATCGCGGCCAGCATGGCTGCCCGCCAAGTCGCGTTGGAGAAGTGGAGATTCGGCATCAGATTCCTCTTAGCGGCGGGTCACCGCCGGCGCGCGAAGCGTTCCCAAATAAGCCAGCAGATCGTCGAGATCGCGATCACTGAGCGTGTCGGGCACGAAATCCGGCATCAGAGAGCGCTTCTCTGCGATTACCTCGCGCAGAGCCGCTCGCGGATAGCCTTGAATGCGCTCGCGCGTGTCCATGATCTGGATCGAAAAAGCGTCTTCATTCTTTTTGGCGCCGCGGATGCGCCGGCCATCTCGCGTGACCAGCGTCACCGGCTCGTAGCCGGCCGCGACGTAGGAGCTGGCGTTGCGGATCTTTCGCGCCAGCGCGGTGCGCGATCGCCGGCTGGCGATGAGCGAAAGGTCGGGACCCAGGACTCCGCCATAGCCGTGGACGCGATGGCAGCCAGCGCACTTGGCTTGGAAGATTTTCGCGCCGCTGTCGGCATTTCCCGCGAGCGGCTCCGTGCCGGCCGTCGCGTTCAGCGTGTGCAGATACGCCAAGACCGCCCAAATGTCATCGTCCGAAGCGACCGCGGCCGGCATCTCGCTGCCCGGCACGCCGCTGCGGATGGTTTGAAACAGGCGCGCCTCGCTGGCACCCGACTCCCACAGGCGCGTCAAGTCCGGACCGCGGACACCCTTGGCGTCCAGCCCGTGGCAGTCCGCACAGCGGGCCCGGAAGATCGACAGTCCCTCGCGAATGGCAGCCGGATCGCCATCGCGAGGATTCGAAGCCGGGCGATTCTGAGCGTGCGTCGAACTGCCCGCCAAGCCGATGGCCAGCCCCAACGCAATCGCTACCGTGGTCCGTTGGCCCATGCGAGCGATTATACTAATCGCGGCTGTTGACCACATTGTTGAGTAGCCGGTGAGCAATCAAGGCCGGCGGGAGGATCGGTGAAGAACAGGCGGTTTTCAATGCCCGGCGATCCAGTCCATGCCGTCCGGACCGTTGCCGGTCGCGAGGCGGCCAGCCGGCTCGAGCGTCTTCAGGTCGACGACGGCCACGTAGTTATCATTGGTCGCGGCCACATAGGCGCGAGAACCGTCCGGGGTTACAAGAATGCCGGCCACGCTGCGGCCAAGGTTCAGACGCTTGATTGGCTTGCGCGCGGCGGCATCCACCACGATCAGGTCGCCCGTGGTCAAGTCTGAGATCAGGACGCGCCGGCCATCAGGCGTGAACTTCAAACGATTGGATCGTTTCGCTCCCACCGGAAACGTCTGGACAACTTTCTTGGCGGCAACATCGATAATCGAACCCGTTCCGTCGCCCGCGTTGGCGGCCCACAATTCTTTGCCGTCCGGCGACAAGTCGAAACCCTCGACGCCCGCGCCGGTCCGCAGCGCCGTCCCGCGCCAGTCCGTTCCCTTGCGCTCGAAGATCGAGATGCTGCCGGAGCCGATGTTGGAGGTGAAGATCAGGTTGCGGTCCTTGCTGAGCGCGACCATATGTGTGCCGTCCTGCCCGGTGCTGAGCTGCCAATCGACGCGATTGGTCGCGGGATCGTAACGGCCGATCGCCTGGCTGCCCTCGGCGGTGAAGTACACCTTTCCGTCCGCGGCGAACAGCCCGTGCGGGCGCAGCAGCGGTGCGATATCCACCAGATGCAGTTCTTTGCGGCCGGCGATGTCGATCACCGAAAGCGTGTGGCCGGGCGTTGGCCCAGAGCCGTAGTTGGACGCAACCGCGAGTTTGCCATCCGTGGTCGCCACCACCTCGTGCGGGCCATCACCGGTAGGCGCGCGGCCCAAAACTTTCCGGGTCGCCGGATCGACAATCGCGACCGAGCCTTCCTTGTTGAGGACCAGCAGAGTCTGCGCCACCGCTCCCGATGCGAACGCCAGCGCACCGAGAACGATCAGGATTCTTATTGGATTCACGCGCCACCGCCTTTCCATCGGCTAGTGTGACATGTTCCGCGCCCACTGCGGTCCCGCGTGAGCCTGCCGCTCGCGGCCACACCGTCCTGCCTCATAATGGTTTCGTGGAAGCGGATGGCAAAGAGCAGACGCCGGATCGAAGCGCCGAGGAGCCGATGCTGTATTGCCCGGTGTGCAACTCGCGTTTGAGCGAGTTCAAGTGCAAGCTGGTGTGCAACCAGTGCGGCTATTTCATGAGCTGCGCCGATTACTACTGACGCGCCTGGCTCTTAAGCCGGAGCCTGGGGAACCGCGACGCAGTACAGGCCCCAACCCACCCCCACGGAGACCAGGAGCAGCGCCCATCCGGCGCCGAGAAACGAAAACACACCCGTCAGGACGGTGAGGACCAAGTACGACCATGCACTCGACCGTTGAAGGTCTGTCGCGGATACGAAGAGCACGAACGCAGGCGAAAACAGAACTACCGCCAGCAATGACGTGCAGGCGCCGACCGCGCCGGCCTGGAGGGACGAGCGCGTGCGGGTTCCATCCAACAAGCGCCGGCCCGTGATCGCGCCGGCCAGGGCATGGGCGACGCCGGCTGCGATCGTCAGTGCGGGTGCAGCGCCATTCATCCTCGCATCGGGCACCCAGGCGAGATGCGTCACGGCCATCGTTGCGCCGCCAAAGGCCAGAGCGGCCGCCGTACGCGGAAGCCGACGGATGTACGAGCCGATTGGCTCCATGCGCTCCCCGCTTTCAGCCCGCCGCGCCGACACGGCCGAGGCGCCTCGATACCCACACGCAGCGACCACAGCCGCGGTAGTCCGGCTGGCGGAGTAGCACGGCAGCTTCAGGGTCGTAATGGATCAGGTTCACCGTGGGTAGCGAAGCGTGATCGATGATCTTCCAGCATAGCAATGCAGCGGCCGCGTCCATGGTTTTTCTCCCTGAGCGCAGGCGCGATTTCTTTGGAACCTGCTCCGTGGGTTGCCCGTATGTTTGGTATGGGCAACCGCGACCTGCATCACGCCATCCGCATTTTGTTGAAGAGCCCCGGGTTCACGACGGTGGCGGTGGCGGCGCTGGCGCTGGGAATCGGGGCCAATACCGCGATATTCTCGGTGGTCAACAAAGTGTTGTTGGAGCCGCTTCCCTATCCGGACTCGAACCGCATCATGCGAATCGCGCGCGCCTTCCCTGCCGGGCACGGCAATTCAATTTCGATTCCAAAGTTCATGGCCTGGAGAAAGAACAACCAGGCATTTGAGTCCCTGGCGCTGTATGATTTTTCGGGGCCGGGGCTGAACCTGGGGCAGGGCGACCATCCCGAACAGGTGAAAGCCATCCATGTTTCCGCGGAGTACTTCGCGGTCTTCGGAACGATGCCCGCGCTGGGCCGCACCTTTCTGGGCGAGGAAGATCTGCCGGGCGGGCCGAAGACCGCCATCCTGAGTCATGACTTGTGGAGCAGCCACTTCGCCGGTGATGCGGCGCTGATCGGGAAACCGCTTCTTCTGGGAGGGACGCCTTACACGATCATCGGCATCCTGCCCGCCGGTTTTCATTCCGATCCTCCGGCCGAAGTCTTTCTTCCGCTGCAGGCGGACCCCAACAGCACGAACCAGGGCCACATTTATCTGGTGGCCGGGCGCCTGAAGCCCGGTGTTTCGCTGGAAGCCGCGCGGGCCAACATGAAAATGGCCGGCGAGCGATTCCGCCAGGCCAATCCGCAATGGATGGACAAGACGGAAAGCGTCGCGGTGCTGCCTTTGAAAGAGGATGTGGCCGGGGATGTAAGGCTGCCGCTGCTGATTCTGGCCGGGGCAGTGGCCTTCGTGCTGCTGATCGCTTGCGCCAATGTCGCGAATTTGCTGCTGGCTCGCGCGGCCGGCCGCCAGAAGGAGATCGCGATCCGCGCCGCTCTCGGGGCGGGACGGTGGCGCATCTTTCGCCAGCTTTTGAGCGAAAGCATCGTACTGGCGGGAGTGAGCGGCGCGCTGGGTCTGGGGATCGGAGCGTGGGCGGTGCGTGCGCTGCTGGCTCTGATTCCCGGCAATCTTCCGCGTATCAACGACGAGCAGCACGTCGCCTCCGCGGTCAGTATCCTGGACTGGCGCGTGCTCCTGTTTGCGCTGGGCATTTCGATCCTGACCGGCGTTTTGTTCGGCGTCTTCCCGGCGCTGCGCGTCTCGCGACTCGACGTGAACGCGGTGCTCAAGGAAGGCGGCGGAAGGTCCGGCAGCGGGCTTCGGCACAACCGGGCGCGCAGTGTGCTGGTGGTGGCCGAGATGGCGCTGGCGGTGATTCTGCTGGTGGGCGCGGCGCTTTTGATCCGCACTTTCGCGGGGCTGCGCTCGGTGCAGCCGGGCTTCGACGCACACAACGTGATCACGATGCAGACCTCGCTAACGGGCGGGCGCTACGAAAGCACGGCCAAGGTAGCGGGCTTGATTCGGCAGGCCACGGAACGCATCGAGTCGCTGCCGGGTGTGGAAGCAGTGGCGGCCACGGTGATGCTGCCGGTGGAAGGCGGCGTCGACTTGCCGTTTACGATCGAAGGACGGCCGCCCGCCAACGGCAACCTGTACAACGGCGATGAGCAGTGGCGCTTCGTGAGCCCACACTATTTCACGGCGTTTCGCATCGCGCTGTTGCGCGGGCGCATGTTCAGCGAGCGCGACACCGGCAGCTCAGAGCGCGTGGTGATCATCAATCAGGCCATGGCGAAGAAGTATTGGCCTGGAGAAGATCCGCTGGGCCAGCGCATCAACATCGGCGGGAAGGGGCTGGGTCCGGACTTCGTCGAGCCGTCACGGCAGATCGTGGGCGTGGTGGTCGACGTGCGGGAAACCGGACTCAGCGGCCGGGAGCAGGGAGTGATGTATGTGCCGGAGGCCCAGGTCACCGATCCGCTGACCAGGCTGGCCAACAATGTGATCCCGCTGAGCTGGGCCATTCACACGGCTTCAGATCCGGCGCCGCTGAGCGCGGCGATCCAGCGCGAGTTTCTGGGCGTGGACGCGCAGTTGCCGGTGGCAAAGATCCGCACCATGCAGCAGGTGATCTCGGAGTCCACCGCGCGCCAGAATTTCAACATGCTGCTGCTGACCATTTTCGCGGGGCTGGCGTTGCTGCTGGCCGCGATCGGAATCTACGGCCTGATGTCGTACAGCGTCGAGCAGCGGCTGCAGGAACTGGGTATCCGGATGGCCCTGGGAGCGGGCGGCGCCGATATGCTGAAGCTGGTGGTGGGGCAAGGCATGAAGCTGACCATCATCGGCGCGGTGGTGGGCCTGGCGGCCGCGTTTGGGCTCACGCGGGTTCTGGCGAGCCTGCTGTTCGGCGTCAAGACTACGGACCCGTTCACGTATGCGGCCGTCGCGCTGATTCTTTGCGTGGTGGCGCTGTTTGCCTGCTTCGTGCCGGCGTTGAGGACGATGAAGATCGATCCGGTGATTGCACTGCGGTATGAATAAGCTGCGATCATCGCGCGCGCTCTCGTAGCGCCAGACGTCAGTTGCAGTGCAGGGCGGCCATGGGATCGATTGAGGCGGCGCGTCCCGTGAGACCCCTGTGAACGCCCGGGCACCATTCGGAACATGCCAAGCGTCGGCACGAGCGCACAGGACGCCGCGGCGTCCTCCCTGAAAGGAGAAAACGCTGCCGCGGCGTTCCGTTGTGCGCGTTTTCTGGACAGTGCCAACGCGGCACGCACGAGTGCGTGCGCCACAGGCCCATGCATGAATAGGGATTACGGTCTTGCCGGCAACAGGCGAGGCGGTGGGTTGCTTTACTTTATGATAAAATGTAAAGCGATGAAAGAAGCCACTCTCTCGGTGAAGCACCAGATCGTGATTCCGCGGGAGGCGCGGGAAGCGCTGCGGCTCAAGGCGGGCGATAAGCTCCTGGTGGTGGTGCGCGGCGACAAGGTCATCGTGCTCGAAAAGCCGAAGGCGCATCACCTTGCGATCCGGGGCTTGGCGGGCCGGGGCTACCCGCGCGGCTACCTGCGGAAAGAACGGAAGAGTTGGGACTGACACGCCTGCGCTCTTTTCTGCGGCGTCATCCGCGCATCGCGCTGGACACCAGCGTCTTCATCTACCAACTGGAGGCGAATCCACTGTATGTTGCTCTTACTGACTCGATCTTTATGTGGGTGGAGCAGCCTGACCACGCGGCCGTCACGTCCACAATTACGATGCTGGAGCTGCTCGTCCAACCCTATCGCGACCGCAGCGAGCAGCGAGTCAACGAGTATTACGGGCTACTTTCGACATACCCCAACCTGCGTTGGATCGCACCGGACTTGGAAGTAGCGGACATGGCGTCCAGAATCCGCGCCGCGCACCGGCTGCGCACTCCGGACGCATTACAGGCCGCTTGCGCCACGCGGGCGCAGGCGACAGGACTAATCACAAACGATCCGGTATTTGAGCGGGTTGAGGCGTTTGAAACACTGGTGTTGGATAAACTGTTGCCCCCGCCCAAAGCGGCCGCGCCGGCATGAATCGCGTCCGGACGCGATCACCGAGTTGGATGAACCTTGGGAAGCAGGCTGGTCCGGCCGCCGGATCAGTACGGCCAGGGGGCTTCGGGATCGTAATGGATGACGTTCACCGTGGGTAGCGAGGCGCGATCGATGATGCGGCCGTCTTTGAGCACACGATTGATCTTCCGCAAATTGCGCACGTCCTGGATGGGATCGGCGTCGAGCACCAGCAAGTCCGCAATTTTGCCTGCTTCCACCGTGCCGAGGTCACGGGCGAGGCCGTAAGCTTCCGCGCCGCGGCGAGTGGCGCCAATCAGGATTTCCATGGGCGAAGCACCCGCGTCCTCGAGGCTTTCCATGTTTTCGAAATGGCGGCGCCCCAGGCGGCCCCAGACGACGGGCCCGAGCTCGGAAGCTTCCGCTCCGCCGTCGGTGGCCAGCGTGAATGGAACCTTTGCATCGAGCCAGAGCCGGAGCAGATCGCGGTTTTTGGCGTACAGAACGGGATCTGCCATTTTGTGCCGGCTCAGCATGATCTGGTCCACGTACTGATCTTCCTCACTGCCGTTGGGCCGCTGCTGGCCGGGTTTCCAGTTCCAGATGATCTGGGTCTGGTCTTTCGAAGGCAGGCCCATCAGCGCGCAATAGATGTGCTTGCGATTAATCTCAGCGATCAGCTCTTCGAGCATCTTGCGCTGTGCAGGAGTATCCGGGGGCGTGCTCATCACGTTGGGATGCTGAAGCAGCTCCGGATCGACCGCGATTCCCAGGCGCAGGCTCTCCAGCGTGTAGGTGTGGGTTTGGAATTGCCGTCCGGCTTTCCGAACTTCTTCGCGCATGGCGCGGAGCTGTTCCTCAGAGAACATCAACGGCTCGACCGGATCGATTCCATGGGCGCTGACGGCCACCTTGACGAAGTCGACGCCTCGGGCGAGATACTTGCGCATTTCCTCGGCAATTTCCGATGGCGTGAGCGCCAGCAGGTTGGGCCCCACGTTGGCTTCCCAAAGCGCATTGATACGCTGCTGGATGATGGGATGCACCCATCCGCCGTAGCGCACATCCAAGCCGTGCAGCGGCCACGACAAAAGGAAGTTGGAGCTGAAGGGACCGCCGAGACCGACGATGTTTCCGGCGATCAGCACACGGCTGCCGAGGACCTGGCCGTGGTTCAGCCGGTCGCGCGCTTTTAGAAGCGGATCGAGCGGCCCCCAGGTATCCATCACGGTGGTGATGCCGTACTTCAAAGTGATCTGAGCCGACTCGAGCGCGATGTCCTCGAAGCGGTCCTCATACTTGATGAAGAATTCGGGGACGGTCATCAGAACCAGATGGACGTTGGTGTCGATCAAGCCGGGAGTGATGAACTTTCCGCCGGCGTCGATCACCTGGGCGCCTTTCGGAATGGTTACCGACGGGCTTGGTCCGACAGCCTTGATGCGGCCGTTCTCAATCAGGACCGTGGCATGCGGTATGGGTGGAGCTCCCGTGGCGGTGATCACAGTGCCGCCGGCCAGGGCCAGAGGCGAATCCGCCGCCAACGCTCCCCCGCCCCCGGCCAACACAGCCGCAAGTGCGAGCTGGAACCAGCTATATTTCACAGTACTCACGTCAAAAGATCAGCTTCAGAGCGAGTTGCGCCGAGCGCGGTCCGCCGAGCTGGTAGAGCGGGGCAAATCCGGTGCCGAAGCTTTGCCCGAGGCTGCGCCCCAGCATCTGGGTTGATTTTCCAAACAACGAGGGACCCAGCGCCAGGCTGCTTTGGGGCGGCCCGAAATTCGGATGATTGAGCAGATTGAAGAGATCCGCCTTGAACTGCAAGCGCCAGCGCTCATGCAACTGGAACTGGCGGCGCACTGAGAAGTCCCATTGTGATGCGCCGAAACCGCGCAACGCGTTGCGGCCCAAATCGCCGTTGTGGGTTGGGAATCCAGTCGCCGGATCTTTCGCCGGGAGTTGAAACGCTGCGAAGTTCAGCGCCTTGCCGCCCGGATACTGCGGGCCGAGAAGGTAGAGTGGTTGTCCAGGGAGCACGTCGGGCCGCAGTTCGATCTTTTCGGTGGACGACACAAACGAGGGCGTTCCATTGCTGACGTCCACTGGCGCGGCGGTTCGCGCCTGGATGAGGTTGTCCAAAGCCCAACCGCCGAGCAATAGATTTACGAGCGGAGTGGCGTGCGGCGTGGGAATGTCATAGGTGAGGGCGGCGGAAAACGTGTGCCGGATGTCGAAGTCGGATGGTCCACGGTTGGAGAAGCCAGGCGCAACGATCTGCGACACGACGCTGGAGGTATTCGCGATGAACGCCGCGGAGGCGTCGTCGATGGAATGCGACCAATTGTAGGAGACCAGGGACTGGAGCCCGTGCGACAAACGGCGCACGAATTGAATCTGCAAGGCGTCATAGTCCGACGCTGCTCCGTTCGTGATTGCATATAACGTGCTGAAGGTCGGGTTGGGGCTGCCATACACCGATTCCTGGGCCAGGCTGCGGCCGGCGGCGCCGACATAAGTGACAGACAGTTTTTGGCTGGCTCCAAAGGCCTGCTCCACGGCCACGTTCCATTGCAGCGTGTAGGGCAATTTCAGATTCGGATCGAAACCGGTGACGGAGACCGGAGGAGTAAGCGTAATGGGAGGCACAGTGGCTGTAGCAGGGATGAGCGGGAAGGCGGCGCCGAAGAAGATGTTGCTTGCGCCATACGGATATATCCCGACGTTGGCGACGCGCCCGGCGGCCTGCGTGCCCAGATCGTAGAACACGCCGAAACCGCCGCGAATCACGGTTTCGAGACCGTGGGTCTGGTTGATCTGATAGGCCACGCCAACCCGAGGCGCGAAGTTGTTGTACGTGGTGTTCCACAACGGCGCGCCGGGAGCTGCCAGAGCGGCGGTTGCGGGATTGCTCACCTGGGTGACGGCCAGCAGTTGCTTATCGGCGGAGGGCGGCGGGTTGAATTCCCAGCGCAGCCCGTAGGTAAGCGTCAAGCGCGGAGTCACTTTCCAGGTATCCTGTCCGAACAATCCCACGTTGTGGAAATAGAAAGCAGCCGGCGAAGCGACTCCGTTCACGACGTAAAACGGCTTGCCGGCCAGGACCGACGGCACATCATTGAAATCGACGATGTTCAAATCGCTGTAGGGATCGACAGTGGGTGAGATCAGCCGGTAATCGACGCCCGCCTTGATCGCGTGGGAGCCCTTGAGCCACGAGACGTTGTCCACCAGGTTGACCTGGCGCGTGGTGGTGTTTGCGAATTTTCCGATGTCGTATCCGAGGCCTTGGCCGGCAGTGACGACAAACTGCACGGTCGCGGCGGGAGTCAGGGGACTCGGATACAGAATGTTGCTGGCAGGCACAACCGCTCCCCCGAAGTTGTCGAACGTGCTGGTGGCCTTGCCGAGGTTGCGGCTGTAGTTGAAGCGGGTTTCGTTGGCGACGGCGGGAGTGATGGACCAATCGGCGCCCCCGGTAACGGTGGTCGTCCTGACCTCATTGTCGAAGACCGTGTTCAGACTCCAGGTGTTAAAGCCGCCGCGGTTGACCAGCACTGAGGGAGAGTAGTCGAACCTTCCGAAGAGCGTGAGCTTGCTGTTGACGACATGGTCGACGCGCAGGCTGGTGGCATTCAGCGTGCCGCGGTTGGAATAGCTCGAATTGAACGGCGCAAATCCGGTGGGGCTGCCGCTGGCGTCCAGCACCTCGGGTCCGTTGGGTTGCGGAAACGCGTTGAGGTAGGGCTGTATGGCGGCCGGGGCGCTTTGCCTGACCCTCAGAGAAGGCACCGATGTCAGCGAGGTCTGGGGCAGCCTGAGCTGCAAGCCCTCGTAGGAGAAAAAGAAAAACGTGTGATCTTTTCGGATGGGCCCGCCCAGTACGCCGCCGAAGTCGTTCTGCTTTTCGGCCGGTTTGGGGAGGCCGAGCGAGTTGGCGAACCAGTCGTTAGCGTCGAGCTTGTCGTTGCGCAGATAGTCGAAGGCCGTCCCATGGAACTCGTTGGTGCCGGTGCGAGTCACGATGGAAACCTGGGCGCCCGGGCTGTGACCGTACTCGGGAGCATAAGTGGAAGTCTGAATGCGAAACTCCTGCATGGCATCCACGGAAACCAGGTTGTTGGTGCCGCCGAGAACGCTGAACCCGGGCAGCGATCCGCCGGCGTCGCGATAAAGGGTGGAGGAACCGATGGAGCCGGTGGCAATGTTGGCGCTGACGCCGTCCACCATGAAATAGTTGGTGTCGGTGCGCTGGCCGTTGACGCTGAACTGGCCTTCATCGCCGATGGTGGCCGGCGCCACCACAATGCCGGGAGTGAGCTCGATGAGCGATTGGAAGCTGCGGCCGTTGAGAGGGAGATTCTCGACGAATTGGTGATCCACCACCGTGCTCACCGCCGCGCTGCTGGTCTGCAGCAACTCGGTACCCTCGGTGACCGTAACGGTCTGGGATGTTTGTCCTATCTGCAGGGCGAAATCGAGGGTAGCTTGCTGGGCGACGCTGAGCGTGAGCTTCTCTCGCACCAGCGTCTGAAAGCCCTCCTTGCGGACGCGGATCTCGTAGTTGCCGGCCGGGAGGGAAGGCAGGAAATACTGGCCCAAGTCGTTCGTTTCCGTCTTTCGCTGGGAGCCGGTATCGACGTTGGTGGCGGTTACTTCCGCCTTGACCACCAGTGCGCCCGCGGGGTCTGTGACCCGTCCGCCGATGCTGGCCTCTTGGCCCCACAGAACTGCTGACAAGAAGAACAGAGTTACACAAGAAAAGATGATTCTAGTCACGTACGCTCCTTTTCGAAACAGTCAACCCCAAAGCTCTTGCTGGATGTCGCTCGCGTTGTGCGCGCCGAGCGAGTCCAACCCCGACGAAAAGCACCCGGGCCACGAACGCCGTCGCTTTGTCCCTAGACAAGAGCAAACCAGTCGACCTGAGTGTCGGAGTGCGATGAACTCCATTATAGTCGTTGCTGAATGCAGCGCGAGCGTTGGAAGTCTGCTCCGCGTCGCGATTCATCGTGACGAATGTTGGCCGAGGACGTTCACACGAGTGTGAACGCGGCACGCACGAGTGCGTGCGCGACGGCGGGTCGACGTCGATTTTCCTGGAAGGCGGCGGGTGTGGCAAGCTGGGGAGGATCGGTGTAGGCATGCCATTGAAACATTCGCTCATCGTGATCGCAGTCGCGCTCGTGTTCACGCCGTGTTTCGCGCCCGGCCAAACCGATCGGCCCGCGCGGATGCCGAACGGGAAGCCCAACCTCAACGGGATCTGGCAGGCGGTCAACACCGCGAACTGGGACCTCATGACGCATGAGCCGGGCGCAGGGCCGGCCAATCTGGGCGCGATCGGCGCGATTCCTCCCGGCCTCGGCGTGGTGGAAGGCGACGCGATTCCATACCGGCCCGAGGCGCTCGCGAAGAAGAAAGAAAATTTCGCCAGGCGCTGGACGGACGATCCGGAAGTGAAGTGCTATCTTCCAGGCGTGCCGCGCGCCACCTACATGCCGTATCCGTTTCAGATTGTGCAGGGCGCAAGCTCGATCATGATCGCCTACGAATATGCCGGCGCGGTGCGGCCGATCAACATGGGCGCGCGGCGGGAGGCGCCGGTGGATGGCTGGATGGGATGGTCGAACGCACATTGGGAGGGCGACACGCTGGTGGTGGACGTGACCGGCCTCAACGATCAAACCTGGCTGGACCGGGCGGGCGATTATCACAGCGACGCGCTGCACGTCGTCGAGCGCTACACCCCGGCCGGCGCCAACGTGCTCAACTACGAAGCCACCATCGAGGATTCGAAAGTGTTTTCGCGGCCGTGGAAAATCAGCATGCCGCTGTACCGCCGCCTGGAGAAGAACGCTCAGCTTATGGAATTCAAATGCGCGGAGTTTGTTGAAGAGCTATTGTACGGACCGCTCCGCAAGCATCCGGTAAAGTGATGGAAAGGAGGCCTATGCGCTACTCGCTCGCCGTTCTTGCCTGGAGTTTTGCCGTGGCCGCGTGCGCGCAATCGACGTGGACGCCGCCGCGGACCGCGGACGGTCATCCGGTTCTGGAAGGCATCTGGAATTCGGCCAGCCTGACGCCGCTCCAGCGCCCAGCCAGCCTGGCGGGCAAGGAGTTTTTCACGGAACAGGAGGCGGCGGCCTACGAAAAGAGCCGGGTGCAAGAGGTCAACCGTGACCGGCGGGACGGCCCGGCCGAGGTGGACGTGAATCGCTCCTATAACGAGCTGTTCTACGATCGGGGCACCAAGCTGACGCGGTCGCGGCGCACCTCGCTGATTGTCGATCCGCCGGACGGCAAGATTCCACCGATGACGCCGGAGGGGCGCGCGAAATTCGAAGCCAACCACGCGTATGCCGCCGCGCATCCGGCGGACGGGCCCGAAGACCGGCCGCTGCCGGACCGGTGCCTGATGTTTTCTCAATCCGGGCCGCCCATGATTCCCGGCAATTACAACAACAACTATCAGATCGTGCAAACGCGCGATTCGCTTTCCATCCTGGCCGAGATGGGCAACCAGGTTCGCGTCATTCCGCTGGATGGGCGCCCACATTTGCCTGGGAACGTCCAGGAGTGGATGGGCGACTCGCGTGGGCATTGGGAGGGCGACACGCTGGTAGTGGAAACGTCGAACTTCCGCTTCAATGACAAGAGCCGCTTCGGCGTTCAGTACGACGGGCTCACCGATCAGAATCTGCGCATCACCGAGCGCTTCACGCGCAGCGGGCCGGATACCATCACCTACCGCGCGACCATCAGCGATTCCAGCGTGTACACGCGGCCGTGGACCATGGAGGCTTCCTTGGAGCGCAGCGAAGGTCCGCTGTACGAATACGCGTGCCATGAGGGCAACTATGGGCTGGCGGGCGTTCTGGCCGGGGCGCGGGCGCAGGAGAAGGCCGCGGCGGT
Source organism: Bryobacteraceae bacterium (assembly GCA_035632015.1). Classification (GTDB taxonomy): domain Bacteria; phylum Acidobacteriota; class Terriglobia; order Bryobacterales; family Bryobacteraceae; genus Palsa-89. The sequence goes on from DASQHQ010000092.1 coordinate 21,482, forward strand.
GAAGGACATTTCGGCCGATTCCGGTTTCCGGCTGCCGTTGCTGAAGCGCGAAGAGCTGGATGAGCAGGGCAAGAAGTTTTACGACGAGATTACGAGCCAGGATGGACGCAACATCGCGGGCTTGCGCGGACCACAGGGAATCCGGTTGTACAGCCCCAAACTCGGGGAGTTGCAGCGGGACCTCAATCAATACCTCCGGTTCCAGGCCGGGTTGAGCGGGCCAGTGCGGGAGTTGGCCATATTGGTTGCGGCGCGGGAGACGAATGCGCAGTTTGAGTGGGCGGCCCATGAACCGATTGCGCTGAAGGAAGGACTCAGCCCGGCCGCGATCGACGTGGTAAAGAATCGCAAGAGCATCAGCGGGCTTCCGGAGGAGCAGGCGGCGATCATCCAGTTGGGCCGCGAGATCTTTCGAGAGCCGCGGGTATCACAGGAAACATTCGCGCGGGCTCTGAAAGTTTGTGGCAAGCAGGGTTTGGTGAACGTGGTGTCGCTGATAGGGTCTTATGCGTCAACGGCGGCGCTGCTGAAGGCGTTCGACATGCAGTTGCCTCCAGGGGAAAAACCGCCGCTGCCGTAGGCGTTTGTGGCGCACGTTTCAACGTGCCGCGCCGGCGCTTGGCGGCGTTCCCGCCCGGGGACTTGTGTCGGCAGGAGTGCCGACACGGTACGCAGGAATGCGTGCGCCACGGTGGTTGTTGCACGCTTTCGTGCGCGCCAGCGTCTACCTGTGCATGGTCCGTCCTATTGCGTGCCTGGTAATTTCGGTAACTGGGGCGCTCGCGCAGCCGGCCGCCGCGCCCAAGCGATTCGACGTCGCCAGCATCAAGCCGAATTCGGACAACGACAACCGGTTCATGCTCCGCTATCCGACCGGCGGGACTTTCCGCGCCACCGGCGTGACGCTCAAGACGCTTCTTATGCAGGCCTACGACGTCCAGGCGTTCCAAGTCTCCAACGCGCCCGGCTGGGTGGGAAGGAGCGGTGGGATATCGAAGCCAAGGCGGAAAACATGACGGAGCGGCCGTCCATCGAGCAGTTCCGCGACATGCTCCGCGCCCTGATCGAGGACCGCTTCCAGCTCAAAATTCATCGCGAGACCAAAGAGCTGCCGGCCTACGCGCTGCTGGTGGCGAAGAATGGATCGAAGCTCGCGCCGGCTGAAAGCGAGGGACGAGGCATTCGCACGGGGCCGGGGTCGCTCAGCTTCAAAAGGATCGGAATGGCGGGGCTGGCGGCACAACTTTCGACGCAGCTGGGGCGCGTGGTGTTCGACAAAACCGGTCTCACCGGCGAGTACGCGGTGACGTTGGAATATGCGCCCGAGCCGGGCCAGGGCGGTCCGGAGGCGCTCGGGCTTCCGCCGCAGGCCTACAAGGCGCCGCCCGTGGATGACAATCGTCCGTCGATCTTCACGGCCCTTCAGGAGCAGCTCGGGCTGCGGCTGGAATCCGAGAAGGGGCCGGTCGAGATGCTGGTGGTCGATCACGTAGAGAAGGCTTCGGGAAATTGAGCGCCAGGGGGGCGGCGCCAGCGGGCGTTTGCTACGCTAAAGCCAAGGGAGGCGCGCCTAAATGAAAAAGGATGGGAGGTCGGTTAGCCGGCGGATGTTGCTGGAACGAGTGAAGCGCATGTTCCAGCACGAGCGGCCCGAACCGCCCGACGATCCCTACGCCCTGGTCGGCGCGCCCAAGAAACCGAGACCGCCGACGCGCAGCTCCTCGGTCGCAGAACTTCCGCCGCGCTAAAGCCAACACATTCCGTCTGGCCTCCGGTTGCGGTATGCTTGGCAGCATCCATGCGAACCTGCCTGCTTGCCTTTCTGCTGGCGGCGAGCATTGCCTCGGCCGCATCCAAGACTGAAGTCCTGTGGGACCGTTACGGCGTGGCGCACATCTTCGCCGCCGACCGCGAGTCCATGTTCTACGCGCACGGCTGGGCGCAGGCCGAGGCGCAGGGCAACCTGCTGCTGCTGCTTTACGGAGAATCGCGCGGGCGCGGCGCCGAGTTTTGGGGCGAATCGCACATCGCGCTGGACCGCTGGGTGCAGCTCAACGGCGTTCCCGAACGCGCCCGGCAGTGGTACGAATCGCAGGACCCCACGTTCCGCAAATACCTGGACGCCTTCGCGCGCGGCATCAACGACTACGCGCAGGCGCATCCGGACACGATCGCTCCCGAGTACCGCGTGGTCCTGCCGGTTTCCGGCGTCGATGTCGTCGGCCACACCCTGCGTGTCGTTCATTACATGTACATGGGCTCCATGGAACGCATGCAGCGCGAAGTGAACGCGTTCCTCAAAGGACGCCAGGTCTCGCAGACAATTCCTACGGAAGAATCCGAATTCGCGGCAGGCTCCAACACCTGGGCCATCGGCCCGTCACACTCGGCCAGCGGCAAAGCCATGCTGATCGTCAATCCGCACCTCACATGGGGAAATACGTTCTACCGCTACATGGAAGTGCACCTGGTGGGCCCGGGCTACGATCTGTACGGGGCGCCGCAGATCGGATTTCCAACGCCGGTGGTGGGCTTCAACCGCCGCGCGGGCTGGAGCCGCACCGTCAACACCATCGACACCGTGGATTTCTACGCGCTCAAGGTTAAGGACGGCCAGTACGAATACGACGGCGCGCTGCGCAACTTCGAGCATCAGACCAAGACGCTCAAGATCAAGCAGCCCGACGGTTCCTTCAAACCGGAGACGCTCGAAATCCGCCGCAGCATCCAGGGCCCGATAGTGTACGACCAGCAAGGCGTCACCATCGCGATGCGTGTGGCGGGACTGGACCGGCCGCGCATGCTGGAACAGTGGTTCCGCATGGGCGAGGCGCAGAATCTCGAACAGTTCAAGGACGCGCTGCGCATCATGTCGGTGCCTATGTGGCACGCCAACTACGCCGACGCCGACGGGCACATCATGTTCGTCTTCAACGGCCTGGTGGCCAAGCGCAAGATGGGCGACGCGGCCTACTGGGCGGGCGTGGTGCCGGGCGACACGTCCAAAACGATGTGGACCGAATACCACTCCTTCGACGACTTGCCCAAGTCCATCGATCCGCCCTCGGGCTTCAATCAGAACACCAACGAGCCGCCCTGGTGGATGACCGTGCCGCAGCTCGACCCGTCCGCTTATCCGGCTTACATGGCGCCGCCCAAGATGGGCAACACGCTGTTTCGCACCAAGCGCTCGCTGCACATGATCACCTCGGAGCCGAAGATCAGCTACGAAGACCTGACCGGCTTCAAGCTTTCGACCAGGATGGAGCTGGCCGATGCGGTCCTGCCGGATTTGCTGCAGGCCGCGCAGAGTTCCGCGGATTCAGTGGTGAAAGACGCCGCGTCGGTTCTGGAGAAATGGGACCGGTCGACCGACATCAACAGTCGCGGCGCGGTGTTGTTCAGCCTGTTCGCCGACCGCTACTTCGGAGCCAACGGCGACATCGACTCGCAGTTGCGCGTGAAGTTCGACGCGCACCATCCGGTGGAATCGGCCTATGGCTTGGCGGATCCAGGCCGCGCCGTCCAGGCCCTGGCTCAAGCCGCCGCCAATTGCCGCAAGACCTATGGCTCGCTGGACGTGCAATGGGGCCAGGTCAACCGCTTTGCCGCGGGCGCCGCGGATCTTCCCGGCGACGGAGGACCGGGCCGCCTGGGAGTTTTCCGCACCATCACCTTCGCCAAGAAAATCGGCGACCGCAACTACGCCACCAACGGAGAGACCATCGTCTGCACGGTCGAATTCGCCGAAAAGCAGCGTGCGCAGTGCGCGCTCAGTTACGGCAATTCTTCGCAACCGGGATCGGTTCATCAAGAAGACCAGTTGCCGTTGCTGGCGGAGAAAAAACTGCACCCGGTGTGGCGCGAGCGCGCCGAAATCGAACAGAATCTCGAAAAACGCGAGACGTTCTAAATGCCCGCCTACCTGCTGGTGAATGTGGAAGTCAAGGATTCAACCGCCTACGAGCGATACAAGCATGAAGTGCCGGCTTTGATTCGCCGGCACGGCGGCGAATATCTGGTCCGGGGGGGCAAGTGCGAAGTCATCGAGGGCAATTGGCAGCCCCAGCGACTGGTCCTGTTCCGTTTCCCCAATCTCCAGTCCATCCACGCATTCTTCAACGATCCCGACTACCAGCCGTTGAAGGATCTCCGGCAGCGCGCGGCGCACACCCAGGCTATCGCGATGGAGGGTCTCTAGAATTGCGCCTGGAACGCCGCCAGTCAGTGAACTGTTTTGATTTTCGATAACAACCCCACGCCCAGCCGCAGACAACCCTTACGCCCATTGGCGCGGTGGGATACTATCTCTACTGTATTGTTCTCTTGCACCGCATCGCGCAAAATGACAGTAAAGGCGAATGCAGGAAATCCGTGTGGCATGAACACTTGCGTTTCCATTGAGAGAGTATTAGGAATTTAGCCTCGGCGAGCCTCGTAACCGACATGCACAAATCTTGGTATCTCCCGGTTGCCATGGCGCTGTCTGCGAGCTGCTCGCTGTTGGTGGGATGCCGGCGGCCGGCCCCGTACATGCCCGTTTACAGCAGTTCGCCGGCCCCGTCCAACGGCGTGCCTCAGTATTCTTTTGGAGTGCCGCCGATCCGCCACATCCGCTCGCTGTGGGATCACTATGCGCCGCTCATTGAAGCGCTGAACGACTCCAAAACGGGTTTCAACTTGAAATTGGAATCTGGACAGACCGCGGATACTTACGACGCCAAGCTGCGCGCCACGGCTTTCGATTTTGCATTGGTCGATCCCTATCAGGTGCTGGTGGCCGAAGATCGCGGCTACACGGTGATCGCCCGGACCGGGAAAGCGGACCGCATCCAGGGCGTGATCATCGTGGCGCGCGACGGCGAAATCCATCGGGTGCGGGACCTTCAGGGCCGAACCATCGCGTTCACCAACTCCACGGCGCTGGCCGCCACGCTGCTCAACCAGTACGAGCTGTTTGAACGTGGCCTGGATGTCCGCAAGCGCAGCGTGGTGACCTACACGCACTCGCCCGAAACCTCGCTGTTGAGCGTCTCCTTGAACCGCGCCGAGGCAGCCGCGGTGTCGGCCTCGGATTGGGAGGAGTTCCGCCAGGATCACCGGGAGGCCGCCAGCCGGCTGATTCCTCTGCGGCAGACCGACGATTTATCCGGGCCCGCCGTGATGGCCTCCCGCAAAGTGCCTCCTCTTTACAGTCTGAGTTTGCAGGCCGCGCTGATCCGGCTCAGTTCCCAGCCGAACGGCCGCGCGGCGCTGGAGCGCGCACAGGTTTCCGAATTTCGTTCGGGAGACAGCGTGTCGTATGACGACGTTTGGGACTTCCTGCAGCGCTATAAGCAGACGCTCGGCCCCTGGCCGGACCGGATCACTTCGCGATGAGACACTTCCTCGAAGAGCTCTGGAAGCCCACCATACGGAAACAGCTCATCCTGAGCGTAGCGTCCGTGCATGCCGTCCTAATGTTCGCCTTTATCGTCGGACTGGTGAACCGGCAAAACGCGTTTCTGGTGGACAGAGCGCGCGAGCGGACGCTGCGCCAGGCCGAGACCCTGGCCGCCAGCACGGTGCCCCAACTCAGCACCAACGATTTGGCCGGCCTCAGCGAGGTGCTGGATTCAATTTCGCACGAGCCCACGGTCCGATTCGCCATGGTCACCAACACCGACGGCCGCGTGCTGGCACACACGGATCCGAGCCACTCCGGCGAGTATCTGCGCGATACGGTCAGCCAGCAGCAGCTCGCGCAGCCCGGCCGGAGCCGCATCCTCTTCGAGGGTCGGGACATGATCGAGAGCGTGGCGCCGGTGCTGGTCTCGAACAGCGTGCTGGGCTGGGCCTGGGTGGCCAGCGATTTGGGCGACAACAACCGGCAGATCGCGGCGGTACGGCGCGCCGGCATCCTGTATGCGACGTTTGCCGTCGTGCTCGGAATTGTGTTCGCGCTGCTGGTGGCCTCCAGCATTACGCATCAATTGCGCCTGCTGCTGGACGGGTCGGATCGCCTGGCTCGCGACAATCTCGAACAGCCCGTGCCGCTGGTCACGCTGAATGAGGTCGGCGTGCTGGCGCGCGCGTTCAATCGGGCCATGCGCAAGCTGCGTCAAAACCGGATCGCCATCGAGCAGGCTCGCGCCAATCTGGAAGCGGAGGTATTGGAGCGCCGGCGGGCGGAGCACCTGTTGCAGGAAGCGAATCGGGCCATCCAGCGCGCCAACGACGGCCTGCGCGAGTTCGCACACGCCGCGTCGCACGACCTGCAGGAGCCGTTGCGCGCCGTGGCCGGATTCAGCGAGCTGCTGCGCGTGCGATACAAGGGCCAGCTCGACAGCCAGGCCGATGAGTTCATCGAATTTATCCACTCCGGTGCGGTGCGGATGCGGAACCAGATTCGGGCGCTGCTGGAATACTCGCGGGCCGGAGCGTCGGGCGACGATCCCGCGCGCCCGGTCGACACCACGGCCGCCTTGCGCGCCGCGTTGCACAACCTGAACACCGCGATCGAGACCAGCGGCGCCGCCATCGAGGCCCCTGAACTGCCGCCCGTGGTGGCGCATGAGGTCGCGGTGGTGCAGTTGCTCCAAAACCTCATCAGCAACGCCATCAAGTACACCAAAGACCGGCCGGTGGTTCGCGTGTCGGCCGAACGCGAGGAGGAATTCTGGCGATTCGCGGTGGCCGACAATGGCATCGGGATCGATCCGCGCGATACAGAACGCATTTTCCAGATTTTCAAGCGGGCGCACGCCGACGAGTACCCCGGCTCGGGAATCGGCCTGGCGATTTGCAGCCGGATCGTGGCGCGCTACGGCGGGCGGATCTGGGTGGAATCGGAGTCGGGGGCCGGCGCGACGTTCTATTTCTCTCTGCCGGCCGCGCCGCAGTGAGCACCGGCCATGGCACACATACTTTTCTCCTACGCGCCGCGTCGACTTTAGCGCCGGGCGCCCGGCATCCTATGAACTAAGCGGTGCCTTCAGGCTAGCGTTCTTCGCCGCGCGAATGCGGCCATCCACGATGTACAGGCTAGAAGGTCACGCGCGGTGAATTTATCCACCACCGAAGTTTTCGGATCGTTCCCCATGCGGCACGACCCCATCCAGTACCCCCCGGTTCGCGTCTCGCCGAACGGAGGCGCCCACTTCTTCATGGCTGCGGCTGCGTCCAGAATTTCGAGGGAACGTTCGCGGAAGAATGATCGCGATAGCTGACGCATCGCAGCCAGTCCCCAGGCGTCTTTCACATCCGGGGCGAGTCTATGTTGTTGGTATCGAGCGGCAGCGAGGTGGCGAAGGTCTGCAGCGTCAAGGTGTGGGGGAACTCCTGGAGCGCTTTCTTGAATCCCGATCCCCAGCGCGGCGCGTCCTGAGGGAGGCCCTGAAGCGCCTATCCGATGGGTCTGACGAAGCCGCGCCGCGAGTCGATTCCGGCCGCCGCTTTAAAAAGCCGCGCTTTGGATTCAAAACAATATAAAGTCTGCCGGAAAAATGACGATTTCTTTAGGCAAAGCCAGACAGCCGGCGTTCATTTCGATCGAGAGTGGCCGGGGGCCTGGCGCGTAAGGAGCAACGATGGAAACCCTCGCCGTACTGGCCGTTTTTCCTGCGAGTCTCGCAGCGGCCTATGTCGCCCAAAGAAGTTTACTCTTGTTGCTTTTGCGCTCGATGAATCGCCCGACCCGCCACTAGAGAACTCCATCCGCACCGGAGCGCCGAGGATCGGCTACCGCTTTGTAAGCTTGCACAATTCGTTCCGGCACCGCCCTTTCTGGCGCTTAGCTGGAATCAGTACGGCTCTTGGAGCGACTCCGGCAGGCCTGCCGATGCTGGTCCTAGAGCACCTCCAGGAACAGGCATTTCAGGTACATGGTCTCGGGCACGGTGAGCAGGATGGGATGGTCCTGAGCCTGGGTGCGGCGCTCCAGGACGCGCAGCTTGCGGCGAGTATCGAGCGAAGCGGCCGCGACGATCTCCAGCAGCGCTGCCTCGCTCAGATGATGCGAGCAGGAGCAGGTGACCAGAACGCCGCCCGAGGCGAGCAATTCGAGCGCGCGGCGGTTGATCTCGCGATAGCCGCGAATGGCTTGCTCCAGGTGGCCGCGTGATTTGGCAAAAGCGGGCGGATCGAGCACTACCACGTCGAACCGGCGCCGCGCGGCGGCATGGCCGGCCAGCAGATCGAATACGTCGGCTTCGCGGAACTCCACGTTGCGAATGCCGTTCACCTCGCGATTGCGCGCCGCCAGCTCGAGGCCAGCAGCCGAGCTGTCGACCGCCTCCACCTGCACGCACTTCGCGGCCAGATGCAGCGCAAAGCCGCCGCTGGAGGTGAAGCAATCCAGCGCGCGGCCCTGCGCGTAGCGGGCTGCGGCCAGGTAATTCTCGCGCTGATCCAGGAAGATTCCCGTCTTCTGGCCGCGCAGCAGGTCGGCGTGCAGCTTGAGGCCGTTCATCTCAATGACGACCGTCTCGGGAACCGCGCCCGCGAGCAGCCCCGATTGGAGCGGCAGGGATTCACGCTTGCGCACCGCAGCGTCGTTGCGCTCGACGATGGCGCGCGGCTGGAACAGCTCTTCGAGACAGCTCACCAGGTCCGGCTTGACGCGATCCATGCCCTGATCGAGGGTCTGCATGGTGAAGCAATCGCCGTAGCGGTCGATCACCAGGCCGGGTAGTTGGTCCGCTTCGGCGTGCACCAGCCGATACGCGGTGGAATCGCGAACTACACGCCGGCGGTGCGCCTCGGCGGCAGCCATCCGCTGCAGGAAAAAAGATCGGCCGATGGTTTCGGCGCGGTCGGTCAGCATGCGCAGGCAGATTTGGGAAGAATCGCTGTAATGCGCCACGCCCAGCGCCGCTCCCTTGGGATCGATCACCAGAACCGCGTCGCCGCCGGCAGCCTGGCCGCGATCCAGGACATCGCTCGCGAAAATCCAAGGGTGGCCGGAAGCGACACGTGCGACCGCTTTTCGATTGACGCGGACAGTATGCAAGCCTTCAGTGTAGCGGCCTGGGCGGGAGCGGAAAGCTACCGAATCTGGCGCATGCGTTCGAGACGCGCGATGCGGTCTTCGGTGGAGGGGTGGGTCGAGAAAAGGCGCATCAAGGTGTCGCCGGTGAAGGGCTTGATGATGAACAGATGCGCGGTGGCCGGATTCACGTCCGCCATGGGGATGCGCTTGGACCAGCTTTCGAGCTTGGACAGCGCCGAAATCAGTTCGTCGGGATTGTGGGTGACGTGCGCCGAGGTTTCATCAGCTGCGAATTCCCGGGTCCTTGAAATCCACATCTGGATCAGCATGGCCGCGATGGGCGCCAGAATCATCATGATCAGACCGGCCCAGGGGCTGCCGCGCTCGTCTTCGTCGTCGCGCGCGCCTCCGAACCAGAAAGCCATGCGCGCCAGAAACGTGATGGCCGCCGCGATGGTGGCGGCGACGGAACTGGTGAGAATGTCGCGGTTCTTCACGTGGCCTAACTCGTGCGCCACCACGCCTTCCAGTTCCGAGTCGTTCATCAGACGCAGCACGCCGGCGGTGAATGCCACCGAGGCGTGTTCCGGATTGCGGCCCGTCGCGAACGCGTTGGGCGACTCATCCGGGATCAGCCAGAGTTTCGGCATCGGAAGGCCCATGCGCTGCGTGAGGCTCTGCACCAGCGGGAACGCGCGCGCGTAGACCTCGGGATTTTCCGTGGGGGTCACCGGCTGCGCGGAATACATCGACAGGGCCATTTTGTCGGAAAAAAAATAGCCGAAGAAGTTCATCCCCGCCGCGATGACCAGCGCGATCACCAGTCCATTGTGGCCGCCAAGAGCCTCGCCCAGGAACAGCAAAACGCCGCTCAGAAGACCGAGCAGGAGAGCAGTCTTTAGCACGTTCATACTTTATGGTTCTCGCGGTCCACCAATTTGATTATCGCGCCTGAGATCGAGGAGCAAGAATTGGAAAGCCGCTTTGCCAAAAAAAGAGCGGCGCAGATTGCGCCGCTCATCTTGATCATCTACTTCTGGCACCGGCTTCAGTTGTTACTGACTTGCACTTTGATCGCTTTCGGCTTTGCGATTTCCTTTTTGGGGAGCGTCACGGTCAGCACGCCGTTGTGATATTCGGCACGAACGTGCTCGCTGTCCACAGTATCGGGAACAGTGAAGTAACGGACGAAGGACCCGTAGCTCCGTTCCATGCGATGGAAGCCCTTGTTCTTCTCTTCCTTCTCGAACTTCCTCTCGCCCTTGAGAGTCAGAGTCCCGTTTTCGAGGTTGATATCGACATCCTTCAGCTCCACGCCGGGGATGTCGGCATTCAGGACTAAGTCGTTCTCCGTCTCCAAGATATCAACCGCCGGAGACCACGGGCGCGCGGTCTCCTGATCGCTCATCAGGCGATTCATGGTGTCCTGGAACAGCCGGAGGCCGGTGGGAAAGTCATCGATGTCGGCGAATGGGGTGTACTTCACGATAGGCATAATCTAGATTCCTTCCTAATTTCTTACTGCCATTTTAGTATAAAATATGAGTTGCTTCATGTCAATGTATCTTCTTACAAAATTTTCTTTGCCGAGATGTATCTAGGACCTAAAAGGTCCGGTATACTGTAGTAGCAAGCCGAGACAAACCCAAAAGGGTAGGAACTTGACGTGCTTAAGAGACCGTCGGATACTGATCCCATGATGCAACTGAGTGTCAACAGGGACCCGCAGGCTGCGCCAAGCGGCGCATTGGCACCCAAGACACTCGCCCAGTTGCCCCAAGGTGAAGCGGGAATCCTGGATCGCCTCGAGCTTCCCGAAGACATTGCGCGACGGCTCATGGAGCTGGGCTTTCTGCCGGGCCACGTGATCGTGCCGGCTCGCAGCGCGCCCGGCGGAGAGCCGCGCGTTTATCGGGTGGATGGATCGGAAGTGGCGCTGCGTCGCGAGACTGCGGCGCGTCTGATTCTGCGGCCATCGAACGGCGGCAGCAACGCGAGAAAACTATGAGCGACTGCCACGGCTGCGCGGGTTGTAGCGTTGCCTCGCTACCCCCTCAGGCTCGCAAGGCGGGTCGTCCGCACGTAGTGGCGATCATCGGGCCGCCCAACTCGGGCAAGTCGACTCTGTTCAATCGTCTCACCGGCCTGCGGCAGAAGGTGGCCAACTTTCCCGGCGTCACGGTGGAGCAGCGCTTGGGCCGCGCCAGAACCAAACACGATCGCGAGGTAATTCTGGTCGACCTGCCGGGTGTTTACAGCCTGAGCCCGCGCTCGGAAGACGAGCAGGTCACGCGCAACGTGCTGGCAGGTGAGATGCCCGGGATTCCGAAGCCCGACGCGGTCCTGCTGATTCTGGACTGCACCAACCTCGGCCGGCATCTGGTGCTGGCGGCTCCGATTCTGAACTTGAAGCTGCCCACGCTGGTGATCCTCAACATGGCGGACGATCTTCACAGCCGCGGCGGGAAAGTGGACACGGCGGAGCTGGCCAGCGAGCTGGGCGCGCCGGTGGCGCTGATCAGCGCGGCCAAGGGCGAGGGCGTCGAAAAAGTTTTCCAGTTCATGGAAGGCACCTCGGCCGGAACCACGTCGCTGGCCGCTCCCAGAGTCGAGCTGCCGGTGCTGCAGGATATTCCGCGCTGCCGGCAGTGGGCGCATCAGGTCGGCATCGGCGCCGCCTATCAAGCCCCAGCGCCGCCGCTTTGGACGCGGCGTCTGGATGCGGTCTTCCTGCATCCGGTGGCCGGTCTGGCCATCTTCGCGGTGGTGGTGGCGGCGGTCTTTCAAACCATCTTCAGCCTGGCGAGACCGATCATGGACGGCTTGCAGGCGCTGATTCAAACCTCAGGCGGCTGGATCGAGCACACGCTGCCGCCGTCGTTCGTACGCTCGCTGCTGGTGGATGGCGTCTGGCACGGCGTGGGCTCGGTAATCGTATTCCTGCCGCAGATTCTGCTGCTGTTCCTGTTCATTGGAATTCTGGAAGACTCCGGCTACCTGGCGCGCGCGGCGCTGATCGCCGACCGCAGCATGGCCAAGTTCGGCCTGCAGGGAAAATCGTTCATCCCGCTGCTGTCCGCCTACGCCTGCGCGGTCCCGGCCATCATGGCGACGCGCACCATCGAGAGCAAGCGCGACCGGCTGGCCACGATCCTGATCGCGCCGCTGATGACCTGTTCGGCGCGCCTGCCGGTCTACACACTGATCATCGCCGCCTTCATTCCGGAGCATCGCCTGCTGGGTCCGCTGCTGGGAACGCAAGCCGGCGCGCTGCTGGGGCTGTATGTCCTCGGATTCGTGGCGGCGGTTGGGACGGCGCGGCTGTTGAAATCGTCCGTTCTCAAGAGCGAGCGCACGCCCTTCGTGCTGGAGATGCCGCCCTACCGGATGCCCACCCTGCGTTCGCTGGGCTTGCGGCTGTATGACCGCTCCAAGATTTTCCTGCGCCGTGCCGGCACCGTGATCCTGGTGGTGGCGGTGGTGCTGTGGGTCATGCTGCATCTGCCTCTCCAGAACGGCAAGGCGCCCGAGATCGGCGACAGCTTTGCCGGTATGATCGGCCACACGGTCGAGCCGGCCATCAAGCCGCTGGGATTCAACTGGAAGATCGGCATCGGGTTGATCAGCTCGCTGGCGGCGCGCGAGGTGATCGTCAGCACGCTCGGCACGATCTACGCCGTGGAAGGCAGCCAGGACTCCCTGGGCTTGCGCAAGGCTTTGCAGAGCGAGCTGACACCCGGGGGCGCGGTGGCGTTGCTCATCTTCTTCGCTTTTGCGATGCAGTGCATGTCCACCATCGCCGTTGTGCGGCGCGAGACCGGCGGCTGGAAATGGCCGGCCGTTCAGTTCGCCTACATGACGTTGCTGGCCTACGTGGGCGCGCTCATCACTAATGAAGTGGTGCGCTCGGGCGTGTTCACCATGGTGGCGCGGCTGCAGTAACACTCGCCCCGCGTTTACTCCGGCCCGTACACCGGGCCATGCACCGTGCG
>DASQHQ010000093.1:0-37728 GCA_035632015.1 Bryobacteraceae bacterium
TGACGACACCAACGCCGGGCCGTACAATCCGGATGCTCCGGTCGCGCAGCAGTTCCGCAACCCGGTGCATTGCGCCGATCTTTCCAATGACGGCCTGCTGTATGTTTGCGACCGCGTGAACGATCGCATCCAGGTGTTTAAAGCCGACGGCACGTTCGTCAAGGAGAAGATCCTCTACAAGAACACTCTCGGCGACGGCGCGGTGTGGGACATCGCCTTCTCGAAAGATCCGCAGCAGAAGTTCATTTATCTGGCGGACGGCTCCAATGAGAAAGTGCATATTCTGGATCGCGACACGCTGGACGTGCTGACCAGCTTCGGCGATGGCGGCCGCCAGCCGGGCGAGTTCTACGCGGTGCACAGCATTGCCACCGATTCGAAGGGGAACATCTTCACCACCGAGACGTATCGCGGGCAGCGCGTGCAGAAGTTCGTCTACAAGGGCCTCGGACCTGTCGCCAAGGAAAGCCAGGGCGTACTGTGGCCGAAGTCGGCCAAGAGCCCGCTCCAATAACGGTCAGTCGCAGTTTCGAAACGCCCGGTTGGAACCCGACCGGGCGTTTTTCTTTGGTGTGTCTCACGCTTCAGGGTGCCGCGTTCGCACTCGTGCGAACGCCTGCCCCGGCGCGGCTCAATACGTTTCAGGTATCTTGACCATATGGCCGTCGGTAAGGATAAACAGATCTTCTGGATCGTCCTCTTAGCCCTGGCTTACTGGGCTGTAACGTGGAAGCATGAGGCGGCAACTAAGTTCGTGCACAAGGCGTCGCAAGACATCGTTGGGATTTTTCACACACGGCGTGTTCCGCGATAGGGACATCTCGCGCCGCCATGGCAGTCGCGCTTTTTCGCCGCGCAACGCGCCCGGCCAATTTCGCCGCATCGTATCATTACATTCATGAGGCTTGCTTGGGTTCTTCTTGCGGTGAGCTTAACCGCCTGCTCGTCTTCTTCCTCCGCCAACAAGGAAACCAAGTCCGCCACAACCGAGCCGCTCCGAGGCGCCACCAACAAGTCCAATCCATTCGCCAAGTACATTGAGCTGGCCGGCTTCCGCATAAACGAAAAAAGTCCCGGCAAGCTGGAGATCCAGTTCGCTGTAGTGAACCACTCCGAGGCTGACATCGGCGATGTGAAGGTCAACGTGAACCTGGGAACCACGGTCGCCAAACCGGGTGACGCGCCCCTGGTCACTTTTTCCGCCAAGGTTCCCTCGCTTGGCCCATCCGCCCTGAAGCCCGTCACGGTGGAAGTCCCGACCAAGTTAAGGGTGTATGAATTGCCTGACTGGCAATTCTTGAAGGTGGACTTCCAGATCACCGAGCCTCAGTAGCTCCAGTAAAATCGTGATGCGATCCTACAGATGTTGCCGGTTGTCTCAGCAGTTGTGGCGAAATGGATCTGTGCCGGTGCGCCCGCCAGAGGTATGTCCGCGATTTCCGGTGATGGCACGCTGCCTGCTGAGCCTGCTCGCTTACGTCCCAGCTTGCGAAACAAGTGTCTCATTGGCGTGTTTCCTTTGAGTCGAAACGAATACAAGGAGCTTCCGTGGTTCTCAGTTCTCATTCCCGCGTGCGTTTTCACGGTTTCTTTCTCTTTCTGGCACTGAGTCCGGCGCTGAGCGCCGCGCCCCGGCTCAGCCTGGAACAGACAGTCTTGACGCTTACCGTCGCCCCGGGTACCGACGCTCCCGCGCAGAGCGTGGACGCGGTCAACATTGGCGATGGTTCGTTGAACCTGTCGGCCTCCTCTTCGGTTCCCTGGCTCATTCCCAACATCGGCGATCCCGCGCCTTGTTCGGTCAAGGGCATCTGCATTCCCGTACAAATCGCGGTGCCATCAACCCCGCTCGCCCCCGGCCGCTACACCGGTACGGTGACGGTTTCCGATCCCAACGCGGTGGACTCCCCGCAATTCATCGTCGTCACGCTGTTAGTAGGGGGAAGCGTACCCAGCTCGCTCGAGTTTTTCCTGCCGCCCGGCGGATCGGGGGCCAGCAACTTCACCACCGCTACCCACGTCCTCGCCACCGTCGCCAACAACAGCCCGTGGCTGTCCATCGCGGTGAACGGCATTGGAAGCTTTTCGTTCAACGTGCCCTATCAGGTGGCTGTGAACGTCGATCCCGCCATGGCCACCGGAGACTACAACGACACCATCAACATCAGCGGTTCCATCTTCGCTCCGGACAACAAGGCGATTTCCGTACTGCTCCACGTGACGACGCTGCCGGTCCTTCAGGTCAGTCCGACGGCCTTCAACGTGAATATCGCGCAAGGCGCCAATCCGCAGTCTTCCACTGCCGGCGGCCTTTCTTTCATCAACGCCGCCAACACCGGTCAGGGAACGCTGAGCATCGACGCCGTCAGCGCTGGCACAGCCGATGGCGCGAACTGGCTGAGCGCCGCTCTGGTGAATGGCTCCTCCACGCAGGTCAGCGTCACGGTGGATCCAACCGGACTGGCGGTGGGCGCCTATCAGGGAACGATTACGATTACCAGCAACGGCGCCGCCAACCCCAACGTGAACGTGCCGGTCCAGTTCACCGTCGAGACCCCCAGCCCGCCGGTCGCGTTTGCGGGAAGCGTGGTGAACAATGCCACCTTCGCCACTGGCGAATCGGTGGCGCTGGGCGAGCTGGTAGTCGTCTCGGGCGACCAATTCACCTACGGCGATCCCCAGCAGGCCACGCCGCCGCTGGACATCCAATTGGCCGGCACGCAGGTGCTGGTGGACGGCCAGCCTGCGCCGGTTCTTTCTCTGACTCCCACTCAGATCACGTTTCAAATCCCCTATGAGGCCAGCCTCGGCGACGGACTGGTTCAGGTGGTGAACAACGGGCAGAGCGGCAACCTGGTGTACATCAACGTTGCGCCCGTCGCCCCGCATCTTGTTCCGCTCAATGGCGGCCCGTATGCGACCATCACGGGCGCCGACGGCAATCCGGGGGGCATCCCGAACAGCCCGGTGGCGGTGGGCGACAATGTCGTCATTTCGGCCGTCGGTCTCGGCCTTACTTCACCGGCTGTTGCGGACGGCGCGCCCGGGCCGGCGGATTCCTCCGCGCAGGTCTCCGGCGTGCAAGTCTGCTTCGGCCCGCACTCCATCACCCAGGCGCTCTGCACGCCGGCCGCCTCCGCCAATCTGGCGCCGGGCGCGGTGGGCGTGTATCAGATCAACGTCCAGATTCCGCCTGACGTGCCGTCCGGCAGCGTGCCCTTCTTCATCACGGTGGGGGAAGCGGCGAGCGAGATGGAGCAGATCGCGGTGCAATGACGGAGCGCCTGTATTACGACCAGAGTTACTTGACCGCATTCCGGGCGCGCGTCGTGGATGCGAGCCCGGAGCGCCGCCGCATTTATCTCGATCGAACCGCGTTCTATCCTGCGTCGGGCGGCCAGCCCTTCGACACCGGGCAATTGGGCGGCGTGAGCGTGATCGAAGTAGTCGACGAGGAGCAGCGTATCGCGCACATTCTCGATGCGCCCCTGGCCGAGACCGAGGTCGCCGGCGTCATCCACTGGGACCGGCGCTTCGATAACATGCAGCAGCACACCGGCCAGCATCTGCTGTCGGCCGTGTTGATCGAGTTGTTTGACGCGCCCACCGTCAGCTTCCATCTGGGCGCCGAATCGAGCACCATCGACGTCGGCCGCGCGCTGGACGCCGCCCAGATCCGCGAGACAGAGCGGCGCGCCAACCAGATCGTCTTCGAAAACCGGCCTGTGACCATCGCCTATCAGAACTCCTCCGAGGACCTGGAGCTGCGCAAGCCCAGCGCGCGTGAGGGCCTCGTTCGCATCGTCTCCATCCAGGATCTGGACCGCAGCGCCTGCGGCGGCACCCACGTTCGCGCGACCGGAGAGATTGGCCCCATCCTCATTCGCAAGCTGGACCGCATTCGCGGAAACCTTCGAATCGAATTTTTGTGCGGCCTGCGGTCGACCGGACGCGCCCGCGCCGATTTCGAAGCGCTGTCCGCTATTGCGCGCTCTTTCTCCGCACCGCTCGATGAGACTCCCGCACTGGTAGACTCGCAGCGCGAACAACTGCTGGAGACTGAACGCGTGCGCCGCCGCCTGGCAACCGAACTCGCGCAAGCCCGAGGCCGCGAACTCTACGCCGCCACCGCTGCCGGGGGGAACGGCCTGCGAGCGGTCGAGCGCCGCGTGGAATCGCTTTCCGACGATCTCCGCGCCGAAGCCCAAAGCTTTACCAGCGGACTCCGGTCCGTTTTTCTGGCCGTCGCAGACCAGCCTCCCGCGATCCTGCTCGCAGCCTCCTCCGACAGCGGCGTGCACGCCGGCGAATTGCTGAAGAAGGTCGTGACCCAAGCCGGCGGACGCGGCGGCGGCAGCGCCAGTATGGCTCAAGGCAGCGTGCCGTCCAAGCAACTGTTGGATAGCCTGGCGCAAGCTCTGGCGGCGGAAATCGGCGAGCGCTGATCCGCACGCGACAGGACCAGAGTTCTAAGGCCCAACCCTAAAGTCCACCGCCGTTTAATCCGATTTCTGACTGATAGATGCCTTCCACGCGCAACTGGGCGCCTGTCGTATCGCTACCAGCCTTCGCGCTGCTGCTGGCTGGCACCGCCTTCGCCGATCGCCATAAAGTCGACGTGGATCCCGAGAGCGAGGACGGCATCCTGCTGCAGAGAATCCAGCAGGAGCCGCTCCCGGAGCGCAAGCTCGTTCTGCTCGAAAAGTACGCCGCCCAGTTTCCCCACGCGACCTCGATTGCCTGGGTGTACGAACAGCTCCTGCCGATTTACAAAGAGGCCAAGGAATACACCAAGGTGATCGCGACTGCCAACGCACTGCTGGCGGCCGATCCCAAGGACCTGGACGCGGCCCACGATGCTCTCCGCGCCTCGGAAGCCTCCGGTCAGACGGAGCTGATCCGTATCTTCGCGCAGCGGGCTTGGGACCTGGCCGCGCAGACCGTGCAAACCCAGAAGCCCTCCGACCCGGATGATATTCCCGGCTGGACCAGGCAGATTGAGTTCGCCAAGCAAGTATTGGACTATTCGGAATTCGTAATAGCTACGCAGGCCGCCGACGAACCCGATGAAGGCACGCGCACCGAGCTGATCCAGGCGCTGCAGAGCCGCAATCCGCAGAGCAAGTTTCTGGCGAATACCAAGAAGCAGACTGTGATCGATCTGGCTACCATTGATCCGCAAAAGGCCGTGGCGCTGGCCGAGCAAGGGCTCGTCAAGGATCCCGACAACGAGGACTTCCTCATGACTGTTGCGGACTACAACATGCGCCGCGAAAAAGATCTCCCGAAGGTCTTGAGCTATTCGCTGCACATCCTGGGCCTGCTTCAGACCAAGCCCAAGCCGGATTCCCTCAGCGCGGAGGAGTGGGAGAAGAAGAAGGCCAAGTTCACGGGCTGGGCGAATTGGATGGCCGGCGTGATCTACGGCAAGCAGGCCCGCTACGCCGTGTCGGACCGCTATCTGCGCGCCGCCTTGCCCTACATCCTGGAAGACACGCGGCTGCTCGCGGCGGCCTATTTCTATCTCGGTTACGACAACTACGCCATGGCGGGCGAGCTGGGTGATAAGAGCCGGGCGATCGAGGCGGTGAAATTCAGCAAGCTGTGCGCGGCCATTGACGGCCCCTTCCGCTCGCTTGCGAGGCAGAACCTGGCGGCGCTGCGCAGTGAATACAACGTCGAATAGCCGGGCGTCGCGCCAGCCGGAAGAGTTCGTTTCAACGCACGGTGGTAATCTGATAAATGCATCCGACAACTCATTCTGGCGATCGGCCAGGCCTACCTGTCCGCGCCGGCGAACCGCACCCCGACGAGGGACAATTCTTTGATGGCAGCCAAGTCGCTGGCAGCGGACTTGCATTTCGCCCTCCAATTGAGGCAAGCTGGAGGGTTTTCCTG
The DNA here is from genome assembly GCA_035632015.1 of Bryobacteraceae bacterium. Taxonomy (GTDB): domain Bacteria; phylum Acidobacteriota; class Terriglobia; order Bryobacterales; family Bryobacteraceae; genus Palsa-89. The sequence continues at coordinate 5,899 of DASQHQ010000093.1, forward strand.
CCTTGATGGACGAAAATGCATGCGGGTGAGAATCCTCTATCACGATCATTGTTTCGACGGGGCCGCATCCGCTGCTTTTTTCAGCCGCTTCTATGAAGCCAAGTTCGCCCCGGGCGCGCAGTTTGAGTTCACCGGTTTGGCGCATAAGGCCTCGCAGCTTTTTGAAGATACTTTTTTTGACGGCGATGTGAACGCCATCGTCGATTTCAAGTATTCGCCCGATCCGCGGCTGACCTGGTGGTTCGATCATCATCAGAGCGCGTTCTTGAGCCCGGAAGACGCCGAACACTTCCAGCGGGATCGCAGCGGGCAGAAGCTTTTTGATCCCTCCTTCAGCTCGTGCACCATGTTCATCGCGCACGTGACGCGGGAGAAATTCGGTTTCGATGCGGAGGATCTGTCCGAACTGGTGAAGTGGGCGGACATCATTGACGGAGCCCGCTATGCCAGCGCACAGGAGGCCGTAGAACTGCGGGCGCCGGCCATGCGGCTGACGCTGGTGATCGAGAGCGCGAAAGGTTCGGAGATTATTCACAAGATCATTCGCTGGATGCGCCACTGCAAGCTCGCCGAGATCATCCAGCAGCCGGAGATCCAGCAGTTATATGCGCCGCTGCATGAGCGGCATCTTCGCTCCATCGACATCATCCGGAAGCGCGCCGACGCCCACAACGGAGTAATCTACTTTGACCTGATCGACGAGGACCTGGAAGGCTACAACAAATTCATTCCGTATTACCTGTTTCCGAACTCAACCTACACGGTCTCGGTCAGCACGTCCAGTTTTCGCACCAAGGTTTCGGTCGGCTCAAATCCCTGGGCGCCCCAAGCGGTGAATCACAACCTGGCCACCATCTGCGAGCGCTACGGCGGCGGCGGGCATCCGCGCGTGGGTGCGATCAGTTTCGAGATCGGCGCGGTCGACCAGGCGCGCAAGGTCGCACAGGAAATCAAAAGGGAATTGGAACGCTAAGCCGGCGGAGCAAACTTACCTGAAACCTCGCCGCGGGCGAGCGAGTCCATTGCTGAGAGGTGCAACCATGCCAAATTCCGTACGTCCGATACCGGAAGGTTACCATTCCCTTACTCCCTATTTAACGGTGAACGACGCCGCGAGAGCCATTGAGTTCTACCAGCGCGCGTTCGGCGCAAAGAAGATTGTGCAGATGGATGGTCCACAAGGAAAAATTTCTCATGCGGAACTCAAGATCGGCGATTCCATATTGATGCTTTCGGATGAGATGCCGGGCGGGACGCGCTCGCCAAAGTCACTGGGCGGTTCCACGGTAGGCATCTTCCTCTACGTCGAAAACGTCGATAGCGTGTTCAAACAGGCGCAATCGGCCGGAGCCAAAGTCGATGCCCCGCTCGAGAATATGTTCTGGGGCGACCGGTTCGGCAAGCTGACCGATCCATTCGGCCACTCCTGGGCGCTGGCCACGCACATCGAAGACGTCGCGCCTCAGGAGATGCAGAAGCGCGCACGGGAAGCGACGGCCAAACGGCAGCCTCAGCCGGTGGGCTGACCCGATCCGGCCCTTAGTTTTTCCACGTACTTGCCGATCAAGTCAGCTTCGACGTTGATCAGCGATCCCGGCGCATAGGTTCGAATGATCGTGTTTTGATACGTGTGTGGAATAATCGCCACGCCCAGCACATTCGCGTCCAGCGCCGCGACCGTGAGGCTGACGCCGTCCAGCGTAACCGAGCCTTTGTGGATCAAGTAGCGGTCGAGCGCCGCCGGCATTCGAACCTTGAGCCACCAGTTGCCATCGGGGAGCGAATCGAGCGCGACGAATTCCGCCGTTCCGTCCACGTGCCCTTGCACGATGTGGCCGCTCAGCCGGTCGCCCACCGCGGCCGGCCGCTCCAGATTGACCCGCGAGCCCCGGCGCAACGCGCCCAGGTTGGTGCGCGCCAGCGTTTCAGGCGATAGATCGCAGCAGAATCCGCCGGCGTCCGCGGTGACGACCGTCAGGCAGACGCCATTCACCGCGATGCTCGCGCCTTCGCGCGCGTCCTCGAGCACTCTCCGGCACTTGACGTGGAGCCGGACGCCGGCGTCCGCGATTTCACCGACCTCTTCGATGATCCCGGTGAACATGTCACTTTTCCAGGTAGGCTTCCACGGCGAATTCGTCGGGTGGAATGGAATGCAGCTGGACGCCGTGAAGCTGGATCGCGTCCAGGCGCCGCAGCCTTCCGGTTCCTCCGGCCACCGGAAGCGAGCGCAGGCCGCCCAGGATTTTAGGCGCGTAGTAGAACATCACTTTGTCGACGATTCCCGATTCGAGCGCCGCCCAATTCAATTTGCTTCCCGATTCGATCATGAGCGATCGGTATCGCTCCCGTCCCAGATACCCGACCAGTTGTCCGAGATCGGTGCGTCCTCCCGGGCCGTCGAACACCAGCACGCGAACGCCGTGGTATTCGAGGGCGCGGCGGCGTTCCTCGGATGCGGCCGAGGTGGCGACCACGGCCACGTCGCCGCTGGCGCTCGAGACCATGCGGGAATCGAGCGGCAGACGCAGCGTGGAATCGGCCACGATGCGCAGCAGCGGCCGGCTGCGTTCCAGCCCGGTGCGGTCGGTCAGCAGACAATCGTCGGCCAGCACCGTTCCGATGCCGGTAAGAATCGCGTCGGAATTGTGACGGATCTGCTGGACGTGCGCGCGCGCCCGCTCGCTGGTGATCCAGCCCGTGTTGTCTTCGGGTGCGGCGATCTTGCCATCCAGCGTCAGTGCGGCCTTCAGCGTCACGAGCGGACGTCCGGTGCGCATCGAGTGCACGAAGGCTGCATTCAACTCGGCGGCCGCTTGCGCGTACTCGGAAGCTACTTCGACGCGCACGCCGGCCTCGTGCAAGCGGCGGAATCCCTGGCCGGCGACCAGCGGATTGGGATCCTCCATGGCCGCGATAACGTGCGCGACGCCCGCTCGGACCAACGCGTCGGCGCAGGGCGGCGTCCGGCCCTGATGGGAGCAAGGCTCCAGCGTGATGTAGAGCGTCGCACCCCGCGATCGCTCGCCGGCCTCGTCCAGCGCCAGGATTTCGGCGTGCTTTATCTGGGCGTAGGTGTGAAATCCGCGTCCGACGATTTCGCCGTCTTGCACCAGCACCGCGCCTACCGCCGGATTGGGACTGGTGCGCCCCACGCCCTGGCGAGCCAGCGCCAGCGCCTCCTCCATCCAGGCGTCTCTCATGTCGAAAAAAGCGAGGCCACGAATTTGTCCGGCTCGAACGGAAGCAGGTCGCCGGCCTGCTCGCCCACGCCGACGTAGCGGATCGGAAGATTCAGCTCGCGCGCGATGGCGACCACGATTCCGCCCTTGGCCGTTCCGTCCAGCTTGGTCAGCACCAGTCCGGTTACGCCGCTCGTCTCGGTGAAACGCCGCGCCTGCTCGAGCCCGTTCTGGCCGGTGGTCGCATCCAATATGAGCAGCACTTCGTGCGGCGCCGACGGGATTACTTTGGCGGCCGTGCGGCGCATCTTTTCAAGCTCGGCCATCAGGTTCGACTTGGTGTGCAGCCTTCCCGCTGTATCGACGATGACGTAATCCACCTGGCGCGCCTTGGCCGCTTGCAGCGCATCGAACAGCACCGCGCTCGGATCCGCGCCCGGCGCCTGCCGGATCACTTCCGTCGACGTGCGCCCGCCCCAGACCTGCAACTGGTCGATGGCGGCGGCGCGGAACGTGTCGGCCGCGCACAGCAGAACGCTGCGCCCTTCCGATTTGTAGCGGCTGGCCAGCTTGCCGATGGTGGTCGTTTTGCCCGAACCGTTGACGCCCACCACCATCACCACGGCCGGCGGCTCGGACACGTGTGGCACGGGCCGCTCGGACGCCTCCAGCACTTCCAGCAGGCGTTGCGCGATCAGCTGCTTGATCTGCTGCGCGTCGCCGAGCTGCTTGCGCTCGGCGCGTTGGCGAATGCTTTCCAGAATCTCCGTGGTGGTAGCGACGCCAATGTCGGCGGTGATCAGCGCGTATTCGACCTCTTCGATCACCTCGGCGTCGATTTCCTTGCGTCCGGCGATGGCATCTTCCAGCCGGTCGGCCAGACCCGCGCGGGTCTTCTCGATGCCCGCCTTGAGCCGTTCGAGCAGATTCGGTTCTTGCTGTACGGAGCCGAAGAGGGTTTGAATCATGGAGAAAAGGGCTTGAGAATTTCATTGTAGCGGACGCGTGCTAATCTGATTTCCAAGGTGGTCTTCTGAGGAACATCCGAGTGATGCTTGCGGTGGCTTTGGCATTTGCCAACGCGTGCTGCTTTGCGCGCTGTGTGGCACATTTCGACCAGTCCGATGCGCCCTCGTGCCACGAGCACGGCAAATCCCGCGCGGGTCAGTGCGTGCAGCAACATGACCTGAACGTGGCTTCCCCGGTCGCCAACGTTGCGGTCGCAGCAGCGATGCCAGTTCCGGTTTTGAACTCGATCGGCATCGCGCCGGAGCAGCCTCTCGAGATCTCAGATCCCTCGCCGCCCCATCTGCCGCGCAGCTGCCCGCTACAACCGCTCCGCCTCTGAGCCCAAACGACCGCGTCCGTTCGCGCTGATGCGAGGACCAGCAGCTTGCGGAAAGCTCGCTCCGCGTCGGTGCGGTCAGGGTGCTGGAAAACTTGCGTGCGCCAACGCGGGCCATTTTGCGGAAAAGAACGTCTGCGCTGATTCGCGCGCCGTTTCACGAAATGCGGCGTATAGGCCGGCTTGCTGCAAATCTCCGGCCGCGCCGAAGCGTGGGCCGGTAGTCCGCACGGCCGCAGCCGCGTCGTGACGCGCCCTGGGCTAGCCGCTTCGGCCGTGTCGCAGCCCATCGGCCGGCCGTAAAGCTCGCCGCCCGAGTGCGCGAGCTTACCGCAAGCTCCTGTCGCGCCAGAGGAGGGTTGAAAGGTGCTCAGAATTTCCATAGCTTGCATTCTGTTCTTTCGAATCGCCGCCGCGCAGGACCAGCAGCCGGAGCCGCACGACATGTCGCACATGCAAATGGGCGGCATGAACGAGGCCGGCGGCGTCCTGATGAATCTAGCGTCCGGCACCAGTATGAGCCCGCAATCCTGGCCTATGCCGATGAGGATGCTGAACGCGGACGGATGGAATCTGATGTTCATGGGCCAGGCGTTTCTGGTGGACACGCAGCAGACCGGCCCGCGCGGGGATGACAAATTCTACTCTGCGAATTGGGGCATGTTCGCCGCCAGCCACAACGTGGGCCAGGGCAGCTTGATGTTCGAGACCATGTTGAGTCTCGATCCGGCCACCATCACGAATCGCCGCTACCCGGAATTGTTTCAAACCGGCGAGACCGCATATGGCAAGCCGCTGGTGGACGCCCAGCATCCGCACGATTTCGTCATGGGCCTCGGGATCCACTACGCGTACAAACTTGCCGAACAAACCACGCTCCAGCTCTACTTTGCGCCGGTGGGCGATCCCGCGCTCGGCCCGGTCGCCTTCCCGCATCGCGCCTCCGCGGCGGAGCTGCCGCAAGCGCCGATAGGGCATCATTGGCAGGACTCGACGCATGTGGCAAACGAAGTGGTAACAGTCGGCATCCTGCACAAATGGCTCCGCCTGGAGGCCAGCGGATTCTATGGAACCGAGCCCGACGAGAGCCGCTGGAACATCGACTACGGCCCCATCAACTCCTGGTCCACGCGTTTATCGGTCTTCCCCGCCAGGAACTGGATGGCGCAGGTCTCCGTGGGACGGCTGGCGCGCCCCGAGCAGCAGGAGCCTGGCGACGTGGTGCGATCGACGGCGTCGCTGCAATACACGCGTCCCATGCAGGGCTCGAGCTGGTCCACCAGCTTGATCTGGGGCCGCAACCACAAGATGCTGGACCATCGCAATTCGAATGCCTACCTGCTCGAGTCGGTGGCGCCGTATCGCAGAAAAAATTTCTTCACCGGCCGCGTCGAAATGGTGGACAAGGACGAGCTGTTCAGCGATCAGCCGGATCTTGAAGCGCGCCTGGCAGCCACAGCGGGCAGCACGTTTCGCATCGGAGCCTACACTCTGGGCTACACGCGCGATATCGGCGTTTTCAATGGCGCCGAGACCGGCATCGGAGCGAACTTCACCGCTTACACGACGCCGGCCGCGATCAAGCCCTACTACGGCGACCATCCGGTGGGATTCAATGTCTATATCCGCGTGCGGCTCAAGCCGGAGTGATTCCACTGTATCCATTGGCCCGATGACCGCGTCGTTACCATAACGGAAGCATGCGTCTGACAACGCTCATCCTGGCTGCGGTCTTTCTGCTACGGGCCCAGGAAACGCCAGCCTTTCACAGCGACGTTGCGCTGGTCCACGTCGACGCGGAGGTCAGCGACGGCATCCGCGCACTCGCCGGGTTTCACAAGGACGATTTCGTAATCACGGACAATGGGCAGCGGAGGGCGATTCTGTATTTTTCGCAGGACGAAGAGCCCCTCGACGTCATTGTGCTGTTCGACATCAGCGGCAGCATGCGGCCGAACGTGGCCCGCGTGGGCGCTTCGGCTCAGGCGGCGCTGGCGGAATTGCGGCCGGGCGACCGCGTGGCGGTGATGACCTTTCAGGCTCGCAGCCGGATCGTCGCACCGTTCAGCGATGACCTGGCCGCCGTGCAGCGAACCATCGAGGAAGACGTGGTGGGAGGGAGGTTTCGCGGCGGCACACGCCTGCTGGCCGCGATCGACGACGCGGCGCAGTATTTTCTACAGCAGACGACGACACGGCGCCGACGGGCGGTGTAGATTCTGACGGACAACTTTGGCCAGCGGTCGCGCCGCGCCAGCACCGTGATCCATCACCTGTGGGAGGCAGACGCATCGCTGAGCGGCTTGATCATTCGCAGCCCAGCCGAGACCGCCCTCAACACGGCTGTGATCGCGATGAATCCCGCGGTCGGGCTGCTGCTCCGAGAAGGCATGCAGGGCGTCGCGGAGAAGACCGGCGGCGACACGATCAAAGCCGATGACCCTGGCGAGGCCTTCCGGGAAATGCTGCAGCGCATCCGCCGCGGTTACAGCCTGTATTACTCGCTGCCCGCGGGCAAGCCGGGAGAGCAGCGAACGGTGAAGGTGGAACTCACTGCCGAAGCGCTCGGCCGTTTTCCCAATGCCCGGGTGCGGGCTCGCAAAGGCTACCTGATGCCTGCCATGCTAAGGTGAGAGACCATGGATCTCGCCAAACACTGCATCGTGAAACCGGGAAGCAAGCTTCGCCTGAAGCACCGCGACCCCGACGATACGTTTGGGCTCAAGCGCAATGACAAGGCCCTCGACAAGACCCTCAACCGGTTGAGGGAACTCCAGCACCTGCTGTACGCCGACAAGCGCTACGCGCTCCTGATCATCCTGCAGGCGCTCGACGCCGGCGGCAAGGACGGAACCATCCGGCACGTCATGTCGGGGGTGAATCCGCAAGGCTGCGAGGTGGTGTCGTTCAAGGCGCCGTCCCAGGAAGAACTCGCGCACGATTTCTTGTGGCGCATTCACAAAGCTGTCCCGCACAGGGGCAACATCGGGATTTTCAACCGCTCGCACTACGAAGACGTGCTGATCGTCCGCGTGCACGAGCTGGCGCCCAAGGCGGTCTGGCAGCACCGCTACCGCCAGATTAACGACTTCGAACAGATGCTGACCCAGAACGGCGTGGCGCTGCTCAAGTTTTTTCTGCACATCAGCAAGGACGAGCAAAAGAAGCGGTTCGAAGCGCGCATCCAGGATTCGTCGCGGAACTGGAAGCTTTCCTTGCCCGACTTCGAAGAGCGCAAGCATTGGGACGACTACACCCAAGCCTACGAAGACGCCTTGCACCGGTGCAGCACGGACTGGGCGCCCTGGTACGTCATTCCGGCCGACAGGAAGTGGTTCCGCAACTATCTGGTGGCGGAATTGATCGTAGCCGCGCTGGATCGCATGCGCCTCAAGTACCCGCCGCCTGCGGTCGACGTGTCCAAAATCGTGCTGGAATGACTCGCTGCGGCGCACGCACGCGCCGCTCGCAACGCCGTCGGCCGTTTCTTCACGCCGTCACTCCGCGCTTGGCTTTCAGTTCGGCCAGCAAGCGCTCCACCTCGTCCTGCTTTTCAAGCAAGGCCAGCCGATCTTCGATGCTGTCTCCAGTCAACTCCGCCTTGGCCTGGCTCAGCGCCTCGTTGCGCTGCACTTTGCCTTTCATGCGGTCGAACGCCGCCGCGTGGGAGGCATTGCCGATCGCCAGGCGGGCGTCGCCGGCCTTGTTGAGCGCTCGCGCCCGCCGGTGCTGCGCGATCAGCAAATCGCTCTTGGCTTGCGCCTCGGCCAGTTTTTGTTCCAGCTTGTGCAGAGCCGATTTCAGGTTCTCCACCTGCACGCTCTGATCGGCCGTCTGCTGCGCGAAATTCTCGGCCAGCGCGCGGTAGCTCATCGATCGCTCGATGGCGGCCCGCGCCAGGTCGTCCTGTTTCTTGTCCACCGCCAGTTCCGCCTTCCGCACCCACTCCGCGGATCTTTCCTGGTTCTCCTTGTGCTTCTTTTCGAGCAGATGCTGATCGGCGATCGCGATCGCCACCTGGGTCTTCACCTGCAGGAGTTGGTTCTGCATGTCCAGAATCACCTGCTTGATCATCTTCTCCGGCTCCTCGGCCTGGTCGATCAGATCGTTCAGATTGGCCCGGATCAGCGTAGCCACTCGCTCCATGAGTGCCATGATTCAATACCTCCTAGGAATTGGCGACGGGCCCCGGACCGTTGCCGGGCTTGGGTGCCTGGTCGCCGATGCTTCTGACTTTTCCAAGTAACTCGGACATCTGCATGCCCGAAAGCGTTTCAAACAGGGCCGGAATTTGCGCGGCCATTTTCGTGATGTCGCCCGTGATCTTGTTCATCCCCGCCGAGTCGCCGTTGCCGGTGGAGACGATGGTGATCTTGTCGATGTTGGACAAGGGCGACGCCAGCGCCCGCACCACTTCCGGCAGCCCGGTGAGAAGTTTATCGATGACGGCGGCCTGGTTGTATTGCTGGAACGCCTCGGCCTTCACGTTCATAGCCTTGGCTTCGGCCTCGCCTTTCTTCAAAATAATTTCGGCTTCCGCTTCGCCTTGCGCCCGGATGGCGGCGGCGTGACCTTCGGCCTCCGCGGTGAGGCGCATCTTTTCGGCCGAGGCCAGCGTCTCGATCCGGCCGCGCTCCACTTCGGCCTGCTTGAGCGTGGACGCGATCAGTTCGTTCTCGCGGCGCTTGATCTCGGCCTCCTGCACCTTGATCTGCTGCTCTTTTTCCACCTGCTGGATTTTCACCTGCTCGGCCATCACCTGCTGCTGCATGACATTGGCCTGGATGTCGTAGGCTTTATCGGCCTGCGCCTGCTGCTTCTTGGTCGCTTCCAGATACTGCGCTTTCTTGATCTCGAGGTCGCGCGTGGCCTCGGCCTGCTTGGCCTGCGAAAGGGTTTCGGCCAGCACGCGTTCCTGATCGGCTTGCGCTCGGGCCACCGCGGACGCCCGCATGGCCTCGGCGCGCTTGATGGCGGTGTCGCGTTCCGCTTCCGCCGCGGCGATGTCGGCGTCGCGCTTGATGCGCGCGATATCCGGCCGGCCCATGTTGGCAATGTATTCGTTTTTGTCGCGCACTTCCTTGATGGTGAACGAAATCACTTCCAGCCCCATCTTGCTCATATCGTCGGCGCAGGTGGCGCGCATCCGGTCGCCCACCATCTCCGGTTCCTTGACGATCTGCTCCACCGAGAGCTGGCCGATGATGCCGCGCAGGTGGCCCTCCATCACCAGCCGGATCAGCGCCTCGCGATCCTGATCGCTCTTGCTCAGGAACTGCTCGGAGGCAGTCTTGATGGATTCGGGATCCGATTTCACCTTGATCTGCGCCACCGCTTCCACCGTCACCGCGACGCCTTGCTTGGTGTACAGGTCCTGCGGCGGCGCGACGTCGAAGGACATCAGCTCGAGCGACAGCTCGCGATAGCTTTGCAGCATCGGCAGAATCAACGTGCCGCGGCCGATGACGATCCGGGTTCCGCGGAAACCGTAAACCACCAGGGCTTCGTTGGGCCCCGCCTTGCGGTAGAGCCGGGCGAACATCGCCATGAGGAACAGGACCGCCAGAACCATCAATCCGGCGATCAGAAACACCTCCGAGGTGATACGCATTGCAATCCTCCTTAACGGCCCGATGCGGCCGGACCGCTTGACTCACTCATCTCTTCCCAACGGCGCACGTAGGCGATGCCCTTCTCGAATCGCGTGACCACCACTTCGTCGTCCTTGGCGATGGCTTCGCCGTTCTCGCTGCGAATGGGCGCGGCGCGGCGCGCGCCAGCCTGCGAAAAAATCATTTCTCCCGTGCCGCCCGGACGCACCGGGCTGCTGACTCGTCCCAGCACGCCGATCATGTCGTAGTCGGCCGGGTCCAGCTCCTGTTCGTCGGCGAGCAGCACTTTCACCAAAAACCAGAACACCGCGGCGGCGCCGCCCAGGCCACTCATGAACGCAACCCCTAGGGCCAGCAACGCCCAGATGTTCGAATAACGAGTCAGCAGATAGCCGGTCCCGCCGAACCAGGCCAGAAACGCCGCGACGGTTCCAAAATTGACCGGCGAGTTCTGGCCGCCTCCGGCGCCGTGACCGGCGTGCAGCCCCGGCAGATGAAGGAGCCCGAAGCCCGCCAGGAAAGAAAGCAGGCTGGAAAAAAAACCAAGCCAGAAGCAACCCAGATAGACCGTTTCCCAACTCATACCGCTTGCCTCCGCGGCCGCGGCGGGGCTTCCGGCTTGAGCACTTCGAAGAGCCGGTCCGCCAGGCCCGGCGTGTCCAGGATGGCCTCCAGCAACAACAGGCACTGGCGTGTATCCGCGTGCCTGGCCAGCTTCAGCAGGGCGCGGCTCACGCCGGCATCGCCGCAGAACCGCTCGGCGCCGTCGATAAGCCACAAGTCCAGTTGGTCTTCGAGAGCGCGGACGTCGGAAACCAGTTCGGTGTGGAAACCCTCCGGATCATCCACCAGGTAGCCGGGGTGCACTTTGAAGAAACGCGCCAGCCGCATGCGGGTGGAGTTGGTCAGATGCGGGCGGGCACCGCTTTCGATTTGCGACAAATACGACTGGCTGATGGATTGCCGGAGCTCGCTTTTGAGCGCGCGCACGATCTCCTGCTGGGTCATCTCGCGGCCCAGGCCCCGCAGGGCTCCCTCGACTTCGCGGAGGTACCGGATTTTTTCGCCGAGCCTCATATTACTATTTGCAATTACAATATCACATATTGCAATTGGCTGTCAAGACCCTTTTTGCCATCCCCGGAGCCGCTCCCTGACCAGGCCCTGCTCCGGCCGGATCGGTCGGCTCGCTTCCCTGCTCTCGCCGCAGACGGTTACAATGGGGAATCTGGCGCTAGCGTATGTGGAACGGCGAGTATACTTTCGTCCTGAGGAATCTGATCGAGAAAGATTTCAAGGTGCGCTACCGGAATATGTCGCTGGGCATCTTCTGGTCGCTGCTGAATCCGCTGATCATGATGGCGGTGCTGACTTTCGTCTTCACCCAAATCTTTTCCAATTCCAGCGGCGCGAACTACCCCATTTCCGTTTTGTGCGCCCTGGTACCGCTCAGTTTTTTTCAGATCGCCTGGGCCACCGGAACCAATTCATTGCAGGATAATGCCGCGCTCATCAAGAAAGTCCCGGTGCCGCGCCAGATATTTCCGATCGCCAGCGTTTTGTCCAACTGTCTGCACCTGGTCATTCAGATCGCCTTGCTGCTCGGCAGCGTGCTGGTATTCGGCCGCGGCCTCAACATTTATTGGCTGTGGCTGCCGGTGATCTGGGGGTTGGAGATTGTATTCGTGCTCGGCCTGTCGCTGGTCTTCTCCGCACTGAACGTTTACGTGCGCGACATACGCTACGTCGTGGAGGCTTCCAACACGGTGCTATTCTGGCTGGTGCCGGTCTTCTACTCGTTCTCGCTGATCCCGCTCCGGTATCGCGAAGTCTACCAATTCAATCCGGTGGCTGCGGTGGTGCTGATGCTGCGGAATATTTTGCTCGAAGGCCGTCCGCCCCTGGCCCACACCTTGACCTTGCTGGTCCTGGTTTCCTTCAGCATGCTGGGGATGGGATGGATTGTGTTCGGGCGGCTGGCCAGGGGATTCTACGAGCACCTGTAACGCGTCATGACAACGGTGATCGAATTCGATCGCGTCTCGAAATCGTTCCCGCGCGTCACGGGCCAGCAACTGTTGCGCACGCACATCGTCCGATGGTTCGGCTCGGGCGGAAGGCAAGGGGAGTTCTTTGCGCTGAAGAACGTCTCGTTCCGGCTGCACGAAGGCGAAAGCCTGGCGGTGGTGGGACGGAACGGAGCCGGAAAGAGCACGCTGCTGGGTCTGGCGGCGGGCGTGGCGACGCCCAAGACGGGCCGTGTAACGCGGCGCGGCCGCGTAGGGGCGCTGCTCGAGCTCGGCTCGGGCTTCCACCCCGATCTGACGGGCATCGAGAACCTGGTCTTGAACGCCGCGCTGCTCGGCCTCAGCCGCAAGCAAACCATGGAACGATTGGATCGAGTCATCGAATACTCCGGTGTCGGTGAGTTCATCAACGAACCGCTGCGCACCTACTCCAGCGGCATGATGATGCGTCTGGCCTTTTCCATCGCGATTCAGTCGGATCCTGAGATTCTGATCATCGATGAAATCCTCGGGGTAGGCGATGCGGGGTTTCAGGAGAAGTGCCGCCAGACGCTGGATTCCTTAATTCGTTCCGGCAAGTCCCTGCTCTTCGTGTCGCACTCCGCGCCGCAGGTGCGGGGCATGTGCAAGCGCGCCATCTGGCTCGATCACGGCGCCATCATGGTGGACGGAAACGCGTCCGAGGTGCTGGAGGCCTACGAGGGGCGCGCCGTTCTCAAGCAGTCCAGCTGAGACTGGCTGGCTTTCTGCTCGTGCTTTTCGACCTCAGACGGATTGCACCAAGCCGTCGGCCGCGCGTGATGCTGGCGCACCGCGCGCCGGCGAAGGGCCCCGGCCGCAGGCAATGTATTCGGTAGCGGTTTCGAATATTTCGCGCGGCAGGATACGCCACCAATCCACTACCACGGGCCGCGGGTTGGACGGCCGAAGGTGCTCGGGGCGCAGCGACTGGAACTGCTTCCAGGGCGTTGCGATCACCACCACCGGGACTTGGCCGGCGCACTCTTCCATCGACGCCGCATATTGGACGCGCCCGTTGAGCACGCCTCGGGCATTGTTCATGGCGGCCGGATCGTAAACCACCACCGGGTATCCAGCGGCCAGCAGGTGCGCCGCCAGCATCAACCCCTGGGATTGTTCGATCACCTCGGTGTCAGGTTTGTAGGAAAGCCCGAGGATGCCGACCGGCTCGCCGGGGCGCGCCACCGCAGCGATACGCTCCGCCAGCCGCGTGACTTGCCTGCGATTCACCAGGTCGGTCGCTTTGGCCAGCGTGGCGTCCACCGACTGGAGCTCGGCGAAGCGCGCAAAGGCGGTGTTGTCGCGCGGGAAACACGGCCCGCCATAGCCCACCGCGCCCTTCAAATATTTCCGGCCGATGCGCGTGTCCAGTCCAATGGCCGCGCCTACGACTTCCGAATCGGCGCCGGGAACCTTTTCGCAAATCTCGGCCAGCATGTTGGCATAAGAAATCTTGGTGGTCACGAACGTGTTCACTGAAATCTTGGCCAGCTCGGCATTCACGAAATTCATGCGTGCCACCGCCGGGCGGTTGCGGCAGACGGTGTGATAAAGCTCCTCCAGCATGGAGCCGGCTCGGGCATCGGATTCGCCGATCAGGAGCATGTCCGGATGCGACATGTCCTCGATGACGCTGCCCAGCGCGATGAATTCGGGGTTGTAACACAGGCCGAAGTCCGGTCCGCACTTCTTGCCCGAGGTCTGCTCCAGCAGCGGCAGCACTGCGCCGCCCGTGGAGCCCGGCATCACGGTCGTGGTCACGACCACCAGGTGATAAGCGGTCTTCTCGCTCAGAGCGCGACCAATTCCCTCCGCCACGCTCAAGACCGCTTTCAGTGAAAACGTCCCGTCCGCTTGGGAGGGCGAAGGAACCAGGATGAACGTGATGTCGGTCTTGGCCACCGCGGTTGCGATATCGCTAGTAGCCGAAAGCCGCGATGCGCTGGCCCGGATCATCTGATCGAGTCCCGGCTCGCTGACCGGCGACCGGCCTTGGTTGAAAGCGTCCACCGCCGCGCGATTCAGATCGACGCCGATCACCTGATGCCCCCGGTCGGCCAATACGCCCGCCAGGACGGCGCCCAACTTCCCCAAACCAGCCACGGATATGTTCACTTTGATTCCTGTCCGGATATGATTGCAGACGCTCAAGGCCGTGATTAACTGCAACTCGCCAAAGCGCCAAGTTTAGCAAAGCCCCGGCAATGCGAGCAATGCAAAAGTTTTCGCCTGGCCTTCGCGCCTCCGCCCTCCGTTTTCGCGCGCCGCATCCCACCGGATGGCAGCCTGATGGCGCCAAGCCGATCCTCTATACTTAAGATATCCGTTACGGAAGGTACTCTGGGGAAGGTTTCTTATGTTGCGCGACCCTTTGAAGAAATACCAGCCTTTTCCTCGCGTCGGCCTGGCGGACCGCCAGTGGCCGTCGCGGGTCATCGCGAAACCGCCCGTGTGGTGCAGCGTGGACCTGCGCGACGGCAACCAGGCCCTCATCGAACCGATGGACTCGGCGCGCAAGACCCGGATGTTTCGCAAGCTGGTCGAAATCGGATTCAAGGAAATCGAGATCGGCTTCCCCTCGGCGTCGCAAACCGATTTTGATTTCTGCCGCGAGCTGATCGAGCGCCAGTTGATTCCGCGCGACGTCACCGTGCAGGTACTGGTGCAGTCGCGTGAGCCGTTCATTGAGCGCACCTTCGAAGCCGTCCGAGGCGTGCACCGCGCCATCGTGCATCTCTACAACTCCACCTCGACGCTGCAGCGCCGCGTGGTGTTCGGTCTGGATCGAGCGGGCGTGAAGGAGATCGCGCTCACCGGCGCGCGCGCCGTCCGTCAATGCGCGGAACAGTTCCCGGAGACCGAGTGGGTGTTCCAGTATTCGCCCGAGAGTTTCACCGGAACCGAGCTCGACTACGCGCTGGAAGTGTGCGAGGCGGTGATGGAGGTTTGGGGCGCTTCGCCGCAGAACAAGGTGATCCTCAACCTGCCGGCCACCGTCGAGATGTCCACGCCGAACATCTACGCAGATCAAATCGAATGGTTCGGCCGCAACGTCAAAAACCGCGAGTCGATGATTCTGAGCGTGCACCCGCACAACGACCGCGGCACTGCGGTAGCGGCCACCGAACTCGCGCTGCTGGCGGGAGCCGAGCGCGTCGAAGGCACGCTGTTCGGCAACGGCGAGCGCACCGGCAACGTCGACGTGGTCACCCTGGCGCTGAACATGTATTCTCAAGGCCTGCATCCAGGCCTGGATTTTTCGCGCATCAACGACGCCATCGAGTGCGCCGAATTCTGCAACCAGTTGCCCGTGCATCCCCGCCATCCCTACGCGGGCGATCTGGTGTTCACGGCCTTCTCCGGCTCGCATCAGGACGCCATCAAGAAGGGCTTCGCGGCCCGGAAAGCAGGCGATCTGTGGGAGATCCCCTATTTGCCGATCGATCCCATGGACCTGGGGCGCAGCTACGAGCCGATCATCCGCGTCAACAGCCAGTCCGGCAAGGGCGGCGTGTCGTTTCTGCTGGAGCGCGACTACGGCATCAAGATGCCGCGCAAGCTGCAAATCGAATTCAGCCGCGTGATTCAGCGCATCACCGACGCCACCGGCCGCGAGATCACGTCTGCCGAGATCTGGCGCGCCTTCCAGTCCGAGTACATCGAGCAGCAGAAGCCGCTTTCGATTCGCGATCATTCCGAACATTCCGCTGGCGACAGCGGCCAATTGACCGCGACCGTCAGCGACGGCTGGTCCCAGCATGTCATCTCCGGCGAGGGCAACGGCCCGATCGACGCTTTCGTGCACGCACTGAACGCCGAGTTCGACATCGCGGTCCGCATTCTGGACTACGACGAGCACGCGGTCGGCAGCGGCGCCGACGCAACCGCTGTGTCTTTCGTGGAACTTCGGATCGGCGAAAGCGACTCCGTGCTGGGCGTAGGCATGCACCGCAATATCCTGACCGCTTCGCTCAACGCGATCACCAGCGCACTGAATCGCGCCATTCGCGACCAGCTGATCCAGGCTCCGCGCACCAGCGCTTCGGCTCCGGTGGTGTCCGCTTAGTCTCCTTGCGCTGTGGAAACCTCCACGTTTGTCCCCGCCGGCCCTACAGGGGCTTCAGACCGTGCTCGGCGAGAATTGCGTCGACTTCGGGAAGCTGCGGCGAGCTGATCCAGACGTCCCGGTTCACCCAAACCTGTGGAGGGTCGCACTTAATCCTAAGCATCGGCTCGTTGTTCCATTCGAACCACTCAAATCCGTTGAAGTCGGTCCAGGTACGGAACTGCTAGGTCTCCACGCCGTTCGCGCGGATGATCTCGCGTCCGGCGTTGCGAGCGAGTATCCCAGAATCGTGAGTCTCTTCAGAAGCCGTCGCGCGCCTCGTTCGACTTCGGGTTGATAGATGTAGATGCAGCAGAAGGGAATGAACAGGCGCATGCAGATGTCCGGCGGCTTCGATACGTTGAGAGACTGGAGATCCGGATTGGCTTTCCACGCCATGAGACCGACCAGGGCCCGGCAAACGGCGAAGGAGATGACGAGCTGGCGGATGCTGGTGGGCGGGCGCAGGCTCGCGATCGCCGAGATCGCGATGCCCCGCACGGCGGTGAACGTGAACAGCAGGAAAATCGCGGCCATTTCCTTAATGATCGGGCACAACCTGGAGCGGCTACATAACAGATTAGTTTTATAGGGCGCTGCTTCCGATGAACCAGGAACCGGTCAGAACGGGGGTAAGCTACGTGACCGGAACGTAGGGGATCGTACTGCGAAGCCTTCGGGCCGTCTTCTCGGGAATTTCGGGGAGCGCTGCGGAAACTCGGGCCACAATCGCCGCCTTCCGCCGGCCCGAGAGAGCAGCACCACGCAATGTCATCAAGCCTTGAGCAAGCCAGGCCGATCGGTCCCGTTATCCGCGATCTCCGACGGCATTCACTGCCGGTCTTTCCAGGAATTAACCAACGTCGTCATCTGCTGGAGCATCGCCTCCCTGGGCGCGTCCGCACTTCCGCGAATCAACTGGAAGCTTGAATAACGCCGCGGCAAGAACCGGACCGCCCCATAGACGTGGCGGGCTAGCCCAGCCGGATCAGTCTTGGATTCCTTGTCAAACGTCACGGTATCAACCACAATCTCGCAGTGCAAGACTTTCGGCGCAATGTTTCCCATCCGGTCCACTGCGGCTATGGCTCCCCTTTGCTGGGCGGTTAGTGCGTTTAAGCGTCCATCCGCGGGATCGAGATGCTGCGTGCTTGCGATGGCATCGCAAAAAGCTGCGGCGTTCAGGGCTGGCAAGGCATTCCGGATCACGGCAGCGTTGGGAGCCGGGAAGACTTGGAGAGTAATGTGATCGTAGAGCCCTCCAGCGGCCTCCAAATCGAACT
This sequence comes from Bryobacteraceae bacterium, assembly GCA_035632015.1. Taxonomy (GTDB): domain Bacteria; phylum Acidobacteriota; class Terriglobia; order Bryobacterales; family Bryobacteraceae; genus Palsa-89. The sequence continues at coordinate 23,474 of DASQHQ010000093.1, forward strand.
GAGGAGGACCGGCTGTCAAGACTGCCTCGCCGCCCAGGATGATGCGTCTTCCATGGACACCCGCCGAGAATTCCGAGAACCGAATCGCGGCCATCCGGTCGCCGAAGCCGCTATCGGTACCTGGGGATGGCGTGCCGAATGCATCCGGGAACATGAATTGAAATCGATTCTGCGGATCCTGATATGTCCGCCAGCCCTCCGGCGATGTTTGTGCCAACGCGAGACTGACCGCGAACCCTGCAAGAGCCTGTTTCAAGTATCAGGATACCTGGGCGAACGGTGCCCGGCAAACGCCGCGCAAGTTTTGCCACCGATCGCCACCGCGCCTTCTTATCGTCGGGAGGGATGGCGAGCAGTTCCGCAATTCATTCCTGGCCGATCTGCTCCTCGCCGTCAGCCGGCGCCAACCCGGACGGGGGGCTCCGAGCCAGCCCAGCCATTGAACCCCCGCCCCAACCATGCTTCAATATTAGTTACACTCCTTCCCGGAAGCACTGGAGGACAATCCGAATTGAATCAGGCAATACTCGCCCTGGAGGACGGGACGGTCTTCGAGGGCAGGAGCTTTGGTGCGCCAAAAGAAAGCGCGGGCGAAGTCGTCTTCAACACCGCCATCACCGGCTACCAGGAAATTTTCACTGACCCTTCTTACTCGGGCCAGATCGTCGTCCTCACCTATCCGGAAATCGGCAACTACGGCGCGAACGACTACGATCAGGAAGCCGCGCGTCCCTATATCGAAGGCCTGGTGGTCCGCGAATTTTCGTCCATCGCCAGCAATTGGCGCTCGGAAGAAAGCGCGGAGCAATACCTGGCCGATAAGGGCATCCCCGTAGCGGCTGAGATCGACACGCGCGCCCTGGTGCGCCACTTGCGCACGCGTGGCGTAATGCGCGGCGTTCTTTCCGCGCAGGGCGGCGATCCGAAGGAACTCATCGAACGCGCACGCCGCTCGCCCTCCATGGCGGGGCTGGATCTCGCCACGCGCGTGTCCACAACCGAGACCTACGCCTGGGACAAACCCGCGCTTCGCTGCTCGCCCTCCGAGCCGGTGACCGCGCCCGCCGAGCCGTGGTGCCATGTGGTCGCCTACGATTTCGGCATCAAGCGCAACATTTTGCGTCGCCTGGTGCACGTTGGCGCGCGCGTCACCGTCGTGCCGGCGCTCACTCCCGCCGAGGATGTGCTGGCGCTGGATCCCGACGGCGTCTTCCTGTCCAATGGCCCGGGCGATCCCGAGCCGCTCCAGTTCCAGGCGCAGCAGGTCCGCCAGTTGATCGGCAAGAAACCCATCTTCGGAATCTGCCTCGGCCATCAGATCCTGGGCCTCGCGATGGGCGGCAAAACCTACAAGCTCAAGTTCGGACACCGCGGCGCCAATCACCCGGTGCTGAACCGCGTTACCGAGAAGGTGGAGATCACCTCGCACAATCACGGCTTCGCGGTTGACCCGGACTCGCTCAACCAGAACGAAGTAGAACTGACGCACATCAACCTGAACGACCAGACGCTGGAAGGCTTCCGCCACCGCAGCGAGCCGGTGTTCTGCGTCCAATATCATCCCGAGGCCTCGCCCGGGCCGCACGACTCGCACTACCTATTCGACGATTTCATGAAACTGATAAAGGATTTCAAGGCATAAGGGCCTGCCCGACCTCCACTCATGCCGCGCCGCAACGACATCCACCGCATCCTGATCATCGGCTCCGGCCCGATCGTGATCGGCCAGGCGTGCGAGTTCGATTACTCCGGCGCGCAGGCCTGCAAGGCGCTCAGGTCGGACGGCTACGAAGTGGTGCTCATCAATTCCAACCCGGCCACTATCATGACCGACCCGGAAATGGCCGATCGCACTTACATCGAGCCGCTCAGCCTCGCGTTCGCCGAAGAGATCATCCGCAAAGAACGCCCCGATGCGCTGCTCTCCACGGTCGGCGGCCAAACCGGGCTCAACCTCTCGGTGGAGCTGGCTGAAGCCGGCGTGCTGGAGAAATACGGCGTGGAGTTGATCGGCGCCAAGGTGGAATCCATCAAGAAGGCCGAGGATCGCCTGCTGTTCAAAGACGCCATGCGCCGCATCGGGCTCGACACGCCGCAGTCGCAGCTCGTTAACAACCTGGACGACGGCGCTGCGTTTGCGAATCGGATCGGCTATCCCGTGATCCTGCGTCCCAGCTTCACGCTGGGCGGCTCCGGCGGCGGCATCGCGTACAACCGCGAAGAGCTGTTCGAAATTCTCGAACGCGGCCTGGACCTTTCGCCGGTGCACGAAGTGCTGATCGAAGAGAGCGTGCTCGGCTGGAAGGAATTCGAGCTGGAGGCCATGCGCGACCTGGCCGACAACGCCATCATCGTCTGCTCCATCGAGAACTTCGACCCCATGGGCGTGCACACCGGCGACTCGATCACCGTCGCGCCGGCGCAAACTCTCACCGATCGCGAATACCAGATGATGCGCGACGCCACACTGCGCTGCCTGCGCGAGATCGGCGTCGACACGGGCGGATCCAACGTCCAGTTCGCCATCAACCCCAAGGACGGCCGCATGGTGATCGTGGAGATGAACCCGCGCGTCTCGCGCAGCTCCGCGCTGGCCTCCAAAGCCACCGGATTTCCCATCGCCAAGATCGCCGCCAAGCTGGCCGTCGGTTATCGCCTGGACGAAATCAAGAACGACATCACCAAAGTCACGCCGGCCTGCTTCGAGCCGACCATCGACTACGTGGTGGTGAAGATCCCGCGCTGGCAGTTTGAAAAATTCCCCGGCGCCGAGCCGGTGCTGGGCACGCAGATGAAGTCGGTGGGCGAAGTGATGGCCATCGGCCGCACTTTCAAGCAGGCGCTCGCGAAGGGCATTCGCAGCCTCGAGACCGGCAAGTCCGCGGCGGCCGAAGTGTACGACGCCAGCCTGATCCCCAAGCGCCTGATCACTCCCAATCCCGAGCGGTTGGGGTACATCCGCTTCGCCTTCGAGCAAGGCTGGAGCCTGGAGCGCATCCACGAAATCACGGCCATCGATCCCTGGTTTCTGACGCAGGTCCGCGAGATGGTGGAGTTGGAGGCCCAGCTCGCCACGGTGACGCTCGACACAGTCACGCGCGCGCAACTCCTGAAAGCCAAGCGCGACGGCGTTTCCGATTCGCGCCTCGGCCTGCTGTGGAAAACCAGCGCGCCCACGGTGCGCAAGAAGCGCAAGGAGCTGGGCATCGCCGCGGTCTTCAATCGCGTCGACACTTGCGCCGCAGAATTCGAAAGCTTCACTCCCTATCTCTATTCCAGCTACGAATCGGAAAACGAATCCGCGCCATCGGGCCGCAAGAAGGTCATGATCCTCGGCAGCGGCCCCAACCGCATCGGGCAAGGTATCGAGTTCGATTACTGCTGCTGCCACGCTTCCTTCGCATTGCAGAGTTTCGACCACGAGTCCATCATGGTCAACTGCAATCCGGAGACGGTCTCGACCGACTACGATACCAGCGACCGCCTGTATTTCGAGCCGTTGACGCGCGAAGAGGTACTGAACATCTACGATGTTGAGAAGCCCGACGGTGTCATCGTGCAGTTCGGCGGCCAGACGCCGCTGAACCTGGCGCTGCCGCTCCAGGCCGCCGGGGTTCCGATCATCGGAACGGATCCGCGCGACATCGATCTGGCGGAAGATCGCAAACTTTTCGGAAAGCTGCTGGACGAGCTCCGCATTCCGTCGCCCGAAAATGGCGCCGCCACCAGCGCCGACGAAGCCTGCGCCGTCGCGCGCCGCATCGGGTTCCCGGTCCTGGTCCGGCCCAGCTACGTGCTGGGCGGGCGCGCGATGGTGATCGCCTACGACGAGGAGATGGTGCGGCGCTACATGCGCGAAGCGGTCGTCTTTTCGCAGGACCGGCCGGTGCTGATCGATCGCTTTCTCGAATCCGCCACCGAAGTGGATGTGGACGCGCTGGCCGATCAGGACGGCGCGGTCCTGATCGCCGGAATCATGGAGCACATCGAGGAAGCCGGCGTTCATTCCGGCGACAGCTCCTGCGTGCTCCCGCCGCAGGGCCTCTCCGACAGCGTGCTGCGAGTCATCGAGGATTACACCACGCGGCTGGCTCGCGCGCTGCACGTGATCGGCCTCATGAATGTGCAGTACGCCATCCAGAACGGCTCGGTTTACGTGCTGGAGGTGAATCCGCGCGCTTCGCGCACCGTGCCCTACGTCAGCAAGGCGACCGGGGTGCCGCTGCCCAAGATCGCGGTCGGCCTGATGCTCGGCAAGAAGCTGCACGAGTTCTCCGAGCTGACCGGCGGGCGCACTTCCGGCGTTCTGCCAGTCTCACAGTGCTTCGTGAAGTCGCCCGTGTTCCCGTTCGCGAAATTTCCCGGCGTGGACCCGGCTTTGGGTCCCGAGATGCGATCCACCGGCGAGGTGATGGGTGTCGGTGAAAACTTCGGCGAAGCGTTCGGCAAGGCGCAGCTCAGCGCCGGCACGCCGCTGCCGGAAAGCGGCGCGGTGTTCATCAGCGTGAATGACCGCGACAAGGCCACTGCGGTCGAGGTGGCGCGGAAATTCGCGGCCTTCGGTTTTTCGCTGGCGGGCACGCGCGGAACTGCGGCGGTGCTCGAAGCCGCCGGCCTGGCGGTCAAGACTGTATTCAAAGTGAACGAAGGCCGTCCCAACGCGGTCGATTTGCTGAAAGCCGGCTCGCTCAAGCTGGTCATTTACACCACCACGGGAGGGCATTCGTTCAGCGATGAACAGGCTATCCGCCGCGCGGCGGTGGCGTATCGAGTCCCGTGCATTACGACCATCAGCGGCGCGAAAGCTTCGGCGGAAGCCATCGGATCGCGCCGCCGGGACCCGATCCGCGTCTGGAGTCTGCAAGAAATTCACAAGCCCGCCGCCAACGCCGCCCGCTAGCGCCGTGCCATAGTCGACTAGCGCTGGCTCAACTCTCCGGCGGTGACACGCCGCGTAAACTCGAGTGACTTTCCCCGCGGCACCGTCAGCGATTTCCAGCGCTCGCTCCGGAAATGCTTCGCCAGAAAAACAATCTGACCGCAATGATAGGCATAATGCCCAACCTGCCGGTTGATGGCCTGCATGACGGAATGCTGCTCGGCGCGGATGGTGACCGTGCGCCCAAGGTCGGCGTCCGTGAGCGGGTCGAGCGCGCCGAACAGACAATTCCAGCCTTGATTCCAAAGCTCCATCAAGGCCGAGCGCGTTGCCGGAGGGTCCACAAATTCGCTGTCGCGGTGGCGATCCGGCTTCTCGCCGTCGGTAGTCAGAAAGTCCGTCCAGCGCGAGCGCATATTGCCGGCAACATGTTTCACAATGATCGCGATGGAATTCATCTCGCCATCGAGTACTTCGAGGAGTTGATCGTCCGTCACCTGCTCCATCGCGCCCTCAGCGAGCTTTTTGTATTGGCGAAACACCGCCAGCGCATCTTCGAGATAGGAAGTGGTGAATTTCAAGGCCATGATTAAATTCTCCTGCAACCGTACGTCGACCGGGGCAATCTATAGATCGTAATTCAACCAAAACAAGGGGAAGACAGATGACAATCGGAGTGATCGGTTCGGGCAATGTAGGCGGCGCGCTGGGCACGCGTTGGGCGGCGAAAGGGCATCAGGTGCTCTTCGGATCGCGAGATCCGCGGGCGGACGACATGAAGCAGCTCGTGGCGGCCGCGGGAAAGACGGCGCGCGCGGCAACGCTTCAGGAGACCGCCAAGAATGCCGAGGTGCTGCTGCTCGCGATGCCCTGGCCGGTGACCAAGGACGTTCTAGGAGGCCTGGGCGACCTTTCGGGCAAGATCCTGATTGACGCGACCAATCCGTTATTGCCGGATCTGTCGGGCTTGGCGCTGGGTACAACCACGTCGGGCGCAGAACAGGTGGCCGGCTGGGCGCGCGGCGCGACGGTGGTGAAAGCGTTCAACACAATCGGCAACAACATCATGGCGAACACTTCCTTCGGAGCGGACCGGCCCGCGTTGTTCTATTGCGGGGACGACGCGGCGGCGAAACAAACCGTCAAGCAACTCGCCGAAGAGATCGGCTTCGAGGCTTTGGATGCTGGTCCGCTGCAGCAGGCGCGATTGCAGGAGCCGTTCGCCCTGCTCTGGATCTCGCTCGCTCTCCAGCAGCGTTGGGGCCGCGAGTTCGCGTTCAAAGTCCTGCGACGATGACCACGAGTCGAGCCAGTCCTGCTTCCGGATTTGCTAGCCGCCCAGCGACGTGCGGGACGCGACTTGGTGGCGAAAACGCGCCGGTGCGGGTGCGTTGCGGCCGATCATTCGGAAGAAACTTGAGGACGCCGGGTTGTTCGAGGACCGGGTTGGCGTCAGGGCGCGGGCGAATTCAGGCCGCAGCGGAGAACGCCAGCCGCACTTCCATGCCGGCTGTGGAGTTCACTTCGATCGTGGCGCCCAATTGCTGCGCCAGCGTGCGTACCAGCCTTAGACCGAGGGAACGCGTATTGACCCAGTCCACGTCGGCCTTGAGACCGATTCCGTTGTCGGCCACCAGCAAACGCGCCGTTCCGTCGGAATGCTCGCGCAGCTCGATTCGGATTTCACCCTTCCGGCCGTCCGGGAACGCATACTTCAACGAATTTGACAGCAATTCGTTGATGATTAGTCCGCACGGCATAGCCGCGTCCAGATGTAGGGAAAGGCTGCCCAGATCCGTGCGGAGATGGATGCGATCGGCGGCCACGCCGTAAGAATCGAACAGGTGCGCGGCCAGTTGGCGAATGTATTCGGGAAAATTGATTTGCGAGAGACTGCGGGATTGATACAAGCTCTCGTGCAACAGCGCCATGGAATGAATGCGGTTTTGGCTTTCCTGAAACATCTTGCGGGTTTGCGGATCGGTCAACAGCCGCGATTGCAGCCCGAGCAGACTCGAGACCACCTGCAGGTTATTCTTGACGCGGTGGTGAACCTCTTTGAGCAGCGCTTCTTTCTCGCGCAGCGAGGCGCGGATGCGCTCCTCATTGAGCACGCGCTCGGTGACGTCGCGCAGGATCACGGTAAACATGACCTGCCCCTCCACCTGTACCTTGGAGATGGAGGCTTCGGCGGGAAACTCGGTGCCATCTTTGCGGCGCGCCAGGATTTCCTGACGCTCGCCCATGCGGCGCGCCACGATGGGGGAGGCGGCGAACTCCTCGACATGCCTCCGATGCGCCGCTGCGAGCCGCTCCGGCAGCAGGAGCTCGAGCGGTTGCCCGCTCACCTCGGCAGCAGTGTACCCAAATGTTTTTTCCGCGCCCTGGTTAAAGAGGATGACGCGCTGCGCTTCGTCAATGGAAATGATGGCGTCGTCCGCAAGGTCCAATATTCGGGCCAGCGGATCCGATGAAGCCAGGAAGGCGCGATCCTGAAGTGACGATTCGGGGAATTTTGCGCGCGACGACGGTCGGGAGGATGAACTCGGCGTCATTGCCGACTCCTTTCACAGAGGTCGCCGCCCGACCTCCCTGGAGCAACGCAGACCATCGCCCTCCAGGCTTGGCAACGCAAGGGACTACACGCGATCGACCCTGCCCGAGTACCAATCACTTCATCGATCGATGCATTGAGCTTAACACGAATCGCGGTGAGATCCCCAAGCGATTCACGCAAAGTGCGGAGAGCCCGGCGTTTGTGTGACCCCGGGCCCGGAACCGGGCTCGGATCGGACTCAGTGCGAGTCTCTTATGATGGGAGGGAAGTGCCCACTGCCCGTAAGAAGAAAGCTCGGGAACAGGTACAGGTGGAATTGCCGCCGCCGCTTCTCGCCCGGATAGAAGAATTCCTGCAGCGCCGCGCGTTGCTGGTAGTGCTGGGGCTGATCTTGGTAGGCTCGATCCGGATCGCGCTCACCTACACGGTCTTCAATCACACATCCGATGAACCGGCGCACATCGCCTGCGGGATGCAATGGCTGGATCAAGGAATTTACGATTACGAGGCGCAGCACCCGCCGCTGACGCGCGTGATGGTGGCGCTCTTGCCGTATCTGGCCGGGGTTCACGGGAACCGCCAGGGCGACATGACCTTTGAAGGCAACACGATTTTGTACGGCGGTGGAGGCGCCCAGTATGATTGGCGGCTGGCGCTCTCGCGCGCGGGCAATCTGCCGTTCTTCTGGCTGGCGTGCTGGATGACGTTCCTATGGGGCCGAAGGATGGCAGGGGAGACGGGGGCGGTGGTTGCAGTGTTGATTTTCAGCATGACTCCGACGGTGCTGGCGCACGCCGGGCTTTCCACCACCGACATGGGCGTGACGGCGTGCATGGCGGCGGCGATGTACGCCTCGCTGCGGCTGGTGGAGCAGCCCGGCATGAGGACGGCCGCGTGGTTCGGCTTGGCCCTAGGCCTGATGGTGCTTTCGAAATTCTCCGCGCTGGTCTTCTATCCGGCCGCGATGGCACTGGCGCTCGGCGTCTGGCTCTTCTGGGCACGCCCGGGCCTGGGCGAATTCTTCCGGCGGGCGCTGCGGCTGCTGCCATGGATCGCGCTGTCGGCGGTTCTCACTTTCTTGCTGATCTGGGCGGGCTATCGCTTTTCGTTCGGAAAGACCGTGTGGGTTCCATTTCCGGTTCCGTTCCCCGAACTGTACCAAGGCATCAAGGCCGTCAGCGATCACAATACCGGCGGGCATCTTTCGTTCTTGCTGGGCGAGCTGCGAATGGACGGCTGGTGGTATTTCTTTCCGGTGCTGATCGCGGTGAAGCTGCCGCTCGCCATGCTGGGTCTGATGGCTTTGGGGCTATGGAAGCGGGCCGCGCGGCCGGCTAGCGGGTGGGCATTCTCGATCGGTGTCGCGATTTGTGTCGCGATCCTCGGGGTGGGAATGGCGGCGCGGATCAACATCGGCATCCGGCACATCTTGCCGATGTTTCCGTTCTTGGCGATCATCACGGCGGCGGGCGCGATGTGGCTGGCGGCGCAAGGGCGGACCAAGACCTGGGCCCGCTGGACGCTGGCAGTCGCGCTCGGATGGCTATGCGCGAGTTCTTTGGCGGCTCATCCGGATTACCTCGCTTACTTCAACGCCCTGGCGGGCGATCATCCCGAGCGGATCGTGGTGGATTCGGATCTGGACTGGGGACAGGACATCAAGCGCCTGGGCCAGCGGCTGCGGGAACTGAACGCGCCGTCGGTTGCCTTTACGCCCACCATCACCATCAGCCTGGCGGCGGTCGGCTTCCCGCCGCACGAGCGGTCCGCGCCGGATGCTCCCTATGCGGGTTGGAACGCGGTGCAAATCACACAATGGAAACTGTACCGTTTGGGTCTCCAGATGAACGATCCTGATTCGCAGACCTGGCCGGACGTGATCCCGCCCGCAGAGCGGATAGGAAAATCGATTCTGCTGTATTACATTCCGCCTCAAGCGGGCGCGCCAGCTCCTCCTCAGGCAGTTGCGCCGGCTCCTCCTCAAGCAGGTGCACCGGCCCGCTGAGGTTTCCGCCCGTGGCGCAGCGGCGCTCTCGAACCCAGCCGCGAAAATTACAGCGTGGGTGCATGGCTGCGCGAGCGCGCGCGAAAATTGTTGGGCTGCGGTCACGAGATTGGTTCTTTGGTTCTTTGGGCGAGACGGCTTCTCAAGCCGACGGGATGACTGGCGACCTATCCAACCGGAAAAGTTTTTGCGACGCGAGAATCGCGCCTTGCTATCGAGCTCGACGCGCGGCTTGAAAAATCGATGAAACACATTCGGAGCGAAGCAGCGTCTTACTCTCCGATCGCGATAATGCCGGAAATGCAGGAGCGTAGCGTCTCAGTGATAAGCAGGAACAGTGCGGTCACGGGCCGGCGATCGGCGGCAGCGCTGTTGCAGCCAGCCAGCTCTCGAGCCGTGACTCAACCGACCCGGCTCCTCCCCCCCGGGTCTTCTGGAAACGTTCGGCTGGCGCGGAATCGCGAACCAAGGTGCAACATTAATTCGCTTTGTTTTTTTCAAGAAGTGTGAGACGCTAAGAAAGGTGGAAGGTCGCTTCCGCCAGCTTTAGTTACCGCGTAGGTAAACCTGCCAGGTAGCAAAACAGAAGTTCCGGCATGTTCCCCGGATTGGAGAAAATATGCTGCCAACTTTACTGTTGCCTGAAAGCATCGCCCGAGCAGACGGCACTGGACCGGAGTTTGATCTCGGATCCAAGCGAGGGAAGTTGCTGGTTCTGACCCTCGGCATCACACGCATCCTGGAGCAAGAAAGTCTGGAGGTGTCCATTGTTGGCTCTCCGGACGGTGAGAAGTGGAGCTTGCGGCCCCTGGCCACGTTTCCACCCAAGTTCTATTGCGGCATCTATTCCGTACTGCTGAATCTGGCGGCGAATCCGGACGTGCGTTATGTCCGGGTTAGCTGGAGGATGAGCCGCTGGACTAAGGGAGAAACGATGCCGATGTTCGGCTTCTATGTCTACGCGGAAGAGTCCGGAGCCCGGATCAGCGCCGCGGTCGCCTAAGTGAAAACGGGCGGTTACAGGCGATTGATCAAACTCGCTACGTAGCCGCCGCCGAATCCATTATCGATATTCACAACCGTCACGTTGCTGGCGCAACTGTTCAGCATACCCAGTAGCGCAGCCAGGCCGTTGAAGCTGGCGCCGTAACCGACGCTGGTGGGAACGGCGATCACCGGCACGGAGACCATTCCGCCCACCGCGCTCGGCAAAGCTCCTTCCATTCCAGCCACCACCACCAGCACGCGCGCCGCGATGAGCCGCTCGCTGTGGGCGATCAGGCGATGGATTCCGGCCACTCCGATATCGTGAATTGCTTCCACTTCGTTGCCCATGATTTCGGCGGTAACTTGGGCTTCTTCGGCTACCGGAATGTCGCTGGTGCCGGCGCACACCACGGCCAGCTTGCCCTTTCCGCGAATGGCGCGGTCCCGCCAGACCCGCACGGCGCCGGAAAGCTCGAAGTACTCGACTTCCGGAAATTGGGCGCGCAGCCGATCGGCGACGGCGGGCGCGGCGCGCGTGATCAGCAAATTCTGCGATTTCTCGAGCAACCGCTCGGCGATGGCGGCCACTTGCTGCGGCGTTTTGCCCTGGCCGAAGATCACTTCGGTCAAGCCGTGGCGCAGACTGCGGTGGTGGTCTAACTTGGCGTAACCCAAGTCCTCAAAGGGCAGGTGGCGAACGCGGTCCAGGGCCGATTCGACATCTACCGCGCCCGCGCGTACCTGCTCCAGCAAGCTGCGCAACTGATCGGAATCCATCTCAACTTGAGGGTAGCAGAGCGATGGCGCGGAGCCTCGACACCGGCTGCTCGCGCGGCGCGGATCTCACCACTGGACTTTTTGTCCGACCTCGAGACCGCTTTTCCTGGCCATTCCTCCATTAAGCTCAAGCACGTAGCGGAACGGCTTGGGGCAGACGTATTGGGGACACTCGCGCGCCGTGGTTTTGCAGGGTTGAGCGTCTAGCAGCATCTGGAGAATCCGGTGGTCGTTGTCCATCCAAATGACGTCTAGCGGGATGAGCGTGCGGTACATCCAATACGGGTAGTAGCCGGGGGCGGCGTGCACGAACAGCATGCCGTGATCGGGCGCGAGCGAGGTGCGGAACATCATGCCGCGCTCCAGATCCGCGGTCGAGATCATGGTCTCCGTCTTGATCACCTGGCCGTGCGGCAGCGTCACTTCGAGCATGCTGAAATCGTCCACCGGCTGCGGCTTGCTGCGGCAACTCACGCCGACTACCAGCAGGGCGAGAGGGAGAATATAGCGCATGCATTAGAATGGTAACGAAGTTCAATGACTAGCCGGAAAATGGCTTTTTGGAAGCGCCTGCGGCTGACGCTGGAGATGATCAAATTCGAGCACTCCGTCTTCGCGCTTCCGTTCGCGCTCACCGGCGCGCTTCTGGCGTTTCGCGAGGCGCATTCCGCGCAGCGGGAGTTCGGGGGGAAACTGCTGTGGATTGTGGTGGCCATGGTGGCTGCCCGCTCGGCAGCGATGACCTTCAACCGGATTCTCGATCGCGACATCGATGCGCGCAATCCTAGGACCCGCCTGCGGCATCTTCCGGCGGGAATCCTGACGCCCCGATTCGCCTGGGGATTCGTCGGAGTGTCCATTCTGGCGTTTCTTTGGGCCGCGCGCGCCTTGAACCCTCTGTGCTTCAAGCTGGCGCCCGCCGCGATGGCGGTGGTCCTCTTTTATTCCTTTTCCAAGCGCTTCACTACCTTTTCGCACCTGATTCTCGGCCTCTCGCTGGGGATCGCGCCGGCAGCGGCCTGGATCGCCGTCACCGGATCGCTCGATCTAAGGATTCTATGGCTGACGGCGGCGGTCACATTCTGGACCGCCGGCTTCGACGTGATCTACGCGTGCCAGGACTACGAATTCGACCGGCGCGAGGGTTTGTTTAGCCTGCCGCGGCGCTTCGGAATCGCCGGCGCGCTTTGGATCGCGCGCGTTTTTCATCTGGCGATGATCGGATGCCTGTTGGCGCTGGCGGCTAGCTTCGCGCTGGGCTGGCTGGCGCTAGCGGGAATCGGCGCCATCGTGCTGCTGCTGCTCTATGAGCACAGCCTGGTGAAAGCCGACGATTTGTCGCGCGTGGATGCGGCTTTCTTCACGGTGAACGGCTACGTCAGCGTGCTATTCTTTCTGTTTTGGGCCGCCGACATCTGGTTCCTCGGCCTCAGAACATGAGCGCAATTCAGCCCATCATCGAAGACCGCCGCTTGCAGCCTATTCTCGAAAAGGTGCAGGCCGGAGTGCGTCTGGACTATGCGGACGGGCTCGCGCTGTACCGCACGCCGGACCTGCTCGCCGTCGGTTACATGGCGAATCTGGTGCGCGAGCGCAAGCACGGCGACGTGACCTGGTTCAACGTCAACCGGCACATCAATCCCACCGACGTGTGCGTGGCGAGCTGCAAGCTGTGTGCGTTCGGCAAGCGGGCCAAGGACCCGAAGGCCTACACCTGGTCGCTCGAAGAAGTGTGGCACCGCGCCGGGGAGGGCTGGAGCGAAGCGGTGACCGAGTTCCACATCGTGGGCGGGCTGCATCCGGAGCTGACGCTGGACTGGTATTGCGAGATGCTGCGCGGGCTGAAGCAGCGCTTTCCCGAAGTGCACCTGAAGGCCTTCACGATGGTGGAAATCGCCTATCTGGCGCAGCGGACGAAAATTTCGATCCGCGAGACGCTGGAACGGCTGATGGCGGCGGGCGTGGACTCGCTGCCGGGCGGCGGCGCGGAGATTTTTCACGATCGGGTGCGGCGCATCATCTGCGATCACAAGATCGACGGGCAGCAGTGGCTGGAAGTGGCTCGCACCGCGCACCAGCTCGGGCTGAAGTCCAACTGCACCATGCTGTACGGCCATATCGAGACCGAAGAGGATCGCGTCGATCATCTGATCAAGCTGCGCGAGCTGCAAGACCAGACCGGCGGCTTTCAGACCTTCATCCCGCTGGCGTTTCATCCCGCCAACACGGCGCTCGATCACATCGCGACCACCACCGGCTTCCAGGACTTGAAGATGATCGCCGTGTCGCGGCTGATCCTGGACAACATCGATCACATCAAGGCCTACTGGATCATGATGACGCCCAGGATCGCGCAGATCGCGCAGCGTTTTGGCGCCGACGATATCGACGGCACGGTGGTGGAGGAAAAGATTTACCACGACGCCGGGGCGACAACCAGCCAGGGGCTGCGGCGCGCCGAGTTGCTGCGGTTGATCCGCGAGGCCGGGCGCGAGCCGGTGGAGCGCGACACTTTATATCGTCCGGTGACGCGGACCGAGACGGCGTTTACGGTTTTGGTCTGAGCGCCGGGCGTTCGCAGGAGTGCGTGCGCCACTAAACACCTAAGACTTTTCGAACGGCAACGTACAAATTGGCCAGGCGGTCGGCCGATGCCGGGTCGCTGCGGGCCAGTAGCGTGATCAGTTCGTCGCGCGGAGCCAGCAGCGCCGCCAGCGCATCGCGCTGCTGCCGGGTGAGCACCGATTTGTCGCCTTGGTCGATCTCGAAGCGCGCGGAAGTGAAGAACGTGCTGGCCTCCTGGCGGGCGCTTTCGTACTCGCCGCGGCGCGCGTCGATGGCCGCGGCGCCCAAATCCTTCACCATCTTTGTGAGGGTCAAGGCGTGCTCGGCCTTAGCGCGCAATGCTGTCTGGTCGCGCGCCTTTATCCACATCGGGACGAAACCTGCCAGGAACACGACCACTAGCAGGATGAGAAAGAAGAGAGTGCGTCGTGACAATGTGAGCCTACTGATTGGTCGGGGTCTGGCCCAAGGCTTCCCGCCGCAGC
>DASQHQ010000094.1:0-29215 GCA_035632015.1 Bryobacteraceae bacterium
CTTCGGAAAATCCGCACCAATGTAGCATCGGTCTACGCTGCCGTCCCCTCCTGGCCCCGCTATGGTAACCCCAGTTCCTTGCCCGTTGGAGCCGCCCACGGCGGATCGCCTAGCTTTCTACGAACTACCGGGCATCCTCGGTGGCGCCGCGGCCGGTGCCATTGGTGAGATCGAGCTTCACGTGCGGAGAACACGCCAACCGGTTTCGAACGAAGCGACGGGGCGCATCCATCGAGCGGTGGGGCGCTCGATGCTATCCGCATTGAGAGAAGGGATGTTGAGGTTGAAGCGCCAAAGAATTAAACATGAAAAATCACATCCGGTGTCTCCTGAGCATTCCGCAAAGCCCAGTTCCAGCCGAAGCACACAACTCATTCGCATGCGTGGAGCCGCGCCTAGTCCCAAGGGTGCTGACGTGCCAGGGTCAGAGTGTCAATTCGACGCACGGAGCGCACCGCCCAGTCAGAACATCAGGAGGCTACTGTTGGATCATTTAGAGCTATCCCAACAGGCGCGCGATCGAATTGAGGCAGCTGAATTGAGCGCGCAGAACATCTTCGAGGGCTTTCAGCTAGACCGAGATTCGCTGGTCGCCATGGCTTACGAAATGGGAGTGTCTCCATCGGAACTTGACTTCGCACCAGGAAATGCGGTGCTTCAAGTGGCCAACTCAAAAGGGATTCAGGGTCGAGAACTGGCGGCCGATCATTTATTCCGTGTCACTTCCGTGGAGTACTGGAGACTGCTAAAGCCAAATGTCGAGGCGTTCATAACCAAACTGGGTACCATCTGGCAATGGGCCTATCAACGGTTCCAAGTCAACATCGACCTCACGGAGAGTTGCAAACGGGACTGGCGGGCGTGGGCGCTTCGAGAGCGCGCTGCTGCTGGTCTAGGGAAACCCGACCAAAGCGATACGACCCAACCTGACATCAAAGCGGTATTCGCCAAGCTTACGCCGACAGTCGCACAGTCGGCCGATGAAATGACGGAAATCGGTCCAGCTTTCTCCGAACGGCCCTCTGATGCACCAGATCCCTCGGATACGGATCGCGGCAAAATACGATCCGCATGGCTGGATACCACCCGTGTTGCAAAGGTATGGACTTCTGATCTTGATATCCAGAACAATGGCGGTCCGACCTACAATACGATTCAACGCTTTCGTTCCGGGAAGAAGAGTACGCGGGACGATTACGTTCGAGCCCGACTCGCCAAAGCGTTTGGGTGCAAGATTTCAGAAGTTCCAAAGTAGATTGTTTTTTGATGACAGAACCACGCACTCCTACAATCACTTAGAAAAAGATCTCAAATTTCCTGAGATTTCCTGAAAAACTCTCAAATCGACACATCCGTCGAGCACGGCTACTCTTGAAGAAAATTCTTCGGGATGGAAACCGTGACTCCAAAGAATCTCAGGGCGAAAAGGGCGGCCGCTGGCATTGCTGGACAAGCTGTGTGCCAGGTCGCCGGCATCTCTAGGGCTAAACTCTCTGACATCGAGCGCGAATATATCATCGGCTCGCCTGAGGAGCTCAAGCGAATCGAAGCAGCCATTGACGAAATCGTGCGCACTCGGCAGCAGTTGGCGAACCTTGCCGCAGACGCGGGCTTGTCCCTTGTCGGGGTGCGCTTGTGATCAGGACTCGGAAGAAGTGGGGGGAGTCTCCCGGCCAGGGAGTGTGCGGTGGTTGAGCACCGACAGAACACGCCGCTGGCGTCCGGCTCCCAGGGCTTCGAGGAATGCCATTATCCTGTCGCCTACTGGGCGCGCCTCTGGGGATTCAGTCCTAAGACAGTGCGAGAGTGGTTCCGCGAAGAATATGGCCCCGGCATCCTTCGGCAGCCCAACATCGGCCGGCGATTGAAGCGCGACTATACCACCATCATGATTTCGCCGAGTGCTGCGGCGCGCGTCTACGCGAAACGTACAGGGCGGGAGCTAATCAATTGATGCGGCCGGACGAGAGGTAATGTCAACGACATGAAAGCAGACCACGAGCCGTACGTCTACCGCCGGCACCTTCGGCGCTGTCCCCTCTTCGGGCCCGGCGGCAGGGATACTCGCGTCGACAAATGCAGTTGCCCGTTTCACATTGACGGTCGCCACAACGGTCGGCGGGTTCGCGAATCCCTGAAGACTCGCAGCCGGCAGATTGCTGAACGTCGCCTGACCGAGAAGATACGCGAGCTTGATTCCCAAGCGGACGTACGCCTCTTGAGGGATGTCGACACCGTACCGGGAAAGTTGGGAGAGTCGGCGGCGCAGCGGACAGTTTCCGAAGCCGTGGAGCACTTCCTAGGTACCAAGGGCACGATCGAACATGGAACCTACCGTGGCGATGTCGAGCGTGGAACGTACCGGAAGTACGAAAACAGCCTCCAACTCCTTTCTTCTTATTGCGATGAACATGGCGTCTCCGCAGTTAGCCGCATCGACGTGGATGTCCTGGAAGACTTCCGACGTACACGCAAAATCGGTTCAGTGACTTGGAAGGTTGAACGCCAAACGCTCGTAACCTTCTTCGGCTACTGCCTGCGACGGGGATGGCTCGGCAGCAACCCAGCCAAGGAGTTGAAGGCTCCGCGCAATGTTAAGCCGAACAAGATCGTGCCGTACACACTTCAAGAAGAGAGCCGGATTCTAGCGGCCTGTGATCAAATCGGTGGCGGCAAATACAATCGCAGCGGCGCTCGTTACGAACAGCTTCGTGCACGGGCAATGATTATGCGCTTAGGCTAACAGCGCTGCGCGTATCCGACGTTGCCACGCTTCAAAGGGACGCCATCTCGTGGGACGAGGAGCACAAGAGTTGGCGGATCTTCTTGCACACCCAGAAGACAGGCGATCCGGTGTTCCTGCCGATTCCCGAGAACCTGAAGCTGGTTCTCGACGCGCTTCCGCTGCCGCGGAACGCCGCACGGGATTGTCTCTACTATTTCTGGAACGGCCACACATCGCGGCGGGCTGTGGTCGGAATCGCTGAAAGGACGCTGTCGGCGGTGTTCAAGAAATCAGAAGTGAAGGGCGCCCATGCGCACCGTTATCGCCACACGCTCGCGACCAGACTGCTGGAGCAGGGTGCAACTTTCGAGCAGGTGGCCGACATCCTCGGCAACAGTCCAGAGGTCGTCAGAAGGCACTACGGGAAGTGGTCAAAGGGTCGCCAGGCGAACATCGACAGGCTCATGCTCGCCCATTTTCAGACCGCCTCGGCTACACTTCCGGTCACACAACGGTCACACGAAAAAACGGAGGCCGTAAACTAATGAGCCTCCGTAGGTTAGTGTGGTGCGGAGAGGGGGACTTGAACCCCCACGAGATTGCTCCCGCTAGCACCTCAAGCTAGTGCGTCTGCCAATTCCGCCACCTCCGCATTGCTGAACCCGTGCTATTTCTTTGGCGCTGGTTGCTGCCCTCCGGCCGGTGGCTGGTTGGCCGGCGAGGGTGGTACTGCGAGCGGCACGGTGGTCGTTTTGCCTTCGCGCGTCACGCTCACCGAAGGAGTTACGCCCGGCTGGCTTGGCTGCGGCGCTGCCTGGCCCGGCTGCGGCGTTGCTTGGGCCGGTTGTGGCGTCGCCGGCTGTCCCGCCTTGGCTGGAGCGCTCTTGGCGGGCTGCTTCTGTCTTTCCAGAACGCTGCCAGTGGACGAGGCGCTGCGGGTCGCCAGAATCGCCAGCGTCAGCGACGTCAGCATGAAAGCCGCCGCCGCGATGGTGGTGGCCTTGGATAGCACCGTCGCCGATCCGCGCGGTCCGAAAGCGGTCTGCGAACCCATTCCGCCGAAAGCGCCCGCCAAGTCCGCGGCCTTGCCGCTCTGCAGCAGCACAACCACTACCAAGAAGAAACAGATGAGGATGTGAACAATTGTCAGTGCGATCACCATACGAAATTTCCCTGGGGGAGCTTCGGTCTTCCAGAGTCTGGAGATGGAAACCCGGTCGAACCTTCTTCAGTATAAACTAAAGAAGGCAGCGGTTGCCTTGCCGGTTGTGACTCGCAAGACGTGCCCCTTCTTGACTGTGTGGGTGGCCCTTTTTGCCGGAGCGCTCCACGGCGGTGATTTTCTGAATACGGCTCGCGGCGGCGAGTACGCGCACTCCTCCGGCTTCCACTCGGATGTGAAAATCCTCAATTGGAACATCGATCGCGGGAAGAACCTGGACCGCATCGAGGCCGCAATGCGCGAGACGCGGCCGGACCTCTGCATCTTCCAGGAAGTCGATATAGGCGCGCGGCGCACACACGGTCAGGACGTGGCGCGTGAACTGGCCGAAGCTTTCGGGCTGAACTTTGCGTTCGCTCCCGAGTTCCGGGAACTCAGCCAGAGCACCCGCGAAGGCCCGGCGTATCACGGTCAGGCGATACTGACCTCGCTGCCCATCCGCTCGTCCCGGATACTGCGATTCACGCGCCAGTCGGGATTTTGGAAGCCGCGCCCGCTGCTGGTCTCGTCGCTTCCCATTTTGCAGCGGCGCGAGGGCGGCCGCGTGGCGCAGATCGCCGAGCTGGACAACGGCGGCGAACTGCTGGTGGTTTACAATCTCCACCTGGAGAGCCGCGGCGACGAGCAGTTGCGGCTGGCGCAGCTCGAGGAAGCGCTGGCGGACGCGGCCCATTATCCACCGGAAACGCCGCTGCTGATCGCGGGCGATTTCAATACCAAGAGCCGGCATTCTGCCCTGATCCCGCGGCTCAAGCAGGCGGGATACCGAAGCGCTTTCGGCGACCGGCGCGTGCGGACGCATATCATTATCGGCGCGCTGGATTGGGTGTTCGCGCGCGGCCCCGTTCGCTGCGAAGGAGCCAGCGTCCTTCGAGATGTGCATGCTTCCGACCATTTCCCGATCTCACTGGACGTTCAGTTCCGCCGGGCGTCGCCACCCCATGCCTTATAAAAACAACAGCGCCCGGCACCGGGCAGGGAAAGATTTACGGCAGCGACAACGTGCAACAGGCCGCAATCCTAGCGTTACCTGTCCCTTTCGAGCACTGGTATCTGATTTGCTCATCAGCAGGCAGGTAGTGCGCATGGGTGGAAGATTGTTACTTCTGGCGTTATCCGCAGCAGCGGCTTATGCTGCCGCGGTCACGGCGCCGAATATGCCGGAGATCATCCGGCGGTCCGTCGAGAACGTGCAAGCGGACTGGAGCCAGGCGCCCAAGTATTCCTTTGTGGAGCGTGACGTCGAAAGCAAGAGGCGCTCCAAGCCGGCCATCCGCTCCTATGAAGAAATCATGATCGATGGCTCGCCCTATCGGCGGCTGATCGCCGTCGACGACGAGCCCATCTCGCCGGGCGAGCAGGCCGAAGAAGAACGGAAACTGCGCACCGAGATTCAAAAGAGACAGAACGAATCGGACCGGGAGCGCTCCAAACGCGTGGAAAGATACCTGCGCGAGCGGCATCAGGATCACGCCATGCTGGACGCGCTGGCGAATGCTTTCGACTTCCAAGCAGCCGGACACGAGATTGTGGACGGGCACGATTGCTGGGTCTTCGACGCCACACCGAAACCCGGTTATAAGCCCGCCAATCGCGAGACCAAAGTTCTCATCGGAATGAAGGGGCGGCTTTGGGTGGACAAAAGCAGCGACCAGTGGGTGAAGGTGGAGGCGGAAGTCATCAAGCCCGTAAGCCTGTTCGGATTCGTCGCCCGTATCGGACCGGGAACGCGCTTCTTGCTGGAGCAGGCGCCGGTGGCGGGAAATTTGTGGCTGCCGAAACACTTCAGCATGCGCGTGAACGCATCCGTGTTGGGATTCATCAACGAGGACTCGGTTGACGACGAGACCTACCGCGACTACCAGCCGATGTCGCGGACCTCCGCCGAGCTTCAGACACACTAAGGCGTGCGCCGTCTGTCCCGCCGTGGCACCAGAGGCTTGGTGAGCATGGAACCGTGATTGCCGCCTTGCGCGCCCGATGTGCATCGCCCATGCCGGCGGGCCGACCGCCAGATCTCCGACGCTCCCTGAAGGTGAGTGTTCCTGGCGGGGAAGCTGCGGTTACGGTGGACCTGATATGCTGTAGATCGTTTCTCTTGTGGGAAAGGAGCAACGATCCATGCAAATCGCGACGATTCGATTCTCGCTGGTAGCGCTGGGAGCTTGGGCGGCCATGACCGCGCCGGTCCGCGCGCAAGGGCAGCCAGACTTCAGCAAGGTGCAAATCAAGACCACCAAGGTCAGCAACAATTTCTACACCCTCGAAGGCCAGGGAGGCACCATCGGCGTGCTTGCCGGCCCGGATGGCGTCCTGATGGTGGATAGCCAGTTTGCGCCGCTGACGGGCAAAATCGTCGCGGCCATCAAGCAAATTTCGGACCGTCCCATCCGATTTCTCATCAACACGCACGTGCATGGCGACCACACCGGGGGCAATGAGAACCTGGGGAAAATGGGTGTGACGATCTTCGCGCGGGAGGAGCTGCGCAACCGGCTGGCGCATCCGGCGCCGCCGCCCGCAGGCGGGAACGCACCACCTCCGGCTCCGGCGCCCGCGCTTCCGCTGGTGACCTATACCGGACGGCTGACGTTCCACATGAACGGCGAAGAGGTGCAGTTGATCCCTATTCCGCGCGCCCACACCGACGGCGACACGCTGGTGCGCTTCCCCGGTTCGGACGTGATCATGACCGGAGATTTCTACCGCTCCATTCAATATCCGAATATCGATCGCGCCAACGGCGGCAGCCTGAACGGCATGCTGGATGGACTGGCGTTTATCATCGGGCAGGCAGGTCCAAACACCAAGATCATTCCGGGCCACGGTCCCACGGTGGACCGCAACGCGGTGATCGCCCAGCGCGACATGATTCTGGCGATTCGCGAGCGCGTCGCCAAGCTGGTGGCTGAAGGCAAGACGCAGGAAGAGGTGGTAGCGGCCAAGCCGACTTCCGACTACGATTCCAAGGTCCAGCAGGTAGCTCAGACGGGCGATCGTTTCATTGGGCAACTCTACGCGGAGCTGAAAACGGCGCGATGACCATGGTGCCCGTCAGGTTGCGGCGGAAGGCCGGTACCTCAGCCATTTGGTGATTGCAGATAGGCCGCTGCGCGACACGTCCGGCGTTGCAGCGACAATTCCAGGCCAATGAGATCTTCCTGGATGTCAATGGGCCCGAACTTCGTTTGCAACAAAAACTCTTCAAATTCCTTGCGTGTGTAGGCCCGCTTGAGCAGCATGAAGCGGAAGGTCAGCTTGGTGATGAGTGTGTTGACTCTGCCAAGGCTCATGTCATCAACGGCCTCGCTGATGGACTCCTGAGATGCATCCTTCCTCAAATCGATGATGAGAGCGCGGCCGCCCGGCTTGAGAACGCGATACATTTCTTGCAATGCGCGAACCGGCTGGGAGAAGTTCTTAAAGGCGGCGCGGCACAGCAGGAAATCGAAGGACTTATTCTCGAAGGGCAGGCTGGCTGCGTTGCCCTGCCGGAAATCGACAGCGACTCCGGCCTGCGCCGCATTCCGGCGAGCGATTAGGACGAAGGTGTGGCTAATATCGATTCCTGTGACCTGGTAGCCGCCCAGCTTGGCCAACTCGATGGCGAAGTAGCCCGGCCCTGGCGCTACCTCAAGCACCCGGCTGCCGGGCGGAATTTGATCGGCGACGCGGCGGGCCAGTACCTTGAATTCGTCTAAGCTCTTGCGTGTGAGAGAAGCGTACCACTTGGCGGTGAGGCCCTCCATTCCGATGCCTTTGTAGGCCTTTTCGGAAACTGCGTAGTTCATAAATCTTCCTTCCGAGCCAATCGTAACCGGGCATGGGGACACGCTTCGAGTTCGAATCGGCGAGTACAGGCCAGGAACCGGCGAGTTACGCGTTTCGCCGGCTGAGCGCCGGGCGGAGGCGGCAATTCGTCAGGGCGTCAACCTCATGAGCTTCCAAATTGTTCGGGATCGGGACTTCGCCATGACCGGAGCATTCGGCGCATCCGGGGCGTATCGAGCGAACGCCCTTCGCCGAGACGGTAGTGAATTGCCAAACTGCGCGTGGGGCTAGCTGCCCGGCGTCATGAGATGGGCGGTGGACGTGCCCGCGTTCATGATCCACACGCCACCCTGGGTGGGATTGTCGGGCAGTCCGAGCGACTGCGTGGTGGCGCCCGGCACGGCGATGGTGGTGTGGATTCGAGCGTGCTCCTTGTCGGCACCGTTCATGGTGAGCCACACCGACCCGAACTCGGGCTTCACGCGGGATCCGTCCGCCTCTGCGGCGTCCAGCGCCTTCTGTCTGGCGGGCCGGTCGGTCATCGCCTCGAACTTCCGGTTCTGGGCGACGCGAGCCAGGTTGCCGATGTTGGTGCACTGCACTGCGAATGGCTGCCGTCCGGGCTCGCCCGACCGGTCGTAGCAGACCAGGCGGTTGGTACCCTTCTTCAGCGTGTCGTAGGTGCCGTCGGCCTTCCACTTAATGACGGTAGCCGCGTCGTGCATCTGGCGGGGCGCGGCGGACAAGGCCCGGTCAATGATTTCCTCGTTCGTTTGCGCGACCGCGAGGGTCGAAACCGCCAGCATACCAAGAACGATCGGGATCAAGCGTTTCACTCTGTTCCTCCAGTTTATGCGCCTTGAGTATGTCGACTCACCTGGCGACTAAGATAACGATACAGTATATCGTAACGCAGCCGAGCGCGATTTTTTTCTTTCCAGACCGCCGGCAGCGCTTTCGCGGCCGCTCCGTGCGGTGATGTAACGCGCCGCCGGGGCGCGCACCACGGATCGAAGCAGGGCGTGGCGGCGGTTCAATGTGGTGCTTCCGAACAAAGCCTGGTGCGTGAATGTTATGATTGGTGGGACCAAAATCGACGACCTGTTTTCCGGTCAGATTCACGTCGAAACAGAAGGAGATCTATGACACGCCAGTTCCGTCCATTTGCGCTCCAAGCGCTCGGGTTGTTGGCCGCCGCATCGCTCGCGGCGACGTCCTGGGCTCAGGGGTCCCACCACGCCATTTCCGCCGCCGCCAAAGTGGCGGAGACGCGCGTTCGCGATCTCGCGCCTGCGAGCGCCGAATCGGTCGGCATGTCCACGGAACGGTTGAGCCGCCTGGACGCTGCGATGAAGCGTCTGGTCGACGACAAGCAGGTGGCCGGCCTCGTGACACTCCTCGAGCGCCACGGCAAGGTGGTGGATTTCAACGCTACCGGCCAGCTCGACGTGCGCAAGACGGACGCACTCCAAAAGGACTCCATCTTCCGCATTTACTCGATGACCAAGCCGATCACCGGCGTGGCGATGATGATGTTGTACGAGGAAGGGAAGTGGCAGCTCAACGATCCCGTGTCGCGCTACATTCCGGAATTCTCTCGATTGAAAGTCTACGTGGGCAAGAACGACGACGGCACGCCGAAGCTGGAAGATGCGCGGCGCTCGATGACGATGCGCGAGTTGATGACCCATACGGCCGGGCTGGGCTATGTCCTTAGCCCGAACAATCCGGTGGACAAGATGATCATCGACCAGAACGTGCTGAACTCAGGCGCGCCGCTGCAGGCGATGATCGATGGTTTGGCGAAGATTCCGCTGCTGGCGCAGCCAGGCACGCGCTGGTCCTACAGCATCGCCGTCGACGTCCAGGGCTACCTGGTCGAGAAATTCTCGGGCCAGCCGTTCGCGGAATTCGCGCGCAAGCGAATCTTTGAACCGCTGGGGATGAAGGACACGGCGTTCTACGTGCCCAAGGAAAAGCTGGCGCGGCTCGCGCAGGTCCACACCGGAGCCGGATCGACGCTCACGGTCGACACGAACCGTCCGGACCCGGCCGTCATTCCGCTCGGGCCATCCGGCGGGGGCGGGCTGTTTTCCACGGCCATGGATTACGCGCGCTTCTGCGAGATGCTGATCGAGGGTGGACAGCTCAATGGCGTCCGCCTGCTGGCGCCGCGCACGGTGGAGATGATGCGCACCAACCATGTCAATCCCGACCCGCTCAAGACCATGCCGGCGGGCACCGGCTGGGGCATGGACTTTCAGATCGTGACGGATGCGGCGGCCGCAGGTGATTCGGTATCGAACGGCACGTTCAGCTGGTTCGGCATCGCGGGCACGTGGTTCTGGATCGATCCGGTCAAGGATCTCGCGTTCGTGGGGATGGTGCAGCACCAGAATCTCGGGACAACGCGGCCGATCCACGCCTTGTCGAGGAGCCTGGTGTATCAGGCGATCCTGGACTAGCGCCACAGCCGATTCGCGGAAAAACAATCCGCGGTGGCAATGACGCCGTGAGCGGCTGACCGGAAATCGTACAATCAGGACGTATGCCGGAACAGCCGGTCTCTTGCGAGATCGCCAGCAACGGAAGCGCGCAAGACCACGTCTTCGGATTCAGCACGCGCGCGCTGCACGCCGGCCATCGCCCGGACTCGGAAACGGGCTCACGCGCGGTGCCCATCTATCAAACCACGTCCTACGTTTTCGAAGACACCGAGCACGCGGCCAATCTGTTCAACCTGCAGCGCTTCGGCAACATCTACACGCGCATCATGAACCCGACCACGGCGGTGTTCGAGGAGCGCATGGCGGCGCTGGAGCGCGGCGTCGGGGCGCTGGCGGTTGCGAGCGGCCAGGCGGCGCAATTTATCGCGATCACCAGCCTGCTCGGGCAAGGCGACGAAATCGTCGCGGCCAAGACGCTGTACGGCGGAACATACACGCAATTCGACGTCAGCTTCCGCCGGCTGGGCATCGATACGGTTTTCATCGATCCCGACGATCCTGAAAATTTCCGCCGCGCCATCACGCCGCGCACGCGGCTGCTGTACGGGGAAACCATCGGCAATCCGCTGCTGAATGTGCTCGACATCGAAGCGGTGGCCGCCATCGCGCACCAGGCCAATCTTCCGCTCATGATCGATAACACCTTCGCCTCGCCGTACCTCTGCCGGCCCATCGAGCATGGCGCGGACATCGTGGTGCACTCGGCCACCAAATTCATCGGCGGCCACGGCACCTCGATCGGCGGCGTGATCGTCGACAGCGGGCGCTTTCCGTGGGATCGCGGCGCTTTTCCGCAGATGCTCGAGCCCAGCAAGGGTTACCATGGCATTCGCTTTTACGAAACCTTTGGAGATTTCGCCTACATCATGAAGGCGCGCGTGGAGGGGTTGCGGGATTTCGGGCCAGCCTTGAGCCCGTTCAATTCATTCCTGTTCCTGCAGGGCCTGGAGACGCTCAAGCTGCGCATGGAGTGCCATTCGCGCAACGCGCTCGAAGTAGCGCGCTATCTTGCGACGCATCCGCAGGCCGCCTGGGTGAACTATCCCGGGCTTCCCGCCAGCCGCTGCCACGGTCTCGCAACGAAATATCTTCCGCGCGGCGCCGGGGCCATTCTGAGCTTCGGGATCCGCGGCGGCCTGAACGCCGGCAAGCGATTCATCGAAAGCCTGCAACTGTTCTCGCACCTGGCCAACGTCGGCGACGCCAAAAGCCTGGTGATTCATCCCGCGTCCACGACGCACCAGCAACTGAGCGATGAAGAAAAAGTGATGTGCGGGATCAGCGACGACCTGATCCGGCTCTCGGTGGGCATTGAAGAGATCGAGGACATTCTTTGGGACCTCGACCAGGCGCTCACGCTCGCGGCCAGAGCATGACGGCCGACGGGGTCAGCGCCAGTTCGCGGGTGAACGAGGGGCGCTTTGCCACCACCGCAGCGGATCGCATGCGCATTTTGGAGCGTTACAAACGGATAGCGATGGTCGGTCTGTCGTCGAATCCATTCCGCCCGAGCCATTTCGCCGCCATCTACATGCTCTCGGAAGGCTACGACGTCACGCCGGTGAATCCGCGCGAGAAAGAGGTGCTTGGCCGGCGGTCCTATGGGGCGCTGCGCGAAGTGCCTGGCCCGATCGAGATCGTCGATATCTTCCGGGAGTCCTCGGCTGTGCCGGCGATTGTGGACGAGGCCATCGCCGTGGGCACCAAAGTGATCTGGATGCAGCTCGGCGTGATCCACGACGAAGCCGCGGAGAAGGCGCGCCGCGCGGGCCTGGAAGTGGTGATGGACCGCTGCGTGAAGATCGAGCACGCCCGCTTCTTCGGGGGCCTGAGCACCATCGGACTGAACACGGGCGTCATCAGCTCGCACAAGCGCAACCGAAACCACGCCAGGGCGGGCTAATGGCTGCGGGACGGCGCGCCTTAGTACCAAAGTCCGTCAGGGATACCAAAGCATTCATTTAGGTTCTCCGCCCGATTGGGTGGCGCATGGCTCCCCCTTAGAATTCCAATTGGGATGATGAATCAGGGATTGCTGGTCAACAAATCTACGAAACCTCAATACTCGGAGGCGGAAGCCGCCAAGGAGCTAGGAGTGAGCGTGGAGGAGTTGCGGACGCTGATCCGCAGCCACATCGCGGAGGCGGACGAAGATCTCAACAACGTCTCGGTAACGAGCTTCCACCCTTCCGACCTGCTGTTGCTCAAGCTTCTTTCGGGGCGGGACGGGAATCCCACGCCGCAGGGTTCACAAGCGTAGGCGGGCGGCGTCCTTCCAGTGCGGCCACGGCATTGCGGGTGGCCAGCATCGACATCTCACGGCGCGTATCGACTGAGGCGCTGGCGATGTGCGGGGCCAGCACTGCGTTCGAAAGCTTCAACAGCTCCGGGTTCACCTGCGGCTCGCGCTCGAAAACGTCCAGTCCGACGGCGGCGATCCAGCCTTGCGCCAAGGCCTTCGCCACAGCAGCCTCGTCCACCACGGGTCCGCGCGAAGTGTTGACCAGAATGGCGGTCTTCTTCATGAGCCGGAGCTGGGGTTCGGCGATCATTTTGCGAGTCGCTTCGAGCAGCGGCACGTGCAGGCTGATGAAGTCCGCTTCGCGCAGCAATTGCTCGGAGGAAACGAACTGGAGCGCGAGCTCCCGTTGGATGGTTTCCGGGGCTCGCACGGCATCGTGATATAGCACCTGCATCGAGAATCCGCGTGCGCGCCGCGCCACCGCCTGCCCGATGCGGCCCATGCCGAAAATTCCCAGCGTCTTGTGATGGATATCCTGGCCCACCAGCAGATCGATAGTCCACTTGCGCCACTGGCCGGCATGCACGAACAGATGTCCCTCCACGACGCGGCGGGCGGCCGCCAGCAGCAGCGCGAATGCAAAGTCAGCCGTGGTTTCGGTGAGCACATCCGGCGTGTTGCTGACCAGGATGCCGCGGCGCGTGGCCGCCGGAACGTCGATGTTGTCAAAGCCCACCGCGACGTTGGCGATAATCTTCACGCCGTCGAGCGAATCGATCACCGCAGCGGAAAATTTGTCGGTGAGCTGCGAGACCACCGCCTGCTTGCCCCGCACGCGCTGACTCAATTCTTCGGCGCTCAGTCCTTCGTCGTTTCCGACATAATCAACTTCGCAATGTTCCTTGAGGTACTCGATCGCTTCCGGATAGATGCGCTTGGTAACCAGAACCCGCGGCTGCATTGCTACCATTCTCTCTTATGGCGAAGCTTGGATTTCTAGGACTGGGCCTGATGGGCTACCCGATGGCCCGCAATCTGTTGCGAGCCGGACACCAGGTGGCCGTGTGGTCGCACACCACGAGCAAGGCCAGGCAACTGGCGGCAGAGGAAAAGGCGGTGGCCTGCAGTTCGCCCCAGCAGGTGGGCGAGCAGGCGGAGTGCATTTTCGCTTGTGTGGGAGACACACGCATGGCCGAGGAGGTGCTGGTGGGGCCGCGCGGCGTGATCCAGGGAGCGACGCCGGGGACAGTGGTGGCGGATGCCAGCACCATTTCGCCTGCCGCCAGCCGCGACATCGGCGGCAAGCTCGCCTCCAAGGGCATCCATCTTCTGGACGCTCCCTGCACTGGATCGACCCCAGGGGCCGACGCCGGCACGCTGACCTTTATGATTGGCGGAGACGCGCCAGTCTTCGAGCGAGTGAAGCCGTTTTTTGAATGCATGGGCAAGCAGTTTTACTTCTGCGGCGGGCCAGGCATGGGCCTGCAGGCCAAGCTGACGCAGAACCTGATTCTTGCCAATTTGATGCAAGCCTTCAACGAGGGCCTGGTTCTGAGCACTAAGAGCGGCGTCGATCCGGGGCTGATGCTGGACATCCTCAACAACAGCGCCGCCAAATCGGGGCTAATCGCCTACAAGGCTCCCTTCGTCTTCAAACGGGACTTCAGCACCAACTTTTCCACAAAGTGGATGCACAAAGACGTGGGCCTGGCGCTCGAATCGGCCCAGGACCTGGCCCTTCCGCTACCCATCACCAGCCTGACGGAACAGATGTTTCGTGCTGCAATTTCAGAAGGATACGGGGAATCCGACATGTGCGCGACCATCCAGGTCATGGAGCGCTGGGCGGGGGTCGAGGTCAGGCCAAAATAAAAATACAAAAAACTGTTGCGTTCCACAATTTCATATACTATTATTGGAAGTAAGCCGGGGAGGCAACTCCCACCAAAGCGAGACTAACCTCATAAAAAAGACCCCTGAAGCAATCCTCCCCGGCGCCCGAAAGGGTCCAAGGTCTTTGAAGCGAGAGGTTGGAACAAGATCAAAAGTCCAGCAAGACCGCAGTGTTCTATAACTGCCGCAGGAACGCGATTGGCGGAGTTTTCGTCACTTGACGATATAATAGGGCGATTGCAGAGCCTCACTATCCTTGGGTCCACCGGATCAATCGGTGTCAGCACGCTGGACGTCGTCGGCCAGCATCCCGAACAGTACCGCATTCACGCCCTGGTGGCCGGCCACAACGTTGACCTGCTGACGCAGCAGATTCTGCGATTTCGGCCCGAGCGGGTGGTCACCGCAACCGAGGAAAGCCGCGCGAGTCTAATCAATAGGCTGAGTGAAGCGGGTTTGGCCCGCCGGGAATGGCCTGAGTTGCTGTGTGGTTCTCAGGCGCGCGTCGAGGCTGCCAGCAGTCCGGAAGTCGATTTCGTGATGTCGGCCATCGTGGGGGTGGCGGGTTTGGAGGCTACCTACGAGGCGATCCGGCGCGGCAAACGGCTGGGATTGGCGAACAAGGAGGTGCTGGTGGCGAGCGGCAAACTGGTAATGGATGCGGCCCGGCAGTCCGGCACCGAGCTGATTCCGGTGGACAGCGAGCACAACGGGGCGCACCAATGCCTGCGCGCGGGGAAACGCAGCGAAGTCGCCCGGCTGATTCTCACCGCATCGGGCGGCCCGTTCCGGGAAACATCGCGCGAGAAGCTGGCGGCCGTGACACCACCCGAAGCGTTGAACCATCCGACCTGGAAGATGGGCCAGCGCATCAGCATCGATTCAGCCACGCTCATGAACAAAGGCTTCGAAGTGATCGAGGCGTGCTGGCTGTTCGGATTTTCCGCCGATGAGATAGAGGTGGTGATTCATCCGCAGTCTTCGATTCATGCCATGGTCGAGTACACCGACGGCAGCGTGATCGCGCAGATCTCCGCCACCGACATGCGCATGCCGATCCAGTATGCGCTCACCTATCCGGCACGGGAAGCAGCGCCGGTGCCGCGGTTGGATTGGGCGCAAGCGCGAAGCTGGACATTCTGCGCTCCTGACCTGGAGAAATTTCCCGCCTTGCGGCTGGCTTACCAGGCGCAGCGCGAGGGCGGTTCCGCCACCTGCACGCTGAACGCAGCCGACGAGGTCGCCGTGGAGGCGTTTCTGGGCGGGCGGATCCGTTTTCCGGAGATTGCCGAGGTGGTGGAAGAAACGCTGCAGCGCGTCTCCAACCGGCAGCCGGAATCGATTGCGGAAGTGCTGGAAGTGGATGCGCAGTCCCGGTCCGTGGCGCGCGAAGTAATCCGCGAGAAGAGCGATGTCGTTCAACAGGAGCGCGGGCGAGTGTCCGTGAGAGCCTAATTTTATGCCCTTTTTGATTCTTCAGAATTTCTGGTGGTTCCTGGTGCTGATCGGGGTCATGATCGTGATCCACGAATTCGGGCACTATTGGGCCGCGCGCTTTTTCGACGTGAAGGTGGAGACGTTCAGCTTCGGGTTTGGGCCGCGCCTGTTTGGATTTCGAAGAGGCGAAACGGATTTCCGTTTTGCGGCCATCCTGTTTGGCGGCTACGTCAAGATGGCGGGCGAGCAGCCGGGCGACGAGCATGCCGGCGATCCGCGAAGCTTCTTGAACAAGCCCCGCTGGCAGCGGCTGATCATCGCGTTCGCCGGGCCGGCCATGAATGTCATTCTCGCCGTGGTGGTCCTCACCGGACTGTTCATGGTTCGTTTCCCGAAGCTTCCCTCCACGCCCTCGCCCGTGATCGGGTACGTGGTGCCGGACAGCGCGGCGGCCAAGGCCGGCATTCGCGACGGGGACCAGGTGGTGCAGATCGGCGATACGTCCAACCCCACCTGGGAAGACATCGCAATGAAGGAGGTGGCCAGCGCCGGGCATCCTCTGAGCGTTTGGGTCGTTCGAAACGGGGAGCGGAAACTGGTGACCGTCACTCCGGTGCTGGACCCGAAGAGCGGGGCTGGGTTCGCCGGATGGGCGGGCGAAACCGACATTGAAATCGCCGGCGTGCTGCCGGACAAGCCTGCGGCGCAAGCGGGGCTGAAGTCGGGCGACATCGTGGTGAGCGCTAACGGCCAGCCGGTCCGCTCCACGCCCAAGCTGCATGACATCATTATCAACAGCGGCGGCAAGCCGGTCCAGATCACCTATTCCAGAAACGGCCAGCTCCATAGCGTGAGCATCACACCGTCGCTGTCGCCCAGCGAGGGCACTGACAAGTGGATGATCGGCGTCAGCCTGGAGCCGCGCGTGGTGTTCGTGAGCCTGTCTTTGCCGGAGGCGCTGGTGGAATCGGTGAAACAGAACGCCAAGAGCACCACGTTTATCTACGGGTTCCTGCGCGGGATCGTGGAGCGGCGCATGTCGCCCAAATCACTGGAGGGTCCCATTCGAATCGCGCAATTGTCGGGCGAGGCGGCGCGCGAAGGTCCCACCGCGTACTTCGGCCTGGCCGCGATGCTGAGCCTCAACCTGGCCATCGTCAACCTGCTGCCCATCCCGATTCTTGACGGCGGCGTGATTCTGGTGCTGCTGGTGGAGATGTTCATGCGCCGCGATTTGAGCCTGCGCGTGAAAGAAGCCGCCCTGAAAGTGGGATTCGTGTTTCTGATGGCGGTGGTGGCGTTCGCCATATACAACGACATCTCGAAGCTGGCGGGCTAGCGGCTCAGCGGCCGACAGATTTCGAAATTCTTTCGGTCTCGGCTTCGGCCGCTTCGAGATTGCTGCGAGCCTTGTCCCAATCGTGCTGCTGGATGCCTTCGCCGGCTAAGTCGAGATCCAGTTCCAGACGCGAGACGGAACCGGCCGTGACGGCATTGAGGGCCATGCCGCGCGAGGCCAGACCCAGCCGCACGACTTCCGCGTTTTTCCAGGCGCGAGCGGCTCGCGCCGCCGTGAGCTGGTAGCGGTCCCGAAGATCCTCGGCCGCGCTCAGGTCGGCTTGCGGCACGTTGGCAAGCGGCGGCACCTGCATCGCGAAAGGCGGTTCATCGGGTGGAGACGAACGTGGTTGCGGCGGCGCCGCGGGGGCGCCAGGAACTCCTGGAACGCCCGGGACGAACGGCATCCCGTAGCCGAGCGAGTACATCGACCGGCGGGCGCGCAGGATGGCTCGCCGTGTCTGCGGATCGCGGGTCATCGTTTCCGCCGCCGCGAAATAGGCGGTCATGCGCCGTACCATTTCGCGATTGGCCTCATAATCGCCCGGTGTTATGGCGCCGTAGTACATAGGCGCTTGCAAGAGGTAGGTCTCGATTTGCGCGATATCGGCAGCGCTGGTATTTGCGGAAGGCTGCGCCGGCAGAGCCAGCAGCGCGCGGCGCCACTCGGGATTGGAAGCCAGAGTCGCCCCGGGGGGCTGCGCAGCGAGGCCGGCGGCAAGCGAAACCAGCAGGAGCAGGCGCGGTTTCATGGCCGAGCCACCTCCGCAGCTACAGTTTCTTGCGAGCAATGTCGCCGACCTTCGGGGCCGGTCCCGAGTAGCTGCCGGTGGCGATCTTGTCCCGGACGTTGGTGATGGTCATCTCGCCCAGTTTCTGGGTCACGGTGTCGAGCACTTCCTTGGTCACCGGATCGCGCACTTCGCGCAGCACTTTGAGGATCTCGAAGGTCTCGCCGACATTGACGCCGTCGTTCGCGCCGGCGCTGATCACCAAGCTGCCGCCGGAGACGTCGGCCACGCGCGCTTCCACGGGGCGCACGGCCTTCTTCATGCCTTCGGTCTGTTGATTCAGGATATCGGCCAGCTTGTTGACGCAGTCTTGCGTCGCTTCGCCGATGATGGTCTGCGCGAAGTTGGAGCTGGTCATGTCGACTTCGACGCCGGCCACGCCCTTGCCCCAGGCGCCACCCATGCCTCCGAAACCCTTGCTCTTGCGCACGGATTCGCCGCGAGCCTCGCCGGTGGCAATGATCTCGGAGGTCTCCGCGTCGATCAAGCGGTAGGAGATCGCCACCACGGCTTTGTCCTGATCATTGGCCGAGGCGATTCCGCCGATCACACCGCCGATAATTCCGCCGCCCTTGACTCGTGTCTTCTTGTCGTCGCGGCCAAAAATAATGATGTCGCCGGAAAGCTGCGCGTCGGCGCCACTGATTTGGCCGACTCGCGCCCCGCTGCCTTGCTTGACGCGATTGCTGGCGTTGAAATCCTGCTCCTTCATGAGCGCGTTGACCTTGGCGCGCTCTACGATCACCACCTTGCCTTGCTGGGCCAGCCGCGTGGTCAGCATGGCGCGAATGCCCTTGCCGATGTTCTGCTGGGTGCCGAAGACCGCCTGCACCGACGTCATGACGGCCGAGTAATCGAATTCGTCGACGATGACGCGTTTCTTTTGCGCGGCGCTGACCGGTCCGGAAGCGGCCGGTGCGGACGCAGGCGCGCTGGAGGCAACCGGGGCCGGGGCCGGTTCGGGCGCCGGAGCGGGCGGAGGAGCAGCCGCAGCGGCCGGAGCCGGCGCTGGTGTTGCGGCCGGCGCGGCGGTGGGATCAATCATCACGCCCATGATGTTTTCCGAGACTCCCGCGTTCTTCAACTTCACCATGTCCGCCGGCGTCAGATCCATCGGCTTGTTCTGCTTCTGCAGACTTTTGATGATCAAGCTCTCCGACATGCCGGACTTCACCAGTTGAATCACTGAATCCACCGGCGAAGGCGGTTTGGCGGCCGCCGGGCGAGCCTGCCCGGATGGAGCGGCTTTCGGCGCAGGAGCCGCCTGAGGAGCCGCCACGCCCGGTACGGCCGCGAGCAAGGCCGCGATGCCGCTCAGTAACACGGTTTTGAACACAGTCATTTTCGAGTCACACATACACTACCTCCGAGGGTGATCACTGCCACAACATTTCTTTAGGTCCTAGTCATTATACTGCCGAAAACCTGGCTCAACCAACCCCAAAATGACACCTTCGATCGAAATCCCATACTTCGGTTAAGTGCGCGCAGAGCTATGAAGTCTTTCATTTTTTTTTCGGCAAAAGTCGCGAGATGCTGTATAGTTCAGCCGAGTCTTTTTGAGCTGCCAGTGGGCAAGGACCCGCAAAACATGGATTACATAGGCTTACGCAGCCAAAGGTAGGCGTGGTTGCCGATACGCTGGACGTGCTTTGAGCGGAACAGCAACAGGTCCAAATAGCGGAGCGGGAAAAGCAACCACCCTAATATGCCGTGCGACACGGCGCGCCAGGCGTGAAACGGAAGCAGCAGCTTGGCGTACTCGATGAGGAATACCAGCAGGGTTGCGGTAGGGCCGGTGCGCCAGCCTTCCGCGACCACTTCCAGATGT
This sequence comes from Bryobacteraceae bacterium, assembly GCA_035632015.1. GTDB lineage: Bacteria > Acidobacteriota > Terriglobia > Bryobacterales > Bryobacteraceae > Palsa-89. Next base: position 19,758 of record DASQHQ010000094.1, read on the forward strand.
CCGGCCATTTGCTTCAATCCATCCAGAGTGAATCGGCGATAGTCTTTGGGGTACTCATGAAAGGGGTGACAGAACGGAGCGACCAGGTGAAGATATCCTCCGGGCTTCAGGACGCGCCGTATCTCGTCCATCATTCTGTCCGGCTCGCGCACATGTTCCAGAACAGCGTCGCATTCCACGCGTTGGAAGATCTCGCCGCGAAACGGCAGTTCTTCAGCGTTGCCGACTACGTCCACGCCCGGGACTCCGACCAGGTCCAGGTTCACGTATCCGGCGACGGCGCGGCCCGCACCGCCCAGGTACAGATTCCACCGCCCGAGGGGAAAGTCTTTGGGTTCGCGCGGATTCATCACGAATGGCGCGGGAGGCTCCAGGAGACGAACCAGACGGTTGCGCCAATCGCGCGAGGCTCGCTGGCGGTAAAGCTTTTCGAGCGCGTCCGTGGGATTAGAACTGGGTGATGTCACTAACGAGCTGCCTGGCGGTCGAGAAGCGGGGTTCGATATCTACCGGAATCTCGCCGAGACCGTTCAACGCCTTTTGCAGGTTCGGCCGGATGACGCCCAGTTGATCGAGCATACGCTTGGCGCCGCCGTAATCGCCCGTGGCCTCCAGCGTCAGCAGCTCGTGATCCAGATCGCGCACCGCTGACTTGATTTTGTCGAAGTTCACTTCGAAGCGCCCGTCGGGCCGCGCGACGAAGCCGCCTTTGTCGGTCAGATAATTGACCTGCATGGCCATGCCTTTGCCGTGCGCGTCCTTGAGGCCGAAACGAAGGGTGCGGAAAGACGAGGCCAGAAATGTGGTGTAGAGCTTGCGCTCCACGGCCGGGCCGCCCTCGATCAGCTTGCGGTCCGCCAGAAATTGCAGCATGTAGAGGCCGGTTACGTCCGCCTTGGCTTCCTCGATGGCGCTGTAGAGTTCCTTGAGCTCCTGGCGTAGGGTGGTGTTCCGGCCGGCCACCGTGATCTGGTGCGGCCCGATCCCGTGGCTGAGCTCGTGCGCCAGAATGTGCGTGAAAAACGAATCGAAACTCAGGTCCGCCTGGCTGGCCACGGGGAGGATGCGCTTTGAAATGGGCTCCAGAGTGGAGTGAAACTTGGCTTCCTGCACGTTCTTCAGCATCACGCGCTTGCTGCCCTTTTGCGTGATCACGCGCTCGTCGTTGGGCAGGTTGTAGGCCGCGGTCTGGACGCCGTGCGCGCCGTCGCCGGCCGCAAAAACTTCGTTCACCACGCGAATGGGGGCCTGGCTGCCCAACTTCGGGTTGCGATACTGGGCGTCGATCGGCAGGTTGTTCTCCACTTCCTGCAAGTGATCGCCGAAGAACTTCAGCTTGGCGGTCTCGGCGTCATCGCGCAGGTTCACGTAGGCTTCGAAGGCGGCCTTGTATCCGAACACTTCGTCGTTGTAGGTCTCATAGGGGCCGATGGTGATGTCGAGGGGCGCGTCGAGATCCATCCAGGCCAGATCGCTTTCGAAGTAGTCATTGGATCGGAACGCAGCCGCGCGTGCGGTTAGAAACTTCTTGAGCGTCGCATTCGCGGTTAGCCCGGCGGCTTGTTCCAGGAGACGCGCGGACTTTTCCAGGTCGGTTTTGTACTCCCGGCTAAAGGGCACGGACGTCAAGCGCCCGCCCGGGTCGCGACGGATCACAGTGAAAAAACTCTCCGCCTGCTCGCGGTCGGACTGGGAAAGAGTCTTTACCCAGTTTTCGAATTCCTGCCGCGGCATGTTCTCCGGATAGAAATTTGCGCCAGGCAGTTTCTTCTGGGGAACGCCGGGCAGAAACGCGGCAGAATCGTCCAGGTCCGACCAGGGGCCTTTGTTGAGCCAGAAATAGTGCCGGCGCGCCTTGCCGAGCGGTGTTGTATCGCTCCGAAGCTTTGCGTATAAAGCCTGGTTGCCGCTCCACAGTTGATTGAGGAAGATGTCGTTCAGGACCTCCGACGCCTGGATCAGCCTGGCGAGCGCCTGCCGGTCGCCCGGCGTGAGCTTCGAGAGATCGGCGCGAAGCTCGGTGGGCGCGAAGCGGGTGATCATCTTCTCCAGTTGCGACAGGTCGGGGATGGCGGCAGTCAAGGCGAGCATAGGGATCAGCCAGACCAGCTTTTTCATTCGCTGTCCGCCATCCTAACACGACCCGTTCAAGGTAAAATCACTAAATGCGCGGCAACGACAAAGTCCTGGAAAACCTGGGCATCGCCTTGAAGGCTGAGCTCACGGCCATCAATCAGTATTTCCTGCATGCCAAAATGTGCGAAAACTGGGGTTACTTCCGCCTGGGGCAACACTATCGCCAGGAATCCATCGATGAGATGGTGCATGCCGAAAAGCTCATGAACCGGATTCTTTTTTTGGAGGGCACGCCCAACATGACCGACATCGGCCCGATCAAGGTCGGCAGGAATGTAAAGGCGCAACTGGAGAACGATCTGGCGCTGGAGCTGGGCGCGGTGAAACATCTGAATAGCGCGATCAAGCAGGCCGCCGAGGCGGGCGACAACGCCTCGCGCGCGCTGTTTGAAGAAATTCTGGCCGATGAAGAAGAACACGTCGACTACCTGGAAGGCCAGCTACACGCCATCGGCGAGATGACCATCGAGAACTATCTGGCCCAGCAACTTCACAAAGGGGAAGAGGACGAGAAAGGCTAGCCGCAGGGGCGGCCCGCACGGATGTTTCGCAAGACCATTCAGGAAGGCGTGTACTTGAAGCTGCTGGAGGAAAGGGACGCTCCGGAGGTATTCGCAGTGGTCGACCGGGAGCGCGCCTATTTGCGCGAATGGCTTCCTTGGGTGGACCAGAGCATCAAGGTGGATTTTACGCGCGAGTTTATCAAGACCGCCTTGCAGCAGTTCGCGGCCAACGAAGGATTCTCGGCCGGCATCTGGAAGGGTGGGGAATTCATCGGCGTGATCGGGACCCACAGGATCGACTGGCTGTATCGAAAGGTCGAGATCGGCTACTGGATCGCCTCGAAATTCCAGGGCCGGGGGATCGTCACGGACGCGTGCCGCGCGGTAATCGAGCATGCGTTTCGCGAATGGGAGCTGAACCGCGTGGAGATTCACTGCGCTTGCGGAAACACCAAGAGCAGCGCCATCCCCAAGCGGCTCGGGTTCCAGTTGGAAGGGACGCAGCGCGAAGCGCAGCTCGTCGGCGCCCGATATCTGGACATTCAGGTGTACGCGATGCTGGCGCACGACTGGAAATGATCGTGGAGCGTTCCAGCGCGGGCCAGGGGACCACGCCGGCCGGCATCGTCGACGAACAGCAGGCGGCGTCGTGGGTGCGCGGCATGTTCGGGCGGATCGCTCCCCGCTACGACCTGCTCAACCACCTGCTATCGCTGAATATCGACCGCTATTGGCGCGCTCGCACCGTGCAGCGCGTGGCTCCTGTCTTGAAAAAACCGGAGGCACGCGTGCTCGACCTGGCGTGCGGCACCGGCGATCTGATGCTGGCTCTGGCGGCCCGGGGACGCGCCACGGTCTACGGCAGCGATTTTTGCCATCCCATGCTGGTTGCGGCCCGGCGGAAGGCCGCCCGCCGGCGATCCCGCACGGCATTGTTCGAAGCGGACGCGCTCGAGTTGCCGGTGGCCGGCGCTGCATTCGATCTTGTCACCATCGCCTTCGGCTTCCGCAATCTCGCCAATTACCGGCAGGGCCTGCGCGAGCTGGCGAGGGTCTTGAGGCCCGGCGGAGTGGCCGCCATCCTTGAATTCTCCACGCCGCCCAATCCGGTTTTAGCGCGCCTCTATGACCTGTACTCGCGCGCGATTCTTCCCACCCTGGGAGGCTGGATCTCGGGATCGAAAGAAGCCTACTCGTACTTGCCCGAGTCAGTTCGCAAGTTTCCGAGCGCCGCCGAGCTGGCCGGCCAGATGAGGGCCGCTGGATTCTCGAACGTTCGCTTTCACCGCATGACCGCGGGCATTGTCGCGCTGCACCTCGGCGAGCGGCTTTGAGGCCGGTGGCGGGGCGGCGGACGCCTGAGTCATTTGCTTGACCGTGATGGAAGCCAGAGCCAGCGTCAGGCCGATCATGATGATCACCGAAACCCACGCCACCGCGTTGTAGAGCGTGGAGTTGGTCCATTCCTTCATGAGACTCTTTTTATTGATCAGCATGACCATGTAGATCAGCACCACCGGCAAGACCACGCCGTTGATCACCTGCGAGAACAGGATCATCCTGACCAGCGGAAAATTCGGCCACAGAATCACGCCGCCCCCGAGAACGATCAGCAGCGTAAAAAGCCAATAAAACACGGGAGCCTGGTCAAAGCGTTTGTCGACACCCGATTCGAAGCCCAGGCCTTCGCATACCGTAAAGACCGTGGATAAGGGCAGAATGCAGGCCGCGAAGAAAGACGCATTGAAGAGCCCGGCGCTGAACAGCAGGTAGGCGTACTGTCCAAACGGTTTCAGCGCAACTGCCGCATCCGCCGCATCGTTGATGTCCTTGGCGCCGTGCGCCCAGATGGCCGCAGCGCATGCCACGATAATGAAGAACGCCACTACGTCCGTCAAAATGCAACCCACGATCACTTCCACTCTGGACTGCTTGTATTCCTTGGGCGTGATGCCCTTCTCGACGATGGCCGATTGCAAATAGAACTGCATCCAGGGCGCGATGGAAGTTCCCACCATGGCGATCACCATGGTGATGTATCCGGTGTCGAACATCAAGATCGGCCTGACACTATAGACCGCGGCTTCCCGCCAGTCCGGCTTAAGCAGAAACGCCGAGATGATGTACGTCACGTACAGCGAACAGGCGAACAGAAACACTTTTTCGACGCTGCGATACGTGCCGCGCACTACCAGCAGCCACACCGCCACCGCGCAGAGCGGCACCGAGATGTAGCGGCTGATATGGAACAACTCGAGCGAGCTGGCGATGCCCGCGAATTCTGCGATCACGTTGGTGAAGTTGGTCAGCACCAGCGCGGTCATCATGAAGAAGGTGGTGCGCAGCCCGAACTCCTCCCGGATGAGGTCCGAGAGGCCCTTGCCGGTGACCGCGCCCATGCGCGAGCACATTTCCTGCGTCACGATGAGCAGCAGTGTGATGGGGATCAGCGTCCACAGCGGAAGGTAGCCGTATTTGGCGCCCGCTTGCGAGTAAGTGAGGATGCCGCCCGAGTCGTTATCGACGTTGGCGGTAATCAGGCCCGGGCCGACGACGGAAAGGAAGATCGCGATTTGGTAGCGAAGTCGTTTGAGCAAGATATTCCTCGTCTAGCGGAGGGTCCGTATTGGTCACTTGTGCCTCAACAAAGAGATGACTTCGTCGGCCGTGATGACGCCGGCCAGTTTGCCCGCCTCATCGATCACCGGAAGCGCGAGCAGGTTGTATTTGTCGAAAACTTCGGTAATGCGGTCCTGCTTTTCGTCGACGTCCACGTGAATCAGGGGGTCGGCCGCAAGCTCCTGAAGCGGCGTGGAGCCGGCGGCGGTGAACAGGCGCGCCAGCGGCACCGAGGCCTTCAGTTGCTCGTTCTGATCCACCAAAAACAGCGTGTTAAGCGTCTCCAGGGTCTCCTCATGCGCCTTGAGCGCCTCCAGCGCGTCCGCCACAGTGGCCTGCTCGGGCAGCGCGACGTACTCGGTGTTCATCAATCCGCCGGCCGCGTTTTCCGGGTACTCCAGCAGCTCCTGGACCTCGGTCTTGGGCTCTTGCTCCATTTCCCCGAGGATTTCTTCCGAGGTTTTTTCCTGCAGCTCGGCCAGCACGTCGGCGGCTTCGTGCGGTGACATTTCTTCGACGATGTCGGCGGCTTTTTCGGTCTCGAGCGATTCCAAAATGCTGGCCTGAATGTCCGGCTCGACCTCGGAGAGCGCATCGGCGGCCACTTCGCTGTCGATGGTTTCAAAAATGGCCTCGCGATCCTCGGGGCTCAGATCCTCGACGATGTCGGCCAGGTCGGCCGGGTGCATGCGCTCCAGAATTTTGTTGCTGATGTTCAACCGCAGGCGGCGTTGCGGATCCGCTTCCAGAATGCTGCAATGTTCCCAGCGGATGGAGTGCGGCCGGATCACCACCTGCAGCCTGCGCACCAGGCGGCGCGGGATCACGCCTTGCATCAACCGGCGGAAAATGCTTCTGAGGCCGATGTCGACATCGACGATGCTCAAAACGTCACCGTCCGGCTCGTGCTGGATCTTGAAGGTGACGTCGGTGACTCGCACCACCTTGCGGCCCTGGCCGTCGATGATCTGCTGGTCGAGCAGATCGCGGACCAGGCGCAGCATGTACTCGTCGGAATGATAGGGGGTCAGGACCTCGTCCCGGAGATAGATCCCATCCAGCGAGACGGAGCGGACCTGATCGTGGCGCACCGTGAGCCAGGCCCAGCCGCCGCCCACCAGGAAGCGGTCAACTCGCGAAGGATGGATGAGGGGGACGATCGCGGCGTCTTTGACCAGGCCGAGGCTGCGCCCCTTCAGGTCAAAAACCTTGAGGCCGAGCAATTCGGTAAGGAAGAGGATGTCGTCCGCCATCGAGAATCGCCGCCCATAAACTGAAAAGTAGAGCGCTCACCGCAATTCTCGCGTGAAGCGGTCCGGGTTCGAGTTCGCCCTACATGATGGTGCTACTTCACTTTCTACTATGCCGCAAAGCGCGTGGAGGCCGCAACCAACCAGTGCGAAGAGGGATCGGCGGAGCCGGACAAAGGCACGGCCTTCCCATCGCTACGGTCTCCGGCCTGAGCGTCGCAGCCCAGACGGCCTGCACAAAACGAAAGATAGAATAGAATCATGAATGCTGTCGACAGCGTTCGGCTGGATCGCTCGGTATTTGAGGTCGGGTCGCTAGATGACGAGTTCCAGGAACGTGAATTCTGGCGCGCCCAATCGCCCAGGGCTCGGATGGAAGCCCTCGAGCTGATGCGGCAGATTATCTATGGCTATGATCCAGCTACCACCCGACTTCAAAGAGTTCTTGAGGTTGTTGAACTCGAATAGGGTCGAATATCTGATCGTCGGGGATACGCCGTCAACTACTACGGTTTTCCGCGGGCCGCCGCGGATTTGGATGTCTGGATTGCGATTGGCTCGGAGAATGCTCAACGGTTAGCCGGCGTTCTGCACGAATTCGGCTTTACGCAGGCCCAGGCGGAAACATTTCTCGAACCGCGTAAAATCGTTCGATTGGGCGTTCCACCGGTTCGCCTGGAGATCCTTACATCGATAACGGGTGTCGATTTCGCTTCGTGCTACGCGCGGCGATGCCAAGTCGAACTGGATGGCGTGCTGGCGAACCTCATCCATCTTGACGATCTCAAGCGGAACAAGCAGGCCAGCGGACGGCTAAAAGACCGTCTTGATCTTGAACAATTACTATAGCGTTTTTCGCCTGGGAGTTGACTTCTATAGCGCCAGCTTGCGAAGCCGCAGCGCGTTGCTGATGACCGATACGGAGCTGAAGGTCATGGCGGCGCTGGCGATCATGGGGCTCAAGAGAATTCCAAGGAATGGGTAAAGAACGCCGGCCGCTATTGGCACGCCGACCGTGTTGTAGACGAAAGCAAAAAACAGATTCTGGCGGATATTGCGCAGCGTGGCTTGGCTGAGCGCCCGGGCGCGGACGATGCCCCGCAGATCCCCTTTGACCAGCGTGATGGGCGCGCTCTCGATGGCTACGTCGGTGCCAGTGCCCATGGCGATGCCCACGTCGGCGCGCGCCAAAGCGGGCGCGTCGTTGATTCCGTCGCCGGCCATGGCCACCACTCGTCCTTCGGCTTGAAGCCGCGCGATTTCGCTCGCTTTGGCATCCGGCAGTACGCCCGCGCGAACCTCATCGATGCCCAGCTTGCGCCCGACGATATCGGCGGTGACCTGATTGTCGCCGGTCAGCATCACGATGCGGACTCCGTCGCGATGCAGGCGCTCGATGGCTTCGCGCGCTGATGCCTTGATAGGATCTGTGATGCCGAGCAGGCCGGCGGGCCGGCCATCGATGGAAACATAGACTACCGTTTGGCCGTCCTGAAGCAGCGGCGCGGCGCGCTCGCGCAAATCGGGCGCTGCGTCGTTGCTGACCGTGATGCGGCGGCCATCCACGACCGCGCTCACGCCCTGGCCGGTCATGGATTGAAAACCAGATGCGCTGGAAAGGGCCAGCTTTCGTTGCGCGGCGCCGTCGACGATCGCCGCTGCGAGTGGATGCTCGCTCAGCTTCTCGACGCTCGCGGCCAGCCGCAGGATTTCCGGGTCGTCCACGCTGACCAGCCGCGGCTTGCCTTCCGTGAGGGTTCCGGTCTTATCGACCACCAGCGTATCCACTCTTTCGAGCTTCTCCAGGGCTTCAGCGTTGCGGATCAGAACGCCGGCGGACGCGCCCCGGCCGGTTGCGACCATGACCGACATCGGCGTCGCGAGCCCGAGCGCGCAGGGGCAGGCGATGATCAGCACCGCGATCGCATTGACCAGCGCAAAAGCGAGCCGAGGCTCCGGCCCCCAAATGCTCCACACGACGAAGGTCGCCAGCGCCACCGCGATCACCGCCGGCACGAACCAGGAGGCCACCACATCCGCGACGCGCTGGATGGGCGCGCGCGAGCGCTGCGCTTCGTTCACCAATTTCACGATGCGCGCGAGCATGGTATCGGCGCCCACGCGTTCCGCCTTCATGACCAATGCGCCGGTCCCGTTGACTGTGCCGCCGGTGACGCGGCTGCTCGGCGTTTTTTCGACTGGGATCGGCTCGCCGGTGATCATCGATTCATCCACGGAGCTGAGGCCTTCCAGCACCAGGCCGTCCACCGGGATTCTTTCGCCGGGCCGGACGCGCAGCACATGCCCCGGATGCACGTGCTCGATCGGCACGTCTTCCTCGGCGCCGTCCGGGCGGATGCGGCGGGCGGTCTTGGGCGCGAGGCGCAACAGTGCGCGGATGGCGCTGCTGGTCTGGTTGCGCGCGCGCAATTCCAGGACTTGCCCGAGCAGCACCAGGGAGACGATCACGGCAGCCGCCTCAAAGTACACCGGCACCGTGCCATGCTCGCGCAGGGACGCGGGGAAGACGCCGGGCACGAGGGTCGCGACCACGCTGTACACGTAGGCCGCGCCCGCGCCCATCGCGATCAGCGTGAACATGTTCAGACTGCGGTTGACCAGCGAAGCCCAGCCTCGCTCGAACAGCGGCCATCCCGCCACGAGCACCACCGGAGTCGCGAGCGCGAGTTCAATCCAGGGCCGGTGACGGCCGAGGTACATCAGCGCGAGCAAGGCTGCGGTCAGCGGCAGGCTGATCAGGAATCGCCGCCGCATGTCGGTGTATTCGGGGTTCGCCTCTTCGGTGGCGAGGCTGAACGCGACCGGCTCCAGCGCCATTCCGCATTTCGGGCACGCGCCGGGTCCGATCTGCCGCACTTCGGGATGCATGGGGCAGGTGTATTCGGCTGCGCTCTCGCCGGTGGGCATCGGCTCCGGAGCGGCTTGCAGG
>DASQHQ010000095.1:0-13755 GCA_035632015.1 Bryobacteraceae bacterium
GCTTCCGCAATTGACGCAGCTCAGCATGGAAGACCAGGTCTTCGTCACGGCCTTCGTCCGCTGCCATGGATCCATCAAAGAGATGGAACAGATCTTCGGAGTCAGTTACCCGACCATCAAAGCGCGGCTCACTCGGATCGCTAACAGCCTGGAGTTCGTCGAGACCAATCCGAGGCCGTCGCGGAGTGAAGTTTTGGATCGGCTGCAGGGCGGCGAAATCAGCGCGGAAGACGCGATCCGGGAGCTGGAGGCATTGCGCTGATGATCATCGCACAGATCCAAGTCCGCAGGAAACATGGCGGCCTCTTCTTGTTCGAGATGCCGCTACTCGCCATGCGGCTGCTCTTGCTGTCGGCTGCGCTTCTGCTGGCGCCGGTCCTGCTGATCGCGGGCCTCGCGCTAGGCATGAATCCGTTGCGAGTGCTCCCTGCGCTTTGGCGAATCTTCGCCGCAATTAAGGGCACACACATTGAATTCGCGGATTGCAACCGGTCCGTGGTGGTCCAGATCGCATAGGAGGAAATTGATGAACGAAGAGCGGCGGAGAATCCTGGAAATGCTATCGAAGGGGCAGATCACGGTCGAGGAGGCCGAGCGCCTGATGGCGGCGTTGGAGAACGCGCGGCCGTCCAACGGCGCAGACAACCGCTCCGACTCGGCTCCGAAAGCAAAGCCGAAGTACCTTCGCGTCCTGGTAATGGACGAAAACAAGAGTGGCGATCCCGTGAAAGTGAATATTCGCGTGCCGATCGAACTGCTTCGCTCGGGCGTGAAGCTGGCGAGCCTGATTCCGCCGCAGGCGCGGGATCGTGTGAACTTTGCGCTTCATCGGGATGGTGTCGAGTTCGATCTGAACCAGCTCAAGCCGGAGAATCTCGAAACGCTGCTCAACCAACTCAACAACCTCACCGTCGATGTGGATGACAACAGGGCCAAGGTTCGAGTGTTCTGCGAATGAACTTCGATTGGAACTTTCGCGGGTAATCCGCCGCCTCGCCCAAGCGGCCGTTCTGCGGCCTGGAAATTTGTAAGCGTCTCGTGAACCGCCTTCCACGGCATTGAACGCTACCCCATATGGCCGGCTTAACGGCGGCGGCATAGTGGCAAATGTCCCCGTATCCAACGAATCGTCCGGTGCCCAGCCTGCAATCGAAGCGAAGAAAGGTTATCCGCGCGGAGGAGAACGAAACCATACGCCTGAAAGACGATCGCCGAAGCGGCTTTCCGAAGGCCTGGCTTCCAAAATGGGATACAGTGCGTTACCGTAAGTTCTTCTCATCTGCTGGCGTGCGACAACGCGATCCAGGGACGAGGCTTGGTGCTATGAATTCGATTCGGCAGTCGCTTCAGGAAGCGGGGCTAGGCCGGTTGGCCGCAGCGATTGAATCTCGGAGTCAGCCTTCACTCCGTCTAATGACAGGCAAGCGCGGTTCACAATCCGTTGGCAGATTGGGTGGCCGGGGAAATGTGCCCAGCGGGGTTACGTGGCCGACATGGCTGGATGGTCAACCCCTCTCCTTCGTTGCCCAATTCGATTTAGCCGCCCTGCCCAGACTCCAGGGTTTGCCGCTACCCAGCAGCGGATCGCTTTTCTTCTTTTATGACGCGGTCAATCATCCTTGGGGCTATGATCCAAAAGACGCCGGATGTTGCAAGGTCATCTACTCTCCATCTCGACTATCTGAAAACAGCCCCCGCAGGCCAGATCCCGATCTAGACGAAGAGGCGCGGTTCAAGCCTATGGCGCTCACGGCAACTGTCGAAACGTCGCTCCCAAGCACGAATGACGATCTGTTCCGCGACCTCCATGCCACACCGCAGGAATTCGATGCCTACCTAAGACTCGCAGATCCGCTGAAGAGCCCTGTCTACCGGATTGGTGGGCATGCTGATGAGATCCAAGGCGACATCCGTTTGGAAGCGCAACTCGTCTCGAACGGCATTTACTGTGGTGACGGTAACGGATACGCTCGGGGCCGCAAGAAAGGTCTCAATGCCGGCGCCTCGGATTGGCGACTGTTGCTGCAGGTCGATTCCGAGGAACGAACCGGCATGGATTGGGGTGATTCAGGTCGAATCTACTTCTTGATCCGGCATGAAGACCTGCGGCACCATCGTTTTGACAAGGTCTGGTTGATCCTTCAGTGCACATAAAGGCACCTGAAGGAAACGCTATTTAAGCTACAGATTCGCAACCAGGATCAGGCTCGGAGGAGGGAGTTGCCAGAACTTTCCAGTGGGGAAGCAATTCGCTCAGCCGCGCCGGTGCATCAGGAAGAGCGGTTCACGAGACGCTTACGAAATTTGATATAGTATCCGGGCATGAGCCGGACCTTCCTCATCCGCATTTCCGCCGGCGCCCTGTTCCTCGTGGGTTGCTGGATCGCTTACACGCAGAACCAGAATAAGCAGCCTCCCCAGTTGACGCTCAACAAGGTCAAGGACGACCTGTATGAGATCGAGGGCGATGGCGGCAACGTGGCCGTGTACATCACCAACGAAGGCGTGATCCTGATCGACGACAAATACGACCAGGACCACGAAGCCATCGTGAGCCACGTCAAGAGCGTGACCAGCCAGCCCATTCGGTACATCTTGAGCACGCACTATCACGCCGACCATAGCGGCGGCAACGCGAAATTCCTGCCGACGGCCGAGATCATTTCCACCCTGAACGCCCACAACAACATCGTGAATCACGTGCAGTCCAACGCGCCCCCGGGGATGCTGCCGGCGCGCGTGACGTTCAGCACCGAAGCGCAGGTGTTTCTGGGCGGCAAGGAAGTGCGCGCGAAATATTATGGACGAGGCCACACCAACGGCGACGCGGTGATCTATTTCCCGGCGCTGCATGTGGTCCACACCGGCGATCTGATGGCAGGCAACACGCCGCTCATCGACTATCCCGGCGGCGGAAGCCTGAAGGACTGGGCCGACACGCTGGACGGCGTGCTGAAGGATCTGGATTGCGAGACCGTGATTCCCGGCCACGGCCCGGTAACCAACCGCGCCGGCTTGCAGACTTATCGAGACAACGTCCTGAAGGAACGCAACCGCGTGACGCAGTTGATTCGCGAAGGCAAGGGCCAGGACGATGTCGCCAAGGCCATGATGGCCGAGTTCCACTGGACCCAGACCGGCCTCCAGATGCAGTGGAGTCTGCCGGGCATGATGCAAGAGCTAAGGTAAGGCCCGCGGAGCACCCGGCGCGCGGACTGTAATGTAAAGGAGTTGCCCATATGACCAGCGATCAAGCTGAATTTCTGTTGAATGCCATCTACCTTCCGGAAGTGCAGAACGAGCGGAATGCCACGCGAAGGGTGATTCAAGCGATTCCGGCGGACAAGTGCGATTGGAAGCCGGACTCCAAGTCCAAGTCCGCACTCGATCTAGCCTGGCACCTCGCCTCCAGCGAGTGCTTCTTCCTGAACGGCGTGGCCACCGGGGCCTTCGATCCCGGCAGCGGCGAAAGACCCGATGCCATCAAGACGCCGGCGGACATTCTGAAGTGGTACGACGAAAACGCCCCCAAGGCAACCGCGGCAATCGCTTCGCTGAAGGGCGATGCACTGACGCGCGTCCTCGATTTTCATGGCGTCTTCAGTTTCCCCGCCATCGCCTACCTCGGCCTGATGACCAACCATTCGATACATCACCGCGGGCAGCTTTCCACGTACCTGCGTCCGATGGGGTCGAAGGTGCCGAGTATTTACGGGGGCAGCGCGGACGAGCCGTTCGAAATGCCGAACGCGGCAAAAGCGTAGCAACGCTTAGAAGCTCGGCTCCCCGCGTGGCTTGCTAAACTGGCATTTGGCCGCGTCCGTCAAGCCCGTTTCCAGTTCCGGTGAACCGCTCGCGCCCGGCAAACTGCTCAGCGAAGCCGTCAGCCTGCCCCCGGTGCGCGACGCCTTGCAGTGGTTTGTCCGCGAGAAGCAGTGGATCAACGAACAGCACTTGCAGCTCTGCCGCGTCGCCGCGCCCACCTTCTTCGAGCAGCGCCGCGCCGAGTGGATGCTGGCTCAATTTCGCGAATTGGGGTGCGTGGCGCGCATCGACCGCGCCGGCAACGTGATCGCCCATCCAGTGGAAAACCGGCAAGGCCCGTACATCGCGCTCACGGCGCATCTCGACACTGTGCTCGCGCCGCGCGGCAATGAGGACGTGTTCATCGAACCGGACGGCCGCCTGCACGGCCCGGGCGTCTCCGACAACGGGGCGGGGCTCTCGGCTCTGCTGGCGATCGCCCGCGCGGTCGCCACGATCCCCGGCCTGGATGAACTCTTCCGCCGGCTGGTTTTCATCGCCAACGTCGGCGAGGAAGGCGAGGGGAATCTGAGCGGCATGCGTTATCTGTGCCGCCAGTCCAGCACCGGCAGTCGCATCCAGGCCTTTGTGATCCTGGACGGGCCCAACAACGACCACATCACTTCCCAGGCCCTGGCCAGCCGCCGCTTTGACATCACCGTCACTGGTCCAGGCGGGCATAGCTGGAGCGACTACGGCATCGCGAACCCGGTGCACGCGCTCTCGCGAGCCATCGCCTATTTCACCGAGCACAAGCTGCCGGGCAACGGAAGTCCGCGCTCGTCCTACAACTTCGGAATCATCGAGGGCGGTTCCAGCATCAACTCCATTCCCACGCAGGCGCGCACCAAGGTGGACGTGCGGTCGGAAAGCGCCGCCAAGCTGGAGCAGATCGCGAACCTGCTGACCAGTTCCGTGGAGCGGGCTCTGGAATCGGAAAATGACCGCGCCAGCGGAGGCAAGGTCACGGCCAAGATCAAGGAAATCGGCTCGCGGCCCGCCGGACGCCTGGATGACGACGCGCTCATTCTGCAATGCGTGCGCGCTGTGGACGCGCATCTGGGCATCCGATCGCATCTCGACTGCGCTTCCACCGACGCCAACATTCCCCTTTCGATGGGCCTCTCGGCCATTTCCATCGGCGCCGGCGGGCAAGGCGGAGGCGCGCACACGCCGCGCGAATGGTTCCATCCGGAAGGGCGCGAGTTGGGGTTGAAACGCATTCTGCTGACGTTGCTGCTCCTGCTCGGCGACTTTGCGGGCCCGGGCGATGGCGCGGCCCGCTTCGCCGGTAACATTCCCCGGAACGGTGGATGACCGGACAACGGCCGCCCGGCTGGTTCGTCGACCTCAGCCTGGTCACTGTCGCGCTCATTTGGGGCGCCACCTTCGTGCTCGTGAAGCGCGCGCTGGCCGATGTTTCCACGCTGCTTTTTCTCGCCATCCGCTTCGCCCTTGCCACTGCCGCCCTGGTGTTGCTGTTTGGCAAACAGTTGCGCGGCGGGGGCGCCGCCCGGAGCCTGCGCGGCGGCGTTATCGCCGGTCTATGTCTGTTCAGCGGTTATGTGCTGCAGACGTTCGGCCTGAAGTATACGTCGGCATCCAAAACCGGTTTCATCACCGGCCTCTACATTCCGTTGGTCCCGCTGCTCAGCAGCGCGGTGTATAAGAAGGTCCCGCAGTTCACGGAGCTGCTGGGCGTCGCGACCGCGTTTACGGGCCTGGCTCTGATGACCATCCAGCGCAGCCTATTGGACCTGAATCGCGGCGACCTGCTGGTGGCCGGCTGCGCCGTGGCCTACGCGCTCCACATCCTGGTCCTGGGCCGGTTCACAGCCTCCGCGAGCGCCGGCCCGCTGGCGGTGACACAGATCGCAACGGCGGCAGCGCTGGCAGCCGGCACATTCTGGTGGGCCGAGCCATCGCGGCTGGCCTGGTCCGCCAACGTGCTGATCGCGCTCGCGGTCACCAGCCTGCTCGCCACCGCGTTCGCCTTTTCAGTCCAGACCTGGGCGCAGCGCTGGTCCAGCCCGACCCGCACCGCCCTGATCTTTTCCACGGAGCCTGTGTTCGCCTGGGTGGCGTCTTATCTTTTGGCCGGCGAGATTCTTTCCCGGCGGGCCGCGGCCGGCGCCGTCCTGATCCTGGCAGGCATCCTGCTGGTGGAGCTGAAACCGCTAAGCTGGCTGGCCCGTCGGAACTAGAAACGCCCAGCAAGAAACGAGTATAGTGGTTATAGTTAGCTTCGCTATCCGTAGAAAGGCGAATAAGACCATGCGGTGGTTCAACATTATGCGGCAGCAGAAATTGCTGTCTTTAAGTCTTCTGCTGATCACGCTCTCGATCGGGATTGTGATCGGAACACTGCTCAATACGGGCGTGCATGCGGCCAGGGGCCAGGCGACTGCTCCCGACGCGTCCCCGCTGGTGGTGCCCAGTCCGGTCCAGCTTGGCAACGAGTTCAGCAAGCTCGCCAAGAAACTGGAGCCCTCGGTGGTCTACATCACGGCGGACTACACGCAACGGGTGGCGGACAATCCGCACAAGCGCAACCCCGGGGACGATTCCGGCGACAGCAATGACGACGGCCTGGATCTGTTTCGCCGCTTCTTCAAGAACGGTCCCCTCAGTGGCGACACGCCACCGCGCGCTTTTCGCCAGGAGCAGTCCGGCACCGGCTTCATTGTCGACAAGAACGGATACATCATCACCAACCACCATGTGATCGCGAAAGTCGACCACATTAAGGTCAAGCTCCACACCGACGACCCCGAGGAATACCGCGCGCGCGTAGTCGGTATCGACCCGGAAACAGATCTGGCGGTCATCAAAATCGATCCTAAAAGCCCGCTCACGCCGGTGACCGTCGGCAATTCCGACGCCGTGCAGGTGGGCGATTGGGCGGTGGCCATCGGCTCTCCGTTCGGTTTGGAAGCGTCTGTGACGGCCGGCATCGTCAGCGCTCTGGGACGCGACATCGGGGGCTCGCTGCAGTTGCAGCGCTTCATTCAAACCGACGCAGCCATCAATCCCGGCAACAGCGGCGGACCGCTGCTCAACATCCGCGGCGAGGTGATCGGCGTCAATACCATGATCGCCACGCAGAGCGGCGGTTACCAGGGAATCGGCTTCGCGCTTCCGATGAACATGGTCGCGCGCGTGTATAACGACATCATCCGCAACGGCAAGGTCACGCGCGGTTCCATCGGCATCAGTTGGCGCAAGGAAGACAAACCGGAGTTGTTCAAGGCGCTCGGCACCAACCAGGGCGTGCTGGTCAGCAACGTCCAAAAAGACGGGCCATCGGATAAGGCCGGCATCAAGGCCGAGGACATCATTATCGCCATGAACGGAAAACCGGTGAAGGACGGCGACGATCTGGTGGGGCGCGTCTCCGATACCGCGGTCGGTACGCCGGTGAACCTCACGGTGGACCGCGATGGCAAGCACCTGGACTTCAAGGTGACTATCCTGGACCGCGCCGAAGTCTTCAAAGACGATCCCAGGTTCGCCGCACTCCAGCAGAACAGCGAGGAACCCGCGAAACCCGAGGAATCGCAGTACAAGTTCGGCATCAAGCTGCACGCGCTCACCGACGCCGAGCGCACCGACCTGGGCATCGAAAGCAAGGGCGGCCTGGTGATCCGCGGCGTGGATGAAGGCTCCTTTGCCGAGGATGTCGGCCTCATGGAGAAGGACGTGATTCTGTCGATCAACCGGCAGCCGGTGTCCTCGGTCGAGGACGTGATCCGCATCCAGTCCTCGCTGAAACCGGGCGACCCGGTGGCCTTCCGGGTCATGCGTTCCGGTCCGGGCGGCCGCGGCCGTCCGCCGCAGTGGACCACGTTCTTCGTTTCCGGCACGTTGCCGCCGCGCTAGTCGCGGCTCACCAGCGCGTGGCGGCACGCTCTCCAGCGTGCCGCGTTCGCACTCATGCGAACGCCCGGCCGGAGTTTGCATCTCCACGCGCCCGTCCAGGCTGGTCATGGCATCACAGGAAGACGCCCAACCGCGCGCGAAGCCCATCGACGAGGCCCAGTTCATCCAGATCCACGGCCTGGATCAGTGGGTCACAATCCGCGGAAAAGATCTGAACAACCCGGCGTTGTTCATTCTGGGCGGCCCGGGCGCCGCCCTCAGCCGCATGGCGCCTTTCTTCGCGCCCTGGGAGCAGGACTTCACGCTGATTCAATGGGATCAGCCCGGCGCAGGCGCGACGCAAGGCAAGAACGGCGACGCGGGAACGGGCCCGCTCACGCTGGACCGCATCGCGCGCGACGGCCTGGAAGTGGCAGATGCCGTCACGCGCCGTCTCCAGACCAGCACACTCGTGCTGCTGGGAATTTCCGGAGGAACCATCGTCGCCCTGAAGATGCTCAAGCAGCGGCCGGACCTGTTCTCGGCCTACGTGGGCACCGGCCAGTTCGTGCACTGGGCTCGCCAGGATTCCCTGAGCTACGCGATGGTCCTCGAACAAGCGCGCGAGCGAGCGGATCGCGCGGCCATCGAAGAGCTCGAGCGGCTCGGCCCGCCGCCGTACCCGGACACGGCAGCCGACGCCGTCAAATCGAAGTACGCCGGGGCTCTCACGCCGGCCGAACAAGCTGTCTTCGCCGCGCTGGGCCCGGCCGTGCTGGCCGCGCTGAAATCGCCGCCCGCCGGCGAGCGCTATTTCGCGCGCGACATTCCGCCGCAGGACCCGCGGGCGCAGGCGACGGCGGCATACGATGAACTGCGGCCCGAATTGATGACCTTCGACGCGCGCGCGTTGGGGCTCGATTTCGGCGTCCCGATGTTCTTCTTCCAAGGCGAGCGGGACGCCTACTCAGTGACCTCTGAAGTCCAGGCCTACGCAATCGAAATCCGGGCGCCACAGAAGATTTTCGTGCCAATCGAGGGGGGCGGGCACTCCAGTTTTTACCTGCGCGACTATTTTCTGCACTTGCTCAACGTACACGTGCGGCCGGTCGCGAGGCCGGCTGGTTAGGACCGGGCTTCGAATCACCGCTCGAGGGCGCTTGCGCGGCGGCAAAGCTGAGATCTGCTTGCCTGAGCAGCCGGCTCACCGGCCAGAGCTGTAATGCCGATATTGTGGTTTGCGAATATGTCTTTTGCCTCGGCTGGCAGGACGAAATTGCGGCCCGGGGACGTCTTCGACGTCGGCCGGCGCCACGACGCGTTCTCGCCCCTACTTCCAGTTCAGCAGGCGGGCTGTGACCTTTCGCATGCGGTGGCGCGCCTTGCGCGCATGGTTGATATGAAGCGTGCTCAAAAGCGCAAAGGCGAGCAGCCCCAGCATAGCGACCAACACGCAGAAATCCGCGGTCAGTGAACTCATGCCCGACTTTCGGCTGGAATGGCTCCCCGAATCAGCGGCTATACGCCCGAGGGGGTTGAGGAATGTAGCTGAGAGGCGGAAGAATAGACCATCCCGGCGGAACCTAAGGTTCTGAGTTTTCCCTCCGGGTGACCGGCGGACCCGTGGTAAGGCATTTGGCGTATGCTTAGCGAAAGTCCCATAACAGCCTGGCTGCGGATACCGCTGCGACGGCCTGGTAACGGGCTCAACAGTAACAACACGTTACCCTGAACTCGTCCCTCGAAACCGCACTGCGGCGAGTGCATCACCGCCGCGCCGCGGAGACCTTGCGAATCGCCCACTATCCGGTTCCGGCAAATCGGAGAGAGCCCAACCTCTGGATCGGCCATCTGGAGGGTCCCGGGGGATTAATCCGAGCGAAACCGGCCTGCAGTTCCGCTATTACCTTCGCCCGTTGCGCGAAACCAATACACCAATCAGCGTACCTGCCAGCGTACCGGCGCCGAGCGCAATGGCCACCGAGCGGAAGGGGGAACGCTTAATGCTGCGGCCAGTCTCGTGCACCAGATCTCCGGCTGCTTCGCGGCTTCGCTTCCAGGCTCGATTGACGATTCGCCTTTTCTCGTCCAGCGCATCGGTGAGCGCTTCTTTGGACTCGGCCAGACGTTGCCATACTCGGCCACCGTTTCCGATAACCTCTCCGATGCTGCCGGCGCTGTTTGACGTTCGGGTTGTCATAATTGGCTCCTTTCGGCGCGTCAGTTTGACGGCGTGCTTGTGGTGAAACACATCACTGCACGAAGCGTGCCGAACTCGGCCGAACAGCCGCGTGACGCCAAAGTCCAATGGACACAATCGGAAACGCTCCTGCTAACAGACCTCTCACGTTTTTCAAACCCGGTGAGTTTTTCAATACTGCGACTCGTCCAGCTCCGGTTGTTACAATAGAAAGACACCCAGCCGGATCGGGTGATCCCCGTCCGCTAACCCATGGATCTGGATCAGCTGCACACATTCCTCGAAATCGTCCGCTTGAAGAGCTTTTCCAAAGCGGCGCAGACCTGCTATCGCACCCAGCCGGCCATAAGCGCCCAAGTGCGGCAGCTCGAGCAGGAAGTGGGGACCGCGCTGTTCGAGCGCCTGGGCACCAAGATCTCGCTGACCACGGCCGGCAGGATTTTCGCCGAATATGCGGAACAGATCCTCGATTTGCGTCGGCGCGCGCAGGATTCGATCAATGAACTCGAGCGCGTCCCTCGTGGCGAACTGGTAATCGCCGCCAACGAGGCCACCTGCATTTACGTCCTGCCGCGGGTCTTCTCCGAGTACGTGAAGAAATTCCCGAACGTGCAGTTGTCGGTGGACCGTTCCTACGGCTCGCGGGTGGTGGAAGCGGTGATGGACAATCTGGCGGATTTCGGAATCACGCAGCTCCCGGTTCAGGAGAAGAAACTCCAAGTAGTTCAGATTCACTCCGACCAGATTATTCTGCTGCTGCCGGGCAAGCATCCTCTTTCGAAAAAGGGCTACATCACCCCCCGGGATCTGATCGGCCAGCCGTTGCTGCTGCCGAAATCGGGGACCACGCGGGCGCGTTTAGACGCCTGGCTGGAGCCGGTCGAGGGCGAAATTCAGACCTCCATGGAACTCGACTCGACGGAAATGATCAAGCGCTTTGTCATGGCCGGACTTGGACTGTCGTTCCTGGCAGCGTCCAATTGCCGCGAGGAAGTGGCGGCCGGCAAGCTGTCGACAGTGCCGCTGGGGCCGGAACCGATGCCGCGGCGAGTGGCTCTGATTCACCGCAAGGATAAGGCGCTGTCGAAAGCCGCGCTGGGGTTTATTCAGGTAATATTGGAACATGCCGGGAGTGAGAACCCCCAGCCAGGCGCGGTGAAGGTTCCCGCGGCTGTATCGATTTGATCGGAGAACGAAGCTTCAGATGTCCCGCGTCACTGTGAAGAGTTCGACGATTTTCATTTCTGTGGGAAGCAGAACGGAAGTGTACCGCTCGGTGGAGGATGTGCCCCCCGGGCTGCGCAAGCAGCTTGAACAGTCCACCAATGGCATTCATTCGGCGACCATCCTGATCGCGGACCGCAAGGGTAAAGAAGAGATCGTGCGCGCGATTCGAGGTCTGCCTTCCAGTCTACGCTCACGCCTCAGCTCTTCGCTTCGCGACGAAACACCATCCGCGCGATCGGGCGTCCGCTGGGCGGCGTTGTACGAGCACTGGGTGGAGCTGTTGGTGCCGGCCGCGCTGGGCTTGGCGGTTTGGCTGTTGTTCAGCGCGAGATAACCGGAAAACTCGTTTTCGGTCCCGGGCGTTCAGCTCCGATCCCCGCACGCTGCGCGGCATGGCTCTATTTCGTCTGAACGTAGCCCAGCAGCTTTTGACGCAGCTTTCCGGCGGTGCCCGCGTCCGGCGCAACTATCAGGATGGTGTCGTCGCCGGCGATCGTTCCCACCACTTCCGGCCATTCCTGTTTGTCCAGCGCCACTGCCAGCGCGTTGGCGTTGCCGGGCGAAGTTCGCAGCACCACCAGATTCTGCGCCGTGCGCGCATCTTGCAGGAACTCGCCGGCGAGGGTCGCCAGATCCGGGCCGGCGGAAGGCGCGGACAACTGCCGGTAGCCCTCGGGCGTCTTCAACAGGCCGAGGTCGCGGATGTCGCGCGACAGCGTAACCTGGGTGGCTTGGATTCCGTAGGTGTCCTTGAGTTCGCGGGCCAGATCCTCCTGCGTCAGAATGCGGCGCGAGCGGATCAGCTTGAGGATCTGGCCTTGACGGAAGGTCTTGTTCATTGCAGCCACTGCTTGAGGCGCGCTTCGGCTTCCTCCAGCGCGCGCGCCACCGCTTGCGGTCCGGTGCCGCCGGGCAGCTCGCGCGTTTGAATGCCCTGCTCCGGC
Source organism: Bryobacteraceae bacterium (assembly GCA_035632015.1). GTDB lineage: Bacteria > Acidobacteriota > Terriglobia > Bryobacterales > Bryobacteraceae > Palsa-89. Next base: position 12,034 of record DASQHQ010000095.1, read on the forward strand.
TGCAGGTAGCGCACGATGTCGCCGCTCAGAGCAGGATCAAAGTCGGCGAGCTGCGCGGCGCTCCAATCGGTCGGATTCTTGCCTTGCTTGACGCTTTCGAGCACCAGCCGGCCCACCAGCTTGTGCGCCCGATGAAACGGCATTCCGGTGCGAGCGAGCGCGTCGGCGAGATCGGTGGCCACGGCCCAGCTTTCCTCCACGGCCGCAAGCGGGGTCGCCGGATTCAGACGAGTCGAATCCGCCACGACGCACAGCATTTCGAGCGATGCTCGCAACTGGTCGGCAGCGTCGAAGATGCGCGGCTTGTCTTCCTGCATGTCGCGGTTATAGGTCATCGGCAGTCCCTTCATGGTGAGGAACAGCGCGGTGTAGTCTCCGAACACTCCGCCGCACTTGCCGCGGATCAATTCGAGCGAATCCGGATTCTTCTTTTGCGGCATGATGCTGGAGCCGCTGGTTACCGCATCGCCAAGCTCCAGCCAGCCGTACTCTTCGCCTGAATAAAGGATCCAGTCCTCGGCCAGGCGGCCCAAATGCAGCATGAGCAGCGAGGCCGCATGCAGAAAATCGAGCGCGAAATCGCGATCGCCGCTTACGTCCATGGAATTGCGCGTAATGGCCGCGAATCCGAGGTCGCGCGCCAGGGCTTCGCGATCGAACGGGAATCCGGAGCCGGCCAGGGCGCCCGAGCCGAGCGGCATCACGTCCACGCGGCGCCGGGTTTCTTGCAGACGCTCGTAATCGCGCGCGAGCATCTCGAAATAGGCCAGCAGATAATGCGGCCACAGCACCGGCTGCGCTCGGCGGGTGTGGGTGTAACCGGGAACGATGGCGTTGGGATCGCGCTTGGCCATCTTGAGCAGCGCGCTCATCAGTTGAAGCAAAAGCGCGGAAGCGCCCTCGATTTCTTCGCGCAGCCACAGGCGTAGATCCAGCGAGACCTGATCGTTGCGGCTGCGGCCGGTGTGGATTTTGTCGGCCAGCTCGCCGGCGCGCTCTTTAAGCCGGCGGATTACCAGGGTGTGAACGTCTTCGTCAGTGGCGCCGTCGAAGAAGCCGGGCTGCCGGGCGGCGGCACGAATTTCGTCGAACGCCTTCACCAGCGCCGCGCGCTCGTCCGCGGTCAGGATTCCGACGCGCTCCAGCGCGCGCGCATAGGCCTGCGAGCCGCGGCAATCCACATCCAGAAGCCGGCGGTCGAAATCGAGCGAGCCGGAGAACCGCTCGAAGACTTCCGAAGGCCCCGCCTCGAACCGCCCGCCCCAGAGTTTCATGGGTTTGTCGTGGCGCACGCACTCGTGCGTGCCGCGCCGGCGCGGTCCAGAAAGAGCGCACAACGGAACGCCGCGGCAGCACTTTTTGTCCGGCACCACGACGCCGCGCCGTCCTGTGCGCTCGTGCCGACGCTTGGCGGTTCGGTTACAACGGAGGCGTTCACAGGAGTGTGAACGCGGCACGCACGAGTGCGTGCGCCACGGTCCATGCTCATGACTTTTTGGCTCCGGCGGCCTGCGCGCGCACGCGGATCGGCAATCCGATCAGGTTGATGAAGCCCTGCGCGTCCTTCTGATCGTATTCGGCGCCCATGGTGAAGCTCGCGATATTCAGCGAGTACAGCGAATACGGCGACTTGCGGCTGACCGGTTCGACGTTGCCCTTGTAGAGCCGCAGCGTCACTTCGCCCGTCGTGGTCTGGCTGGTGGTTTCGAAGAACGCGTCCAG
>DASQHQ010000096.1:0-42734 GCA_035632015.1 Bryobacteraceae bacterium
CGCGAGCGCTATCTCGAGTCGCTGCTCACGCTCGCGGCCGCTAAAGCCGGAGTGGATCTGGCGCCGGCTTCGTCTTTCCTGCGAAAGAAGCACTTGAAGAAAAGAATCGAGTCGTTGTTAAGGGAGGCTTCCATGTCTAAATTGCGTATGAATTCTTCGCTCGCGGCGTTCGCTGTCGCGCTCCTCGTGGCCGGCTGGCTGAGCGTGCGATCCTTTCCCTTGCAGGCCGCGCCGCAAGAAAATAATGATGCGCCCGGCATAGAGGTCCAGCAGAATGGTTTGACAGTTCTGCATCGCGTGCCCGTCCAATATCCGCCCGAAGCGTTGGAGAAGCGGATCCAGGGAACTGTAATTGCCGAACTCACGCTCACCGAAACCGGCACCGTGGCCGATGCCGTGATTCTGAGCGGGCCACTTGAATTGCGAAAAGCCGCGCTCGAATCGCTTTTGCAATGGCACTACGCCACTGACGCGCACCCACAAGGAAAAACCCAGGTCTCTTTGACATTCCGGCTGCCGGAGAGTACCGCGGCGGCTGGAGCGCGGGCGGCGTCTTCGACAGCGCTGCCGCCGCCTCCGCCCTGGATGGCTACGGTAAAGAGCATCGATTTGCGGCTTCCCGAGCCGCTCAAAAGCAAGGTCGCAGGCGGTCTAAGCCTGAATGTCGGCGATCAACTAACGCCGACCGCCATGATCGATCTCTTCGCCGCCGTGCGCCAGGTGGACGAACATTTGCGGGTCGGTGTCCAGGCCACTGCGGACGGGAGCGGATCGGTTGTCACCGTGTCCCTGGCGGCGCCGGCCGAAGCGCCGCAGCGGATTCGCGTCGGCGGCAACATGCAGGCCGCGAACCTCATCGAAAAAATAACGCCGAAATATCCGGTGGAGGCCAAGCAGGCACACATCCAAGGCAAAGTCAGCTTCACCGCGACCATCGGCAAAGACGGCAAGGTGCAAAACCTGGAATTGATCAGCGGCGAGCCTGTGCTGGCCGAAGCGGCGCGAGAGGCGGTGGCGCAATGGGTTTACAAACCGACTCTGCTGAACGGACAACCGATCGAGGTGGTGACGCAGGTGGACGTGAATTTTACACTGCTGCGTTAGTCAAGTCGCGCGCAGCTCGATCTCGCCCTTGCCCCACACGCATTGCCTCCCGACGCCGGTCCAGCGGGCGGCTTCGAGGAGCGGAAGAAATTCGGACAGCGCGCCCTCGTATTCGGCCCAGCCGGTGAAGCCGCCCAGCGAATGAACCTGGCCGGTGCGGCTGCTTCGCCGCTGGCTCTCGACGCGCTGCAATTCGGAGCGCGCCATTTTTACCGCCGCCGCCCGCTCGCCCAGCGCGCGGAAATCGAGCTCCAGCGGCCCGGAGCCATACAGACCGCGCAGGGTGCTGACACGGTCGCGCGCTCGCGCGAACAGCACGCCGAACTCAGGCTCACACGCGACGGCCTGCCCGCTCTTCAATTCCGTCGGCGTTCGAAATTCAACGCGCAAGCGGCTACATTCGGCCGCGCCCTGTCGTAACGGAATCGAAACGGGCGCGCACTCGACCCGCATCAAATCGGCGCGCCGGCGCTCGGGACCGAAGCCAGCGCAACCGATCTCCGCAAAGGCCCGCTCCAGGTGCTGCAAAACTGGCGAACTCAGCTCGAACAGGTTGACGCCCAGCCAGAATGAATCTCCGGGCGTCACCGCGCAGCCGGCCAGATGCGACACGCGGAGCACGAACGGGCGGGGCCAGTGGGCGAGGCCGCTCGGTCCTGATGCCACCGCCGCGGGCTCGAAGATTCGCGCGTACAAGCAGGCAGCGCGCAGCTCACAATCGCCGGTGGGCCGGCCTTGGGATCCGGGACAAGCCGGCACGCAAGCCAGCTTGCGAAGCGCGTGTCCCAACGCACCTCGCAGGCTGTTGGCAGGCCCGCCGGGGGGAAACGATATGGGATCGCGCGCGGCAAATTGAAAACGCAGCGCGCGCAAATCGAAAGTCACTCGAAGCTCCGCGTCAGGCCTCTCGCAGAACCTCGCGGACCTTTACCGCCAACTCCTCGATGGAGAACGGCTTTTGAAGGAAAGCGTTCTGCGCCGCGGGCCCCGCCGGATCGCCGTAGCCGGACACGTACAGCACGCGCATTTCCGGGCGTCGAGCCACCAGGTGGTCCGCCATGTTGCGGCCACTGGCGCCGGGCATGATGATGTCGGTGATCAGAAGATGGATCGAGCCGGGATGCTGCTCGGCCACCTGCACGGCCTCCGACGACGAAGCCGAGGACAGCACATGGTAGCCGCGGCGTCTGAGCATGGTCTCGACCACATGCCGCACTCCCTCCTCGTCCTCCACCAGCAAGATGGTCTCGGTGCCGCGCATCTCAGGGTTTGGAGCCGGCGCTTCCGGCTGCTCGGCCGCGCTCTCTGACACCGGAAGATAGATGCGGAACGTGGTGCCGGCGCCGGGCTTCGAATCCACCCAAATGTTGCCGCCGGTCTGCCGGATGATGCCGTAGCTGGTGGAGAGCCCGAGCCCGCTGCCGTGCTCCTTGGTGGTGAAGAACGGCTCAAACACGCGCGAAAGAACCTCCGAGTCCATCCCGGAGCCGGTGTCGCTGATCGAAAGCATCACATACCGTCCCGGCTCGGGCGCTAATTGCAGCTGAGCGAGTTCCTCGGTGACGCCCACGTTGGAGGTTTCGAGCGTGAGCCGTCCGCCGCGAGGCATGGCGTCGCGGGCATTGACAGCGAGATTGAGAACCACCTGCTCGAGCTGGCCGGCATCGGCTCGCACGGTTTCCAATCCGGACGCCAGGACCGTGACCAGTTCGACGTCCGCGCCTATCACGCGCCGCAACATGCGATCCATGTCCTGCACCAAAGCGTTCAAGTTGAGCAGTCTCGGCCGCACCACCTGGCGGCGGCCGAAGGCGAGCAACTGGCGCGTGAGATCGGTGGCGCGTTCGGCGGCCTTCACCACTTGCTCCAAGTCGGCGCGCGACGGATCGGCGGGATGAATGGCGTCCAGCAACATCTGCGCGTGCCCGGTGATGACCATGAGCAGGTTGTTGAAATCATGCGCCACCCCGCCGGCCAGCCGGCCGATCGCCTCCAGGCGCTGGGAATGATGCAGTTGGTCCTCCAGGCGCCTTCGTTCGGTGACGTCCCGCGAGTTGACGACGACGCCTCGCACGCCCGGCAAGTGAGAGAGATCGCGGCCGGACGCTTCGATTACGCGCCAGGAGCCGTCCTTGTGACGGAAGCGGCATTGCACGCTGGCCGCTCCCTCCGCCCTGGTGAAGGCAGAGCGCACCGCCGGAATATCTTCCGGATGGAGGAAAGCGAAAGCGTTTTGGCCGACCAGTTCGTCCAGCCGGTAGCCCAGCTGGCGCTCATGCGACGGGCTGGCGTAACGAATGGTGCCGTCTGCATTGAGAATGCTGACCAGATCCAGTGAGTTCTCGATCAGCGAGCGGTAGTGCTCCTCGCGGCGCTCGAGCGCTTCAATCGCGCGGCCGCGCTCGGAGGCGTAGCGCAGGGATCGAATCAGCAGGTCGCCGTCCACACGGCCTTTCACCAGATAATCCTGCGCTCCCGTGCGAAGCGCGCGGACGGCCAGGGCTTCGTCGTCCAGGCCGGTGAGAACCACGATCGGGACATTCGGCGCGCGAGCATGCACGCGCGCCACGGTTTCGAGGCCCTGCATGTCGGGGAGAGAAAGGTCCAGCAGAATCACGTCGCATGTTTCGCGGCCCAGGAACTCCAGCGCCGAGTCCAGCCGCCGGACATGCTCGAGCTTCACGCGGCCGGCGCCGGTTTCGCGGACCAGCTCCAGGAGCAGCCGGACGTCGGCCGGGTTATCTTCGACCAACAAAATGCGGATGCCTTCCAGGTTCATGCTCGGTTGGCTTGCAGCGTCGGAGAGCGGCGCGAGGAAACCCTCCCCATGGTTTCAGCCCACACCAGATTTTAGCACCGGTGAGCGCCTGATCGACTTACCAGTCCACTTCGATTTCGTAGTCGCCGGCAGCCGGCCCGGAACCGTCAATCTCAAAAACCAACTGGTAATTGTTGGTTTCCGACGGAACCTCGACAATTTCCACGTGCCCAGCGCCGCGCAGCGTTTTGATGGCAGGATGAAGGTCGGACCGGCTGGGGAGCGGCCGCAAGAAATCGGCGCGTTCATGCTCGACAGCTGCACCCTGAAGGCTCTGCGAAACGCAAGCGCCACCGCGCACCGTGACGCGCACGCGTCCACGCACGCCTCCGGTCCAGACCAGCCCGCGGCCAACGGCTTCGAGCAGCGCAGCCTCTTTCTCGCGCGAGCGGCTCCACGCCAGCGTAAACGAATAGTCGCCGGCTCCGGCCTGCGGGTCGCGAATGGAGACGCGCGCTGTATAGCGGTTGCGCTCGCTCGGCTGCTCCACTAATCGGATTTCGCCCCGGCCCTGCGCGCCTTCGAGACTGACTTCCACGGCGCGGTTCGGCAGAGGCCGGGTGAACTTGAAGCGCTCGCCGGCCACGGGCGCGCCGGCGCCGGCGCTCGAGACGCAGCTCCTCGCCTGGCAACTGATCACGGCCTCCCGATCCACGCGGCCGCTCCAGGTCGCAGTGTCGGTCTTCGCCTCGGCGCGCGAGGCCTCGAAGAATCGGCTGGATGCGTCCCAATACAGGGCGATCGAATAGAGTGAGCTGCCCGGCTGGCGATCCTCGATGGCGACGGCCAGTGTGTACTGGTTGTCAAGCCGCGGCTGATCCACGATGTGGACATAACCGCGCCCCTCCCGCACGCTCAGCCGCGCATCCTGCCGCACCTCGGGCAGCGAATGCGAAAAGTGAAACTGCTGGCGTTCGACCGGCGCGCCTTCCTGCACCTTCACTTCCAGCCGGTTCGCATGCAGATACAGGAAGGCAATGCCGTCCACCTCGCCTCGCCAGACGAATTGGGGACGGTCCTGCGCCCAGGCCATGGCGGCGAGGAAGAAGGTTGCCAGCAGTCTCACCTGAATCTTATTGTACTGAGGCAGGCTCTCCGGAATTGTAAGACGCGATACAAATCGGATGATGGAGCACCCGCACCGGGCGAAGAGTAGGATAATAAGTTGATCAGGCCGGGGAACAAGTAGTAACAGACTAACTGGCCACGCGTCCTACGATGTTCGCTGCGGCACCCATCATGGAATCCGCTACCGGTATGCCGGCATTCTTGCTCGCGACTGCGGCGAACCAACTCGTCCAAACGTTCTTTGACGACACCTTTGCCGGGGTGCATCGGCTGGACCTGTTTGACTGGTCGCTGCTGATCCCGTACTTCGTCATTCTGGTGATCCTTTCCTGCTATGGCTGCCACCGCTACGAAATGATCCGGCGGTATATGCGTTACCGCAAGCAGTTGCCGGCAGAATCGCCCGCTAAGTGGGAGACGCTGCCGCGCGTTACGGTGCAGCTCCCCATTTATAACGAACGCTATGTCGTCGAGAGACTGATCGAGGAAGTCACCAAGATGGACTACCCGCGGCGCCTGCTGCAAATCCAGGTGCTGGACGATTCCACCGACGACACGCACCCATTCACCGAGGCGCTGGTACGCGCGCATCAGGCGGCCGGCGTCCCGATCGAATATCATCATCGCCCCAACCGCCACGGATTCAAAGCGGGCGCCCTGCAGGAGGGCATGCAAACCGCAACCGGCGAGTTGATCGCGGTGTTCGACGCGGACTTTCTTCCGCCGCGCGATTTTCTGATGCGCACGGTGCACTACTTCACCGACCCGAAAGTCGGGGTCGTTCAGACGCGCTGGACTTACACCAACCGGCACTACAGCCTGCTCACCGAAGTGGAGGCCATGCTGCTGGACGGCCACTTCGTCATCGAGCACGCCGCGCGGTGCGGCAGCGGGCTGTTCTTCAATTTCAACGGAACCGCCGGCATTCTGCGGGCGAAAATGATCGCGGACGCCGGCGGCTGGCAGCACGACACGCTTACCGAGGATTCCGACCTGAGCTACCGCGCACAGCTCAAAGGCTGGCGATTTGTCTACGTCCCCAGCATCGAGTGCCCGTCCGAGCTGCCGGTGGACACTTACGGATTCCAGGTGCAGCAGTCCCGCTGGGCCAAGGGACTGACGCAGGTCGCCATCAAGCTTCTGCCCAGCATCCTGCGCTCCAACATTTCCGCGCGCGCGAAACTGGAAGCCATCTTCCACTTGACGCCCAACATTTCCTATCCGCTCATGCTGCTCATCTCGGCGCTCATGCTGCCGGTGATGATCGTGCGATTCTACATGGGCTGGTTTCAGATGGTGACCATCGATCTGCCGCTGATCATCGCTTCGTTCTGGTCCATCTCGGCGTTCTATCTGGTGGCGCACCACGAGCTGTATCCGAAGAACTGGAAGCGGGCGCTCTTGCTGATGCCGGTCCTGATGGCCGCCGGCGTGGCGCTCACTTTGATCAATACGAAGGCGGTGATCGAGGCGCTGCTCGGGATCAAGTCGGCTTTTGCGCGCACGCCCAAGTACGCGGTGGGCGATCACAAGGTAAAGATCGAAAACGTGGAATACCGCCGGCGCAGCGGCTGGTTGCCGTACGCCGAGCTGGCGGTGGGCTGCTACTTCGTTTACATGACCGAGTTCGCCATCGAAACCTGGAATTTCCCGGCCGTTCCTTTCCTGCTGCTGTTCGTGGCGGGCTACTGGTGGGCCGGATTCACCACGCTCTATCAGGAGTACCAGAGCAAGCTGCGCTGGCAGCGGGAGCGCGCTCTGGCGCTCGAAAGAAACGTGGCGTAGCGCGCCAACTGGCGCCGTGCTCTGATGCGCTAGCGGCCGCGTTCCCCCGCCGCCAGCTTCTGCACGTTGACCAGCACCTGATACTGGTCCTCGGCCAGCTTGTCGATCTTCTCGTGCAGGTAGGCGATCTTCATTTCGGTGTTCATGCCGCTTTCGAATTCGATATCCGAACGGATGCGGTCGCGCGCGCGCTGCCGATTCTGGCTGGTCAGCACGAACAGCGTCAGGAAGATGGCCTCCAACGATACCATCACCGAAAGGAATTCGAAAGGATACGGGTCGAAGGCCCTCGACCGCGCGATCAGGCTGACGTTCAGAACGATCCACGCGGCAAAGAACAAGCCATGCAAGGCCAGGGACAGAATGCTGCCGCTGAGGGCCGGGACGGCGTCGGCCAGGCGGGTGAGCAGAGTCCCCTGCTCTTCGGCCACGTCGTTGGCGTTGCGCGTGACCGTGCGCCGGATGAACTCATCGCTTTTCCGGAGCCTTCGCGCGGCCACGCTCAGCAGGTTCAGCGCCGCGGGCGTGTACTGGCGAACGTAGTCCTCGAAGTGCGCGCGGTCGAGCCGCAGCACTTCCACCTCGCTGATGGCAGCCACCCAAGCCGTGCGCGGGCCGTCGTCCAGCAACGAAACTTCTCCGAAAATGTCGCCCGGCCGGGCGGTTTCGAGCACGATCTTCTCGCCTTGGTCGTTCTTCACGAAAATCTCGACTTCGCCCGAACGCACGATGAACAGCGCGTGTCCCGGATCGCCATAGTTCACGATCGTGTCGCCGGTGGCGTACCGGAGCAGATCCATCTTGTCGGCCAGCGAGGCCTTTTCGGCGGCTCCCAACTCGCGCAGGTGTTCCACTTCGTTCAGTATCGATGCATCAATGGGCATGGCAACAGAATATCGGAGCGAGAGGCGGGAGGGGCGGTGGATGGATCCCCGGGGAGATCGGTTGAGGTTCAGTTTCCAACTTGCCGATGGCGTGAAGTAAAACCCATAGGCGACCACAAGCGCGTTTTCTCGTTCCGTATCTCGCGAGGGGTTCTGTGCTCCCCAATGCCTCTCGGCCTGCGCGGCCGGAGCCGGTGGAAGAGCAGTTTGTGAGGACGGTAATTGAAACGTCATAACCACAACGCGATTCCTTGACACGGTTAGACCGTGGCTTCTAGTCTGGAGCAATGGAAGTCAGGCTTACGCCCGATCAGGAAATCTTGATCCAGCGCGCTATTGAGCAGGGGCGTTATCGCTCTGCCGAAGAAGCGGTGCGGGACGCGATGGCCCAATGGGAGGAGCGCGAGCGCCAGAGGATCGACTTGACGACCGACATCGGCCGCGCGGAGTTGGAGCTCAAATCGGGATGGTATAGCGACTACACAGACGACACACTTCCGCTTTTGGCCGAAGAGTTGAAGCGGGAAGCGCGAGAGATGCGTGCATCTCTGCAGTCTCGATGAACCGGTACCGCCTGACCAGGCTGGCGCGACAAGGCATCCTGGAAATCTGGCTGAAGATGGCTGCAGAGAGCGAGGATGCAGCCGACGCATATGTGGACCGGCTGGTGCGCCATTTTCGCTTGCTGGCGGACTATCCGGGCTCCGGGCGGCGGCGCGACGAATTGGGCGAGGGGTATCGAAGCGTTTCCGTCGGCGAGTACGTCGTGCTTTTTCGCCTGGTGCGGTCGCAGGTGCTCTTGATGCAAGTGGTCCACAGGGATCGCGACAGCGAATTCAGCGTGCGTTATGGATCGCGGTAGGCGCTGCGGGTACGGAGGAGATCCGCGCGCCTCATCCTCGCGCGATTGATCAAGAGGCGAAAAGATCAAAAAAACGCACGCCGAACGCAAACCATGCTCCCTTGCGTCACCTGGATCACCCGCCCCGACGATTTTCGACCGGCCCCTGCGGCAGCGCCCTGCCGCCGTGCGCGATTCCGGCCGCCACCTCGAACGCATGTTTACCTCTCCGCAAACTGATCCGCCACCACATCGGCCATCCTATTCCCGCAGGATTAGCCAATTCGTACCTCACACCGCGAGCGCTCTAAATGTGACTTTTGATCGTTCCCCACAGATCAATCGCCTGGGATACTCGGGCTGCAATCACGCTCATGAAAACGCCCCTAGCTATCTTGATCCTGGCCGCCTCGTTGCGGGCCAATCCGATTTACTCCGTCATCAGCCTGGGCAGTCTGGGCGGCTCGTCGTCAATCGGCTATCAAATCAATGACGCCGGAGCGGTGGTCGGGTGGGCCGAGACGCTGGTTGGAAATCAGCAGGCGTTTTCGTTCGCTCCAGGCGGGCCGCTCGCGAGCCTTCCCGCGCCTCCCGGCTCCGATTCTTTCGCCTTCGGCATCAACGGGTCGAACGTCATCGTCGGGACTTCCTATATCAACGGCCAGCCGCACGGCACCCTCTGGTCCGGCAACACCGTTACCGATCTGGGCCCCGGCGTATACGCGATGGGGATCAACAATGCCGGCACGATCATTGGCAGCCACGGCCACGCATTCAGACTGGTGAACGGCGCCTGGCAAGACCTGGGCACGTTGCCGGGCGGCGATTGGAGCAGCGCGTATGCAATCAGCGAATCCGGCAGCGTGGTTGGATACGGCAATATCGCTTCGGGAGCGTTCCGGGGAATGGTCTGGAACCCCGCTGGCGGCCTGACGGAGTTGGGCACGCTGGGAGGCTTGAACAGCTATGCCACCGGCATCAACAGCAGCGGCGAAGTGGTCGGCCATGCGAGCGTCGCAAGCGGATACGAACATGCGTTCCTCTTCGATGGCGCGACGCTGATGGACCTGGGAACGCTGGGCGGCGGAAGCAGCTACGCTTACGGAATCAACGACAGCGGAACCATCGTCGGCTATAGCTGGACCGCGAGCGGAGACAACCCCAGCGCTTTTGTTTATCTCGGCGGCGTCATGCTAGACTTGAACGCTCTCATCCCCAGCGGTTCCGCATGGCAGTTGCTGGAGGCGTATGGAATCAATGGCGCGGGCGACATCGTCGGAAGCGGCCTTCTGGACGGACGGCCGAGCGCGTTCCTGCTCCAACCGGATCCGGTTCCGGAGCCAAGCGCCCTGGCCTGGATGGGCGTGGCCCTGGCGCTCTTCGTTGTATTGTCGCGGCGCAGGGAGCGTTCGTAACGCCGGGCATCCTGTAGGCCCGGTTACTCACAACTCCAAACTGAGTTACTCTAATAGGAAAGGAGCTGTTCCCATGATGAGTCGATTTACGTCCGCTGCGGCACTGGGGGGCGCATGGCTGGCCGGCTGTGCGATTGCGGCTGCGGCAACGCCTTCGTCCGCGCCCACTTTCTCCAAGGATGTCGCGCCCATCCTCTACAAGAATTGCGCGAGCTGCCACCGCGCGGGCGAGATCGCCCCGATGTCGCTGCTCACTTATGAGCAGGCCCGGCCCTGGGCCAAGTCGATTCGCGAGTATGTGTCGCGCGGACAAATGCCGCCCTGGCACGCCGAGCAGCCCCGCGGCACATTTTCCAACGATCGCCGGCTGACCGACAACGAAAAGAATACTCTCATCGCCTGGGCCGACGCGGGCGCGCCGGAAGGCAATCCCAAGGATCTGCCCGCAGCTCCGAAATTCGTGGAAGGCTGGGAAATCGGCAAGCCGGACCTGGTGCTTTCGATGACCAAGCCTTATGATGTTCCCGCCAGCGGCACGATCGCCTATCAATACTTCACCATCCCGACCAATTTCACGGAAGACAAATGGGTGCAGGCCATCGAAGTGCGGCCCGGTGCGCGCGCTGTGGTCCATCACATTCTGGTTTTCTGCCGCGAGCCCGGTAAGCCGACGCAGCCGGCGGCGTTCCAGCAGGTATTACCCAGGATGCCCGCGACGGCAGGCCCGCGCGAGCCCAACCCGGTTCAACAAACCCAGCAGCAGACCGGCCCTGGCACTCTGATCGCCACCACCGCCCCCGGAACCAACGCCATGATCTTCGAGCCGGGTTCGGCGCTCAAGATTCCGGCCGGATCGACGCTCATTTTCCAGGTACACTACACGGCCAACGGCAAAGCGGCGTCGGATACGTCGAGCGTGGGGATGATCTTAGCCAAAGAGCCGCCGCAGCGGGAGATCTTTACCAGCGCTTTCCTGAACCCGTTGCTGAAAGTTCCCGCCGGCGCTTCCAATCAAGCCGTGGACACAGCCATCGAGTTCAGCCAGGACACGCATATCACCGCCTTGTTCCCGCACACGCATCTGCGCGGCAAGAGCTGGGAGTATCGCCTGGTTTACCCGGATGGCGGTTCGCAGGTGGTGCTTTCGGTGCCGAAGTACGATTTCAACTGGCAGACTTACTACGTTTTCGCGACTCCGCTCGCCGTCCCCAAGGGATCGCGCCTGGAGGCCACCGCCCACTACGACAATTCCGTCAACAACAAGTGGAATCCGGATCCGAAGATCGACGTGCGCTGGGGCGAACAGACCTGGCAGGAGATGCAGTATTCCGGCATCACCTACTACGTGGACCAGCCGGCTCCGCCCGCGACCACCGCACAGAAGTGATCGCGCTCAGGCGCTACGAATTGGTGCCCGGCAACACGTAGTCTTTGAACTGATCGCGCAGCACGCGTTTGTTGAATTTGCCGACGCTGGTTTTCGGCACAGCGTCGATGAAGACCACGTCGTCCGGCAGCCACCATTTGGCGACGCGGTCGCCCAGGAATTCGAGAATCTCTTCTTTGGTGATGTTGTTGCGGTATTCAGGCACTGGCGCGATGCAGGCCAGCGGCCGCTCCTGCCACTTGGGATGGAACACCGCGATTACCGCGGCTTCCGCCACTTTCGGATGCGCCATGATGGCGTTCTCCAGGTCCACGCTCGAGATCCACTCGCCGCCGCTTTTCACCAGGTCCTTGGTGCGATCCATGATTTGCAGATAGCCTTCGGGGTCGATGGTGGCGACGTCGCCGGTGCGGAACCAGCCGTCTGAAAAAGCCTGGTCGTTGCGCGTGTCGTTGTAGTAGCCGCTGGTGATCCAGGGCCCGCGGACTTGCAATTCGCCCATGGTCGTGCCGTCCCAGGGCAGTTCTTGTCCCTCCGCGTCCACGATGCGGATGTCCACGCCGGCCACCGGGAGGCCGTGCCGCGCGAGCAGATCGAAGCGCGGCTTATCCGGCAGCTTGTCGAGATGGGTCTTGACGGACATGAAGGTGGCGATGGGCGTTGTCTCGGTCATGCCCCACGCCAGCCGGAAGCGAACTCCGTACTTCTTCTCGTACCACTCGATGAACTGCCGCGGCATGGCCGAGCCCGCCGAGACAATCGCGCGCACCGAGGAGAGATCGTGCGGATGGCTCTCCAGATAGCTGTACAGCGTCATCCAGATAGTGGGAACGCCGGCCGTGAACGTGACCCGCTCGTTTTGAATCAGCTCGGCGACATCCTGCGGCTGGAGCTGCCGCCCGGTGAAGACGATGCGCGCGCCCGTCATGACGGCGGCGTAGGGAATGCCCCAGCCGTTGGCGTGAAACATGGGCACGATCTGGAGAACGGTGTCGCGCTCCGAGATGCCGAAGACGTCCGCCATGGCGAGCGCGAAAGTGTGCAGGACCATGGCGCGGTGCGTGTACAGAACGCCCTTAGGATGGCCCGTGGTTCCCGAGGTGTAGCAGGTGGCGCAGGCGGTGTGTTCGTCCAGGTTGGGCCAGGCGTAAGGCTGGCCGCCCGCGGAGCCAATCAGTTCCTCGTAATCCGACGACGGCGCGAGGCTGGTGCGAACCGCTTCGTCCGGCAGAATTACGAAATGCTTCACGCACGGGATCTGGTCGCGGATGGGTTCGAGCAGGGATGCGAGCGAGGCGTCGACAAAGATGACCCGGTCTTCGGCGTGCTGGATGATGTAAGCCAACTGATCGCCGGGCAGGCGCAGGTTCAGCGTGTGCAGGACGGCGCCATAGCAAGGGATCGCAAAATACAGTTCCAGATGCCGTGAGCCATTCCAGCACAGGGAACCCACTCTATCGCCGGGCTTCAACCCCAGCCCCTCCAGGATGTGAGCCACGGCGTGCACGCGGCGGTTCAAGTCGGAATAGCAGTAGCGATGCATGCCGCCGGGAGTTTTGCTGGCGATTTCTTTGTTGGGGAATAGCTTGGCCGAGCGCTCCAGGACGTGGGTGAGCGTCAGCGGGTAATCCATCATGAGGCCTTGCATGTTGATGTCTCGCAGGTATTACTTTATTCGGTCAGGAGGGCGGTTATCAAGCGAGCGGCAACTTGGCGTCGACGTCGGCCCAGACCGCCATCTCGACATCGCGGGCCCGCCACGGGCTTCCGCCGAGCCTCGACAATTCAGCGGCCTGCTTTCGGCAGAAGAAGGTCCACCTTAGATGAGCTCCGAACGACTCCCTGGTTGGCGAAATCACCCGTCCTTGACGGATTCCAAGCAAACTGCAGTTCGTTGGGAAATCGGCGGGACCACCACATTCCGATCCTTTTGTCGATCATCGGAAACCTCTGCGGATCGTAAAACGAGAGGAACGTGAGCGGTGTGGCAAAGCCTGACTTCTGACCACAACACCGGATAAGGTTCCGAAATGATTCCCATGCCGGAACCTCGGCAAGCCTCTTCAACGCATCGACAAAACGCGTCCAGCCCTCCTGTGTGTCGATCCACGCAAACAGATCGCGAATAATGCGATCTCTCGCTTTGAAATTTCCACCATTCTTCGAGTACACGACCTCGGCAAGCGCGCTCCACCTTGCCGCCAGGAATTACCTCGGTCCGGAAGGCGTCTTCAAATTGCTTCGTTTGAGCGGGCTCGACTAACAGGATCGAAGAAACCAGGATACTTATCGGCGTCCTTGAACCGCCGCAGATCCACTCTCCAATCGAACGCGTCCCGGGCCTTCTGCCAATGCTGCAAGAACACCGGATCCACGGCCGGCTGCACAAGAGAACAAACCAGTTTTCGAATGCGGTCCGCAGCGAGTTCGGCTTCTGCGACCGTTTCCGATGTCGGCCAAAACTCGGTGTCATATCGCGCCTCGCAGGCGAAAGGAGTCAGAAGTGCGGCAGCATCCGCGAGCCCGGTGAAATCGCGAAAGGTTTCGGCGGACGCAGCGAGAAGCCCGAATAAGTTGTGAGTATGAAGGATTTCCCGATCGCGATCCGCAAGTTAAGCTTTCAAGTACTTCTCGGCGGCTTGCTGGGCATGAAAGCAGGCTGCATCCAATGCGCCGGCCTCAGCCGAAGCCGCATGGCAAGCAAGTCGCTCGCGGCCTTTCTTAGCCAGCCTTGGACAAGGTCAGCCTTCCCTTTCATAAAGCGCCGTCCCCTCTCGGAGGGCGGTACTGACAAACGCTTGGGGGACGTGTTCCCACTCTCGGATTTCCTCGGGAGTGAAGACAACGACATCAACCTCGACCGGCAGATCACTCAGCGCGCGGTAGTATTGCCCAGCGCGAGAGGAACGCGGAAGGCCCGATCGCTCCACGATCAAAATGTCGTAGTCACTGCGGGGCTGGCCGAGCTTGGTGCGCGGCTTCCAAACAAGACAACACGATCCGGATCTCCGGCGGCAAGCACGCGTCTGACGATTTCATCCGTGGGAACTATTGTGCAAACTGCCATAAAGAGCGGCGGCCGAAGTCATCGGAGCATACTGAAGGCCGGAGCCTGCCCTTCGTGACGCCCGGCGCTAGCGCAGATTGGCATACTTGAGCGGCGATTCGAGAGCTACTTCTTCCCGCCGTCGCCTTCTTCCGCTTCGCAGCCGAGTATCACCTCATCCGTGAGATGCTGCTCTACGAGCGGCAGCGGAAGTCCCGCACCGTGTGGCGGCACCACCAGCACTAGCATCGTTCGCGGTCTGTGCCGGAGTACGACCAGTGGATGACCGTGCGGCTTCACTTAGACCAGCGAATCACCTACGGACGTTCGCTGCCCCTTTGTGAACAAAGTATGTGCCGACCGCGCTCTTTGTTAAAGGCCGAAATAATCGAGGGCTGGAACCGATGCGGCGATGATATCATCTATGGTGACTTTCACCCGTATTCTTGGAGAAAGCCCTCAGCATAAACAGCAGTGCATATGAGGAGAATTGAAATGGCCACTCTAAATCGTGCCCTGAAAGGCTTACGTCCATTCCGCGCCTCCAGCAGCCTTTTCCCTGGCGTATTCTGTATTCTGCTGGTTAGCCTCGCCCAGTGTGCGACTGCGCGCATCACGCGAGTTACGATCACCAGCGTGCAATCGCCGACATTCGATGGAACCTCGTTCGGTACTGTTGGCCAGTACGAGAAGCTGGTAGGGCGTGCCTTCGGAGAAGTCGATCCGAACGATCCGCGAAACGCGGTAATTACAGATATTGGTCTGGCCCCATTAAACGCCAACGGCATGGTGGAGTATTCGATGGACATCTATCTGTTGGTGCCGGTGGACAGGTCTAAGGGGAACGGCAAGCTCTTCTATGAGGTCAACAATCGTGGCAGCAAACTCGCCCTCAGCGGCACGTTCGGAAGCATCAACAGTGGCTCCAGCGGCGGAAACGACCCAACCACCGCCGCAGATGCCGGTGATGGCTTTTTGATGCGTGAAGGATATGCCATCGCGTGGAGTGGCTGGGACGTAACAGTGCCGTCCGTCAACAACCTTCTGTCGATCGCGGTCCCCGTCGCCACGAATCCGGACGGCAGCAGCATTGTCGGTCCCGCACTTGAGGAGTTCGCGATTGACAACAGTACGACCATGACAGCCGCTTTAACCTACGCCGCTGCGACCCTGGACCAGTCTCAAGCAAACCTTACCGTGCGCAATCACTACTCCGACGCACCGGCGCTGATTCCTGCTTCAGGATGGCAATATGTCGATGCGAAGACAATCCGCCTGCTGCCCGCCGGTACGCCGTTTCAGCTGGGCACACTTTATGAGTTCACTTATCAGGCGAAAGATCCTCCAATCGCTGGGCTCGGCTTTGCGGCCACACGCGACTTTGCCTCGTTTTTGCATTACACGGCGGCGGATGACGACGGCACCCCCAACCCGCTGGCCGGAGCTGTGCAACTTGTCTACACGTTCAGCGTCTCCCAACCGACACGCTTCCTTCACGACTTCCTATATTTGGGTTTCAACCAGGACGAGCAAGGCCGGCAGGTAGTGGATGCAATGGAGAACTATACGGGTGGCGGGAACGGAGGCTTTTTCAACTACCGATTTGCACAGCCAGGGCGAACTCATCGCCAGCACATCAATCGCTGGTATCCCAAGTTGCATTTTCCATTTACAAACCAGGTCCTCACCGATTCAGTCACCGGTCAAACCGACGGGCGTCTTGTTCCTTGTCGCGCTACGGCCACCTGTCCAAGAATCTTCGAGATCAATACGGAGAATGAATACTGGGCAAAGGCCGGATCTCTATTACATACAGACTCCGCCGGAAATGATCTCGATCTTCATGGGGCACCGGAGACAAGAGTATATTTGTTGTCGAGCATAACGCATGTCCCTGCGACCGGCGCCGGCATTTGCCAGCAGCCCAGGAATCCTGTAGTTCCTGACCCCGCTCTCCGGGCTCTGCTGGTTGCGCTCGACGAGTGGGTAAGCTGGGACATCAGGCCTCCCGCGAGTCGGGTGCCTCGACGGTCGGATGGCACACTGGTGCCGCCGCTGCCTCAAGAGTCGGTGGGATTTCCACATATTCCCGGCATCAAATATGTTGGGCTTCTGCACACGGGCGATCTGCTCGACTTCGGACCCTCGGCCAATCAAGGGATTCTGACAATCCTACCCGCAACGGTCCATAGTGCCGTTTTTGCAGCGCTAGTCCCAAGGACCGATCCCGATGGGAACGACATAGCTGGAATCCGCTTGCCCGAAATCGCCGCGCCTTTGGCTACTTACACGGGCTGGGGGCTGCGTGCTGGTCCTGCCGCGGACGATGGATGCGATGCGTATGGCCAAATGATTCCTCTCGCCCAAACACAAACCGCACGTCTCGCGAACGGCGACCCTCGACTATCTATCGAGGAGCGCTACCAGACCCACGAGGGATATGCAAGCGCGGTCGGGAAAGCAGTGGCCGACCTTCTCAGGGAGCGGCTGCTCCTCGTGGAGGACGCAGAGCGCTATTCGGCGTTGGCCGAGGCGAGCCAGGTTCTTCGATAGTCGGGCGGTAAGCCGGTATCGCGCCGCGTCTTAGCCGCCCGGCGCTAGCGCAGATTGAACTTCTTCATCTTGTAGCGCAGCGTGTCGCGGGTGATGCGCAGCAGGCGCGCGGCTTGGGTCTGGTTGCCGCCGGTTTTCTCCAGCGCCTGGACCAGCAACCGCCGCTCCTGCTCGACCAGCGACATGGCGTCTCCGGTGAACGGTTGCGGCGCCGCGCCCGTGGCCGCCACGAAGGAGGACCCGGTGCCGCGCACCGCGATCGGCAGCGTCTGGGGTCTTATGTGCGAGGTGTCTTCGAGAATCATGGCGCGCTCGATGGCGTTGCGCAGCTCGCGCACGTTCCCCGGCCAGTCGTGCGCCAGCAGCAGGCTCTCGGCTTCCGGAGAGACGCCTTCGATTTGCCGCTTGAATTTCGCGTTGTAGTGCTCGATGAAGAACCGCGCCAGCGGCAGAATGTCCTGGGGCCGTTCCCGCAGCGGCGGGACGATCAACTGAATCACGTTCAGCCGGTAATACAGGTCCTGCCGGAAGGCCCCTTCTTTCACGGCCTCCCGCAGATTCTTATTGGTGGCCGCGATGATCCGCAAGTCCACATGGATATCCAGCAGCCCGCCCAGGCGACGGAAACATTGCTCCTCCAGCACGCGCAGCAGCTTGGCTTGCAGCGACAGCGGGATCTCGCCGATCTCGTCCAGGAACAAGGTTCCCTTGTCGGCCAGTTCGAACAGCCCGCGCTTCTGCGCGCGCGCGTCTGTGAACGCGCCCTTCTCGTAGCCGAACAGCTCGCTTTCGAGCAGCGTGTCTGGAATCGCCGCGCAGTTGATGGCGAGAAACGGTTCGGCCTGCCGCAGGCTCTGGTAGTGCAGCGTCTTGGCGATCAGATCCTTGCCGGTTCCGTTCTCTCCTTCGATCAGGATCGAGCTGGCCTCGCTCACCGCGACGCGTCGGACAAACGCCAGCACTTCGCGCATGGCTTGGGACTCGGCGATGATCTGGCGCTTGGCCGGTTCGACTTCGTCCGTGATGTCCCTGACCGTCGCGACCACGCCTTCCACCGCCCCATTGTCATCGTGGACCTGCACCGTGCGAATTACCACCATGCGCTCCCTGCCGTTCTCCATCCGGAGATTCACGGTGCCCGACGGCAAACACGCCGCTTCACCCAGCGCCTGCAGCATCCCGCAGCTCGGTTCGCAGACCGAGCAGTGAAAAACTTCCTGGCAGTGCTTACCCACCATCTCTTCGGCCGACATGCCGAACAGCCGCTGGGCGGATTGGTTTACGCCGACGATGCGCAGGTTCTTGTCGTATAAGAAGAGGGCGTCCGAAAGCTGGTCGAAGACCGCCGCCAAAATCTCGGGGCGCTGCCACTTGATGGAGAGACGCGACACGAAGTTGCTATGAGTCGCTGGCGTCAGTTCCGTCATAAGCTTGTTCGTCGATTCTCCACTGCACGTTAGTTACCGCTCCTCTGCGCAAACTTTGGGGCTTCTAGCCCAAACGGGTGGTGACTTACGCCGCTGCGCCCTTTGCCGTCAACGCTAAGACGTTCATAATCGGATGGTTCCGGCTACGCAAAACCACTGGTTGCTGGATTGCACAGATCCGAATCAGAATGACGGGCTCAGTATGAAAACCATTCAGTTGGCCCTCCAGAATTCGGAATACTCTGAGTCGCTTCGCTGCTTGCTGGTTCGGGATGGAACGCATCGGGTGTATGTGGTAGACCGCCCGGACCTGCGGCTCGATGGGGTGATCGTGATTGATGGCAATCAGGCCGACACCCTTTCCTTCCTGGATGGAGAGCCGGAACGCTTTGTCGTCATCACTCGAAAAGGTTCAGATCATCTGGCCAAGATTTGGGATGCCGGAGTGAGACACGTGGTGTTTGAAGGCGATCCACCCAGCACGGCGCATCTGGCCATTATTGCCGCCGAAATGCGCCTGCCCAGATTGAACGGCAGAGGAAAAATGTCAGGTTCCGGGCCTTACTATGAAAGGCGTCCTGGCGGGGAACGCCTTGTGGAGCGCCCGAGATTGCCCATAATCGATCCGCCGGCTCGCTGCGGACGATGCCGATTCTCCCACCCTGAGGATGGCTGCTTGTAAAACCGCTGTCGTCGCCCCACCCTCCCCGATTGCGTTAACTCGCTGAACAGCCGAATCTTGCCGACATAGCCGGCCCCGATTTTGCCGCCATTTCCCTGCGAGAATTTACACAGTAAATCCCGTGTTTTGGGTCATTTGACGCTGTTTGCGAGTCTCAGCCCACGGATCTCGATGCTTGTTTTTGGTGATATGATTGCGACCCGGAAGGCGGATGCTTGGACGTACACCGTTAGCGTACTTAGCCAGCAATCTCATTAGTCTGATCGGGGTCGTACTCGTTACTACTTCAGGGATACTGTGGCTGCTGACCCTTCCGGCCTTCTGGAAGGGAGAAGCCGGTTCGCCTTATATCGGGATCCTGCTGTTCCTGATCCTTCCCGGAGTGTTCCTGTTGGGCTTGATCCTGATTCCCGCCGGCATCGCGCTGCACACCTGGAAGCGACGGAGGGCCGGCGACCGGGGCCCGTTCGTCCCGCAAGGCGGCGAGTTGCGAAAGCTGGCAATGTTCGTGGTGTTGACCACCATGGCGAACCTGGTTATGGGCAGCCAGTTCAGTTACCGCGCGGTCACTTACATGGACACCGACACGTTTTGCGGGCAAGCCTGCCACACGGTAATGAATCCGGAATTTACGGCATATCGGAATTCGCCGCACGCACGCGTGGCCTGCACGGATTGCCATATCGGGCCGGGCGCGTCGTTCTTTGTGAAATCGAAACTCTCAGGCGCGGGCCAGGTGCTGGCGGTCTTGTTTGACACCTATCCGCGGCCTATCCCCTCGCCGGTGGAACAGCTCCGCCCGGCGCGCGAGACCTGCGAGCAGTGTCACTGGCCGCAGAAGTTCGACGGCGACAAATTCTTCATCGATACCGAATATGCGTCAGACGAACAAAACACGGCGTCCACCACGGTGGCGCTGATGAAAATCGGCGGCCGCAATTTCAGCGGGACAACCGGCATTCACGGCGCGCACGTGGGCGCAAGAGCCCGCATGGACTATGTCGCCACGGACGGGCATCGCCAGGTGATTCCACAGGTCACCTACACGGATCCGAACGGTAAGGTCACCGTCTACAAGTCGACCGACGTGAAGGTGACGCCGGAAGAGCTGGTGCGCGGCGAGCAACGCGAGATGGATTGCATGGACTGCCACAACCGGCCCACCCATATTTTCCAATTGCCGGAGCGTGCCTTGGATCTGGCCATGACGCAAGGCAGCATCAGCCCCAAGCTTCCGTTCATCAAGAAGCAAGCGCTGCAGGCGTTGAAGCGCGAGTATCCCGATCACGCCAGCGCCGCGCGCCAGATCGAAGCGTCTTTAGACGATTTCTATCGCACTACTTATCCACAGCTCTACGCCGGCCAGCAGGTGGCGTTGAAGGACGCGATCGGCGCGGTGCAGACCATTTACGCACAGAATGTTTTTCCTGGAATGAAGATTAGCTGGGGCACTTACCCCAACAACCTCGGGCATACTGATTTCCCGGGTTGTTTCCGATGCCATGATGGCAATCATACGAGCGCCGATGGGCGCACGATTACTAATGATTGCGCCACCTGCCACGATCTGCTGGCGGTCGGCGAGAAAAACCCGAAGATTTTGACTGAACTCGGGATGGACCCGTCCCCGCGAGGCTCAACAGGAGGCGCGAAAGACAAATAAGGAGGTGCTCTGTGAAGTGGAGTACCGCAGCCGCGTTATCGCTCGCGCTGGCACTGAACGTCTTCGGCGCCCGCGCTCCGAAAAGCGCTGAGTGCCTGGCCTGTCATGACGACAAAGGCGCCGGTTTTCAGGCCAGCGTGCACGGAAGCCTTTCCTGCACCGACTGTCATAGCGACAAGAACGCATATCCGCATCAGGCCAACGCCGCCAAAGTGAAATGCGACACCTGCCACGCCGAGCCTGCGGGCGGCGTGGCCGCGAGCGTGCACGCTTCGGTGAGCCGGCAAGCCTGCCAGGGCTGCCACGGCGAGGTCCATGCGATCCTGGCGTCGAGTAACCCGAAGTCCGCCACTTACCCGACCAACCTGCCTCGCACCTGCGGCGCCTGCCACGGCGACGGGAACCTCGCCAAGCAGCATGGATTAGCTGAAGTCTATGCGAAGTACATGGATTCGATCCACGGGTTCGCTCTTACCAAGGATGGGCTGCTGGTGGCGGCCAGTTGCTTTAGCTGTCACGGTTCGCACAAGATCCTGAGCAAGAAGGATCCGGCCAGCCGCACCAATCGCGCCCATGTAGCCGATACGTGTGGCGCCTGCCACGCCGGCCCCAGACAGGATTACATGGCCGGAATTCACGGCCAGGGAGCCGCCACGGGGAATTCGCGCGCACCGGTCTGCACCGACTGCCATACCACGCATCAGATCGCCAGCGTCCGGACGGCGGCCTGGCAGATGAAGACCACGGCGACCTGCGGCAAGTGCCACCAGGAGCAGCTTCAAACCTACCGCGATACGTTCCATGCGCAGGTGTCGGCGCTGGGTTACGTGGAGACCGCGCGCTGTTGGGACTGCCACGGTTTCCACGACATCCGGCCACCGACGGATCCCAAGTCGACCGTCGCGCGGCGAAACTTGCAGGCGACTTGCGGCAAGTGCCATTCGGGCGTGACCATGAGTTTCATCAGTTATCAGCCGCACGCGGACCGGCACAACCGGCAGGCCTATCCTGCGCTGTGGGGTTCGTGGATTTTCATGAACCTGTTGCTGGCCGGCGTGCTGGGATTCTTCGCGCTGCACGCCGTACTGTGGCTGAACCGGTCGCTGGCCGAGCGCCGCAGCAGTCCTGCGGGCGGATCCACGGGTAAGTAGGACAAGGAGAGATCCAATGGAATCCAACACACCAAGCGCGATCATTAGTGAAGCCGCGAGGGCCGGGGATGGGTGGCCGCTGAGCAAAGAGCCGGGCGTGCGCTACTACACCCGTTTTTCGGCGCCGCAGCGTTTTCTGCACGGCTTTTTGGCCGTTACCTTCCTGGGTCTCGCCATGACCGGGCTGCCGCTCCGGTTCAGCAGCACTCCGTGGGCCATGGCGATGGCCCACGCCGTCGGCGGCTTTGGCACCATTCTGTTCTTCCACTTGTTCAACGCCGTGGTCCTGACCGTGGCCTTCCTGATCCACGTCGCGAATCTGGCGTATCGGATCATCAGGAGGCGAGAGTACGGCCTGGTGTGGGGACCGACGTCCATGGTCCCCAATCTCAAAGACATTCAAGATTTCCTGGCGCAAATCAAGTGGTTCTTCTTCCGCGGTCCCAAGCCCAAATTCGGGCGCTACGCCTACTGGGACAAAGTAGATTATTGGGCGGTCTTCTGGGGCATGGCGATCATCGGCTTATCGGGCTACGCCATGTGGTTCGCTCCCTTCTTCGCCAAGTTCATCCCAGGTTCGTGGTTGAACATCGCCCTGCTGATCCACGGAGAAGAAGCCATCCTGGCGGTGGGATTCATTTTCACCATCCATTTCTTCAACACACACCTGCGTCCGGACAGCTTCCCGATGGACCTGGTGATTTTCACGGGCCGCATGACTGAAGAGGAGCTCAAACACCGGCATCCGGAAGAGCACCGGCAGTTGGTCGAGAGCGGAGAGTTGGAAAAGCTGCGCGCGGAACCGCCGCCGCGCTGGCTCAAGAATTTCGGATGGTCGTTTGGCGCAGCCGCGATTGCGATCGGCTTCGTCTTCCTCAGCCTGATGGTAGTTGCCTTCGTAAAGGAGTAATGACAATGAGCGCACCAGTTTCCGTCGATATGCAAGCCGCGGTCTTCCGCGGCAAGGATGAAGTCCCGATGTTCCCGCCCAGGAAGATCCTGTTTCCGGTTGACTTCTCGGAGCGCTGCGGCAGCGCGGCCCGGATGGTGGAGACATTCGCGGGCCACTTTCAAACCGAGCTGACCCTGCTGCACGTGCTCGAGCCTCTCACCTACAACGATATCCCTGTCGACGCAGCCGGTATTGCCGAACAGCGGCTGGCCGAATTCATGGCGGAAGAGTTCAAGTATTTCGACGTGCGGCGCGTGATGCTGGAAGGCGATGCCGCCACCAGAATCGCCGAATACGCGTATGTAAACGGCATCGACCTCATCATGCTTCCCACGCATGGCTACGGGGCGTTTCGCCGCCTCATCCTGGGGTCGGTGACCTCCAAGGTCCTGCGCTCGGCGCTGTGCCCGGTCTGGACCGGAGTGCACATGGAGCACGTGCCGCGGCTGGAGGACATCGGCTTCAAGAGAATCCTCTGCGCCGTCGACCTTGGCCAACAAAGCTGTCCAACGGCGAAATGGGCCAAGAGCTTCGCCTCCGAGTTTGGAGCCGAACTGGAACTGGTTCACGCCGTGCCGGAGGCCAACCGGACTCCGGTCGTCGCCCACGAGAATCCGAACGAAGACCTGGTGGCCCGGGCCGGGCAGCAAATGCGAGCGGTGAAGGATTGTGTCGGCACGGATGCCAAAGCATTCGTCCTCGGCGATGAGGTCGCCTCGGCGGTGTGCGGCTGCGCGGCCCGCGAAAAGGCGGATCTGCTCGTAATTGGGCGCAGCATGGAAGGCGGGGTCCTGGGACGCCTCCGCGAGAATGCCTACTCCATCATCCGGCAGTCACCGTGCCCGGTGGTCAGCGTCTGAGCCGGAAGGCCCGAGGGTCCAGGCCGGCTTCCCCGTTCGCCGGCTCGCGAAGCGTCGTCTTTTGAAAGTTCGCCCGCCCAAAAATTGCATCCTAATACTATATGGCTACGATTACCGATCGAAGCGCCTGGACTGCCTCCAGAAAGGACATCACCCGCCGCGATCTGGATGTCTTCTTTAAGCCGAATTCCGTGGCTGTGATCGGCGCCACTGATCGGGCCGGGCACGTCGGCCGCTCGGTGCTCTGGAATCTCATCAGCAGCCCGTTTGGGGGCACGGTGTACCCCGTGAATCTGAAGAAGCATAGCGTGCTGGGCATTCGAGCTTACCCCAACGTGGCAAGCCTGCCGGAGCCGGCCGAACTAGCCGTGATCGTAACGCCGGCCGAGACTGTGCCCGGCGTGGTGGAGGAATGCGCGCGCTCCGGCGTGCGGGGCGCAGTGATCATCTCGGCGGGATTCCGCGAATCCGGCCCGCGCGGGCTGGAGCTGGAGCGGCAGATCCTGGCCGCCGCGCGTCCGGCCAAGATGCGCATCATCGGCCCCAATTGTCTGGGCGTTATGTGCCCGCTGAGCGGGTTGAACGCCACCTTCGCACACACCGTGGCGCGGCCCGGCACAGTGGCCTTCGTGAGCCAGAGCGGCGCCATGTGTACCGCGATTCTGGACTGGAGCCTGAGCGAGCAGATCGGCTTCAGCGCCTTCATCTCGGCTGGATCCATGCTGGACGTGGGCTGGGGCAGCCTGATCGATTACCTGGGCGACGACCCGGGCACGCGCAGCATCGTGGTCTACATGGAATCCATCGGCGACGCCCGTTCCTTCCTATCCGCGGCGCGCGAAGTTGCGCTGAATAAGCCCATCATCGTGATCAAAGCCGGCCGCACCGAGCAGGCCGCCAAAGCCGCGGCCTCGCACACCGGCTCGATGTCCGGAAGCGACGACGTGCTGGAGGCCGCCTTCCGCCGGGTCGGCGTGTTGCGAGTGAACAGCATCTCGGATATTTTCTACATGACCGAGGTGCTGGCCAATCAGCCGCGGCCCAAGGGGCCGAAGCTGGCCATTGTCACCAACGCCGGAGGCCCGGGCGTGATCGCCACCGACGCCCTACTGCTCGAAGGCGGAGAGCTGGCTGAGCTTTCCAGCGCCACGCTAGAGGCCTTGAACAGAATACTGCCCGCGCACTGGAGCCGCAACAATCCGGTCGACATCATCGGAGACGCCGGGCCGGACCGCTACGAGCAGGCCGTGGAAATCGTCGCTAAGGATCCGAATGCCGACGGATTGCTGGCCATCATGACGCCGCAAGGCATGACCAATCCCGCGGCCATCGCCGAGCGGCTCACGCGCTTCGCCAAGCTGGATCAAAAGCCGATCCTGGCCAGTTGGATGGGCGGCGCGGAAGCGGCCCAGGGCGTGGCCGTGCTGAACCACGCTGGAATCCCCACCTTCCCGTTCCCAGACACCGCGGTGCGCGCCTTCCACTACATGTGGAAGTACAGCTACAATTTGCGTGGGCTGTACGAGACTCCCGCGCTCACCAGCCCGGATGGCATGGATCCGGGAGCGGCGGCCCGAGTGATCGACGGCGCGCGCCAGGCCAATCGCACCCTGCTGACCGAGTTTGAATCCAAGCAGGTTCTCCAGGCCTACGGCATTCCGGTGGCCGAGACCAGGCTGGCTTCGAACCAGGACGAGGCCGTGGCGGCGGGCGAAGCGATCGGTTTCCCGGTGGTTCTCAAGCTGCATTCGGCCAGGATCACGCACAAGACCGACGTGGGCGGCGTCAAACTGAATCTGCGGGACGCCGCTGCGGTGCGCGATGCCTTTCAAGCCATCCGCGCGTCGGTGAGTGAGAAGGCCGGCTCGCAGCATTTTGGCGGGGTCACGGTTCAGCCCATGGTCTCCAACGAAGGCTACGAGCTGATTCTCGGCAGCAGCATCGACGCCCAGTTCGGTCCCGTGCTGCTGTTCGGCACGGGCGGTCAACTGGTGGAAGTGTTCCGTGATCGCGCTCTTTCGCTGCCGCCGCTCAACACCACGCTGGCGCGGCGCTTTATCGAGCAGACCAAAATCTTCACGGCCCTGTGCGGCGTGCGAGGAAGGAAGCCGGTCGACCTGCCGGCCTTGGAGGAGCTGCTGGTGAAGTTCAGCCGCCTGGTCACCGAGCAGCGCTGGATACGCGAGATAGACATCAACCCGCTGCTGGCGTCTCCGGACCGCCTGATCGCACTGGATGCGCGCATCGTGGTCTATGGCCAGGACGTCACTGTCGCGGAGCTGCCGCGTCTGGCCATCCGGCCTTATCCCAGCCGCTATCAAACCAAGATCCAGCTCCACGACGGGAGCGAGATTTCCATTCGCCCCATCCGTCCCGAAGACGAGCCGCTGCTGGTGACTTTTCATGAGACCTTGTCGGAACGCAGCGTTTATCTGCGCTACTTCCATTGGATGAAGCTGGAGCAGCGCACCGAGCACGAGCGCCTCACGCGGATGTGCTTCATCGATTACGACCGCCAGATGGCGTTCGTGGCCGAGCGCATCGCTGCGCTCACCGGCGAGCGGCAGATCGTCGCAGTCGGGCGGCTGGTGAAATCGCACACCGCAGACGAAGCGGAGCTGGCGATCATCGTGAGCGACGGGTTTCACAGGCGCGGCATCGGGACTGAACTGGTGCGCCAGTTGGTGGGCTTCGCACGCGACGAGAAGCTGGAGCGCATCACGGCCACGGTATTGTTTGAGAACCGGCCGATGCAGCGGGTGTTCGAAAAAGTGGGATTCCGCCTGGAGCAGTCTGCTGACCCGGAAGCGCTGGAGGCGGTGCTGGTTCTGTAGGCGCGCGCGGCGGAGCGGAGCTGGCTTTCGACTTTTCCGGCGAAATGCCGGTACACCAAGACCGGGTACGCCGCGGCCAGCAACGTCCCGGGAATAAATCATTACAGTCCCACCCACAGGCCGTAATTCGCCGCGGCCGCGCGGGTCACGGTCAGGCCTGCGTCGGGAGCCGCGCCGGTGGGCAGCTCGCAGGGGAAGACGCTGAAAGCGGCGCTGGTCAACATCCCGGCCAGATACGCGTTGGAGCTCAGCCCATGGTGAGCAGCGGGAAAAGGTAGTGGTATGTCACCGTGAAGGCAAAATGCAGGCGGTGTACAGCTAGAGCGGTGTCCATGTGGTCTCCCCTCTGATGCTACAGGAGGCAGCACTATGCACTGCGGCTGACAACCTAAAACCTCTTGTCTTTGGGTGCGTTATAGTGCGCAAACCGGCGATAACGTGGCCAGAAACCAGCGGGTTAGACGTGAAGCTGCGGGGGCGCTCGAATGCTGGAGATCCTGTTGGGACACTTTATGGAAGTGAGAGTCCGTTGCCTGGGCGGGACGAAGTACGAGATGACAGCGCGCCGCCATCGCATCCTGTCTGATCAACCGGTCGACAACGGTGGCGCCGATACCGCTATGACGCCTCCTGAGCTGTTTCTCAGCTCCCTGGGAGCCTGCGCGGCTTACTATGCCGTAGAGTACCTGCGAGCCCGCGCGCTGCCCGACGAAGGGCTCGAGATCCGTCTGTCTGCCGTCAAGGGTGACAAGCCGGTGCGGCTCATGAAGCTGAGCATCGATGTGATCGCACCAGGGTTGAATCAGCGGCACCGCGACGGTATCCTGCGCGCGGTGGAGGCCTGCCTGCTGAAACACACGCTCGAAAAACCGCCGGAGATCCTGGTGCGGGTGCTGTCGGCCGAACACCTGGTCGAGCACGAGCCCGCTCTCGTATGAGCGCGGCCCAGTCTCCCGCTCGATCCCCTAACGGCTGAGTCGCAAGCTGGTCGTCAATTGGTTGCTGCGGAAACTCTCGAACCCGTAAAACACCTCGGCCATCGAGTACCACTGCCACTCCGTGATCCACTGGATGTGCGGCTGAAGCGGCAGAGTGAAACGAGCCAGCGGCTGGTAGTATTGCGTGGGGCGGCTGCCGGACGAGATAAAGAGCGACCCTCCCAAGCTGAACCATTTGACCCCGGCGACGGCGCTCAACGAGTGCGCATTCTCACGATAAAGCGATGGCGTGGGTTGCAGGATCTGCGGCACAAGATACAGGACGCTCGACCGCAAGGAAGATCGGGAGTAATCCAGCAGCAGGTTGCCCCATTTGGCCGCCTTGGGCGTCCAGAACACGGAAGCGGATTCAATCTTGCTGGAATAATCCAGCTTCACGTTCTGCGCCGGATCGCTGTTGTTGAGCAGGCTGAAATCCGCCGCCAGACGCCACTCCGAGGACAGATCATATCGGGCGCGGATGTGCGTCTTCTGATAATCCTGGAGACTGGTGCGGAAAAAAGTCTGGTCCGAGCTGGAGCCTTCCGCGTCCGCCGTGATGCGGAACTTCTGGCCGATTCGATAGTTCACGCCCGCGATCCCGACCTGCCGCCGCAGGTTGGCGGATTCAAACGGCAGCCCGGTGAGTATAGGGGCGCGCACGTCGCTGTTGCCCCACTCGTAGCGGTAGCCACCGCGCACCGTCAGGTTCCTGGTCAAATCGTAAAAAGCATCGACCTCTTCGCGATTGGTGTTCAGAACCAGTCGATCGTTCAGCAGTTGTTGATCGGTGAGCTGTGATCCCGCCAGCGCGAAGCTTTCGGCCAGCAACGCGTCCGAGGCGTTGTGAAAACGGTCGGTCATCCAGTACTCCACCAGGCGCAGCCGGTTGGACGGGCGGATTTCGACCGTAAGGCTCCCGGAGACATGCGGCAGATTCGCATCGCCAGCCAGCACGTCCTGGCCGATGCTGTAAAACTGCAGGATGCGGCGCAGATAGAAAGTGCCCGCGGAGTCCTCGGTGTAGTTGATGTCGGTTCGAGGCTTGGCGTAGATGAATTGGCCGGTGACGCTCATCCAGGAGTAGGGATTGGCAGCCAGCAAGGCCTTGGTGTAAATGGAATCGCCGCGCACGCGATACAGCTCGGATAGCGAATTGAGCGGCAGCTTCTGGCCTAAAAAGGAGCCGGTGAAGTTTCCGGGAATGGTTTGCGAATCCGATGCGCCCTGATCATCCTTGAACGTGGTGCCGCCCTGCTCCAGCGTGACATGATAGCGGCCCATTTCCATACGGACACCGGCGCGATAGGTATAGGTCTGATCCGAATACAGGCTGGCCACAGGATACTCGTTGGCGTCGGTGTGGAAATCCGTGATACCGCGCCCGAACTGCGTGTTCTGGCTAAAACCAATGTAGGGCGTGATCCACTTGTTCATGTGCGCGTCGAGCTGGACATCCAAAGTCCGGATCCGAGTGTCGAACGAGTTCTGATTGAGCAGCAGGCCCGCGTTCAGGGTTGGGTCCGCGTAGGAAGGAAGAAAATCGAAGTAAGCGATGTTCCGGTAGTCCACGGTCAGGCGATACGAATTGTCCTTGGTTACGTCGGCGCGCAGCGTGTTGTAGGGATCGCCCCAGGAAGAGGTGTGGATGTCGGCGCGGTCGAAAACGCGCTTGGATGGATTCAGCAGCGTGAAGTCGGCGTCCAGCAGCTTCGGGCCCTCACCCAGATTCACGACGCTGCGGTAGCTGTTGAAGCTGCCGCTGATGTTTGGAATCCAGCGATACCCGAGCTGGATGCTGCCTTGCAGCCAGTTGTCGGAGGAAGCGCGAGGTTGAGCAGGGGCGGCTGGGGCCGGCTGTGCAGCCGGGGCTGCTGGTGCGGCCGGCGCGCCTTGTGCGGGCGCGGATTGTGCGGGCGTGGCTGGTGTGGGCGCGGATTGTGCAGCCGGCGTGGCTTGCGCGGCCAGCGGCGCGGCGGGCTCGGCGGCCTTGGTGGCCTCTTGCATTCGCCTCTCTTGCACCGGTTTGTTCTGATCCTGGGCCGCCGGCGAAGGTGCGGGAGCGGCGGCTGTCGCAGACACAGGAGCGGCGTCGCGAGCTGCCGGATCGGCTGCCGGCTGCTGCGCCCAAAGCGGAATCAGAATCACAAAACTCAGCAGCGTTTTCATCGGAAGAACGTCCGATCCACGTAGGACCCGTGAATCTTCACGTGACATATGGTGCAGTTTTGAAAACGCGGGCTGCGCAGGTCATGCAACGCCGGCGGAACGCCGCCGATGCTGGCATTCTTGGAAATCGACGGTGGGATGGGCAGGTTGGCGTGGCACTCCAGGCAAACCAGACGCACCTCGTGCCGCGTCAGCATTCTGGGATTGGCCGAGCCGTGCGGTTCGTGACATGCGGTGCAGCCTTCCAACCTTTCAACCGGATGTTCGTAGATGAACGGCCCGCGCTTGTCGCTGTGGCATGCCAGGCAACCTGGCTCGTTGCCGAACGAAACCGCGAGGCTGTCGGCGCGAAAACTCGCGTGCGGATTGTGGCAATCCACGCACGACATGGCGCCTTCCGGAAGCCGATGCTTATAGGGGCGGTTGAAGGCAGCCCACTGCGATACATGGCAGGTGGCGCAGTTGGCGTTGATCTCGGCCTTGTTGTGCATCACCAGCTTGGCGCCTCCGGCGCCATGAACGGTGTGGCAGGTGGTGCAGCCCACTTCATCCTTGGCGTGTCCGGTGGCCAGGCGGCCCACCGGCGTGTTCTGGTTCAGATGGCAGGTGAGACAGGTGCGGTCAACTTCCGCCGGCTTCAGCTTGGCTGGATTCTTGACATCGTCCGCCGAAGCCGACTCGGCGTGTTTGGAG
Organism: Bryobacteraceae bacterium; assembly: GCA_035632015.1. Lineage (GTDB taxonomy): Bacteria > Acidobacteriota > Terriglobia > Bryobacterales > Bryobacteraceae > Palsa-89. The sequence continues at coordinate 30,310 of DASQHQ010000096.1, forward strand.
CCCGGACCGTGGCAGGATTCGCAGCTCTTCTGCGCCCAGCCACGGCGAGCTCCAGTTTCGATGGCGAAGTGGGGAGTCTTCTGAAGGTTGTTGAAAATCTCTTCGTGACAGGCCTTGCAAGTCTCCGAACCGACGTATTCGGGAGCCTTGGCGGGCTCCGCGGATTTGGCGGGTTCCGGAGATTTGGCGGGCTGCTGCGCGGGCAGCGCGAGGCAGAGAGCCAGCGCGATGCCTACAGCAGCCCCGTAGGCCCGTCTGGAGGAGCTATTGCGCATGGACCTGGTCTACATCAAATGCAGCGCCAGAGGCATGACAATCCGTGCAGCTTTCGCCAAATTGCGTGGTGTTGGCGACGGCGTGGGAGAACTCAGCCTTGCTGGCGTGGCACGTCATGCAGGCGGCAGTGATCGGCGGCGTGGGGTTCTCGTAACCCTGCGGCGTGGTCACATTGTTCAGCCCAAGGGGCAGATTCGCCTCCGAACCATTGACATGGCACATGCTGCAAGCTCGAACGTTCCCCACCGTGCCGGCGGGGCTGAACGCCGGGAAGGTCACATCGGAGAAATCGACGGGGTTTCCGCCGAATCCAACCACGACAAACGGACGTCCCGCCGCAGCCAGGGCCGACCCATCGTGGATGCTATGAATCAGGAGCGAGAAGTTGACCGCTTGCGGCGGCGCATTCGCAATCGCCGGATCCTTGGCGGCGGGACGCTGCGAGATATCGGTTTCCGACGGATTGTGGCACAGCACGCACATCTCGATCTGATTGCGATTCTCGCCGTGCACCGAAAGGGACAGGTGGCACGCGTTGCATTTCGAAATGTCCACGACTTTGCGGCGCGGCGCCATCGGAGAACGGTCGACTGAGAAGCTGACAACTTTGTTCACTGCACCGTAATCAGTCGTGACAGCAGCGGTCGTGCCGGCGTTAATGGTGAATCCGCGGCGGCCCTCCATTCCGATCGAATACGTGCCGGTGGCGCCGGCCGGAATCGCGTGCAGAAATTGATAAACGCAGGTTCCATCCGTGCCACAAGTCGCCTTGGTGGCATCTTCCATTACGTAACCGTTGGTGGTGACATCCGGTCCAAAGCTGGTATAGCCGTAATCGCTGGTCGGACCGGCCATGACGATGCCCAGCCGGTTGGGGGAAGTGGTAAGGCTATTGGCCGGTACTGGATTTCCGCCATTGTCCTTCAGCGTGAACGTCACCGTCGGGGCGTTGCCCGCCGTGCCGCCATCGACTTTCAGAATGTTGATCACCAAGCCCGGCAAGCCCGAGTACAAGGTGGGGCTGAGGTGTGCGCCCACGATGGAAGCATCGAACGGCAGCTCGCCCTGCGGGAAATGGCAGTTGGCGCACTGACTGTCGTCCAGTTGTGGGAGATTCACATGATTCTCGCCGGTCGCGAAATTCACGTTGTCATGACAGCCACCGCACGCTGCGCGATTCGGTGTGAGATACGCATTCGCCTGCGCCGCTCCGCTATTCTGGTCGTGGCACTTTTGGCAGTTTCGCGGATCGTTAATTGAGCCACTTCCTGGAAATGTGACGTCGCCCCAGTCTACGTAGCCGTTGAAGCCGTAAATGGTGTACGGTTTCCCGGCTTGCGCGTTGGGCGCCGCCTTGCCCATGTGAATCTCGTGAACCAGCTTGGGGAAATTCACGGTGTTGCCCGTGTTGGGATCCACCGACTGCGGCGTGTGACAAAGCACGCACAGGGCGACACCCACACGGGAGCCGCCGTGGAATTCCAGGCTCTGGTGGCAGTTCTGGCAGGCTCCGTCGCGAACCACGTCGCGCGTCACCGTTACCGCTGCGCCATTCGGAACGAAGTTGAGAGTGGCGGAGGCGTAGTTGGTGCCCAGGTTGAAAGCCGACAGATTCCGGTTCCCATACACCGCTACCGTGTGCGTCGCGGTTTGGTCAAAGTTCGGCGGCGCCTTGGTCTTGAAGGTATAGGTATAATCGCCGTCGGCGTTGGTGACGAGCGTTCCGTTGGATTCACCAGCCGCCTGGATCGCGGTAGCGCCGCCGCTCACCGCTGTCACTGTGCGCGTTGTATAAGAAGTGTACTGCTTCTGACCGTTCGGAATGGTCGCGGCGATGAAGGTCATCGATACCCTGCCCGGCGTGTCGAGACCGGTTGTGTCCAAGGGACGTCCTTGCGGATCGGTTACCAGGACTCGCGCCGTGATCGTGCCGTCGTTGGCAATCGAAGCACTGGCGACTTTGAAGGCCAGACCGGGGCTGACAAAAGCAATGAGTTTCGGGTCGGCGTAGGATGCTTTATCGAGTTTGCCAAAGGGGCTCCGCCCCTGGCTTTGCAGGCCGATAGCACCGGCCAAGGCGATGGCTACAAGAAAAATGCGGATCAAGAAACCTGGCGATAAGCGCCTCATTTGAGCACTCCTTCCCATCGCTGGCGGGCGGTGCAGTCCCGATTCCATGCGATGTGGCCATTTTTTCAATGAGTTACAAACTCTGCCGCATAGCCCGGCTGGGGTAAACCGCCGGATTGGGTGAAAACACGCAGAGATTGGATCAAGTTTCGTGAGGAAGCATACGATCACCTCTGGACAGCCACGTGCATCCAAGCAAGGGATGGAACGACCGCCCGGCTTTCAGCGAGAGACCTATATCGCTGGTTTGGCAGTCCTTTGCATCGCCCTTCATCTGGTCCTGCGCTTCGGCTTTCACGCACCAGTGCCAGTCTTCAATCTTCCGCTCGTCGTGGCCTTGGCCGGAGGCGGTATTCCCCTGCTCGTCCAATTGACGCGAAATCTGGCGGCGAGTAACTTTGGCTCGGACCTGCTGGCCGGCGCGTCGATCGCCACAGCGGCGTTTATGGGGGAGTATTTGGTCGGGGTCATCGTGGTGTTGATGCTCTCTGGAGGCACCGCGCTCGAGCAGTATGCCTCGCGGCGCGCTTCCGCGGTCCTCAACGCGCTGGCAAAGCGCATGCCGCTCATCGCGCACCGCAGTTCAGACTCAACTTTTTCCGACGTATCTCTGGACGAGATCGTGATCGGCGACTGGCTGCTGGTCCTGCCGCACGAAATTTGCCCCGTGGACGGAACGGTGCTGGAAGGCCACGGGACCATGGACGAATCGTATCTGACCGGCGAGCCGTTCGTGATGTCCAAAACGCCCGGTTCGGCGGTCTTCTCGGGCGCCATCAACGGCGACGCCGCGCTGACGGTCGCGGTGGAAAAACTCCCGCGCGATTCACGTTACGCCAAGATCATGCAGGTCATGTCCGCGTCCGCGCAGAATCGGCCGCGCATGCGCCGCATCGCTGACCGGCTGGGCGCGTGGTATACGCCGCTGGCGCTAGCGGTGGCACTGCTGGGTTGGTTCCTGGGCGGCGACCCGCACCGCTTCCTGGCGGTGATGGTGATCGCGACGCCCTGCCCGCTGTTGCTCGCCATTCCGGTGGCCATCATCGGCGCCATTTCGGTGGCCGGCCAAAGCGGCATCATCATCAAGAATCCGGCGGTGCTCGAACAAGTGGACGGCTGCCGCACCCTGATCTTCGACAAAACCGGCACGCTCACCTATGGGCGGCCCGCGCTCACGGGCATCACAACTGCTCCGGAAGTTCAGGCGGAATTCGCGCTGCGCATGGCGGCCAGCCTGGAACAGTATTCCAAGCATCCGTTAGCCGGAGCGGTCCTGCGGGCCGCAGAAGACAAGCGACTCAAGCTGGCGGCGGTCCGGCTCATCAGCGAGAAACCGGGCGAAGGTCTCCAGGGACTGGTCGCCGACCACAGCGTGCGGATCACCGGCCGCAATCGCTTGAATGCCGCGAGCCAGGCCCTGCCGGAGTGGCTCAGCGCGGAAACCAGCGGGCTCGAATGCCTGGTCGTCATCGATGACTCCGTGGCCGCAGTCTTCCGCTTCCGCGACGAGCCCCGCAAGGAATCCGAAGCATTCGTATCGCATCTCAAGCCGAAGCATGCGGCGCAAAAAGTGATGCTGGTGTCCGGCGACCGGGAATCCGAGGTGCGCTATCTGGCCGAGGCGGTCGGGATCCGGGACATACAAGCCGGCAAATCGCCGGAGGAGAAGGTTGCGATTGTGGAGGCCGAAACCCGGCTGGGCAAGACGCTCTACGTGGGCGACGGAATCAACGATGCGCCGGCCATGCTGGCCGCGACTGCGGGCATCGCCTTCGGACAAGCCAGCGACATTACCGCCGAGGCCGCCGACGCCGTATTGCTGGAACCGTCGCTCGCAAAAGTAGACGAATTGATGCACATCAGCCGCCACATGCGCGGCATCGCGCTCCAGAGCGCCGTGGGCGGCATGGCGCTGAGCATGATCGGGATGGTGGCCGCCGCGGCCGGTTACCTGCCCCCCGTGATTGGCGCGGTGGCCCAGGAAGTCATCGATCTGGTGGCGGTGCTGAACGCGCTGCGCGTCGCCTTCCCGCCCGCTCAGAGGACGGACTTCTAGCGCACCGCAGGGTTGTCGCATGCAATTTGCATCAAATTGCAATCGGCGATAAAATGGAGTAGTCATGCGCCTGATTCAGGTCAGAGATGTGCCGGACCATTTGTACCGAACGCTTGCGGAGCAAGCCAAAATAGAACGCCGCAGCCTGGCTCAACAGGTGGTCGCCGTGCTGGCTCGCGGCCTCCAGGTTGAACTGGACGCCAAGGCCCGCCGCAAGAAGGTTCTCGACGCGATTCGCGCCATGGATCAGAAAAAGACCCGCAGGCTCAGCGACCCCGTCAAGCTGATTCGCCAGGATCGCCAGCGGTGAGACTCGTCTTGGACGCCAGCGCTGCCCTCGAAGTTGCCCTGAACCGCCCCCGATCGAAGCAGTGCGCCGCCGCTTTGGAACAGGCCGACGAAGTGCTGGCCCCGGAACTGATCGTCCCCGAAATAGTCAATGCGATTTGGAAATACCACCAATATGAGCATCTCGCCTTGAGCATCTGCGAAGACACGCTGGAGTTCGCTCTCGGCCTGGTTGACAGTCTGGTCGCTTGCCGCGAACTGTATCGCGAAGCTTTTCTTCTGGCTCGCGTCGCCCGCCGGCCGGTCTACGACATGTTCTATCTGGCGCTGGCACGCCGCGAGGACGCGGGATTTCTGACGCTGGATGCAGCGCTCCGGAAGGAAGCTGAGCGGCAGGGAGTTCGCGTGCTTTGACCAGCCCGGCTACGCTACCGCGCGCCGCTCCGGCTCGTAGCTTCCAAACAGCGCATCCTGCATCGGATGATCGGCGTGAAAATCGGCCAACTGCTGTGGGAAGCGCGCGATCAGATCCGCGGGCGCGACGCCCCGCTCGTCGCCGAACATTTGAGCCAACTGCAGCGCATTCACCACCGACTTGCCGCCGACGTCGTTGTTGGCGAACACGAAGGTCACAGCGGCGTGCTGCTGAATCTGCTCGATGCGAGGCTTCCATTCGAGCAGCTCTTGGCGTGAATAGAGATAGTCATGCGCCGCCACCGGTTCCGGGGCGCGCCCGAACTCGCGCTGCCAGTCCTGCGGATTTCGCCCGTGCAGCCGCACATAGCCGATCGAAGACGTCAGGAACGCGCCCGGCGGCATGGCCTTGGTGTAAGCCGCCTGATCGATGTTCGCAAACCCGATGTGGTAGTCGATCAGCGTGCCCAGCGCCTCATCCTGCGTCCAACTGCCGTGCCGCATCTCGGCCACCAGCGGGAACTCGTGAAACGCGCGGCGGACGGCGATCAGGTGCTCGCGGTTCTCCTGGGTGTAACGAAAGGTCCAGGGAAACTGCATGAGCAGGCCACCCAGCTTGTGCGTCTTCAGCAGCGGCCACAAGCCTTCCTTGAACTGCGCCACTTCGGCCGAGCCCAGCAGCCGCTCATGCGTAAAGCGCCGCCCCAGCTTGGCAGTGAACACAAACTTGGGATTGTGAGCAACCTTGCGAAGCCACAGCCGCGCGATCTCCGGCCGGATGCTCTGATAAAAGGTGGTGTTGATTTCAGCGGCGTCGAAGTAACGCGCGATGTCTTCGAGCGCGTGAAAGCGGCGCGGTTTCAGCTTGGGATAAACGATCCCGTTCCAGTGAGCGTAGGACCAGCCGGACGGTCCGACGAAGAGAGTTTGGGGGAGGGGCATGACGGCACTCCTGTTCTCCTTTTATTCGCCTACCAGTATAATCGAAGAAAGGGCGAAAAACAAGCAACCTGGATTACGTTTCGGGCCGATTACTGTATGGAGACGATTACTCCGGGCTCGCTGGACCCGCCCCCTACGGTCAACACAATCGGGACATCGCCAACCGGTGCGTCATCGGGAACCTGCACCACCACCTGGAAATATCCGGCTGGCTGGCCTGGCGTGCCGCCGGCTGAGACTATCGGTGCGTCCACTCCCCCGATCTGCACCGACACCATCTGATTCGGCACCGGAGGCGTAGCGCCCGCGACTTGCCCGTCTACTCCGGGCGGAGTGGTCTGGCCTTCGCCGGTGGCCGAGATCGTGATATTGGTCCCGCGCGAGGCCGGATTCTGCGACGAGTTCACGCTCGAGTCCGCGTTCAGGATCATCCCGGCGCCCTGCCCACTCGAGTCTTTTGTGTAGATGCCCGGCGCGGTGGTGGCGACCGGAACCGTGACGGTGTTGGTGGTGATGACGCCCGCTACGATCTGCAACTGCGTGCTCGCTTGGCCGTCCACTTCGTAGGGCACGATCACCGTGACCTGATTCGATGTTGAAGAGACCACCGTGGCTTGATTGCCGTCGAACAGGATCTGGCCGCCGGTCTGCGTCGGATCAAAGCCGGTAATATTGATGGCCACGATCTCGCCCGGCGACACCGCGCCCGCTTGAAGGCTGGCTGCGTTGAGCACGCCACCCGCGGTGATCCACTGGGGCGAAAGCTCGCGCACGCGCAAGTTCCCCTGGTCCACAAAGTACACGTTGAAGGCGCTGTCTACGGCGAGACTCCACGGCACGTTGACTTCGCCGGTGGTGGCCGGACCGCCGTCACCTTGGAAGCCCAAGCTGCCGTTGCCGGCGATAGTGGAAATAATGCCGGTGACGGCGTCCACTCTGCGAATTCTGGCCGTGTTTGCGGTGTACAGGTTGCCCAGGGAATCCACAGCTACGGATAGTGCGGCGTTCAGCTGCGCGTTGACAGCCGGCCCGCCATCGCCTCCTGCACCGCTCACTCCTGTTCCAACCACGGTGGTGATGGTTCCGTCGGGAGTGATTTTGCGGATGCAGAAGTTCCCCGAATCGGCGACATATACGTTCCCTTGATTGTCGGTCGCGATTTGACGTGGGTTGAACAACTGAGCGTTCGTGGCTGGACCATTGTCGCCCGAGTAACCGGGCACCCCGGTGCCGGCGAAGGTCGTGATGGTGCCGGATGTATCCACGCGGCGAACGCGCTGATGAAGGTGGTCGGAGATGTACAGGTTCCCGGCCTGATCCACGGCAATCGCGAGCGGATCGTCCAGCGTGCCGCTGGTCGCCTTGCCGCCATCCCCGATCAACGATCCGGAGACGCCGGATCCGAAGGGTCCGCCGCCGCCTGCGACGGTTGTGATCGTGCCGCTGGTGTCGATCTTCCGGACGAGGAATTGTGAGCCGGTCGAGACATACAAGTCGCCGCGAATGGAGTCATAGGCCACATCGAAGGGTCCGCCTATTGCCGCCGAGAGAGCAGGCCCCTTGTCCCCCGTAGTGGCCATAGGCCGTTGCCGGCCCGCGTCGACATGCGTCCGGAGGAAACGAAGCGAACCCGATTGTCGGCCCAATCGGCGATGAAGAAATCGCCTGGATTGCTACCGAGAGCGATCCCCTGAGGGCTGAGAAGCGGCGTTGCAGTCGCGGGCTGGTTTTCGCCCAGACTCGTGCTGCCCGGCACGCCAGCAATGGTCGTAATGATCCGGTTCGGCGTCACGGTAATCGAGCGCACCTGCTGGTTTTCCTCCAATGCCGCGAGCACGTTCCCCTTGCTATCCAAAGCCAGTCCGATCGGCTGGATTAGGTAGGCCAGATTGGCGAGGATGCCGTCGGCCGTGGATACGCCCCCCCCGCGAAGAGGTTGATCTTCCCGGTCTTGTCCACGATTCGGACCTGAAAGGTGTCCGCGATATACAAATTCCCATTGCCATCCAGCAGGACGTCGCTCGGCTGTCTCAGGTTGGCTGCGGTCGCCAAGCCCCCATTGCCGCCGGAACCGGATTTTCCGTTGCCGGCAAAGGTGGTGATCACGCCCTGTGCGTTGATTTCGCGAATCACATTATTGGCCCATTCGGCCACGAAGATGTTGCCGGATGCATCCACGCGCAGTCCCCGTGGGGCGGAGAGCAGCGCATTGACAGCTTGTCCCTTGTCGCCGGTGTAACCGGGCTTGCCCGTCCCGGCGATCACCGAGTTCGTGCCATCCGGCCGGACTATGTGAATGGCGTTACCGCCGGACACATAAAGGTTGCCCTTCGAGTCCACGGCCACGCCATCGCCTCCCCCAGTCGCGACGGTTGTAATGGTCCCATCCGGCGTAACTTTTCGTACGTTGCCGTTGCCGCTGTCGGCGATGTATAGATCCCCGCCGGGATCTGTAGCGAGGAACCCTGGTACGCGGAACTGGGCCGCGGTTGCGGGTCCGGAATCGCCCCCGGATCCAGACTGGCCGCTACCGGCGTATACCGTCACAATACCGTTCGGGTCGATGCGGAACACCTGCAAGTAGTATTGGTCACTGAAGTAAACATTGCCGGAGGCATCCGCCGCGACGCCCCAGGGTTCGATGACCCTGGCTTTGACGGCCGGCTGCCCGGCCCCCGCAAACTGCATCCGGCCGATGCCCGCCACCGTAGAGATGGTGTACTGCTGGGCCGAGGCAGACGCAAGGAGGCAAAGCACAAGAGGCCACCGGAATCTCATATTCCAGATAGTATAGTGGCTCCCAATGCCGGGCTGCCCCTTGAAAGTCAGATATGTAACGATTCGTAAGGGCGCGAAATATTTCCCAGCCGCCCGTAACCCGGCGGGGGTGTTCTGTCGTTATCTAATCAAATCCCCGTTACGACGGCGGGCGCTTCACCCTATCACCCCAAAAAGCGTCCGCCTTTTCTATTTTGCTTCCTACTCCGCAGAGATCCCCTTGAACAGTGGCGTACTAAGGTACCGTTCGCCGGAGTCGGGCAACACGACTACCAAGGTCTTGCCGCGCATCTCCGGTTCCTTGGCGATCCGCACTGCGGCGGCAACGGCCGCGCCGCAGGAAATCCCCGAGAGGATGCCCTCTTCGCTACAGAGCCGGCGCGCCATCTCGATAGATTCCTCATCGCCCGCCAGCTCCACGCGGTCCACCATCTTGAGGTCCAACGTTCCGGGAATGAATCCGGCGCCGATGCCTTGAATCCTGGTCGGCCCAGGTTTCAATGGCTGGCCGTTCAGAGTTTGGCTGATCACGGGACTGACGGACGGTTCGACCGCCACCGAAAGGATATTCTTCTTCTGAACCGTCTTGATGTAGCGCGATACGCCCGAAATGGTACCCCCCGTTCCGACGCCGCTCACCAGAACATCGATGGCGCCCTGCGTGTCCTCCCAGATTTCCGGACCTGTGGTCTTAAAGTGGATCTCGGGGTTGGCGGGATTCTGGAACTGCTGCAGCAAAACGTAGCGATCCGGATCGGAAGCCAGGATCTCCTCGCATTTGTCGATGGAGGCCCGCATTCCTCCAGCACCTTCGGTCAGGATCAGGCTGGCGCCGAACGCCCGCAGCACTTTACGCCGTTCTATGGACATCGTTTCCGGCATCACCAGCGTGATCGGATAACCACGCGCCGCGGCGACGAAAGCCAGCGCGATGCCCGTATTCCCGCTGGTGGGCTCGATCAACTCCTTGCCCGGACCCAGCAGCCCGCGCTTCTCGGCATCCCAGATCATGGAGGCGCCGATACGATCCTTCACCGAATAGGCTGGATTGCGGCCTTCGATTTTGGCCAGGAGGGTGGCGTCGGCGCCTTCGGAGACGCGGCTGAGCTTCACCAGCGGCGTCCGTCCGATACTCAGTGAATTGTCTTGATGCAGCATCAAATCTCCCAATTCGGCACATACTTGGCCTGCCGGTCATGCCAGATACGCACGAGCTCGGCGAAGGTGGTGTGATCGATCACGCTGGAGGTGGCCTGATCCACGCGCCTCCAGGTCTCGGCGAAGGGGTCGGAGGCCTGCTGCTTTGGATTCCGGGGCTTGACCTTGCCGCCTTCGACATAACGGATGACGTCGCCCACGGTGATGGTGTCCGGCGAGCGGGCGAGCAAATAACCGCCTTCGGCGCCGCGCCGCGATTCAACGAAGCCGCCCTGCTTGAGCCCCGATAAAATCAACTCCAAAAATTTTTGAGGGATCTTTTGCCGGCGCGCGATGTCCGCGATTTTGATCGGCTCGCCCGGCGGTTGCGAGGCCAGATCGAAGATGGCGTGCAGCGCGTATTCGCCCTTGACCGAGATGTTCATTGGCTCAGAATGAAGCTGCGTGGAATCGTCAATCTCCTGCCGCCAACTAGAGATTGTACTCGTCCGCTTTGGTGGACTTCAAACCGGCCAGCGGGGCCGCGCGCGGCGCATCATCGGCTGGCTTGGCCCAGCCCCTGTTCGATCTCCGCCATAGCCGGGCGGCCGAAGCCGGCTTTTCGAAGCTGCGCAAAATCGTCCAGCACGGACAGCTCGAACGGCTCGTCGTACATTTCTTCGCCACGATGACTCAAGTAAATGGATTTCGCCTGGTCGAGCCGGTCGGCGAGCAAATAGCCGTGCGCCAGATTGGCTTGCATCCAGGCTTGGCCGTCGATCCAGGCTTGCTCGCCGGCCCAGGCTTGCGCATCCATCCAGGCGGGCTTGTCCTTGGCCAGGGCAGTCTGGGAAGCTTGAATCGATTCTTCCACGTGGTTGTTGAGAAGCTCCGCCCACGCGAGCCTTCCATATGCGACCGCGGAAGCGAGCATCGCCGGCAGCGTTTTTTTTTCGGATAAAGCCGCCTGGGCCTGGCTCACGGCCGCTTTGGCGGCGTCCAGCATCTTCGCCAGCGCCTCCTGCGCGGCTTTGCGGTCGCCCGATCCCAGTTCGCTGAACGCGAGGTTTTCATAATCGGACATCAGAATCGCTGGAGCGGAACTGTCCTTTCCGGCCGCGAGCCTGCGGTCAAACCCGATGCATCTTGCGCTGGCGCTGGCAGCGGCGCGGTAGTGCTGCCTGGCCTGATCGGCGCCCCCAAGGCCCGCTTCGGCGTCGGCCAGCTTCAGAGTCACAGCCGCGATCTCTCGTTCCACGGAGCCGTCCTTGCTGCTCACTTTCGAGAGCCAGTCGAGCGCACTCTGATAGTCGGCCGGCGCCGCGGACTTGGGGCCGTGGTGCGCCTCGAAGCCGGCCCACTGTTGGTGCGCGTCGCCTAGTTTGGCGAAGGTCTCGGCGCCGGGCTGCGCATTCGCGCGTTCGGACACCAGCGCAACGTAGCGGACGTAGCTGTGCCCGGCCTGCTCGGTGAGCCCGAGAAGTTTCTGGAGCCGGGCCAGCGCGGCCACTTCACCTTCCCTCCTCTGGAGGTTCGGCACGCTGGAATCGGCTGGAATGAGCTTGTCGGCGGTCTGGATGGCCTGGGTGTAATACCGCATCGCGTCCTGCCAGGTGCTCTTGCGAGCTGTCAACACAAATGCAAGTTTGTCTTCGACGTCCCAAAGATCGAGCTGGGCCCGAAGCCGTTGGGCGGCGCTGCGATGCTGCTCGGGTTGGTTGTTCCAGGCGACGAGCGTATTGGCGATCGCGAGGGACCTTTGTTCCAAAACTTCGCGGGCCGCTTGGTAGCGGTAGTTCTCGAATTCAATTTGGGCCGTCCGGTTGCGCTGCTCGAGGGCATCGTGTACTATTTCGAACCTTCGGTCATCGGCCCCCTGATGAGGATCGGCGGTCTTTTGTGCTGCGCCAGGATGGCTCTCGCGAAACTGCAAGGCCCGGTCCCAGTGATCCATGCCTTCTTCGGCGGCGCCCAACAGGTCATAGGTGGCCGGCAAGCTCCCCAGGGTGAAGGTGTCATCCGGCTTGGTCCGGCGGGAGACATCCTGCGCGAGCTGCTCGGCGTCTCGCACATCTCGCTCGGCCTGCCCGGTGTCGCCCAATCTACTGGACGTTTCAGCGGCAGCGGCGTAGAGACGCGCAGCGATGGCGCGCAGGCGGACGTCAGGATCTGACTTCAGGGTCTCCGCCAGCGCGCGACTGGCGCGCTGCGTGGACGCCGCCGCGGCTGCGTCACCGCGCCGGATTGCGTCCTGGGCCGCCGCGTACAGGCTGTTGGCCTTCAAATTGTTCGCCTCCACGCTGCGGCGCTCGACGTGCAGCATGGTCTCGACCAGCGGACCGGCGGCCCCGACGATCTTCGCGTATAGTCCGAGCAGCTCGGGATGGTCGCGTGAAGCGGTGTA
>DASQHQ010000097.1:0-136721 GCA_035632015.1 Bryobacteraceae bacterium
CGGGCATCAAGGCGAGCGCGTGGATTATGCCCAGTTGGTCAAAATCTACGCCTGGAACGAACCGGAAGACGCGCGCCGATACAGCCCACCCGAAGTGGTTGAGGCGATCCCCACGCCGATCTACGGTTACCCAGACGAAAAACTAATCTGCACGTCGCACGTTGAGAGACAGAACTTGACCATGCGCATGTGCATGCGGAGACTAACCCGTTTGACGAACGGGTTCTCCAAGAAATGGTCGAACCTGAAGGCTGCACTGGCGCTTCACTTCGCGTGGTACAACTTTTGCCGAAAACATATCAGCCTTAACGGGGCGACTCCGGCGATGGCGGCGGGGCTAGCGAGTCATCCATGGACTATCGCAGAAATGCTCGCGTGATCTAGGCGGTGATCGGCTCTGGCGCGCGAAGAGCTTTTGACATACGAACCCACTCGCAGTTATTGGTTAGTCGGAACGTGCAGTGGAACGGATCGTCACAGCCGTATTCTTTGGCGCAGCGTTTCTTCTTCAGCGCGCCTTCGATGAATGCGTCAATCAAGACCGAATGGACAGCCTGCCGGGACATTGATCCATCGATATGGTGGATAACTGCTCCCGATAATTCTTTAAAAATCTCCCGAGCTTTCTGCAAATTTTTTCTCTCTTCGAAATGATTGGGCTCTTCGCCTCGCGAATAGGCAATTCGGTAAACCGAGAGACTTGGATCGATGTCTAGAATGAAAACAGCATCTGGAATAGGGAATCGCGATTCCATGATCGCTTGGACTTCTTTGTAGTTCGCTCCACGCGATCCCTGATAGGCGATGCTGGAATAAAAGTAGCGATCTAAGATGACGATCCGACCCTCTTGCATTGCCGGCCCAACCAAGTTGGTCACGTGCTCTGTGCGGTCGTTAAGAAAGGCTTTCAGTTCTTCTTCTGGTGACAGCCTTCCTGCGCTTGCCGATTCCTTGATGATCTTTCCCCATGGTCCGTTGGTGGGTTCCTTGGAGATTACCGGGCTCTCACCCGCACGCTCCAGCGCGTCGCGCAGTAGGCCAACCTGAGTTGTTTTGCCAGCGCCGTCGATCCCCTCGACGGCGATTAAGATGCTTCGGTAAGATAGATCCGACACTTAATAGTTCCCTTCGTCTGTGCCAGCGTATTTCAAGTTTGTCTTGGGCCAAAATACGCTGTTTGGGGTGCCTGTTTTATACACAGCAGTTTTCCTCAGCGCGACTGTGTAAGTTTTGTGATATGAAGAAGATACGAGAGTTGTGGAAAACAGCTTGTGGATAGTGTGGATAGAACAGCATCCTAGAGGATTGTTTCCAGTAGGCCCAGCCCCGCAGGGAACTAGCTTGTGTCGGGTTCCTCTTGACTTTAGCACAATGCCTGCTGGTCCTACAACAATCTGATGAGATGTTTTTTGTGGGCGCTAAAGGTATGATTATTAAGCCTTTGCATAATCAACCAACAAAACCTGGAGCCACCACCCCCGTGCGGCCGTGGTATAATCATTCATCAGGGTGAATAATTATTCCAAGACGCGCGCCGGGATCGTCGGCTTCCGCGGCTATAGCGGCGCCGAATTGGTCCGCCTGCTGGCGCATCATCCGCGCGTCGAGCCGGTGCTGCTGGAACATCGGCATGATTCCGAAGAAAGGCCCCAGCCGTTCAATACCCAGCAGCCCGATCGAGCGCCCTGCACGCCGGAGGCTGTAAGATCCGAGGGCCTCGCGCTGGTATTTCTTGCGACGCCCGCTGAAGTGTCGATGGAACTCGCGCCGGCTCTGCTCGCGGCCGGAGCCAAGGTGGTGGACATCAGCGGAGCCTTTCGGCTCCCCGACGCCAGCGCCTATGCGCACTGGTACAAGCAAAAACACGCCGCTCCCGAATTGCTGTCGGAAGCCGTTTACGGTCTGCCGGAGTTTTGCCGCTCGCGCATCGCGGGCGCGCGGCTGATCGCAAATCCCGGCTGTTATCCGACGGCCGCCAACCTGGCGATTCAACCGCTGCTCGCCAGCGGCGTGATCGACCGCGCCTGCGGCATCGTCTGCGACGCTAAATCGGGCGTCAGCGGGGCTGGACGCAAGCCGACTCTCCGGACCAGCTTTTGCGAAGCGACGGACAATCTTTCGGCATATTCCGTGCTGGATCACCGGCACGTACCCGAGATCCTGCAGGTGTCGCAGTTGGAAGAAGGAGAACTCAGCTTCACGGCTCAATTGCTGCCCATCGAGCGCGGAATTCTCGAGACCATTTATTTCCGCGCCCGCAATGTTTCGAGTGCATCCGAACTCATGGACATCTACAGCAGCCGCTACCGCCACGAGCCTTTCGTCCGGCTCTACCGTCCCGGAACTTTGCCGGACATCAAAGGCGTTGACCGCACCAATTTCTGCGACCTGGGAGTCAAGTTCGATCCGGCCACGGGCCGCGCGGTGGTGGTGAGCGCGATCGACAATCTGGTAAAGGGAGCGGCCGGCCAGGCGATTCAGAACATGAATCTGGTCCTGGGATTCCCGGAGACCGAAGGGCTACTATGAGGGCCCTGATCAAAATAGGCGGGACGCTGTTGGATGCCGCCGAATCGCGTAACAGGCTGGCTGGGGAGATCGCGCGCGCCATCGAGAATGGGCTGAGCACCGTAATAGTCCACGGCGGAGGCAAGCAGATGACGCGCTTTCTGGCCGAGCACGGCGTGGAGAGCCGATTCGTCAACGGCCTTCGCGTCACCACGCCGGAAGTGCTGGACGCGGTACTCAAGGTACTGGCCGGTTCAGTAAATCAGGAGCTGGTCGCGGCCCTGGTCGCCTGCGGCGCGCGCGCGGTTGGGCTGAGCGGAATGGATGCGCTGCTCACCCTGGCGGAGCCCATAAGCGACGAATTGGGCGCTGTCGGCCGCCCGGTTCGATCCGATGGGGAGCTGATCCGTTTGCTCATCGAGCATGCCTACCTGCCCGTCATCGCCTGTTTGGCCGGAGACCGGCAAGGCCGTTTCTACAACGTCAATGCCGACCAGATGGCAGTGTCGGTGGCGTCGGCCATCCAAGCCGAGCGGCTTTTTTTCCTCACAGACGTGGATGGCGTGTGGGACGAGAACCGATCTATATATCCCAATATCACCCTGGGGATATGCAGCAGGCTGATCGAGACCGGCCTCGCGACGGGCGGGATGCGGGCCAAGCTGGAGGCAGCCGGCGAAGCGATTCGACTCGGGGTGGGGGAGGTAGTGATTGCGCCTGGAGCCGTTCCGGGCGTGATGGAGCGGCTGGTGGCAGGCGACCGGCTAGGGACTCGCTTGATTGGCGAAGTGGGAGCACGTCTGAATGCTTAGCGCCGGCCTCACAGAACCGCCCGCCCTCGACCGTGCCGCGCCGCTGCTCCTGCGAAAGGCGACCCTGCAGGACATCCCCAAGTTGCTGGAATTGATCAACAATTACGCCGCCACTGGAATAATGCTACCTCGGACGGAATTCGAAATGTCGGAGAACATTCGAGACTTTACGGTAGCGTACTCAGGACGGCAATTGCTGGGTTGCGGGGCCCTCCACTTCTACACGCCCACCTCGGGCGAAGTGCGGTCCCTGGCAGTTGCTCCCCACCTGAAATCCCGAGGGGTCGGACGCAGGATCGTCACGACGCTAGAGAAGGAAGCCGTCGAGAATGATCTTCACGCAATGTTCGCTTTTACTTATATTCCCGAGTTCTTCCGAAAAATGGGCTTTGACGAAGTGGAACGCGGCGAACTTCCGCTGAAAGTCTGGAAAGACTGCCTGAGATGTCCGAAGTTTCAGTGCTGCGATGAAATCGCAATGCTAAAGGCGCTGCGGTCCCACCCGGTACTGGCGACCGGCGCTGAGCCTGACTCCGTTCTGGTACAACTCCCGCATCGGAAAAGCGTTTCCTGACAACAAATCCGTAAAGTTTGGAACTTGATTTGCAAGCGATAAAAATCTTTTCGCGTGCTGAGAAGTTTGTTTCGTATTTCCACTAGCGAGGAGTATAATTTTTGAATGTTTGGAAGTGGTTTTGCGAAGGACAAGTTTCAGATGCATGCTCAAACCATCGATGTCAAGCAGTCCACAGGCCGAGTGCTGTGCTGCACGATTTTCCGCGCCGGCGGAAAGAAACTATTGGCAAAAGGCCACGTAATTAGTGACGAAGATGCCAGGATGCTCGAGACTGAGGGGATGAATGAAGTCTGGGTCACCGAGCTGGAGGAAGGCGAGATCGGCGAGGATGACGCCGTCATGCAGGTCGCGGGCGAAATCGGTTGTGGGTCGCTCGAGATCCGGCTCGCCGCCGGAGGGAGGGCTAATTTATTTGCCACCGAACCATGCTGCATTTTGGTGGACGATGAGCTGCTGAAGCAAATCAATTGCGCGGCCAGCATGGTGATAGCGACATCGCTGAATTTCTCGCACGCCAGACTGGGGCAGCGCGTGGCCACCGTCAAGAGCGCGCCGTTTGCGGTGACGAAACCGTTGTTGGATGCGGTGATTTCGATCGTCAAGGAGAGAGGTCCCATTTTGCAGGCCCGGCCTATTCGGAGTCCGAGTATCGCCGTGCTGTACACGGACCCGCTGGCCGGAGATCGCGCCCGACAGTTGTTCGAGAATATCATGCGGCAACGGCTGGAGCGATTGGGCGCGAACGCGACTTTTGTGCTGACGGCGCTCGAAGACGAGGCCGGGGTCTCGCGCTCGCTGCAGCACCTGCTGCGCGCCAAGCCCACCTGTGTTCTGATCGCCTCCACCACCGCCCCCGCGGGACCGGAGGACGTGGTGGGTCGCGCCATGGTGAACGCCGGGTGCTCCATCGAGCGTTTTCTCGCGCCCGTCGAGCCGGGCAACCTGCTACTGCTCGGTTACCGGGACGAAGTTCCCGTGGTATCAGCGCCAGGTTGTTTCCGCTCCGCCAAACCCAACGTGGTGGACCTGCTGTTGCCGGCGATGCTCGCGCGCTATCGAGTATCCGGCTGGGAGGTCGCCAGCCTCGGGCACGGCGGTCTGCTGGCCTGACGCTGTTCTCTGTTGCACTGCCCCGAGCGATTCTGTTCCTGAGGCGCTCGCGGGCTGCTAATCGGCCGGGCGCCCGACCAGCACCCGGATATCTTGAGCTTTGCCCGATGACACCCGCCCTTTGCTGGCCTCCTCCACGGTTGCCGGCCGAAAGCGCCTGCCGCGCCTGCCGCTCTCCTGTATTCTTGAAGTCATGCCACACCCATGCAAAAAAATCGCGATTCTGGTCGATGCCATGTACCAGGAAATGGAACTCTGGGTTCCGTACTACCGCTTTCTCGAAGCCGGCGCTGACTGTGTGCTGGTGGGGGCGGAGGCCGGCAAAACCTATTTGAGCAAACTCGGCTATCCCGCCACTGCGCGGCTCTCCTACGAGTCCGTGAGCGCCGACGATTTCGATGGCGTGATCGTGCCGGGCGGATACGCGCCCGACCACATCCGCCGGCACGCCAAAGCCAATCAATTCGTCAAGGACATGGATGCGCAGGGCAAGCTGGTGGCGGCTATCTGCCACGCCGGCTGGGTGCTGTGTTCGGCGGGAATCCTCAAAGGGCGGCGCGCCACTTGTTTTTTCGCCATCAGAGACGACCTGGTGAATGCCGGCGCGCGCTACCTGGATGAGGAGGTTGTAGTCGACCGGAACCTGGTTACTTCGCGCCAGCCCGACGATCTGCCGGCGTTCTGCCGGGCTGCGCTTACCGTGCTCGCCGAGGCTCCGGTGCTGGTGGCTTGAACGGCGTCGACGGCAGCGTTATTTCGGTCCGCGGCTTGCGAAAAAGCTACGGGACTGTCGAGGCTGTGCGCGGTATTTCGTTCGAAGTGCATGCGGGCGAGGTGTTCGGGCTGCTCGGCCCAAACGGCGCCGGCAAGACCACGACCGTCGAAATCCTGGAGGGCTTGCGGCCCAGAAGCGGCGGCGAGGCGCGCGTGCTGGGGTACGACCCGGGGCTCGAAACCCGCGAGATCAAGGATCGCATCGGGGTCTGCCTGCAAGCCACCAATCTTCCGGACAAGATCAAAGTGCACGAAGCGCTTTCTCTGTTCGCGGCGCTTTATTCGCGCGCGGTGGACACCGATAAGCTCCTGGATCGCCTGCAACTGGCCGATAAACGCAACCAATATTACTCGAAACTCTCCGGAGGCCAGAAACAGCGCGTTGCGCTCGCGCTGGCGCTGGTGAACGATCCGCAGCTTCTGTTTCTGGATGAACCCACCAGCGGGCTCGATCCGCAGGTGCGGCTGGAAATCCACGGGCTGATTGAAGAGCTGCGCGGCGCCAAGCGCTCCATTTTGCTGACCACCCACTACATCGAAGAGGCCGAGCGGCTGTGCGATCGGGTAGCCATCATCGATGAGGGCGCCATTATCGATATCGGAACTCCCCGCGAGATCCAGCAGCGCACGCTAGTCCAAAGCCGGATCGAGATTGAGTGCCAGCAGCCCATGCCCGAGCAGTTGCCCGTTTTTTTGTTATCTGAAAAGGTTGCCTTTTCCGCCGGCCGCACGGGCCTGGTGGTTCATTCGGCGCAGCCGGCTCGCATGATCGTCGAACTCGTGAAGTGGATCGACCAGCAAGGGATCGCGCTGGCCGACATCCACTTGAAGCGGCCCACGCTCGAAGATGTCTTCATTGAACTCACCGGCAAGAGGCTGCGCGACTGATGAAAAGCTATCTGGCTCTGGCCGCGATCAATGTTCGCCTGACGTTCCGCGACCGGACGGTCATTTTTTTCAATTACCTGTTCCCGCTGGTCTTTTTCTTCATTTTTGGCCAACTGCTTCGGGCCGAGCAGGGCGACACCGTCATTCAGGTCCTGACCATGGTGCTATGCATCGGAATTCTGGGTACCGGGTTTTTCGGCGCCGGAATTCGGGCGGCCCAGGATCGCGAGGCCAACATCCTGCGGCGCTTCAAGGTGGCTCCGATTTCCCCGGCGCCTTTGCTGGCCGCATCCATGCTGACCGGGCTTTTGACTTTTCTTCCATCAGCAGTGCTGATGGCCGCGCTCTCCCACTATGTCTATGGAATGGCCCTGCCGGAGCGCTGGCTCTCGCTGTTGATCTTCGTCTGCTTGGGTGTGTTGGCCTTTCGGGCCATCGGCTTGATCATCGCGGCGGTCGTGAATTCCATGCAGGAAAGCCAGATTCTGGTCCAGTTACTCTACTTCCCCATGATGTTTCTGAGCGGCGCCGCCATTCCCATCAGCGTCATGCCGGCTTGGTTGCAAACGGTGGCGCAATTCATCCCGGCCACTTATCTCATGAACGGCATGCAGGCCATTCTGGGCCGGCGGGAGACGCTGATCGAAAATGCTGCCGCGGCCGGCGCCCTGGTGCTCACTACGCTGCTGGCGATGTTTCTGGCAGTGAAGTTGTTCCGGTGGGAAAAGGAAGAGAAGATCCGCGGGACCTCGAAGCTGTGGCTGCTGGCGGTATTCGCGCCGTTCGTCCTGCTGGGCGCCTATCAGGCGCACGACAAAACCGGGTTGATCAAGGCGCGCATTCTCAATCGCAACCTGCTGCGCAACCGCACGCTTCTGATACGCAATGCGCGCATCTTCATAGGCGACGGCCGCGTCATCGAATCGGGCTCCGTCCTGGTGAAGAACGGCAAGATCGAGCGGATCTATGAAGGCCCCGCTCCGGATGCGAGACGAGTGCGGGCGGAGGCCCTCGAGGCTTCTGGCAAGACCCTGCTTCCGGGCTTGATCGACGTGCACGCACACTTGACGTGGCTGGGCGGATTTTCGAATTCGGCAGGCGAGTATGAGCCCGATAGAAACCTTCCGGGCGCGCTGGCCGCCTATCTCTATAGCGGGATCACGGCGGTCAAGAGCGCCGGCGATCCTCCGGATCAGATTCTGAACGCGCGGAGCCTGGTGAACTCGGGCGAGCGCTTGGGCGCGGAGCTCTTCGTCAGCGGGCCGATGTTTACCGGCCTGGGCGGTAACGGCCCCGAATACTTCTTGAATCTTCCGGAGCCACGGGGCCAATCAGCCGGAGAGCGGATGGTCCTCACGCCCAAGACTCCGGACGAGGCGCGCCGCCAGGTGGATGAGTTGAAGCAGCGCGGCGTGGACGCCATCACCGCCGTCCTCGACGCCGGCGCGGGCCCAATTACCTTCAACCGCCTGGATGCCGGCGTACTCAACGCAGTTGCGAGCGAGGCGCGTTCGCAGAAACTTCCGATCGTGATTCGGACCGGAGATGCACGCGACGTCGCCGACGCGCTCCAGGCGGGGGTCGCGGGCATCGAGCACGGGTCGGTTCGCGATCGAATTCCGGACGCATTGTTCGAGCAGATGAAAGCGCAAGGCGTCGCCTACGATCCCGCTCTAACCGCAGTGGAGGCCTTCCTCGCGTTCGTCCACGGGAGCCCGGAGCCGTTGGAGCGGCCGCTGGTGTTGCAGGTTGGACCTGCCCCGGCGATCGAGTCCGCCAGGAAGTTCCTCCTCTCCGGCGAAGGCGCCCAGGTGCGTGCCCGGTGGGCGCGCTATCCCCTGAGCCTGGAAACCGGCCAGCAGAACCTGATGCGGGCCTGGCGCGCGGGTGTGCTGTTGGTCACCGGAAGCGATGCCGGGAATCCACTCACGTGGCATGGACCGACCATCCAACGCGAGCTGGAGTTGTGGGTGGAGGCGGGCATTCCGCCGGCCGTCGCGCTCCAGGCCGCGACCTATAACGCCGCGCGGCTGCTGGGCGCGTCCCAGCGCATCGGCCTGGTCAAGCCAGGCTACGACGCCAACCTCATCCTGGTGGATGGCAACCCGCTCAAAGAGATCAAGCAGATGGAAAGCATCCGGACAGCGATTCTCAAAGGCGAGCAGGCCCTGCGGTCCGGGCTGTTCGACCAGGAGTGATGCGGCATGCCGCAGGCGCTGACGGCGACGCGCCCGCCCGATGCTACGATGAAAGTTGTCCGGCCCCTCCAACATGAAATGCCGCATTTGTGATACGCGCAAGCCCCGGCGCTATTGTCCCGGAGTCAGCGGCGACATCTGCTCCATCTGCTGCGGAGCCGAGCGCGAGGTTACCGTGAATTGCCCGCTGGATTGCGTCTATCTGGCGGAGGCCCGGCTGCACGAAAAACCGCCTGAAATCAATCCGGAAGAAGTGCCCAACCGGGACATCCCGGTGAACGAGGCGTTCCTCAGGGAGCACGAGACGCTGCTCATTTTTCTCGGCGCTAAATTGCTGGAAGCCGCTCTCGCCACGGCCGGAGCAGTGGACTCGGATGCGCGCGAGGCGCTGGACTCCCTGATTCGGACCTATCGGACTCTGCAGAGCGGTCTATACTACGAAACCCGGCCCACCAATTTGATCGCGGCCGGCATTCACCAGAGGATCCAGGAGGCGGTGGAAGGGCTGCGCAAAGAGCTGGCCGAAAAAGGCGCAAGCGCTCCGCGGGACGCCGAAGTATTGGGCGTGCTGGTGTTCGTCCAGCGGCTGGAGCTCGCTCATAACAACGGCCGGCCGCGCGGGCGCGCTTTCATCGGCTATTTGCGCGCGCACTTCCCGCAGGACTCGCAAGCTTCCTCCGAAGCGCCCTCGCTGATCCAGGTATGATCGGCTTCATCGTTTTCGCTCATGGCTCGCGCGTGGAAAACGCCAACCAGGCGGTGCGCGACGTGGTGAAGCGCATGGCGGAGGCCGGCTCCTACGCCGTCGAACCAGCGTTTCTCGAACTCGGGGAGCCGGACTTGGCGGGCGCAGCCGCGCGGCTGGCCGGGCAGGGCGTCACGCGCATCGTCGTCATTCCCTATTTCCTCACGCTCGGCACGCACCTGCAGCGCGATCTGCCTCGATTAGTGGCTGACGCCGCGCGCCGGATCGGCAATGTCGAGATGCAGGTCACCGCGCCGCTGGACGGCCATCCCGCTCTGCTTCAGGCGCTGCTCGATCGCGCCAGCCAGGCGGAAGCGCTCGTGAAGAAGAGCCAATGAAGGCCATCCTCGTCGAGGCTCACGATCTCGCTCCCGAAGTGCGCCACTTCGTCTTCGCGGTGCCGGAAACCGAGCGCCTCACCTTCAAACCCGGACAGTTCGTTTCCTTTCAGGCTACGCTCAACGGAAAGAACATCATCCGGCCTTATTCCATCGCCTCGCTTCCCGACGGCAACCGGTTCGAGCTGTGCCTGAACCTGGTCCACGAAGGAATTTTTTCGCCGTACTTGTTCGCCCTGCGGCAAGGCGACTCGGTGGAGATGAGCGCGCCGCTGGGTTTCTTCGTGGTGCGCCATCCCGACCAGGCTGCGCTGTTCATCGCCACCGGCACTGGAATCGCGCCTTTCCGTTCGATGGCGCCGGATTATTTGAGCCACCCTCAGGCCAAGGAATTGACGTTATTGTTCGGCGTCCGCTATCAGCGCAGCGTCTATTACGGAGAGGAATTCGAAGCGCTCGCGCGCCAGCATTCGAGTTTCCGTTTTTGGCCCACGTTGAGCCGGCCCGAGCCGTCCTGGAGCGGGCGCACTGGCCATGTCCAGACACATCTGATCGAAGCTCTCGGCGAGCGGCGCGATTTGGACGTCTATATCTGCGGGCTGAAGGCCATGGTCGACGACGTGCGCGGCATCCTGAAGGGGCTGGGCTTCGATCGCAAGCAGATTATTTTCGAGAAATACGACTAATGAACCGCAAAATTGGGCTCGCCCTGGCGATATTGCTGGTTTTTGTGGTCTCGGTAGGAGTCTTATTGAACGTCATGCCGGCGCCGCACAAGCCGACCGACTATCTGGTGATTGGCGCCGCGGGGACGCTGCTGTCTCTGCTATTGCTTTTCGTGGTGCTCATCAAAACGGCTGCCAAACCGCCCAACCGTAAGCCCGACTCCGAGGCGTGACTTGCGGCACGGTCCGTTGCGCGGTGCGGACCCCTGTCACGCGGCCCGGGCCCTGTCGCGCCGGTACGGGCCCAGTCGCGCGGCGCAGGCCGTTGCGCCCCGCGGACCCGATCACCCGGCGAAAAACACGCGCCAAGTGGTGACCACCAGCGCATGCGTCACCATGCTGGCGCGCACGCTCTGAGCCTTCAGGAACGCGATCCCGTAGAACACGCCGGAGACGCCGCCCAGGATCGCGAACCTCCAGTTGGGAAACGATCGGAACGGCAGGTGCGCGAGGCCGAACAGCACGGAAGCCAAGATCAGCCCCAGCGTCTCGCTATGCAGCCCGCGCGCCAGCAGCCGCTGCAGGAAGGCGCGAAAGAAAAATTCCTCGGCCAGCGCCACCACCCAAAGAAACGCCAGGAAGGTTCCGGCGGCCAGCAGCAGGAACTTCCACCACTCCAGCGGCTGCGGATGAAAGCGGGCAAAGTGCAGCAGATAACTGATGGCCGCGGCCACTGGCAGAAAGTACGCATAGAATTGGACGCCCACACGCCACTCGCGGCGCGAGGGCAGGAAACCGAACCGCACGTCCTCCATTTCCATCGAGCGCAGCGAAAGTACGGCCATCAAGCCCACGCGGATCCACATGAGCTGGCCCAGAATGGCGAGCGGCACGTGGGCCGCTGGATGGCCGTACACCCGGTCGAAGAGTTTGCTCAGGTAGACTGCGCCCATGAACCCGAGGAACAACAGATCAGGGGCCATACTGGCGGGAATCGCGGCATACCAAAACGCCGCCACCAAGACCGCCGCGAGCAGCGCGAGGAACGCCGGGAGACGAAACAGATCCAGCAGAGGGCTCTCGATCAAGTATGGAACGACAGCGCTCGCCGCCAGCATCGCCGCACGGACCACCTTCGACCCCGCGCTGTCGAATGCTTTTCGAACGGCGGGAAATCCGGGCGCCAGGTAGAAGGCGAACTCGACCAAGAACGCCGGCGTGACCGCCAGCGCGAACCGCGACGGTATATTCTGTTGTTGGGAGTAAACGTAAGCCGCGATGCAAGCCGCGATCCAAACCACGACCAGCGTCGTCAGGAACTGGCGCATCTGCTTCATCGTAGCATCGCTGGTTTGCGCGCCTGCTTTGCGTGCCGCTGATCCGCCGGGCGACCTGGTGCGGCGCGTCGCCGCTCGCGAGACTGAAACGGCGCAGGCCCAGAGCAACTATATGTACCGGCAGAGCGTGGAGCTGGATGAGCTCGGCGCGCGCGGCGGACGGTCGGGGCAGTACCGCGAGATGCGCGATATTATCTTTTCGCCCAAGCAGGAGCGCACCGAGCAGATAGTGGGCCAGCCGGTGGATGGCTTGGTCCACCTCAAGCTGACGGAAGAAGATTTTCGCGATATCCGCGAAATCCAGCCCTTCCTCCTGACCCAGGACCAGATGTTTCTGTACGAAACCTCGTATCGCGGCGAGGAAATCGTGGACGGCGTGGATTGTTTCGTGCTCCAGGCCAGGCCGAAGCAGATCCTGCAGGGCCAGCGATTGTTCGACGGACTGTTCTGGGTGGCCGAGACGGACTATTCCATCGTCCGCAGTGAAGGACAGGCCGTCCCGCAGATCGTTACGACCAAAAACGAAAATCTGTTCCCGCACTTCACCACCATCCGCCAAAAGGTGGACGGAGGTTTCTGGTTCCCGGCCCTCACCTACGCCGATGACACGCTGCCCTTCCGCAATGGACCGCAGCGCATCCGGCTCACCATTCGGTACACCGATTACCGGAAATTCGAAGCCGATTCCAAGATTACATTCGACCGCAAATAGTGGTGGCCGCTGTGGCGCACGCACTCGTGCGTGCCGGTTCACACTCGTGTGAACGCCTCGACGGGGAAGCATGCTTTGGCATGAGTCGCGGACTACCGCCGCTGCGATGGAACAGCACGCCAATTTTTCTCGTATAGTAAAGTCGAAGCGATTGACAATCAATCCGGGGGTGGCCATGGGGCAACATATCAAGATCCTGGGAGTTCTTCACATCATTTTCGGAGGACTGGGCGTCCTGGCCGCCATTATCGTGCTGGCGGTGATGGGTGGAATCGCCGGTCTGGTGAATGCCACAGACCGTTCCGCGGACAGCGCGGTGGCTGTGCCGATTCTGGCGCTGATCGGAATCGGCGTTTTTGTTCTGCTGCTGGTGCTTTCGCTGCCGGGAATTATCGCCGGATTCGGCCTTCTGCAGTTCCGGCCGTGGGCGCGCATTCTGACGATCGTGCTTTCCGCGTTGGAGCTGATCAACATCCCGTTCGGCACCGCGCTGGGGATCTATGGGTTGTGGGTACTTCTGAATCGTGAGACCGAGCAGTTGTTCCAGCAGCCGCCCAGATTGCCTGTGACTCCGCACGCTTGAACGGCGCAAGGTCGGCGCCTAAGGCGTTCCGCTCTGCCGGCCGATAGCTGTTTAGGATCCCCATGAAGCAATGGCTGCGCAGGGCGCTGCGGGTAATTGTGTCGGTGGCCGTCGTGTGCGCTATTCTGGCGATCGAGTTTCGATTTCACGGGCTTCGCAACACCACCGTCACTTATTCCTTGCTGCTGGCCATCCTGTACTTCGCGGTGCGCTGGGACCGGCTGGAGACGATCGTTGCCTCGTTTGTGGCGGCCATCGGATTCCTCGCCTTTTTCCAGGAACCCATTGGAAGCCTGAAGGCGACTGATCCGCAATCCTACGTCGCGGTGGCAGGATTCCTGATTACCGCGATAGTAGTGAGCCAAACCGCCCTCGCCGCCAGGCGCCGGGCCGCGGAAGCGCTGGAAAGCAAGCGCGAAACCGAGCGGCTGTACGAATTGGG
The DNA here is from genome assembly GCA_035632015.1 of Bryobacteraceae bacterium. Classification (GTDB taxonomy): domain Bacteria; phylum Acidobacteriota; class Terriglobia; order Bryobacterales; family Bryobacteraceae; genus Palsa-89. Next base: position 13,690 of record DASQHQ010000097.1, read on the forward strand.
TCAAGCCATGCTGGCCGCCGAGAGCGTCGAGACCACGGCCTGGATCGCGACCAACCAGATGATTCGCATTTTCGGCGGCGCCGGCGCTGCGTTCTACTTGCACGCGAGCAATGCATTTCACCGGGCTGGGGAGAACGGTCCGATTGAGGACGATGCGCTTCGCGCCGCCGGACGTACCGGCAGCAACGATCCCGCCAGGAAACTGGCCCTGATTCCAGTCCAAGCAGGCGACGAGTTGGTGGGAAGCCTGGGCGTCTGCGGCGCAACGTTTTCCGACAGCGCGATCAAATCCATCGCCAGTCTTTTGTCGGTGGTATTGGAACGCGTGCGAGCCGGCGAAAGGCTGCGGCTCGCGAACCAGGAGCTGGAACAGCGCCATCAGCAAGTGGAGCAGCAGAAGCGGGTCTCCGAGTCGCTGTTGCTGAACATCCTGCCGGCCGAGGTCGCCGAAGAGCTGCGCGCCAAAGGGATGGTTTCACCGAAATATTTCGAAGACGTCACCATCCTGTTCACCGATTTCGTCGGCTTCACGCTGTCCACCGAAAAGCTGGCGGCCGAAGAGCTGGTGGAAATGCTGCACGAATATTTCACGGCTTTCGATCAGATCGTGGCGCGCTACCGTCTCGAAAAGATGAAGACCATCGGCGACAGCTACATGTGCCTGAGCGGGCTTCCGGTTCGCAATCCCGCGCATCCGGTGGACACCGTGATGGCGGCGTTCGAGATGTTGCACGCGGTGGAGGAGCGCGCCCGCCGGGACCGGCCGGCGTCGTGGAAAGTCCGCATCGGCATTCATACCGGGCCGGTGATCGCGGGCGTGGTCGGGATCAACAAGTTCGCCTTCGACATCTGGGGCGACACCGTGAACTACAGCTCGCGGATGGAAGCGTGCAGCCAGGCCAATCGCATCAATCTGTCCGAGCGGACCTACTCGCGCGTGAAGGATTTTTTCGACTGCGAATATCGCGGCAAGGTGCTCACCAAAGAGAAGCGCGAACTGGACATGTATTTCGCCAACGGCATCCTGCCAGGGCTTGTAAACGGCTCCGCGGAGGCGCCGCCGCCGGCTTTTGTGCGGCGCTATAACGTGTATTTTCAGAAGGACCCGCCGGCGTTTCCCGCGTTTCTGGTGGGGCAGGACCGAAGCGCCGCAGCCACGGCCGAGGTTCCGGTCGCGTGACCTTAGCCGCTCAGCGACGCTGGCTGGATGCGAGCGGGGACTCCGGCGTTCGCACGAGTGCATGCGCCACGGGTATACGCTCAGCCGATTTGTTTGCGGCGGAAGCAACGCAGCTCATGGTCGTTCACCATGCCGACGGCCTGCATGTACGCGTAACAGATGGTCGAGCCCACGAACTTGAAGCCACGCCCCCGCAGGTCCTTGCTCATGGCGTCGGATTCCGCGGTTCGAACGGGAATTTCTTTGAAACCACGCCAGCGGTTGAGCTTCGGCTTCCCGCCCACGAAGCGCCAGATGTAGGTATCGAAAGCGCCAAACTCGTCTTGCGCCTCGAGGAACGCTCGCGCATTCTGAACCGCGGCGGCGATTTTCAGGCGATTGCGGATGATGCCCGAATCCTGGAGCAGCGCCGCGATCTTTCCGGCTCCGTAGCGCGCCATCTTGGAAGCATCAAAGCGGTCGAATGCCTTGCGATAGTTCTCGCGCTTGGCGAGGATCGTGCTCCAGCTCAGGTCGGCCTGCGCACCTTCCAGGATCAGGAACTCGAAGAGTTTGCGGTCGTCGTGCAGCGGAACGCCCCACTCCTGGTCGTGATACAGAATGTCGAGTTCTCCCCGAGCCCAATGGCAGCGCGTCACAGTCAAGCTACCAATGAACCAAAGAAACGCGGAAGAATGCAATAGTGGAGTGTCTGTGACCAGGCTGCGCGTCCGGAACCAATCTCGAAACACGGTGCTGGCCGACCGGGCCGAGATCGCCGACACCAGCAAAAAGCGCCGAACCGGGCTTCTCAAGCACACGCGCCTGGATGCGGGCGAAGGGCTGTGGATCGCGCCCTGCGAGGCCGTTCACACCGCCGGCATGAAATTTCCGATTGACGTGCTGTTTCTGGACAAGAAGCGGCGCGTGCTCAAGATCAGGAACGACATGCCACGCTGGCGGATGGCCGCCTGCCTGCGCGCTCACTCGGTTCTCGAATTGCCGAGCGGGATGGCGGCTGCCACTCAGACTGTGGCCGGGGACCAGTTGGAATTTGAAAAGTACGACGCAGTCTGAAGCGGCTCGAACGCGGCACGCATCAATCTTTAGGTTTTGGGTCCGCTGTGATCGTCACCGCGACCAGGTACTGCTCCATTTGCTCCTTAGCCTCGATGGTCACCGCATCGCCGGTCGCGAGGTCTTGCACTGAGATGGTTTTCTTGTCGCGCGTGATGCGCGTCTTGCCGTTAACGTCGAAGTCCACCAGGTTGCCTGCGGAGGTCTCGATGGTGACTTGTTTTTTTGAAACGCCGTGCACCGTTCCATGAAACGTGGCGAGCGGCAGTTTTTGCGCCAGGACAAGCGCCGCCAGCGCCAGTAACACACCCAATGCTCGCAGGGCCATCGCTCTTCGGAAGACGCTTTCGATCCGGCTCGCGTTACGCTCTCGCGTGGGCGCTTAGAAATTCCCGGACCGCTGGATAGAATTCGGCGGGCTGCTCGATCCAGGAGAAATGGCCGCAGCGGTCCAACAGCCGAAGCGTCGAGTTTTTCAACGCCAGGTGGATTTCATACTGCATGGCCGGGTCGCATGGATCCTGGCGTCCGGCGATGATCAGCACGGGTTTCGAGAAGTCTTTCAGCCCGGGCCGCAGATCGCCGCTTCCGGCGAAAATGTCCGCCGAAAGCAGATTCGCGGTTTCCGCATGAAAGTTAGCCGGGCCAAATGCCGGAGGCAGCTCGGCCACATGGCTGCGATCATAGAAGTAACCGGGCGCCAGATACTTGAAAAGGGAGCCAAAATCCTGCGCCCCGCTCTTGGCCATTTCTTCGCGCTCTTGCGGCGTGAGATGCAGCATCAGGTTGTCCATCTCGGCCCGGCCGGATTCGGCGCGAACCGGTCCTGAATTCACGAGCAGCATGGAGCTGATGCTTTGTGGATAATTCGCAGCATACGCCAGGGCCAAGACAGCGCCGGCCGAGTGCCCGAGCACGGACCAGGTGCGGGCGCCGATCTGTTCCCGGATGGCCTCCAAGTCCGCCAGCGTGGCTTTCAAATTGACCGTGTCGTGATTGATGACCGGCGGCGCGGAGCGGCCCGTCCCGCGCAGATCGACAAGAATGGCCCGATATGTTTTTCCCAGTTCGCGGGCCACGGGCTGCATGTAATCGCAGTCGAAGCCCGGGCCGCCGGAAAGAATCACCAATGGCGCGCCCGCACCGTAGATGCGGTAGTGCACTTCCAAACCGGCGCGCAAGACTCTACCCTCATGAGCTTCTTGTGCCATCGCGGTCAGTCCCAGGGCCAGCGCGGCCAGAGCCCTACGATAGAACAGGTGCATCCGAAATCGCAGCATTCGCTCACTTGCCGGATTGATCGGCTTCGTCCGCGCGTTCCACTTCGGCAATTAACTCAAGGGCGCGATCGGCATTGGTGCGCGCGACCTTTACTTCGAAGGGGAAGTTCGGGAGAACGGAGTCGCCTATCAGCACGGCGGCGATCCCGTTGGACTCTAAGAGCCCCTTGACCTCCATCGCCTCGAGTTCCGCCATATTGCCGATCGTCACCAGATCCAGGTTTTTGGAATCATCCACTTTTTCCACTTCGTCGGGCAACGGGCTTTCCGCCATCAGCTTTTCCGCCCGGGCGGCGTCTCTGGCGCCGACGCGCACCTCGAAGGTTCCTTCCGGCACGCCCGGAGCTGAGTCGTCCACCATCGCGCCGGCAATTCCGCGTGCGGCCAGGAGCTCGATGATGCTCTCGCAATCCGTTTTTGCGCTGGCGTCCATCGAGCGATATACAGTTACCACGTCGGCAGGCTGGCTCATAGTCTGAGGATATCAGCAGTCGCGGCGGTAGAATGGTCGATGGAGGATTTATGGCGGACCAGGATTATGGCAGCAAGGTTGTTTGGTTCTTGGCAGGCATCGCGATCGGCTCGACCATCGCGTTGCTCTACGCCCCAGCCTCAGGCGAAGAGACGCGGCGCAAAATCTCAAAGAAGACCCAGCAGGGCCGCGATGCGCTGGCCGAATCCGGCCGGGAAATGCTGGACCGCGGCCGCGAAATGTACGAGCGGGGCCGCAAACTGGCGGACGACGCCGCCGAAATGTTCGAGCGCGGCCGCAAAATTGTCGAAGGCACCGCGGCCAATCTGAAGTGATAGCGAAGCGCCGATGAGCACTTCCACTCTCGAGCCGGTGAGGGCGCTCCCGGCGTTCTCAAACGAGCCCGTCGCCGATTTCTCCCAGCCTGCCAACCGGGAAGCCATGGAGAGGGCCCTCGGCGACGTGCGCGCGCAGTTCGGACGCGAATACGATCTGCTGATTGCAGGACGGCGCGAAAAGACGCCCGACAAGCTGCGCTCGCTCGATCCGTCGCGGCCGAGCGAAGTGGTCGGCATTCATAGCAAAGCCACAGCGGCTCTGGCGAACCAGGCTATCGTCGAGGCGCACGCCTTTTTTCCGCAATGGAGCGCGACGCCGGCCGAGACTCGGGCGGGACTGCTGCTCAAAGCCGCGGCACTGATCCGCAGGCGCAAGTTCGAGTTCGACGCCTGGCTGGTCTATGAAGCAGGCAAGACCTGGCCGGAGGCGGAAGCGGACGTTTCCGAAGCAATCGACTTCTGCGAATACTACGCGCGCCAGATGATCCGGCTCAGCCGGCCGGACCCGCTGCTGCAGCTGGCGGGCGAGAAGGACGAGCTGGTGTATCTGCCGCTCGGCGCAGGGGTCATCATTCCGCCCTGGAATTTTCCGCTGGCCATCATGGCTGGGATGACGACGGCCGCACTCGTGGCGGGAAACACCGTCGTGATCAAGCCCTCCAGCGACACCCCCACCATCGCGGCAAAATTCGCCGAGGCATTGCTGGAGGCGGGATTTCCGCCCCAGTCGTTCTCGCTGCTGGTGGGGAGCGGCGCGGTGGTCGGCGATGTGCTGGTCCAGCACCCCAAGACGCGCTTCGTGGCCTTCACCGGATCGCGCGACGTGGGCCTGCGCATCAACGAGCTGGCGGCGAAGCCGCAAAAAGGCCAGATCTGGATCAAGCGCGTGATCGCGGAAATGGGCGGCAAGGACGCTATCGTGGTCGACCGCGAGGCCGATCTGGATAGCGCCGTCAAAGGCGTTCTGTGGTCGGCGTTCGGTTACCAGGGACAGAAGTGTTCGGCGTGCTCGCGCGCCATCGTGGACCAGGCCATCTACGATCAGTTCCTCGAAAAATTGAAGGTTGAGGTGGACGGCCTCAAAGTCGGTCCAGCGGACCGGCCGGAAAATTATATGGGGCCGGTGATCAACGAAGGCGCCAGGCGATCCATTCTGGACTACGTGGAAGCCGGCAAGAAAGAGGGGCGGTTGATCGCGGGCGGTTCGGCGGCGGCGGGCGACGGTTACTTCATCCAGCCCACCGTGATCGCCGACGTCGACGCCCAGGCGCGCATCTTTCAGGAAGAGATCTTCGGGCCAGTGCTGGCGGTCACCAAGGCCCGCGACTTCGAGCATGCGCTGGAGCTCGCCAACAATTCCGAATACGGGCTCACCGGCGCGGTGTTTACCAGGAACCGCGAAAAGATTCGAAAAGCGCGCGAGCAGTTTTTCGTCGGCAATCTCTACATCAACCGCAAGTGCACCGGCGCCATGGTGGGCGCGCACCCGTTCGGCGGATTCAACATGTCGGGAACCGACTCCAAGGCCGGCGGTCCGGATTATCTGCTCCAGTTCCTGCAGGCCAAAGCCATCGGCGAAAGGATTTCGTGATAAGATCGGCGTGATACGGCCTGCAGCCCCGATGCGAAGGGGACCAAGAAGTCACAATTCCAGGGTCGAATCTGAACGACGCGGCGTAGGGCGCTGATTTTCCGGCGCCCTATTCCATTTCCGCACCGGCGGGCCTGCCAGCCGGCGCGGCCATCCGCTCCTGCCGTGCAGCGAGTCTTCAAAGCCCGGGCGCCTCGCCCTTCAGCGTTCTTTTCCTGCCTCCTGCAGCGGGTTCGGATACGCGTCCGGATCGGGATGCTCGCTGTGGATGCATTTGAAATCTTTCTCGACCACGATCGCGAGCTGTTTGCCATTGGCCAGCGGCTGTTCGGCGGAAATTCCGACGCGATCCGTGGTGATCCAATCGTCGGCGACGCCGCGTGGCAATTGAATCCGGAGCGAGTTGCTGTGAAAGACCGCGCGCGGGCCGGGCAGGTTCGATAAGGATTCGATCGCAAACGACAGGCTCGCTCCTGGTCCAAACTCGACCACTTCTTCGAGCCAACCAGTCTTGCTGAACTGCGCCACTTCCGCCTGATTCAGGCGCAGCCGCACATCGTTGCCATGGATTCTAAGCTTCATTGAATTCTCGAGGCTCCTGAATAGATATTAAAACGGCCATCGCGGACGAAGCCGAGCAGCGTCAGGTTGAAGCGTTGCGCAGTCTCGACCGCCAGACTGGAGGGCGCGCCTACGGCCGCCAGAATGGGGATGCCTGCCATCAGAGCCTTCTGTGTCAGTTCGAAGCTGGCGCGGCTGCTCACCAGGAGCAGTCTGTCATGGAGCGGCGTCCGGCCGGCCAGCACTTCGGCCCCGATCACTTTGTCGACTGCGTTGTGGCGGCCGACGTCCTCGCGCACCAGCAGGAGATTCCCGAGCGGATCGAACAGGGCGGCGGCGTGCAGACCGCCGGTTCGGTCGAAAACTGTCTGGTCGCCCCGCAGGACCGCCGGCAGGCCATGGATCACGGCGGAAGCCACTTGCGGACCGTCCTTCGGCAGAGCAGGACAGCCCTGCGCTCGCAGCGCTTCGATGGACGCTTTCCCGCAGACGCCGCAACTCGAGGTGGTGTAGAAATGCCGCTCGAGCCGTTCGAAATCGAACTCGACTTCCGGCTTGAGCGAGATGCGCAGGGAATTCTTGGACGAATGCATGTCCTGGATCTCGCCCGCGCTCCGGAGAATGCCTTCGGTGAAAAGGAAGCCCGCGGCGAGTTCGGGGTCGCGCCCCGGCGTCCGCATCGTGATGGAAAGGGCCTGGCCGTTCACGCGGATTTCGAGCGGCTCTTCCACTGCGAGGAGGTCTTGAAAGGCGGCCGAGGATTCGCCTTCAACTTTCCGGACCGGAACTGCGAGGATGCTGCGGATCACACCTGAACCAGCATAGCCGGTTCAACAGCGGCCCAAAACCGAAGCCAATCAGACCAGGTTCGGGATCTTGATGATCTTCTTCTGAATCGCGTACTGCACCAGTTGCGCCTTGTTGTGGATGTCGAGCTTGCGCATCAGGTTGAACTTGTGGGCTTCCACGGTCTTGACGCTCAGGTTGAGGTCACAGGCGATTTCTTTCACCGAATTGCCTTCCGCCAGCATCTTGAGCACCTCACGCTCGCGCGTGGTGAGCGTGGCAAAGCGCGGCAGCCGGTTGGCGGACTTGATTCGCGACCGGAAATCGTCCACCAGTTGCGACAGCATGCGCGGGCTCAAATAGCTGCCGCCGCGGCAGATGTCGCGCACCGCAGCCACCAGTTGCGCCGACGGGCTGTCCTTGAGAACGTAACCGCTGGCGCCCACCTCCATGCCTTCCACCAGGTAGTCCTCGTCATCGTACATGGTGAGAAACAAAACTTTGGTTTCAGGCCGGTTCTTCTTGATCTGCCGGGTGGCTTCGAAGCTGCTGAGGCCAGGCATGCCGATATCCATCAGCACGACGTCCGGCCGCACTTCGGCGGCCTTTTCGACGGCATCGCCGCCGTTGGAGGCTTCTGCGACCACTTCCATGTCCGCTTCCGCCGAGATGAGCGTTCTAATGCCTTGGCGAAAGAGCGTGTGATCGTCCGCCAGCATGATGCGAGTCTTTGCCATAACGTTTGCCCGATTTGTCGGTCTACTTCCCTTTCCTGTTGTTTGTCTCCGCTTGCGGGCCTCCTGCGCCTCAGTACGCTAGGCCGGCACCGCCTTCATCCGTCGCGGAGTTTTTCCGCCGATCGGTTTGGCGACGATCGGCTCCAATAGATTCAGTGCCGGCGGCTCCTTGGCTACGGGCAGGCTGATCAGGATCTTGGTGCCCCGACCTTTACTCTTGCGCTCCCGCAGTTCGTTTCCATCGCTGGGATGGCTTCGGATTTCAAACCTGCCGCCGAGCAGGGCAACGCGCTCTCTCATGCCGGAGAGTCCAAACGCATCCTTCCGGGCCAGCGCTTCTTCCACCTTAAAGCCGACTCCGTTGTCCTCAACGGCCAGTCTCACCCATCCATCGGCCGAACGAACGGAAATGTTTACGTTGCTGGCGGCGGCGTGCTTGGCGATGTTGTTGCAGCACTCCTGCACCAGCCTATACACAATGATTTCAGTATGTTGCGGTAACCTGTGCAGGCGGCTCACCATTAGGCGCACGCGGATCGGATGCAGCCGCCGGAAGCGGTTGACAAGCTGGCGCAGCGCCGCAGCCAGCCCCAGCTGTTCCAGCACGGCCGGGCTCAAGGCGGCAATCAAGCGGCGCATCTCGAGAATGGTCCGCTCGGTCAGGTCGCGCGCCTCGCGGAGCTTGCTGATCCATTCGGTGTGCTCGACCGGCAGCGCCTGTTCCAGCAATTCCATCTGCAACCGGATACAAAGCAGCGACTGGCCGGCCTCGTCATGCAGTTCACGGCTGATGCGGCGCCGCTCCATCTCCTCGACGTGCAACATGTGCTCGGCCAACTGCCGGATCTGTTCCTCGCTGGCCGCCAGGTCTTCCATGAGCCGAGCCTTCTCGGCCGCCATCAGGCAGCGCTCGGCTGCGGCGGCCAGCAATTCCTGTTCTCGCGGCAGCCACTCGTACGGCCTGGAGAAGCCGAATTGCATCACCCCGGCGGTCCGGCCGCGGGCCGCCAGAGGAATCGACCAGCAGACCTCGAATTTGTCCTTCCAAGCCGGCTCCAGCAACAGGTGCCCGGTTCCATTGCCCCGCAAAATCTGCCGCGACTGCGACAGCATCTTGAGCTTGGCCGGTCCGTTCGGAACGTCTGCCAGTGCGGGGCGCTGTTCCGCCCCCGGTTCGGCCCTGGCCCGCAGAACCCAGGCGCTGCGGCGATCGTTCAGCAGATAAAGATGGCCAGCGTCGGCATGGCAGACCTGCGCCAACGCGCCGAGAAATCGCCGCAGCAGCTCATCCAGATTGCGCGATTCCAGCTCGATGCGGAACAGTTCATAGAATGCCTGCGTCTCGGCTTCCCGCACCTGATAGTAGGCGTTGTTGAGCGTGAGCGTGACGCAGAAATGAAGCTGCTCGCGCACCCATTGCAGGTTGGCGTACTCGTTGGGCCACAGCTTTCGCACCAGCGGCGTCAGGAGCGCGTCGTATTCCTGCAGCGCCTCCACCACGACGCTGGGCGAGAGGTTCAACTTGGCCAGGCGCCGGCCGTTGTATTCCACCTGCTCGATGAACTTGAGCGGGGGTTGGCCGCTGGCAAGAATGCGAGCCGCCGCTCCCGGAGTGAGCGCCGCCAGAGCCTGCCGGATCTTATGCTCGTACTCGCGCGGCTCCAGGTGCCGGTCCTTGAGCTTCGCCAAAAACCGCCGATCCAGCATCTCGGCGTGCGGCAGCAGGAACACCGCCAGCCTTTGCAGGTGGACGCGAAGCTGGTCGCTCAATACATCGGCGGCATCAGCCAGTTCCGGGGCTATTTCCGTTAACTGCACCCTAGGTGTTTTATCGGCATCTAGGGGAAAAGCTTTAGGCCGGCATTGGTTGGCGAGCCTGGCGCCCAACGTTCTTAGGCAAGCTTTCCCGGCACCGCCTCGCGTGGTGCCGGTGGTTGTCCTTCGCTGCGCTTCGATCTGCTCGCGGCGTCCACCGCCACGACCGCGAAAATCACCGCACCGCACGCCAGAAGCCCAAGCCACAGAGCCGCCCCGAAGGCCCTATATCGCGTGCCTAGCAGCCCTTGCGCTAGCAGTCCCCCGAACGACGCGGGGAGTAGCGTTTCGTGTACTAACATCGCCGCGCAGGCTGCGGAGCACAGCGCGGACGACACCCATCTGAAGCGTCCCCAACGGCGTTGGGGCACCAGCAGTATCGGGAGAGCCAAAAAGACCGCGAAGACGGATGTCCAGCGGCCATTCACTACTTGCGTCCTTAGGAAACACGAAACCGCGACTTTTCCGAACCAGCGGGCAGCCTCGACATTGTTCCCCGGCACTCCTTGCCCGTAGTAATACATGATGGCGAGGGCGGCTTGAGCACTCTCGTCATCCTGTTCGGCGGCTTGGCGAAACCAGCGGAGCGCCTCGGCGTAGTCCCGCGGCACTCCTTGGCCGGTGCGATACATGCGGCCGAGAGCGTTTTGAGCATACGAATCACCGTGGTCCCCGGCTTTGCGGTACCAGCGCGCCGCCTCGGCATAGTCCTGTGGCACCTCCTTGCCGACGTAATACATATACCCAACACTGTTCTCTGCCCGCGCGTTGCCCTGCTCCGCGGCTTGGCGAAACCAGCGGAGAGCCTCGACACGATCCTGCTGCACTCCTTGGCCCAGGTCGTATAGGAAGCCGAGGCCGTACTGAGCCTTCGCGTCTCCCTGCCCGGCGGCTTTGCGGTACCAGCGGAAAGCCTCAGCGTAGTCCCGGCGCACACCTTTTCCGTAGTAGTACATGGAAGCGAGATTGGACTGAGCGGTCACGTCTCCTTGCTCGGCGCGCACGCGGGTTAGTCTGGCGCCTTCAGCGAGCTTCCGCTCGATCGTTTTCTGTCTGTATGCCCAACCAAGGGTGGCTGCTCCGCATATCACGGCCACGCATGTAGCAGCGATCGCAATTTTGCGGAACGATGGCATTGCATTGCCTGCTGAACCGGCACTCTGCAGTTCTGTCTATTATCGGCTAATTTTTCAGGTGCGGGATAGCGCGGGTGAGAGCGATTCGTTACAATGAAACCATCCAGATGAAGTTCGGCGTCGTGGTCTTCCCTGGCAGCAATCGCGATCACGACGCTTGGTACGTGCTCTCGAAAGTCCTGGGCCAGGAGACGGCCTTCATCTGGCATGACTCCACCTCGCTCGGCGACGTCGACGCCGTGATCCTGCCTGGCGGCTTCTCCTACGGCGACTACCTGCGTTGCGGCGCCATCGCGAAATTCTCGCCGGTGATGCAGGCCATCCGGAAATTCGCGGCCGGGGGCGGCCTGGTGCTCGGCATCTGCAACGGCTTCCAGATTCTGGTCGAGAGCGGGCTGCTGCCGGGAGCGCTGGTGCGGAATCGCGGGCTGAAGTTCATTTGCCGGCCCGTGCCTCTGCGCATCGAAACCACCCATTCGCCTTTCACCATGGAAGCCACCCAGGGCCAGCGCGTGGTTTTCCCGATCGCGCACGGCGAGGGCTGCTACATCGCCGGCGAACGCACGCTCGACCAGCTCGAGCGCGAGGATCGCGTCGTGCTGCGCTACCTCGAGAACCCCAACGGATCGATGCGCGACATCGCCGGCATCCTGAGCGAAGGCCGCAATGTCATGGGCCTCATGCCGCATCCGGAAGACGTCACCGAGCCGCTCATGGGATCCACCGACGGCCTGGTGATTTTCAAAAGCATGGTTTCAGCCGCGGCCCGGGCGCTCCTCTCCGTGCCGGCGGCGCGCTGACGAATGACGCCGCAGGTCATCGAGACCCACCAACTGACGGCGGCGGAATACGACAAGATCGTTGCCTTGCTCGGCCGCGAGCCCAGCTACACCGAACTCGGCATCTTCAGCGTCATGTGGAGCGAGCACTGCTCGTACAAAAGCTCGCGCCTGCATTTGAAGAAGCTTCCCACGCGCAGCCAGCTCGTGCTGCAAGGGCCCGGTGAGAACGCCGGGATCATCGACATCGGCTCGGGATACGCCATCGCGTTCAAAATCGAATCGCACAATCATCCGAGCTTCATCGAGCCGTTCCAGGGCGCGGCCACCGGCGTCGGCGGCATTCTGCGCGATATTTTCACCATGGGCGCGCGGCCCATCGCCGTGATGGACGCCCTGCGATTCGGCCCGCTGGAGGCGCCGCGCAACCGCAGAATCCTGGAAGGCGTGGTCTCAGGCATCGCGCACTACGGCAACTGCTTCGGCGTGCCCACCGTCGGTGGCGAGTGCGTGTTCGAAGAGTGTTACAACGGCAACCCGCTGGTGAACGTGTTCGCGCTGGGCGTGTTCCGTCACGATCAGATTTTCTACGGCAAGGCCACGGGCGTCGGCAATCCAGTCATCTATGTGGGCGCCAAGACCGGCCGCGACGGGATTCACGGCGCGTCCATGGCGTCGGCCGAGTTCACCGAAGAGTCCAAGCAGAAGCGGCCCAACGTGCAGGTGGGCGATCCATTTTTGGAAAAGCTGCTGCTCGAAGCGTGCCTGGAAGCGATGCAAAGCGGCGCAGTGGTCGGCATCCAGGACATGGGCGCGGCGGGCCTGACCTGCTCCACCTGCGAAATGGGAAGCCGCGCTGGAACCGGCGTCGAGATCGATCTCCAATACGTTCCGCAGCGCGAGACCGGCATGACGCCCTACGAGATCATGCTCTCGGAATCGCAGGAGCGCATGCTGCTGGTGGCGCAGGTGGGCCGCGAGCACGAAGTCTTCCAGATATTCCGCAAGTGGGGTCTGGATGCCGTGGCCATTGGTCGCGTCACCGGCGATGGAATGCTGCGCGTGAAGGATCGCGGCCGCGTGGTGGCGGAAATTCCCAACCGCGCGCTGGCCGACGAGGCTCCGCTTTACGATCGCCCGCATACCAAGCCGCATCGCGCCGCTCCGATGGATCCGCCGCCGCTGCCCGCGCGCGCGTGGCGCCAGACGCTTCAGTCCGACCTGGTCGCGATTCTCTCCTCCGGCGACGTCTGCTCGAAGCGCTGGATCTGGGAGCAGTACGATTACCTGGTACGCAGCAGCACGCTGCGCGGCCCGGGCGCCGACGCCGCCATCGTTCGCATCAAGGAAACCGGAACGTCCATCGCGATGGCGCTGGACGGCAACGCCCGCTACTGCGCCCTCGATCCGCGCGAAGGGACCAAGCTGATCGTGGCCGAATGTTGCCGCAATCTGTCCACCGCAGGCGCGCTGCCGGTGGCGGCGACCAACAATCTGAACTTCGGCAATCCGGAGCGGCCCGAGATCATGGCGCAGTTGGTCGAATCGATCGAGGGCCTGGCGGAGGCCTGCCGGTTTTTCGAAACGCCCATCACCGGCGGCAACGTCAGCCTGTACAACGAGACGCTGGGCGAAGCCATCTGGCCTACGCCCGTCCTGGGCGTAGTGGGGCTCATGAAGACCGCGCTGCCGACGCCCCTGCACTTCGCGCATCCCGATCGCGCCATTATTCTGCTGGGCGGCTTCGGAACAACCGACGAGCTGCACTTCGGAGGGACGCAATACGCCAAGGTGATCCTAAGGGCGCTGTGGGGGCTGCCGCCGGCGCTCGACATGGAGTACGAAAAACGCGTCCAGCGCGCCATCCGCGAGATCATTGCGGCCGGCCTGGCCGAATCGGCGCACGACTTGAGCGATGGCGGGCTGGCCGTCGCGCTGGCAGAATCCAGCTTTGGAGAGGCCGCCGTTGGCGCGCGCATCGAGACTCCGGCGCGAGGCCGGCCCGAACTGCTGCTGTTCCACGAAGGGCCCTCCCGCATCCTGGTATCGACATCCCAGCCCGAAAATGTTTTGGCCATGGCCGCAAAAAATACTGTCGAAGCGCTGCGCATCGGCGTTACAATAAAAGAGCGGTTACGAATCGATTGCGGTTCGGAAACGCTGCTGGAGTGCAACCTGGCTGAGTTAAGGCAACCTTGGGAAACCTCGCTCGAACGCATGCTGCACCAGTCATGATCCGACCTACGGCCGCTGATTTCGACCACCTCCCCCTGGACAAATTTCACGAGGAGTGTGGTGTGTTCGCCATCTACGGGCATCCGGAAGCCGCCAACCTGACTTATCTGGGACTCTACGCGCTGCAGCATCGCGGCCAGGAGAGCGCGGGCATCGCCACCAGCGACGGCCGCGAAGTTCGGTGCTTCAAGTCCATGGGCCACGTGGCGGACATCTTCACTCCCGAGCGGATCGCCTGCTTGCCCGGCGAGCTGGCCATCGGCCACACGCGCTATTCCACCGCCGGCGATACGGTGCTCATGAACGCGCAGCCGTTTTCGGTGGATTGCAACAAGGGGCAAATCGCAGTGGCGCACAACGGCAACATCACCAACGCCGGCGAGCTGCGTCGCGCGCTGGAAGGCGAAGGCTCCATCTTCCAGGCTTCGAGCGATACGGAAGTGATTCTGCACCTGGTGGCGCGGTCGCGCGAACGCACTCTGGCGGGTGCGCTGCGAGAGGCCATGCTGCAACTGGACGGCGCGTTTTCGCTGGTGTTCCTGGCGCGCGACCGCATCATCGTCGCCCGCGATCCGCGTGGCTTCCGCCCGCTGGCCTTCGGTCAAATGGCCTCGGCCTATGGACGGCCGGCCTACGTCTTCGCTTCGGAAACCTGCGCCTTCGACCTGATCAATGCCGACTACGTCAACGATGTCGAGCCCGGCGAAATGGTGTGTATCGGCCCGGAAGGCATGACGCGCGAGCGCTGGGCGCCCGAGATGCCGCGAGCGCAGTGCGTCTTCGAGCATGTGTACTTCTCGCGGCCCGACTCGATCGTGTTCGGCCGCGCGGTACAGGAATCGCGCGAGAACCTGGGCCGTCTGCTGGCCCGCGAGTCGGCCGTGGAAGCTGACGTCGTGGTGCCCGTTCCCGATTCCGGCGTTGCAGCCGCCATCGGATTCGCCGCCGAGTCAGGCATCCCGTTCCGCCAGGCGCTCATCCGCAATCACTACGTGGGCCGCACCTTCATCGAGCCCTCCCAGGCCATCCGCGATTTCGGAGTCAAGCTGAAGCTCAATCCCATTCGTCATCTGCTCGAAGGCAAGCGGGTGATTCTGGTGGACGATTCCATTGTGCGCGGCACCACCAGCCGCAAGATCGTCCGCATGGTGCGCAACGCCGGCGCGCGCGAGGTGCACCTCCGCATTTCGTGCCCGCCCACCGTCTCGCCCTGTTTCTACGGCGTCGACACCCCGCGCGAAAGCGAGCTCATCGCCGCCAAGCATTCGGTGGAAGAGATCCGGCAGTTCGTCGAGGCGGACTCGCTGGCGTATCTTTCGCTCGAAGCCCTACGCCGCGCCGTGGCCGACGACCGCGGCCAATATTGCTACGCCTGCTATACCCGCGACTACCCCACCGACTTAGTGCACATCGAAGAGCTGATCGAAGCCAAAGGCCGGCGGCGATAACGAATAGTAGAATCAAGACATGGGCACGACCACAACGCTGGTGACCGTCCAGGAGTTCCTTGCACTACCCGAGATCGAGGGTCAGCGCATCGAGCTGATTGGAGGTGAAGTCGTCAGTATGTCTTCCGGGGGCCGGCCGCACGAATTCGCCAAATCCAACGTTAATAGACTCCTCATAGCCCGGCTCCTGCAGAATCGGCCCGGCAGAGTTCTGATCGAAACGGGATTTCAGCTCGACGAGTACAACGCGTTGATACCCGATTTGAGCTATGTGTCGAAAGATCCCGGAGTACCCGGTGCTCCAGGCGCGATCCAGGGCGCTCCGGATCTGGCCATCGAGGTGGTCTCCTCTGAATCGGCGGCGCGGCTGTCGAAGAAAGTCGGCCTCTATCTCGCGCACGGAAGCAAGTCAGTTTGGGTTGTCTTTCCGGAAGAACAAAAAGTGTGGATCTACGCGCCGGGACAAGCCAGGGAATTCCAGCGTGAGCAGACGCTCGAAGATCCCGACGTGCTACCTGGATTCCGCGCGTCCGTCTCTGCCATCTTCCAAGGCATCTGACTTCGTTAACTCACAGCAGACAAGCATCGGCGGATACTAAAATCAAAAGCATGGGCACGACCACGACGCTGGTGACCGTCCAGGAGTTCCTTGCGCTACCCGAGATCGAGGGTCAGCGCATCGAGCTGATTGGAGGTGAAGTCGTCAGCATGGGCAGAGGCGGAGCTGGGCACGAATTGGTCAAGGCCAATCTTATCGAACTGCTGGTCGACTGGACAAAACAGAACCAGTCGTATAAGTTGCTCAGTGAAACGACGTTTCAGCTTGACCAGCACAATTCTCCGATTCCAGATGTATCTTTGTTGTCACGGAGTCGCATACCGTCCGATATGAGCGGCTGGTTCCAGGGCGCTCCTGATGTGGCCATGGAGGTTGTTTCTTCAGAAAAGGCCGCTCTGCTCGAGAAACAAATTGAACTTTATCTCGCTCATGGGAGCAAGTCCGTCTGGGTTGTGTATCCCGAGCAGCGGGTGGTCTGGATCTATGATGTCTCCGGGAACGCCAAGAAATTCGAGCAGAATCAAAAGCTCGAAGATCCAGCCGTTCTTCCCGGATTCAGCACGCCTGTGTCCGCTATCTTCGAAGGCATCTAAACTAAAAACAGCATGACTCCCAGCCTGGCAGCCTCGGCGCTGCGCGTTCCCCATTCCCGCATCCGCGAGCTGGCCGAAATCGCGATGTCCATGGACGGCGTGCTGAAGCTCTACTTCGGGGAATCGAACATCCCGACGCCCGAATACATCAAGCGCGCCGCGCAGAAGGCCATGGCGGACGGATTCACGTTCTACACCGAAAACGCCGGACTGCCATCGCTGCGCAAGGCGCTGGCGCGTTACTACCAGGAACTGCACGGCGTGGAACTCGATCCCTCGGCTGAGCTCGTGATCACCGCATCCGGCGTGCAGGCGCTCAATCTTGGCATCCGCTGTGTGCTCGATCCGGGCGACGAAGCGCTGGTGCTAACGCCGGCGTGGCCCAACGGCGCATCCAACGTCGCGATGGCGAATGGCATCGTGATCCAGATCGCGCATCCGCTGGTGGGCGATCGATACCAGATCGATTTCGCCGCGCTCGAAGCAGCCATCACGCCGCGCACTCGGATGCTGCTCTACACCTCGCCTTCAAATCCGCTGGGCTGGGTCGCGACGGCCGACGAGCAGCGCCGGCTGCTCGAATTCGCGCGCCGGCATAAGCTGTGGCTCATCGCCGATGAAGTCTACGAGCGCCTCAACTACACCGGCGCCAAGCCGGCCACACCCGCGCCAACCATTCTCAGGCTGGCCACGCGCGACGACGCGGTCATCGTCATCCAGTCGTTTTCCAAAGCCTACTGCATGACGGGCTGGCGGCTGGGCTGGCTGGTAGCGCGGCGCGATCTGGTGGCGCGCGCCACGCAGCTCAATGAGTTCGTCGTCTCCCACGCGCCCAGCTTCGCGCAGCGTGCCGGGGAAACGGCGCTGCTGTGGGGCGAAACCGCGTTGTGCGAGATGCTGGTGCGGCTCAGGGAGAATCGCGACTTCTGCCTGGCCGCACTCTTGAAAATGCCCGGCGTCACCGTGCCCAAGCCCGACGGGGCCTTCTATCTATTTCCGAAAGTCGCCGGCGCCGGCGATTCCTTCGACTTCTGCAAGCGCCTGCTGATGGACACCAAAGTAGGACTCGCGCCCGGCGTCGCCTTCGGCGCGGGCGGCGAAGGCTCGGTGCGAATCTGCTACGCCGCCGAACGAGGAATCCTCGAAGAAGCCATGTCGCGCCTGGCCCTCTTTCTCAAATAAGAAAGGGAGGCGCTCCCGCGAGCCAGCCTCCCGCCCCCGAACTCCTCCTCAGAAATCGGCGAAACGCTTACTTGTGCGCGCCGTCGTGCTTGTCCCGGTAGATGTTCCGGCTCAGATGGTTCTGCTGCCGGTTGATCTGGGCTTTCTCTTTGTTGGTGAGATTGCCGCCGTTCTGTTTCCGGTCGTGACGGATCTCCTTGTTGAGATTCGCTTGTTTATGCTCCAGATTCGCGGTCTCCTGGGGACTCAGCGACCCGCTCTTCACGCCTTGCGCGATCCGATCCTGCTGGTTCTCCTTGCGGTCGGCAATGCGCTCGTCGGCCGCCGCAATCCCGGTCGTCGCAATCAGCAACCCCGCCGCAGTCATGGTCAAAAACAACTTTGTCATTTTCGTTTTCCTTTCGATCTTTCGAAGTTCAGCGCCTTCCAAGCGTGTAAATGCAAAACGCAGGCGCAAGTTTCGCGGGCTTGCGTTAAAATCCTGTCACCTGAATGGAGATTAATTGTCGGGCCAGGTGTTACTAGAACTAGAGACCTAAGGCGTCACCAGCATGCGGCGCACCTCGTCCTCCAATCCCGGCGCGCACGCGATGCAGTTGCCCGCGTAGATGCTGTTGCCGCCATCCAGGTTGAAATAGCGCGCGCCGGCTTCCTCCAGAATTACTTTGAGCGGCGCGAAATCCCAAGTCGAGGCGCTGGGCTCGATCCAGACTTCGGCTTGGCCGCTGGCTACCAGCATGGCGTCCGGCGCGCCGCCCAACCCGCGCACGGACCAGAACCGCCCCAGCCACTCGACCAGCCGGGCGGGGTCGCGAAAACAGTCGAGCTTGTCGAACCGATTGAAGCACATCACCGATTCGTCCGCCTGCGTTTTCGACGACGCGCGAATCGGCGCATCGTTGCAGCGCGCGCCACCGCCGCGGCTCGCCGCGTAGAGCCTTCCCAGCAGCGGCAGGTTCACCACACCGGCCACGACCTCGCCAGCGGCCTCCAGCGCGATCAGATTCGCCCACAGCGAATTTCCGCGCACAAAGTCGCGCGTGCCGTCGATGGGATCGACGATCCAGCGCCGCCCGTTGGCCGAATCGGCCCGCGCCCCCTCCTCGCCCAGCAGCCCGTCGCCCGGAAACGCCTCGCTCAACATCCGCGCGATCAGCCGCTCGCACTCCCGGTCGGCTTGGGTCACCGGCGACTTGTCCGCCTTGGTTTCCGCGACGATGCCCGGCTGGAGACGAAGCGCCAACTCAGCCGCCTGGCGGGCCGCTTGGATCGCCACCTCGACTTCCCTCGACCATCGACTCATGAAATCATAGTAGGGTAGCTCGGGCCGCCGGGAAAAGGGCGGCCGCCTGATTACAATATCCAGATGGGCTCTCGCACCATATACTCGGTCCTGGAGGAAGCCGCGCGCACGCACGGAAAGCTGCCGGCCCTGCATCAACCTGCCGGCCATGGCAGGTATCACATCTATAGCTGGATCGAGTACAAACAGGCGGTCGAAGAGATTGCCTGCGGCCTTCGGAGCCAGGGAATCCGCAAAGGCGACATCGTCGCGCTCCAGTCGGAAACCCGCGCCGAGTTCTATCTCGCGGACCTCGGGATCATGGCGGCCGGCTCGATCGCCGCGGCACTGTATACCAGTTACCCGCTGCCGAATCAGGTGGCCAACCTGCGAGCCAGCGACGCGAAGGCCGTTTTCGTCGAAGACCCCAAGAGCATGCAGGCGCTGATTGAAACGGCGGGTGCGCCCCCGCTGCCGGTGCGCTGGATCCTGCTGACCGGCGAGGCCAAAGGCGCTCTCACTCTGGAACAGTTGCGCCGCGAAGGCCGGCGGACCCTCGCCAAAGATCGCACAGCTTTCGAGAAGATCCGCGCGCAGGTATCCAGCGAAGATCTCGCGATCCTGTACCTCACTTCCGGCGCGACTGGCGAGCCGAAAATGGGCCTGGTGACGCACGGCGCGCTGCTCGCCAACGTCGATATGGGACCGGTCGTGCTGCGGCTCACGCCCGCGGATTGCACCATCGGCTTTTTGCCTTCGGCGCACATCGCGCAGCGCGTAGTCATCGAGCTGCTTCCCATCGGCATGGGTGTTCCGGTCTGGTTTTCTGAAGGCCTCGCCAAGCTGCCGAACGAGATCAAAAGCATCCGGCCTACGTTTCTGCTGGCCCCGCCGCGGGTTTGGGAGCGCGTCTTCGCTAGCATCAACGCCGAGATCAAGAAGCGCGGCACTGTGTCGAAAAAGCTGTTCCACGGCGCGGTCGGATTGGGCGCGGAGATCAACCGGCTGCGCGAGGCAGGCAAGCCGGTTCCCAAATGGATGCAGACCTCGCTCAAAGCCGCCGACCGCCTGGTGTTTTCGAAAATCCGCGCGCGCCTGGGCGGGCGTCTCCACCTGGCGGCTTCCGGCGCCGCGCCGCTCGGGCCGGAACTGGCGCGATTCTATGCCTCCATCGGCATGCCGCTGATCGAGGGCTACGGCCTCACCGAAGGCGGCGTCACCTGTCTCAACCCGCTCGACCGGCCCAAGCCCGGCAGCATCGGCACCGCCCTCCCCGGTGTCGAGCTGCGGCTCGCCGACGATGGCGAGCTGCTGATCAAAAGCGCCACGCTTTTTTCCGGATACTACAAGGACCCCGGGTCCACCGCCGCCGTGCTGCGCGATGGCTGGCTGTACACCGGCGACATCGCCGAAATCGATTCCGATGGCTACGTCTTCATCACCGGTCGCAAGAAAGAGCTGATCGTCTCCTCCAACGGCAAGAAGATCTACCCTGCGCGCATCGAGGTGCTGTTCAAAACCGAGCCCATCGTCAACCAGGTGGTTCTCATCGGCGACCGGCTTCCCTACGTCACCGCGCTGCTCACCGTGAACGCCGCGCACGCCGAATCCCTGAAGGGCGTCGCGAAAGACGGGCATCCCAAGTTGGCTGAGGCCCCGCCTGTGCTCGATGAAGTCCGCAAGGCCGTGGCGCGCGTCAACAAGCAGCTCGCACCCTTCGAGCAGATCCGTAAATTCCGCGTGCTGGAGTGCGAGTTTTCCATCGAATCCGGCGAGCTGACCCCCACCATGAAAGTCCGGCGCAACCGTGTGCTCGAAAATCACCGCGAGCTGGTGAGCGAACTCTACAAGGGTAAAGAGGAGAGCCAGTAGGACCGGCCCATTCCCTCCAATGACGCCGAGCGCCGTCCCTCCCGTCGCCAAAATCGTTCCCAAGGAAATCACGATCCACGGAGATACGCGCGTCGACGGCTACGCCTGGCTGCGCGAACGCGAAAATCCCGAAGTGGCCGCCTACCTCGAAGCGGAGAACGAGTACACCGCGCAGGTGATGGCGAACACCCAGCAGCTTCAGGAGGCGCTGTACAAAGAGATCCTCGGGCGGATCAAAGAAACCGACCTCTCGGTTCCCGTCCAGCGCGATGATTACTTCTATTACACGCGCACCGAAGAGGGCAAAGCGTACGGAATCTACTGCCGCAAGCACGGCAGCGTCGAAGCGCCCGAAGAAATTCTGCTGGATGCCAATGCGCTCGCCGCCGGCCAGAAATATTTCCGGCTGGGCAACTTCGCCGTCAGCGCGGATCACCGCCTGCTCGCCTACTCCACCGACCTCGAAGGCGATGAGGCCTACACCATTGTCGTCAAGGACCTGGCCACCGGCGAGCTCCTGCCCGACCGCATCGCGAACACCTATTACACGCTGGAGTGGGCCAACGACAATCGCACCCTTTTCTACACCATGCTCGATCCCGCACATCGCCCCTACCGGCTGTTCCGGCACCAGCTCGGCGCGGCTTCGGACGACCTGGTCTACGAAGAACAGGACGCGCGCTTTGCCCTTGGCGTCGGCAAGTCCCGAAGCCGCCGATTCCTGGTGTTGCATCTATCGAGCGCGCTGACGTCCGAGGTCCGCTACCTCGATGCCGGCGACCCGCTGGGCGCATTCCAGGTGATGCTCCCGCGCCGCCAGGAGGTCGAATACGACGCCTCCCATCACGGCGATTTTTTCTACATCCGCACCAACGAAGGCGCCAAGAATTTCCGGCTCCTGCGAACGCCCGTCGCGAACCCGTCCCGCGACAACTGGCAGGAGGTGCTGCCTGCGCGCCCGGGCATCACCCTCGAAGGGGTCGACTCTTTTGAAGATTACCTGGTAGTCTACGAGCGCGAGCGCGGCCTGGAAAAGATCGCGATCCACGACGCCAGCGGGGTCTTCCAGCACTACGTCGAGTTCCCCGAGCCGGTTTACACCGTGGGCGCCGCCGGCAACGCCGAATATCGCACCAGGACGCTGCGATTCGTTTACACTTCGCTGGTCACGCCCGCCTCCGTGTTCGACTACGACATGGAAACGCGCCGGCGCGAGCTCAAGAAGCAATACGAAGTGAAGGGCGGCTACGACGCCTCCCAGTATCAATCCGAGCGCATCTTCGCCACCGCGCCGGACGGCGTAGAAGTGCCGATCTCGCTGGTGTACCGCCGCGGCTTTGGAAAAAACGGCCAGAGCCCGCTGCTGCTGTACGCCTACGGCTCCTACGGCCACAGCATCGATCCGGGATTTTCTTCCGATCGCCTCAGCCTGCTCGATCGCGGCTTCGCCTTCGCCATCGCGCATGTGCGCGGCGGGGCCGAGTTGGGCGAGGAGTGGCACGACCAAGGCAAGCTGCTCGCCAAGAAAAACACCTTCACTGATTTCATCGCCGCGGCCGAGCACCTGATCCGGAACCGCTATACGTCGCGGGATCGCCTGGCGATCCTGGGTGGCAGCGCCGGCGGCCTGCTGGTGGGCGCGGTGGTCAACATGCGCCCGGACCTGCTCCATGTCGCCGTCGCCAAAGTCCCGTACGTCGATAACGTCAACACCGGCCTCGACCCGACCCTGCCGCTCACCATTTCCGAATACGAAGAGTGGGGCAATCCGCAGAACAAAGAATATTACGACTACATCAAGTCCTATTCGCCCTACGAAAACGTCGCGCCGCACGAATATCCGATCATGCTGGTCACCGCCGGCCTGAACGACCCGCGCGTGTCCTACTGGGAGCCCGCCAAGTGGGTCGCCAGACTCCGCGCGATGAAGAAGGACAAGAACATCCTACTGCTCAAGACCAACATGGGCAGCGGCCACTTTGGGCCGTCCGGCCGTTACGAAGGCATCAAGGAAGTCGCCTTCGACTACGCGTTCCTGCTGTGGGCGCTCGGCCGAGTCTGAATCGCCGTCCGTCTACCCTGGATACTTCCCCGCAATGTACCCTTCCAAATGCCCGATGGTCTCTTCGTGCGCCGTGATCGTCCAGTTCACCAGATCGCCGATGGAAACGATCCCCACCACGCGGGCCCGCTCCAGCACCGGCAGATGGCGAATGCGATGCTCGGTCATCATCCGCATGCATTGCTCCACCGTGTCGCGCGGCGTCACCGAGATCACTTCGCTGGTCATGATCTCTTCCACCCGCGTCCCCTTGGACGACCGATCCTTCAGGATCACCTTCCGCGCGTAGTCCCGCTCGGAAATGATGCCGTCGAGCCTGCCCTCCGACAGCACCAATAATGCTCCCACGCCTTTCTCCGACATTTTCTCGATCGCCTCGTAGACCGTCGCCGCCGGCGCCACCGACCATACCTGGCGCCCCTTCAGCTTCAATACCGAATCAATTGTGTCGACTGGTTTCATGGGATGCCTCCCGCGTCATTCTAGACCCAAAGGTTCCCCGTTTCAATGGGCCTATAACATGGGCCTCTAATATGGACGTTCGGCGGGAGGATTTATGTCAGAAGCGGCAACGGCCCGCGCCGCCGAGGTGCAGCTTGTGGAAGCCAAACCCGAGCACGTCAACGAATTAGGCCGCATCCCTGGTTGGATTTTGAAAGCGATCGCGCGCATCCGTCTTCCTCTCGATCTCCCCGGCGTGACCGATCTGCCTTTCGATGCGCGTGTCTTTCTGTTCAGCCTGTCCACCTGCGTCCTCACGACGCTTCTGTTCGGGCTCGCACCCTCACTCCACGCCGCGCGCATCGATCTGCTCCCGGCGCTCAAGAATCAGGTATCGGAACGATTCCGGCGCGTGCAGTTGGGCCCAGGTGATGCTTTCCGTGATCCTGCTGGTGGGAACCGTGCTGGTGGTCCGGAGCCTGCAGCGCGCCATCACCATCGACGTTGGATTCAATCCCCGAAACGCCGCCGCCGTGACATTCGACCTCAGCCTGGACGGCTATAGTGAGGAGCGCGGCCGCGCCTTCGAGCGCCGCCTCATGGACCAACTGGCGGCTCCGGTATCCAGTCCTTCGCGCTCGCCAACTGGCTTCCCCTGGGGCTGGCGCAATCCTCCGACACCGTTTACGCGGAAGGAAAACCAGCGCCGAAAGCAGCGGAAGCGCCGCTCGCCGCTTACTACAATGTCGGCCCCGGCTACTTCCGCAGCATGCAGACCCGACTTCTCGCCGGGCGCGAATTCGATGCGCACGACACCCCGGATGCCACCCGCGTCGCCATCGTGAACGAAGCCTTCGCGCGCCGGCTGTTTCCCAACGAGAATGCGCTCGGCAAGCGCTTCCGCACCAATCCCGCCGGGACCGAGTGGTTCCAGATCGTCGGCATCGTCCAGGACGGAAAATATCAATCCTTAAACGACGCCAACGAACCGGCGCTGTTCTGGCCACGCTCGCAGCAGTACGATGCCACCATCACCGTTATCGCGCGCTCGTCGCTTCCTGCCAACCAGGTGGTGCGCCGGTTACAGCAGGCGGTCAGCTCGCTTGATCCCACGCTGCCCTTCTTCCAAGCCGACAGTCTCGAAGACCACATGCGGCTTCCGCTGCTGCCTGCCCGTATCGCCGCCATCATGCTGGGCGCTTTCGGATTGCTCGCGATCATTCTGGCCGCCACCGGCGTCTATGGCATGCTGGCTTACGCCATCTCGCGCCGCACGCGCGAAATCGGCATTCGGGTAGCGATCGGCGCCAGCCGCTGCAACGTGGCCCGGCTGGCGCTGCGCCGCGCCGCGGTGATCGTTGCTGGCGCCAGCGTCGCCGGCGCGGGTCTGGCGCTCGTAATGGGCCGTCTCTTCTCGCCCATTCTCTACAACGTGAGTCCGAAAGACCCGGCCACCTACGGCCTGGCCCTCACGCTCATGGCCGCCATCGCTTTGATCGCGTGTTATGTCCCCACGCGCCGCGCGCTGCGCATCGATCCGGCCGCGGCGTTGCGCGACGAATGATCAGCGGCTGGCGACTTCCTCGGGGCGCGCCGCGAGGCTGCGCTCGTACTCAATGGGATCGCCGAATCCTTCGAGCTTGACCCCCAACTTGCGCAGTACGTCCATCGCCAACAGGCGCCGGTGCGCGTTGAATGTGATCACGTGCGCGAACATGCCGCCAAAGGTGAACGTCTCCGGCGGCTCGCACAGAGCGTCGACGAAGGTGTCGCTCCAAGCCCCGCGCTTCTGCACATCGCTCAAGACGCTCTGAAACTCCGCATCCGCCTTCTTCAGCCGCGCCAGCATCGCCGCCGGATCGCGCTCGCCGGGCTTGCTCTCCGTGAGACATACCATATCGCGGCCCGTCAAGGCCGCCGTCCACACTTCCTTGGTCTGTACCATGCGATCCAGGATCTCGCGCAAGTTGCGGTCCGCGGTTTCCCAGGGGAAAATCCTGGGACTGCCGGTCAGCGGGCGGTCCAGTTGTTCATCCGTCAGGCTCTTGGCATGCTCCAATAGCCGGGCGGTGTGCCAGGAATCGCTTCCTGCGAATAGATCAAATAGGTCCATATCTTTCAAGTCTCCTTTCGAGCCGGAACCCCAGAAGTGAAACCCGTTGGCAGCCGCGAGATGATAGTACGTCGCGCCCATGCGCCGGTACAGGCTAGGCGAGACACCAAACGCTTTTCCGAACGCCCGCGTGAAAGCTTCGAGCGAAGCGTACTGGGCGTCCAGCGCGATTTCTGTCACAGAGGCCCGCGTGCGAGCCAATTGCCACGCCGCCCGTTCCAGCAGGAACCGGCGACGCATGGTCGCCGGGCTCTCCGCGATCAGGGCCTGGAACAGCCGGAAAAAGCTGCTCCGGCTGCAAAAGGCTTTTCGGGCGAGATCGCTGGCGCCACTTTCCTGATCCAGCGAGTCCAGCACGATCGCTGAAAGCCGCCCTGCCTCATCTTTCGGGTCCATTCCAGTTCCTTACTCTCAAGAAATTTACAGCATACACCCGCGTTCCGCCTGATCGCGCGTCTCAATTTTGACCTTGAGCCGGGCCGAGGGCCCAGCGGCTTGCGTTACGATCATGGTAGGCGTCAAGCTATGCCGGGTTCGAAATCGCCCCGCCGCTGGTCCCAGCATGTCACTGAAACGAGCAATGCACTCGATCTGGACGCCGGCGTGTTTACCTGGAGCGATCCCAAGCGCATCGCGGCCTCGCTCAAGCGTTCGGCCGAGCAGAGCCACAGACGCAAAGGATCGCCCCTGCAGTCCGCCATGTCCATGCTGAATTTCTACATTAACCGCGCCGGAGCGGGCCTTTCAGCCAGACAAACGCGAATTTTGACACAAGCGAAAGAAGAACTTCGCAAAGCATTCGGACGTACCGGCAGCTAGATGGCCGACCGGCAAAAGCTGAAGAGCGGTTTCCGCCTGTCGGAGTGGATCGTCCGCCCCGACGACGGCTCGCTCACGTCCCCCACTTCCACGCAGCGCCTGGAGCCGCTGCTGATGGAGCTGCTGGTCTTCCTCTCCTCGCGCGCGGGCGAAGTCGTCCCCAAGCAAGAGGTCTTGGAGGCGGTCTGGGGCGGCCGCTTCGTCAGCGACGAAACCGTGAAAGGCAGCTTCTATCAACTGCGCAAGGCTCTCGGCGACAATCCGCGCCAGCCGCGCTTCATCGAGACGCTGCCCAAACGCGGCTATCGAATTCTGATCAAGCCGGAGTTGTTGGAAGTGGGAGGCGAGGCGCATGACTTGACCGCCAAGGGCCGCGCCGCGCTTTCCGAACAGCCTAGCGCCGCGTCGCTCAAGCAGGCCAAGCTTTATTTCGAGCGCGCGACGCAATCGGATCCGGGCAACGCAGCGGCCTGGGCAGGCCTCGCGCGCACCTGTGTACTGATGGTCGGTCTGGGACTCGGCCGAGCAAGCGAGTTCCTTGCCCGCGCCAGGGCAGCAGCCACGCGCGCCAATCAACTCGACCCGAAGCTGGCCGAGGCGCATTCGACATTGGGCGTCGTTCATGTCGTGGAGGACCACGACTTCCCGTCGGCCGAACGCGAGTTTCGGCTGGCCACTCAACTCCATCCCGCGGACGCGCTCGCGCACCGCTGGTACGCGCGTTTCCTGTCTTCGCAAGGACGTCACGACGAAGCAATCGCGGAATCGCGCCGCGCCATCGACGCCGATCCGCTCTCGCTCGTGGCCCGCCGCGAGCTGCTTGATTTTCTGTTCGCCGCGCGCCGCTATGACGAGATGATAGCGGAGGCTTATCAATTCTGCGAGCTGAACCCAGGCGCGTCCGACGTCCTTCTCGGGCTGGTTTGGGTCTACTGCTTGCAGGAAAAAGATCGGCAGGCGTTCGACGTATTCCTGGCCGGGATGCGATCTCTTGGCGTGGCGCCCCACCTGCTCGATCAGGCACGCGATGCATTCCAACGCGGAGGCATGCCTGCCATTCTGAGGCTTTGGATCCAGGTGCTCGAACAGCAGGCCGCCGTGGGACAGAAAACGCAACTCGATTTGTTGATCCTGCACGCGCTCCTGGGAGACACCGACCGCTGCTTTCAGCGATTCGATGCGCTTCTCGAAGAGGCACATCCTTACTTGATGTGGCTGCCCGTTTTGCCGGTCTTCGACCGCCTGCGGTCTGATCCACGCTATCCGCTGCTGCTGGCTCGTCTCGGATTCGCCGCCGGGGCCTGAGCAGTGCCAGCCAACCTTTTCCCAACCTGCTAACCACGACGCGGCAGACCTGATTTATCGCGCCTCTGCCTTACACTGGTCCCGGAGGCAATGGGACATGCTCAACTTCGTGAAGAAAACCATCAAAACAATGGGCGCCGGGCTGCTCGGCCTGGGGCTCTCGCTCATCCCCGGCGGCATTTGGGGAGGACTCTACATGCTCAATCTCAAAACCGGCCCATCCGTGCCGTGGGCCGTGATCCCCATGGCGGCCGTTCTGTGGCTGATGTGGCAATACTTGAACGGCAAAGGCTGGC
Organism: Bryobacteraceae bacterium; assembly: GCA_035632015.1. Taxonomy (GTDB): domain Bacteria; phylum Acidobacteriota; class Terriglobia; order Bryobacterales; family Bryobacteraceae; genus Palsa-89. The sequence continues at coordinate 41,628 of DASQHQ010000097.1, forward strand.
CTCGGAGCAGCTCGGAAGCACGCCGAACGTTGATGCGCGCCCGCCGGGTCCCGGCCCGCACCTTCGGCTGGGCGTTTTTTGCGGGTGCATTGGCGATCGTGGCCCTGGCCGGATACTGGATCGTTTTGTTCCAACTCGTGAAAATGCCCGGCAACGTTCTTCCGAATCCGAGCGATTATCCGCTGCTTACCATGGCGCTCTTCATGATCATGGGCTCACTGGTTTCGCCGTTTTCGGAAGAAGCCGGCCTGCGAGGCTATTGCCAGAGCATGCTGGAGCGCGAGTTTCGCGGTCCAATCGCCGTCGTGATCTCTTCGGTCTTCTTTGCATTCGGGCATTACAACCACGGGCTGCTGTGGCCCAAGCTTACGGTGTACTTCCTGGCCGGACTGGCCTTCGGCGCCATCGCGTATCTGACGAAATCCATCCTGCCCGGCATCCCGGTTCACATGCTCGGCGACCTGACGTTCTTCGCGCTGGTCTGGCCCTATGACACATCCCGGCGTTTGGTTTGGGATGGCGGCGCCGATGCATGGTTTTGGATCCACTTCGGGCAGGCGATCGTTTTCACCGCGCTCGCGATCCTGGCCTATCGCAAGCTCGCAGGGTCACTCAATGCGCCCGTCGCGCATGCGAACGATGCGATGCCCGTAGGCGGCCGCCTCGGGATTGTGGGTAATCATGAGGATGGTCTGGCCCAGCCGCTCGTTCAGCCCTTGCAGTAGGCTGAGCACAGTCGTTGAGTTTTCCGTGTCCAGATTTCCGGTCGGTTCGTCAGCCAGGAGGATGGCCGGATGATTCACAATGGCCCGCGCGATGGCCACCCGCTGTTGCTCGCCTCCGGACAGCGCACGCGGCTTGTGATCCAGGCGGCCGCTCAAGCCGAGCAGTTTCAAAACCTCTTCGAACTGCGGGGCGAGCGGGCCATTCTTGTGCGCGATATACCGGGCGATCTCGATGTTGTCGCGCGCGGTCAGCGTCGGCAGCAGATTGTACTTCTGAAACACGAAGCCGACGCTGGTTTTCCGCAGTTCCGTGCGCTGCGCGTCCGTCATGCCGAGCAGATCGTGACCCGCGATGTGAATGCTGCCGGAGGTGGGCGGAGTCAGCCCGCCCACGATATAAAACAGAGTCGACTTTCCCGATCCGGAGGGCCCCACGATCGACACGAACTCGCCGCGCGCGACATCCAGATCCACGCCCCGCAGCGCGTGCACGTCCACCTCGCCGACGCGATATGTCTTGGTGAGCCCGCGGATGGATATGATGGGCTCACTCATAGGCGAGCGCTTCGACGGCGTCCTGGCGCGCGGCCTTGAGCCCCGGATATGTTGCTCCCAGGATCGCTGCCAGCACGGCGATACCTGCTGCAATCGGCCACCACAGGTAAACGATGGTCTGAATCAGCGAACCGTGGATCACGTCGCTGATGATGTAGCGCGTGCCGTAGGCCAGTACGATCCCCAGCACTGAACCGGCCACCGCCAGCAGGGTCGTCTCGCGCAGCAGAACATTCAGGATGAAGCCGGGCGAAGCCCCCAATGCCTTCAGCACGCCGATCTCGCGCGTGCGTTCCAGCACCGCCGTGTACATCGACAGAAAAACCACCAGGAATCCCACCAGCACGCCCAGGACGACAACCACCACGATGAACTCCTTCAGCATGGGGACGCTGTTCACCGAATACAGCTCCGCGTATTCCTGCATGGAACGAATCTGATAGTCCTTCAGCTTGCGCTGCAGGTCCGCGATCACTTCGCTGGTCTGCGCGGAATCGTCCAGCTTCACATAGATGATGGTGACCTTGCCGGTGTTGGCCGTGAGGTCCTGCAGCGTATCGAGCGGCACCACCAGCCGCGCCAGCATTCCAGTCTCATAAATTCCGGCCAGCCGCCAGGGGCGGTTCAGAACCGGCACGCGATCGCCGATGTGCAGCTTGTGTTCCTGGGCGTAGTAACTGTCCACCAGCACGTCGTCGGGGCCTTGAAAGGGGCCGCCCGCAACGAACCGGAACCCTCCGTTGAGCTTGTCGAAAGTCGCCAGATCCACGCCGGTCACGTAGCTGAGTAAGTCGCCCTGCAGCAGCACGCCGGTCGCGGCAGTGACGTGCGCCTCCTTGTCCAGCAGCACCGGAATGATTCTGGCCGGCATGTTCATGCTGAGATTAATGACTGAACTGCTGGGAGCGCGAACGATGATATCGGCGCCCACGCCGCGGGCCCGGCGCGCCTGCTCCTCAAGCATTCCCTGGCTCAGACCCACCAGTGTCAGCACCATGGTCACCTGGATGCTGATGGCGAGGACACTGAGCAACGTGCGGACAGGCCGGTGCTTCAGGTTTTCTACGACCAGCTTGTTGATCAATCTACTTGTAGGATACGACTACCCGCTCCGGCAGCGCCGCCAGTTCGTGCATTGCACTGAACGCGAGGCCGGCGCCGCGAAACATTCCTCCAACTCGGAGAACGATAGCCTTGCGTTCGCACGAGTGCGAACGCGGCACGCTGAAAGCGTGCGCCACGCATCACCAATGGAAGCGGGCGCCGCCGGCAATACTTCTCGAAAGAGCCTGGTAGCCTAGCACCTCTTCGTAGCGCTCGTTTAGAAGATTGTCAACCTGGAAAAACGGCGTGACGTGACGGGCGGCTTGATACGATGCGCTGGCGTACACGTTCTCGTAGCCCGGGTTGCGCGTCACACCAAAGGTGAAATCGGCGTCCTGGCGTTCTCCCACCAGCCGTCCACCCGCGACGAACGACCAGCGTTTGGGCGTGACCGCCACCGACAGCGCGCCCGAGTTGCGCGGCCGGCGAATCAGTTCCTGGCCGATACCGGTAGTCGCCGACCGCGGCGAGGTGGAAGCGGTGACGCGCGTGTAGAGCCGCATGTAACTACTGGTGATCGAAATGTTGTGCGGCAGGCGCGCCTGCACAGATGTTTCCACGCCGCGCGCCCAACTGGCTTGAATGTTCTGCCAGGAATCGCCGACAAACGCGATCAGGTCTTGAAACGAGCTGCGAAAGCCCGCCACTTCAGCCCGCACCCGGCGGCTGAACCACTCGGAAACAATGCCGGCTTCATAGCTTGTGGTTTTCTGGGGACGAAGGGCGGGATTGCCGTGGAAGAACGGCGACTGTGCGAAGTTCTCCAGCAGGCTGGGCTCGGTGACGCCGCGCCCGGCGCTCAGGCGAAACGACGCCGAGGAAAGCGGACCGTGCTCGTTGAACATCAGGAAGCTGGCGCCGGCGCGGCCGGAGCCGATGTTGCCGAACGCGCTGCTGTGCTCCCAGCGCGCGCCGCCGCTCAGAAAAATCCGGCGGCCGATGGTCTGCTGCGCGGTGGCGAACAGGCCGTTGTTGCTGCGCGCGGGCGAGATCCCGGAAAGGTCGCCGCTCTGATCCTGGTATTGGTAGCCGAAAACCAGCGCGCCCTGGCGGTGCGAAAACGTGCCGACGTAGCCGGCCGTCTTGCGCTCGGTGACGTTCAGCGAATTCGACGGTCCGAAGAACGCCGTGCTTCGAACGTACCGAAACCCGATCGCTGTCGGAGGCGGAGGCGCATTGGGATTCAGGAGTTCGACGAAGTAGACGCGGGGCGCCGGACCGCCCACATCGCGCACTAAGGCCGCTAACGGCTGCGTGGCGAACGGTTCGTTGTCGTTGAAAAGATCGTGCAGGCGGTTAAAGCCGAAAGAGAATTGCTGCAGGTAGCTTGAGCCGCGGCTGTCGTCCAGGCGAAGCGAGACTGTGGAGTCGCGAGTCTCCTCGTTGGCGAACAGATCGTCGATGCCGTAGGCCACCTGGTTGGGAGTGCCGGCGTGTGCATCGTAGATGTGGAACACGCCGCGCAGTTCGGTGGCGTTCGCGATGCGATAGCCGAGGTCGGCGGTACCGGTGTTGTCGCGGTAGAAGTCGTTCCGGAATTCGCCGGCGGTGTGCAGTTCGGCGGCGCTCAAGAAGTAGTCCAAGCGGCCGAAAGCGCCGCCCGCGAGATCGGCCATCCAGCGATCGGTTTGGAAGTTGCCGCGGTCGTAAGACAGCGAGCCGTGCGGCACCGTGTCTTCGGGATCGCCGTGCTTGGTAAAGAGTTGAATCACGCCGGCGGAAGCTTCAGCTCCGAACAACGCGCTCTCGGGGCCTCGGATCACTTCCACACGGTCCAGTCCTTCGGAAGAGAGATGCGCCAGGTTCAACTGCCCGCCCGGATCGTTCAGCGGCACGCCATCCAGCAGGACCAGCGTGTCGGTGGAATTGGAGCCGCGGGTGAAGAGACTGGTCAGCGATCCGCGGCGGCCGCTCTCGGCCACCTGCAAGCCGGGGATATCGCGGAAGACGTCATACAGCATCGGATAGTTGCGCGCGGCGAGGTCGGCATCGGTCACCACCGTGGCGGCGACGGCGGCCTGTTCCGGAGTTGTTTCGGTCCGTACGGCTGAAACCACGACCGAATCCACGGGGCCCGCCACAGCCAGCGTGATCTTGTTATCGCTATGGGAGGCGAGCGGCGCGGTCCGCGGCTGGAAGCCGGGCTTTTCGATGCGCGCTTCGCATTGGTCGACGCCAGCCAGGCTGAAGCGGCCTTCGGCGTTGCTGTAGGCAGCCTGATTCGGGCACCCAACGCGCGCGCCTTGGATCGGGCGGCCGGACGGATCCAGAATAGTTCCGTGAATGTTGTTGGTTTCGCCCGCGGAAATAATGGCGAGCGGCAGAAGTAATAGAGTGATGGTTCGCATCCTACGTTTCTCCCTCGAAAACGTGATTTGAGACGCCACTCCCTCGAAGCGGCGCGTTGGAGCGAGAGACCGGTCTCCTGACTTACGGCTGGCCTTGGGTGGCGCGACCTTCCCACTTGCGCAGTGGTTGCACCGGCCTTCAGTTGATGCCGTTCACAGTTGCGGGGCAGTGGCGGATTTACACCGCCTTCCCGTTCATCCCTGGCTCGGTTTGCTTTCTAAAGATCGAGTTGCGCGAAGCAACTTAGGGGAGTATAGCAGATCGCCGCAGCGGATCGGTCGCGGCTGGGCGGCGGTTCCGTCGAGCAGTACGTTCACGAGCCGCCATGCGTTCGTACGGCATCTGCCGTTCCTGCCCCACCGTGCGTTCGCATGAGTGCCAACGCGGCACGCATGAGTGCGTGCGCCACGGGCTTATTTGAGGAAGCCGGAGTCGACGCGGCTTTCAGAGTCGAAGATGGCGTATTCGGTGCGGCCCATTGGCGCTTTCAACAGGCGCACCGTCGCTAGGGCGTTGTTGCCGGCCAGGACTAAGACCATGTGGCGGCGGTCGAGCGGATTCGCGGCGGCGAAGGCTAACGCTTCCGTTTCGGACGCGTGGGGTGAGCCCAGGATTCGGAATTGTTCGCCTTCGGCGTCCAGGCCGATTTTTTCTTTCCAGGCTGCCAGCGCGGAGTTCGATTCGGGGCGGCCGACGAAGATCAAGTCGTGGCTGCTGAGCTCCGCGGCGGCCACTTCGAAATCTTTGCGGATTGGGACGGCGCTTTCGAACGTGTCGAGGTACTGCTTTTGAAGCTGCTCGGCGGTGTAGCGATTGGCGCCCGCGTCGGCGACGGTGCCGTAGACCAGGATCGCGGTGGCGAGGCGGTGGCGGATGTCGGAGAGCAGGTACATTGCGCCGCCGGGGTCCGGCGGCATGGCGAACTTGACGCCCGCCGCGTCCAGAAAAGATTGCGCGGTGACGGTTTGGGTGGCGTGGGCGGCGAAGAAATCCTTCATCAGTTGGAAGAAGCGGTTGTCACCCATTTCGCGGCGCAACTGCTCGAGGAAAAGCGCGCCCTGGTGTGTTTCGATCTCAAAGCGCTGGATGGGATCGGGCGGCGCGGCGCTGGCGGAACGATAGCCGGCCCAGTGCGCGGCGATCGCGCGGTTGAGATCGCCGGACTTCAAGTCGCGGTAGTAAGCGGCTGAGCCCGAAGTGAACCAGGTATCGGCGTCGGAAGCGGGCAGCACCCAGCCCTTCCAGAGACGATCAGATGAAATGCGCAACGGCCGCGCGGATTGGGGCTCTGGCTCTTCGGTCATCGACGCGGGCGCCGAGGAACGTGCGGCGATCATCCGATAGCCGGAAGGATAAAGGCCGTCGTTTTTCGCGTAAGTCTCTTTCTGCTCCGGCGTCGGGACCCACTCACGCTGGTTCGGCTTGCCGAAGGCGGCCCACAGCATCATGCGCGAGGCCATGTCGGCGGTCGCGACCTTCGCATCCATGGTTGTGGGACTAACCAGCGGCGCCGTGCGGAAGGCCAGGAAGCCGAACTGCTCGTCGATCTGGCCGTTGTACTCGCGATAGAGCTGCTGCCATTTCAGATCGCGGTCGGTGGGCACGTACGGGACGTGCACGGGCGGGCCGTTGGGATCGGGCTCGTACTCCAGCCGCACGCTGAGATCTTTGACGTTGTTGTTGCCCCAGTAGAAGCCTTCCGTGCCGCCGAACCAGTCGTGCTTCGAGCTGCGATAGAGGCGGGTCTTATAAGTGCCCAGCTCGAACAGGGCGATCTCGTTGTTCTTGGCGTCGCCGATGAGCCACTCGTTGGTGTAGAGACCGTTGTTCTTCGCGCTGAGATACCCGACCACCTGGTCGATGTTGTCGCCGTACTGGATGGCTTTGCGGGCGCGGTAGGCGACGGGCGTTCCATCGCGATTGAAGGGGCCCTGGCGGATGGTGGTTTCGGTGAGGACCACGCCGGCGTCGTTCTGATACCAGTCGGTGCCACTCTCGATCGCGCCGGGATAGCCCTGGATCAGTATGCGGTGGCCGGCGGCGGGCTGGAGGTCGAGCATCACGTTGGTCTGTTCGGCCAGCGTGAGCGGCCACCAGGTGACGTGTCCGATCACCATGCGGCCGTCGCGGGTGGCCTTGCCGGTGGCGGCGAAGGCGGAGCAATGGTCGGCGGGAGCGATACCGCGGCGGCGATCGAAAATGACGGGCGAATCGAGATGCAGGCCTTCCAGACCGCTGGGCGTGACGGTGAGGGCTTCACTCAACTCGCCGAGCTCGACGGTGGTGTTGACCACCACCAGGTCAGTGAGGTCGATGCGGCGGCCGTCCCAGCGCGCGCCGGCATCGGAAGCACCGTCGGCGATGCCCTTCATCTCTTCGAGGATTTCCTGGTCGAAGCCGTGCAGGAACAGCGAAGCGGCAGTGGTGCGGGCCAGGTTCCAGCTTTGTTTCTTGCCGCCGTGATCGAGCTCGGCGGCGCAACGCTCCATGTACTGCACGATTTCCCTGGACATCAGGCGGCCGTGCTGGTAGCCGCGCTCGTAGGGCTGGCCCTGGATGTGGAGATAGATCCAGCCGCCCGCGGGATAGCGGTAGGCGGGGCCGTAGGTCGCGACGGCGGCGGGCGCGGGCCAGTCGTCTTTAGACGAGGCTGCGTCGATGCTGACGCCGGCGAACCAGGCTTGGCCTTCGAACGCGCCGCCATTGGCCACGCTGAGCAAGATGTGGTCCTGTGGGCGGGTGGCGGTGAAGCGGAGGTGGACGCGGGTCCAGTCGTTCGAGCCGCCGACGGATTCCGAGTGGACATCGAACGGCATGGAGGCCATGCTGAGCGCCGCGCCGACGGCGATGGGCGAGCGGTCCAGATCGCGGACGGTAAGACCGGCCGTGCGAATCCAGCCAGTCAGTTCATAGCGCTTGCCGATGGCCAGCGAAATGGGGGCGGACTGGACGGCGGCCTCGCGCGAGTTGCCTGGTTCGAGCCGGAGCGAGTTGTGGTTCTGGTACGTGACAACGGAGTCGGATGCCGCGGCGCCGCGCAGGGTGGTCCAGCCATTGGTGGGGTTTTCGAAAGAGCCTTCAAAGAGCGGCGTCGCGGAATATAACGGCGCCAGGAGGACGAAGGAGACGAGCAGCGCGCGCATGTTAACTATTATGGCGCGATCCGAAGCGCTGGCTGGGGGTACGGGTGCATCGGGATCGGCGATTCCGGCGCGCGCGGGGAGATACGAAGGCCACGTTGCCGGAAGCTCACCGAGAGCTATGGCAGGGCAGCCTTCTTAAGCCGGTAGGCCTTTTGGTCGCCGGGTCCTGCTCGCGGTGTGCTGCGTGGCAACCTGACATCCGCCGCCGGGTCGATCCTTTCGGCCGGAAAAGCGTCATCAAACGCATCTGTCTTGATCACTGTGTCGCGAAGGACTCCGGCGCCCGCCCCCTTTGGCTCTCCAAGAGGCGATGGTGACCGAGACCCACCTGTACCGGCGGGCGGCGAGTTCGCCCTGGACCGTCAAGAGTTTAAGCTGCGCGATGCGACACCTCATCTAAGCCCACTGACCCGGTTGTACATGCGCACACTCGCTCGACGCGTTCAGTTAACGCTCTTGTTTTCAGCCTGGGGCGGGTTTGGCTTCCTTGTTGCCAATACCGGGAAATGGGGGACTTTATGTGCCATCCTTGTTCATACCCAATTCTTGCCTTCACGTTGATCTGCGTGGCGGGACCTGTTCTGGCCTACCCGGCTGCTCCATCAGCGACTGCCGCCGATTATGCCAGGCTACCGCTGGCATTTGAAGAGAACCGCGGCCAAGCGCCGCAGCAGGTGCGCTTCCTGGTGCGCGGTCCCGGCTATTCGATGTTTCTGACGCCTGCGGGAGCCGTATTTTCGTTTATGCGAAAGGGACAGGACCGGCCAGCCGCCTTCCGGATGCGTCTCGCCGGCTCCAATACCGCGCCGGCCATCAGCGGGCAGAATCCGTTGTCCGGGAAGATGAATTACTACATCGGACGCGACCCCGCAAAGTGGCACACCGGCATTCCGACTTACGGGCGAGTGCAGTACCAGGACGTCTACCCCGGCGTCGATCTGATCTATTACGGGAACCAGCGCCAGCTCGAATACGATTTCGTCATCGCGCCTGGCGCCGACCCGAGGATCGTCCAGATGGCGTTTGACGGTGCGGGCGTTCCGAGCGTCAACGCCCGTGGGGAGCTGGTGCTGCATATTCCAGGCGGCGACGTCTATCAAGCCAAACCAGTTGCCTACCAGGAGATCGGGGGCGTCAGACGCACGGTCGTGGCGCGGTACGTGATCGACCGGAAGGGCCAAGTCGGCCTGCGGGTCGGCGCTTACGATCGTTCGCAGGCGCTGGTGATAGATCCGTATCTGATTTACTCCACCTATTTCGGCGGCCTCGGCGTGGATGCGGGAACGGGCATCGCGGTGGACGGTCAAGGCAACGTGTATGTCGCCGGATATACGAATTCCGTTGTCCCAGTGCCCGCGGTGTACCCGCCCCCTCCGCAGGCGGCGCCGGCCGGGATGAACGGGTTCGTAGCGAAACTCAAGCCCGACGGGAAGTCCCTGGCCTGGGGAGCGTACCTCGGCGGTAGCGGCACGGATCGTGCATTGGGAATTGCACTGGATCACGCGGGTGCGTCGGTCTACGTAACGGGCGACACCAGCTCCAGTGATTTTCCGGCACTGGCCTCGACTCAGCCGGCCTATGGCGGAGGCACGGATGCATTCTTGGCCACACTGACCAAGGACGGCGCGCTTACCTACGCATCGTATCTAGGCGGCAGTGGAGCCGACAGCGGCGCCGCTGTTACAGTAGACGCTTCCGGCAACATCTATGTGGCCGGGACTACGGAATCTGCCAACTTTCACACGACCGCGAACGCGTATCAGACTCAGCGAATTGCCGGTGACGCCGGCAGCGACGGCTTTGTGGCAAAAATCGCCCCGGGCGGCTCGCTGGCCTATTCGACCTACCTTGGCGGCACCGGGATCGAGGTCATCCGGGCGCTCGCGAGGGACTCCTCGTCGGGCTGGATCTATGTGGCGGGAGGAACACTTTCTTCGGATTTTCCGGTAAAAGCGTTTCAGCCGAGCGGCATTACTTGCAGCGTCGGCGCAGCGCCGGTCTTGCAGCAGGCCGACGCGTTCGTCGCGGCCCTGGATCTGACCGCAACAGGGGAAGCCTCGCTGAAGCTTTCCGCGCGCCTGGGTGGCGACGGCGAGGATATCGCGAATGGGATCGTCGTTAACCGATCCTATGGAAGCGCCTATGTGTACCTCACCGGTGAGACAAGGTCATCCTGTGTCCCTTACTCCTACGTTTCTGGCAGCCTGCACGGCGGCTCGGATGCGTTCGTGACGTACCTGATCGTTCCAGACCAGTTCGAAAGCGTGCCTGTCTATTATTGGGCGTTCGTTGGGGGGAGCGGCGACGACCGCGGCACCTCCATCGTTTTCGGCGATGACTTTCAAGTGTACCTGGCGGGCGAGACAAGCTCCTGCGATTTCCCGGGAGCCGCCACGCGCTCCCCCTGTCCCTATGTGGCTTTCATGGCCAATATTCCCTCGGCTTTGTCCGTCACAACAGCCTATTCATATCTTCTAGGGCCGCCTGGGCTGAGTCCCTTCGGACCTGCAGTCGTGATGTCGCAACCGGAGAACTGCACGTGTTTTGGGAACCTCTATGTCACCGGCAGCGCCTCAGAGAATTTCTCAACCACGCCGGACGCGGTGCAGCATGATTATGGCGGTGGGGGCAGCGATGCGTTTGTGGCATTTCTCAGTCACGTTAAGGCCGTGGATCAGTCGGTCACCACGCCTCAAGGCGCGCAGCTACCAATTACCCTGTCTGGGCTCGTCGAGAACTGTCCAAGTTGTGCTCCCTGGGCCTCCGCCCCTAGCAATACGTCACACGGTACGCTGACTCAAGTGTGGGGGACCAATACCTACAACTATCAGCCCAGTGCGGGCTACATCGGGCCGGATCAGTTCCAGTTTACGGTCTCCGGATCTCGGACCGGCGCTCCCTATACTTCGTTTCCTGGAACGGTCAAGATCACGGTTCTGGATCGGACTGGGCCGACGGTCGGCTTCAGCCTCACTCCCAGTCCTGTCTTTCCTGCAGTGGCGGTCGGAACGAATCTGACGCTGTCGGTTACCGCAAGCGACGTGGGCAGCGGCGACAGCGATATCGCCCGGATCGAGTACCTGTTCGCACCTTACGATTCGTCTTCGCCCCAGTGGGTTCTGCTAGGTCAGCATCTTGGCTCGCCGCAGGCGACCGTCACAACCAACATTACGGTTCCATCAACGCTCGGTTTATACACCCTGGCGGTCCGCGCTTTCGACGAAGCTGGGAACCTTGGCCAATCTGGGTGGCCGGCCGTGTGGGTCTACGATCCGGCCATCTCTGTCAACGGGAGCGGAACCGTGCCCGGCATCGCGGGAGGATCGGCGCAGTTCAATTTCGACTTTAAATACGCGGGCAAGGCCAACTTACCCTCCGGGTCGCTTCAATTCCAGTCCAAGAGTGACGGAGTGAAGTTCAAGGCCGTTGACGCGTTCTGGATGGGATGGACGAACGAAGGCTCGGTGCCGCGCTGGACGGTGCAAGGCTCGGGCATGCTCGACGGGGTGACAGAGACTTGCGGCTTCTCTCTCTACGTGACGGATGGTAATCCAAGCCCGGATGCTCTGGGGCTCCGGATCGGGTGCTCCCAGGGGTACTATTTCCCGAGTCGGGCCATCACCTCGGGCAGCGTTACGATACACACCAAGTAACGGCACGACGGGCAGAGTAGGCAGCAAAAGCGGCGCTTTGGAATCGCAGGTGCGGCAACGGCTCGCGCACTATGGCAGGGCAGCCTTCTTAAACCGGTAGGCCTTGGTCGCGGGATCCTGCTCGCGGTACGCGGCGTGGCAACGCTGGCATCCGGCGCCGATTTGCTGGGCTGCGGCGCTGGCTGCTGCCGGATCGATCTTTTCGGCCGACAAAGCATCGTCGAGCGCGTCCATCTTGGTCAAAGTGTCCCGCAGTATCTGGATCGCGTCGTCCTTCTTTCCATCCCTCCAGAAGGTAACGGTAACCGCAAGCAATTCCCGCGAACGCACCAGGTGAGCCTTGGCATTTTCGAAGTCCTGCTTGGCGACAGCGGCATTGATCGCTGCAAAATTCCGGCCGACCAGTTGCATTGTGTTTACGAAGTTGTCGGGCGTGAAAATCGGGTAGGGCTTATCGCCGACCGCGGCCCAGCCGAGGCCCGCCAGCAGTAGCGCGGTTGTTGAAATGCCAAAGCTTCTCATCTTGCGAATCGCTTAAGTGAGATTGGTAAGCGTGCCAGTGCTATCGCCGAACTTACTCGCGAACACTTGCCCGCTTTCGGTTCGCCCCGTACTTCCTATCCTGGACCAGGGTACAACACAATCCTGACACCCGAGATTCTCCAAAATGGTCTTATGCAGATTTGCCAGCGGAGTGCCCTTGGGGTTCCGGATATAGCGGCCACCCTTGATTCCGGCCGCTTTGCCACCGATGAGAGCGATAGGCAGGTCATCGTGGAAGTGCGTATTACTGTCGCTGATTCCAGTGCCGTACAGAATCAGGGTGTGATCGAGCATTGTTCCGTCGCCCTCTTTCATACTGGCTAACTTCTTCACCAAATAGGCAAACTGCCGGAAATGATACTCGTTGATCCGGTGCAGGCGTTCGAGCTTGGCGGGCTCGTCCTGGTGATGCGAGAGCGGATGGTGCGAGTCGGGCACGCCAATCTCGGGGTAGGCGTGCGCGCTGACTTCGCGGGCCAGCATGAAGGTGCTGACGCGCGTCATGTCGGTCTGATAAGCCAGCGCCAACAGATCCATCATGAGCTTGGCGTGCTCCGCATAGTCGGTAGGAATCCCTACGGGTTGATCCACCAGCGGCAGCTCGCGGGTGTTTTGCGCCTCGGCCATCTGGATGCGCCGTTCGATGTCGCGCACGGAGTCGAGATACTCCTCCAGCTTGGTCTTGTCGCGAGGCCCGATGACCTTTTCCAGCCCCCCGATCTCGCCGCTGACGAAGTCGAGAATGCTTTGATCGCGCCGGATGCGGGCCATCCGGGCCGCCGGATCCGTACTGCCGGAAGTACCGAACAGCCGCTCGAACACAGCGCGCGGATCATTCTCGATCGGCAGCGGTGTGGATGGTGTGCTCCAGGCGATGGTGTTGGTATAGGCACAGCTTGCGCCGCCGTCGCAATTGCCGACCATCGCGTTGGACTCGATTCCGAGCTCGATGGAGGCCAACTGGGTTTCCTTGGCGAACTGACGGGCGGCGATTTGATCCACAGACACCGAGCCGAAAACATCGGCGCCAGCCGTAATTTTGAAAGGCACACAGGTCAGGAAGGTCCCGGCGGAACGGGCGTGATCGCCGCCGCCCTTAACCAGGTTCGCCGACTCATCCGCCAAGCCCCCGATGAGCAGGATCCGGTCCTTTAATTCCTGAAGCGAGACCAGCGTGGGGGGCAACTCGCTGATGGGTCCCTCGGTTTTGGGGAACCAATACGGCATGGACATGCCATTGGGCACATAGAACACGCCGAACCGGCGCACGGGAGCGGGCGTACTCGCGCCCAGCGCCGGAACCATGCTGTCCAGCAGCGGCAGCGCGAGCGTTGCGCCCAGACCGCGCAAGACCGTCCGGCGGGACAAATGTTTCTTCGTGATAATCATTGAGCCGTTATCTCCTATCTGCTTGCGACCGCTGTGGCGGATGGCGAAGTCGCTTCCGGAACTCTCCGCATCTCAAACGGAGCGCTCCTCACAATTCCCATTATCAGCGCGGACCACCGATCGCCGCCCTTTGCCATGTCTCTCTCAATTTGCCGGACCGCGGGCGCGTCCGAATAATCGACCCCGCGGTCAATGGCGTAAGTCATCAATTTCTCGGTCACCGTTCGAATAAACTGATCGCCTCGGGAGAGCAAGGCTTCTCGAAATTCCTTGGGATTCTCTATCGCTTTGCCCGACCAGTTTATGCTGGTATTAATCTCGGCGCCTTCGTCCTTGTCGCGCCACTTTCCGGTCGCGTCAAAATGTTCCAGCGCGAAACCAAGGGGATCCATCGGGGCGTGGCACGACGCACACACGGCATTCTTTCGATGCTCCTCCATGCGTTCGCGAAGAGCCAAAGGCTTGCTCTTGCCGTCGTTCTCCTTCAGTAGCGGGACATTGGGCGGGGGCGGTGTGGGAGGCGTTCCCAACAGGTTCGACAATATCCATTTCCCACGCAATACTACCGAAGTCCGGTCCACGTATGAACTCACAGTGAGAATACTGGCTTGTCCCAGCAACCCGAAGCGGCGGTCATCGCCCAGCGTAACGCGGCGGAAATGGCTTCCATAAACATCCTCAATTCCATAGTGGCGCGCAAGGCGCTCGTTCAAGTATGTGTAGTTCGCAGAGAGCAGCTCGGGTATCGGGCGATCCTCTCGGACCTGGCTCTGAAAGAACAGCTCCGTCTCGCGCGCCATGGCTTCCCGCAGAGTCGGATCGTAGTCAGGAAACTTAATTCGATCGGCGTCGTGTGAATGGATGTTGCGCACCTCCAGCCACTGGGTGGCAAAATCATCCATAAACCGCGTTGAACGGCGGTCCGCGAGCATGCGATGCACCTGGCCGGCGAGAACCGCAGGTTCACGCAGCTTGCCGCGCTCGGCCAGATCGATCAGCTCGTCGTCAGGAATGCTGCGCCACAGGAAGAACGAGAGCCGCGAGGCCAGCTCCAGATCGTTGATCCGATAAACCATTCCGGGCTGGGCGCCGGCTTTGGCCTGTTCCACTCGAACCAGGAACTTGGGCGAGGACAGGAGCGCTTCCAAGGATCGCTCCACACCCGCGTCGAAGTCCCGGTCCTTCCGGCCTTGCTTGTAAATCGCAATCAGAGGTTCGATGTCCGTCTCCTGCACCGGGCGGCGATAGGCCCGCCGGGCCAAGGTGGCGATAATCTTGTGCGCGCATGCGTCTTCGTCTCGAGCGCTGGCCGGACGGCAGACGAAAATCCGCTGGCGGCTGGGTGTTTCGTCCGGCGTTTCTCCATTGAACGGGCCAGCGATCTCCAGCGTGTCAATTCCAATGTCGCTGTCCTCTACCAGCCCGAAGCGGCGACGGCCGCCTTCCAGGGGCGCTGGCAACGAATCCGTGAACGCCGCCGCCACTAGCCGCGTGCCAGCTTTCACTGGAACGCGAATTTCCAGAACCTTGTCGGCATTCAAGCGGTAGTTGTGGACTTTGGCGCCCTCGGCGTCGTCTTCGGGAACCGCTATGAGAACTCCCGGATCAGGTCCTTTGAACTCGCCTCCGATCCTGAACCGTCGCACCAATCCGTGATCGATGCGCAACTCGATCTGGCTCACATCTTCCTCGATGCCTTCGATTGTGCCTACCGTCGCGTTTCGTTTCAAACGCATCCGGAAGACGTACTCTCCATCGAGTGGAAACGTATGATGCACCGCCAGGCCGCCATGCGAGGCAAACGGCATATCTTCGCTCATGCGTGCATTTTGCCTGGTTCCAATCTCCACTTTGTAGAGCCGCATCATGGGACGATTGTCGGGACTCGCTACCGCCAGGCGGCTGATCTTCGTCGCCGCAGACATATAGCGGGACAACAAACCCGGGGTGATCGAAAGCACGTCGGCGTTGTTATCAAATCCGAAGCCGGCCATATCGCTCGGCAACAGTTCCGTTCCATCGATATCCAGCGCCAGCAGATCGTGAACGGCATTGACATATTCGGCGCGGTTCAGACGGTGAGCGACCACCCGTCCCGGGTCGGGATTGGCTTGCGCCACCTGGTCGAGGGCGTTTTCCAAGCTTGCGGCGAACTTGTCCTGGGTCGCTTGATCCGGCCGCGGCAGCCCCTCCGGCGGCATCTGGCGGTTGCGCAGCTTGCGAACCACTTTTTCCAACACCTCGGAGTTCTCTCGCACCTTGTTGATGTCCACTTTATCCAAGGCGAGTCCGCCGGTCTTCAATTTGTCGTTGTGACAGGTAACGCAATATTTGTCCAGGAGCGATCGATCGATCGACGTGTGGGTTGCACTGGCGGGTTGCGCCGCATCGAGGAGACCGATACTCGCCAGCGCGAGGCCAGCGCCGAGAGCCCTCGAAACCATTCTGTTCAGCGGCAATATTGCCATCTCATAGCCTCCACTTAAGATACGCCCTCATCAATTCCGTTGGGCCGCGTTCACGGCCTCTTGCTGGCCAGCCGCCGGAACATCCCGAAGGCGCTCCTGCACCGTGCCGGGAACACCCAGTCGCGTATTGGCTCCCAACCGCTTGAGAAGCTCCGCAGTCTCCGGCCAGGCTTGAAACTGAAAGGATTGCTTGGCGCCTTCCGCAATGCGGAACGCGGTCCGGCCCCGATACTCCCGGGCGTTGATATTCGCGCCATGAGCAACAAGGTATTCGATCACTTCGTCCAAGCCGCGGAAGGCCGCGCCGTGCAGAGCGGTAAAGTCAGCCTCATTGGTGGCGTTCACATCCGCGCCGGCCTCGACCAGAATCTTGACGGCCTCCTCAGCGCCGGGCGAGCGGGTGCCGCGCGGTTTCCCCGGTGTAAACGTTGCCCGGCCGAGTCCGGCCGCAACCATGAGCGGCGTGGTTCCGTCGTCGGTTGTGAGTTTGAGGTCGGCGCCCGCCGCCAGGAGTGCGCGAATCACGTCGGCGCTGGAGTCGCCACGCATCGAGTCGCGCAGCCGGTTGCCGTCGCCACCGAAGCCTCCTACGCTTCCGTTGGCCGAGTAGGCGGCTACCCAGAGCGGCGTGGCGCCCCGGATGTCCCCGGTACCGCACGCGAACGGTTCAAACGCGCCCTTCTTGGGGAAACCGATGTATCCCATGAACATGGCGGAGGTCTTGATGCGCCCGTTCGCATCCGCGCCGTGAGCCAGCAGCGCCTTCACCAGCCCGGTCCGGCCCGACATACCGAACGCGCCCGCGCCGAAGCCTCCGTAGTCACTCAAGCCCTCGTGCTTGCGAACCCAGTTGCCCAACCACAGATCGACGGCTCCAGCTGCCGCGTGCAAGGCAGGGATCCCATCGATGTCGCCGTTCGGGTCCGCGCCCTGGTCGAGCAGAAACATTGCAAAGTCGGTGTGCCCCTTGGCGATCGTCAACGGCAAGGCGTGCGTTTGGTCCGATCCGGTTTCATTGACGTTCACGCCCGCCGCGATCAAAATTTTCGCCATCTCGATGTCGCCGCTGCGAGCCGCATACAGCAGGGGTGTGAATCCCTTGACGGTCGAGGCATGCACGTCGGCGTGCGCTTCAATCAGCGCCTTGGCCATCTGTTGATTTCGATCCCCCACAGCCCACATCAAGGCTGTGTTCTTGGTCTCGCTGGTGGCGGCGTTCACATTGGCCCCGTTCGCCAGCAGCGTCTTGACTACCTGGACATTGCCGGTATGCGTCGCGATCATGAGCGGTGTTAAGCCACTGATCTCCGGCGCATTCGGGTTCGCTCCGGCCTTTAACAGTTTCTCCACCATGGGGAGGCTGGCGTTCTCGGCCGCCTGGTCCAGCGGTGTCACGCCGTCATCGTCGGCGCTGTTCACTTTCGCGCCCGCCTTGAGGAGCAGATCCACCGTGTCCAGATCGTCCCAGTGCGCAGCCCACAAAAGCGCGGTGGCGCCGTCGGCGCGGGCTGCATTCACACCCACGCCCTGTTTCAGCAGCGTTCGTACCAAGGTCTTGTCTTGATCCGCAGCGGCGTTGACCAAACGCCGGTCCGGTTCGCTGGCCAGGGCGATGGTTGAGACCGCCAAAATCGCCAGGAGCGAAACCGCTGCGGTCCGTATTCCTGAATGCCGCAACACGGACGCCACGGATCGATGACTGCATGACATGGATAACCTCCGGTCGCTGGGAGCTGAATTTTGTAAGCCAAAGCAGGACATGGTTCTCTAGGGCGCAACCTGCTGGTGGGCGATGCCGTAATCGACATCATCCTTGAACTCGGGAACAGGCAAGCCGCGCGCTTGCATAAGCTGCCGCAGCAGCGAGCCGGCTTCGCGCGCCCGCTTCACTGTGCCGGTGTAGTAGACGCCATCGGCGATGCGCAAGGGCGTCCATTTTTCATCCTTCGTCCGGACGGTCAGGTCAGCGCCTTTGTCCACCAGGAATTGAACGATTGCCGGGGAGCCTCGCAGCGCCGCTCCATGCAGAGGAGCGTAACCGAAGGCGTCGGCTGCATTCACGTCTTTGCAACCCAACTCGTAGACCAGCTTGACGGCCTGGAAAGCCTCTTCGTTGGTTCCGGCGCTCTCGCCCACGTTCCAGATTCCGACCCCGGCGGCGGCGGCCAGAGCGGTCGTGCCATCTTCGGTCTTGATGAGCGGGTCGGCGCCATGCTCGGCCAGCAATCGCATCATGGGGATGTCGGCATGCTTGGCGGCCAAAAAGAACGCGGTGGCGCCCACGCGGTTCTGATAGTTCCGCTGGCCGTCGCTGATCTCTCTGGTTTGGCGCGCATTCGGATCGGCTCCGTGAGCCAGCAGCAATTTGGCTAATTCGAGGCTATCGAAGGTATCGATTGGCTCCGGCGGCGGCAGCCCCTTGCCGTGATTCGGCCGGCGCACATATTCGAGTTGGATCAGAGGAGTCCAACCCTGAGCGGCGGCGTTGACGTCGGCGCCCTGCTCAATCAGGTATTTCGCCAGCGCGAAATGCGCATTCGTGATGGCCAGCACCAGCGCGCTGGTGCCACCCGGGCCGGCCGGTCTGATGGGTGAACCGGAGACGGCGTTGATCATCCGCCCTCGATTGACGTTATTGTCGATGTAGTTCGCCTGCGGGCGCGCCGGTTGCGCCGGCCTCTGTTTCGGCTGGATGGTGTCGTTGACATTGGCGCCCAGCTTGAGCAAGGTCTGCGCCGCTTCGAGGTGGCCTTCCCGCACGGCAAACAACAGGGCTGTGAAGCCTCCGTCGGAACGGCTATTCAGATCGGCCCCCAATTCCTTGAGAGTCTCGATCGTTCCCGGGTAGTTGCCGGCCGCCGCCCACATGACAGCGGACTGGCCATGCCAGCTCTCTTTGGCGTTGACGTTGGCGCCGGCACGGTAGAGGACTTGAATCACGTCCGCCTTGCCCGCGCGAGCGGCGGTCATCAAAGCCGTTTCGCCTTCGGGCGACGCGCTGTTGGGATCGGCGCCGGCCTTGAGCAATAGCTCTACAGTCGCTGCGCTGGCGTTGTTACACGCAATCAAGAGCGCGCTTGCACCGTAGCGGTTGGCCGCTTTCACATCCGCGCCCGTGCCAAGCAGCAATTCGACTGTCTTCCGGTCATCCCTGCTCACGGCCCAGTCGAGCGCGGTGGTCCCATCGACTTCCCGGGCATTGGCGCTGGCCCCGCTCTGTAGCAGGCTGCGGACCGCCGCGCCGTCTGAGTTCTTGACCGCTTCAATCAGCCGGACATCGGCGCTGGACGCGGCCAAGCCGGCCGCAGAGACAAAAATCAGCGCACACGCACCCGCACAGCCCGTGATGATTCTCGCGCAGCGCATCGCCAACTCGCCTCCCTATAGGCTCAGCACACCGGTGGAGTCGCCAAATCGGTCAAGGCTCACGCCCACCTTGTTCAACAGAGCCAGATGCAGGTTGTTCATCGGGGTTTCGGGCGCATACCTGACAACGCGGCCGCCCTGGAGCATGCCGCCGCGCCCGCCCACCAGCACAAGCGGCAGATTGATGTGCGAGTGCGCGTCGGCGTCGCTGATGCCGCCGCCGTGGAGCACCAGCGAATGGTCCAGCAAATTGCCTTCGCCCTCCGGCGTTTCCTTGAGTTTGCCGAGAAAGTACGCCAGCAGTTCGACGTGATACTGGTTGATCTTGTGCCCCTTCTCCAGCTTCACCGGATCGTTCTGATGATGCGAGATGGCATGATGCGAATCGTTGACGCCCACCTGCGGATAGGGCTGGTTGGTCTGCTCCTTGCCGAGCGTAAACGTGAATACGCGGGTGATGTCGGCGCGGTAGGCCAGCGCGATCAGGTCGAACATCAACTTGGCGTGATCTTCATACGCTTCCGGAACACCGACCGGCCGCTCCGGCAGCGCCAGCGGTGATTCTCCATCCTGGCGTTCGGCGAACTGGATGCGCCGCTCGATTTCGCGCACCGAATCCAGATAATCGCTCACCACGCCACGGTCCGCCGCGCTCAACTTCTTCTGCAGCCCGGCGATGCCGCTGTTGACGAAATCGAGAATGCTGCGGTCCTCGCGGACTTGCGCCATCCGTTCGGCCGCGCTGCCTCCATCGCCGAACAAACGCTCGAAGATGACCCGAGGATTGGTCTCCATCGGATTCGGATCGGTGGGCGTGCGCCAGGAAATGCTGTTGGTATAAGCGCAGCTATAGCCGTTGTCGCAATTGCCGATCAGAAACACCTGCTCCATGGCCATCTCGAGCGATCGCAGGCGCGTTTCTTTGCCCAGTTCCTGCGCGGCGATCTGGTCGGCCGTGGTCCCGTTGCGAACGTCGGCGCCCTCGGTGTGCTTGGGATGAACACCGCTCAGATAGACCGAGCCGGCGCGCGAGTGGTCGCCGTTGCCGTCGCCAAAGGCTTCGGCAAGCTTCTGGCTGAGGCCAACCGGAATCACCAGTTGATCCTTGAAGGGAGTGAGCGGGCTCAGCGTGGGCGTCAGTTCCTCCAAAGCGCCCTGGCCGGCGGGCTGCCATTTCGCCATGACTGCGCCATTCGGTATGTAAACGTATCCCAGCCGGCGCGGGGCCTGGGGCGCAGCCGAGAGAGCCGGCACCATGGCGTCCAGGAACGGCAGCGCCATGGTCACGCCCACTCCCCGCAAAAAAGTCCGCCGGGGCAGCGCCATCTTTTCAATGATCATTGAGTCTCCCTTCCCTTCGAAGCCACCAGCGGCATTTCCGAGCTGCCCCGGGCCGTGAAGGGTGTGCTTTTCACCAGCCCGAGGACCAGCGATTCGAAACTATAATTGTCCCGCGATGCGCCACGCACCATCTGTCGAATGGCCGGCGCGTCATAATACTCCAGGCCCCGGCCCAGTGCGTAAACGAAAAGTTTCTCGGCGACCACGGTAACGAATTGCTCGGGGTTGCGCACTAACAGCTTGCGAAGCTCCGCCGGCCCACTGAACTTGCTTCCATCCGGCAGCTTGCCGGACGCGTCGATCTTTTCGCCGCTCTCGGCAACCGTTCGCCACCTTCCCACCGCGTCGAAGTTCTCGAGCGCGAAGCCCAAGGGATCCATCCGCGCGTGGCACCCGGCGCAGGCCGGATTCGCGCGGTGCTGCTCCATGCGCTCGCGCATCGACAGGACCTGGCCGGCTGCTCCAGTGTCTTTGAGATCCGGCACATTCGGCGGCGGCGGCGGCGGGGGTGTTCCCAGGACGTTCTCCAAAACCCATTTGCCGCGGCCCACCGGCGAGGTCCGCGACGAAAGCGACGTGACCATCAGGACGCTGGCCTGGCCCAGCAGCCCGCGCCGGTTCTCGTCCAGCAGCGTCACGCGCCGGAAATAGTTTCCATGTACGTTCGGAATACCGTAAAAGTTGGCCAGCCGTTCATTCACAAAACTGTAGTCGGCCGTCAGCAGATCCATCACGCTGCGGCCCCCGCCCACGATGCTCTGAAAGAAGAGCTCCGTCTCCTGCACAAAGTCGCGCCGCAGGTTGTCGTTGAAGTTCGGAAACAACACGTCATCGGGCTGCTGGCCCAAGACGTTCCTTAACCGCAGCCACTGGCCGGCGAAATTCTTGGCGAGGGCGGCCGAACGCTGGTCGTGCAACATCCGGTGGACCTGCTGTGCGAGCACTTCCGGCCGGTGCAAATCTCCTCGATTCGCTACCTCGATCAGTTCGTCGTCCGGAATGCTGCTCCACAGGAAGAACGAAAGCCGGGAGGCCAGCTCGAGATCGGTCAGCGGAATCACCGCGCCGTTTGCCGCGGCTTTGGGCGAATCCAGTTCGAGACGGTACAAGAAATAGGGGCTCACCAGGATGGCCCGCAAAGCCCGCTCGATGCCGGCTTCAAAACCGCCGTCAGCGCGGCCTTCGTTGTAGAAGGCCAGCAGACTGGTAACTTCGGTGTCGCTGGCCGGACGCCGGTAAGCACGCCGTGCCAGCGTCGAAATGATCTGCTTGGCGCAGGGGGCTTCCTGGGCCGGCTCAGACGGCACGCACACGAAGATTTTCTGGCGGGTGGGGGTGTCGTGGGCGCCGCGAGGATTGAACGGCCCCACGATGGTCACGGTGCCCAGATGGGGTTCGTACATCAAGTAATCGCCTTCGCCGTGTGGCCGGCTGAAGGGCTGCCGCACCGATTCGGACAAAGCGGAAGTTTTCTTTACGAACGTGGCCGTCACCAGGCGCGGACCAGCCTTTATGGGAACGCGCACTTCGAACTCGGGTGGTTTGCCTCCAAAGCCCAGCGCTTGCAACTCTTCGGGTGTCAGCGACGGCTTTTGCGCCGCCTGGCCCGCAGCGGCGGGTGGAGGGCGCATCCCCGGCCGCCGGGGCGCCAGCGTGAACTCCTTCACGCGTTCTCCATCCACGGCGATCTCGAGTTGATGCGGCTCCCGCACCTGCGCTCCGGCGAACAAATCCAGCAATTCGGCCTTGATGATGTATTCGCCGTCCTGGGGAAAGTTGTACCGAAAGCTGGTGCCGCCGCGCGTGCCAAACGGCAGGCCTTCGATCTGCTCGTACTGCGACAGGTCTGAACGCAAACGCACTGTTTCGGCGGTAGGGGGCTGCTTGGAGGCACCGACCGCGAGCCGGCTGATTTCTCGCGCAGCCCCCATGTAGCGCTCCAGCAGCGTGGGCGACATCTTCAAAACTCCGGCGATGTTGTCAAACCCGTAGCTCTGGTCATCCGCTGGCAGAAGCGTGCTGCTGTCGATGTCCAGCGCCAACAGGTCGCGAATCGCGTTCTGATATTCCGTGCGATTCAATCGATGCACCGGCTCGGTCCGGCCCGGATTGGGATGAGCCGCCGAAGCTGCGTCAATCTCGTTTTCAAAGTACGACGCCAGGGTCGCGTATCCCGCTGCATCGGGCCGTGGAAGACCGGCCGGAGGCATGGTCTTGGTCCGCAGCTTCCGGATCACTTTCTCCCACACGTCGGCGTGCGCCGGAATGTCGCGCAAGTCGGCGCTGGTCAGGGCCAAGCCGGCTGTCCGAAGCTTCTCGTTGTGACAAATCAGGCAATACTGGTTGAGCTCAGCTTCAGCGCGGGCCGCTGCAGTGCCACTCGCCGTCGCCGGCGTTGAGACCTTTTCGGAACGCCCCGCGGCAGCCTGAGGCTCCCCGCCCCATGCAAGCGAGGCGCTGGCTAGCGCGCACAACAGCGCGAGGCTTCCCCCAACACGCTTCGTTCTGGCTGCACCGTTCATTCTGTCCTCTGTCGACTAGTGGTCGTGGAATGTAAGATATATTATATTGCGCTTAAGCTAGGGTACACCATTGACAGGGGACAGCCACTCGCTTCCTGGACACTTCGGGCGTCTCTTCCAATTCACCTCCTTCCATCAATGACACGTCGGCAGCTCAGTTGCAAGGGACTATGTAACGAATGGAGCCGATCCTGTTGTAAGTAGCATGCCGCCGAAGCCAAATAACCTCATCAGAGAGAATGTCGGAGCCAGCTCTCCAGTTGCGGGCGAAATCCGCGGCTGAGCGTCAGTTCAGTCCCATCCTTGAGTATGATGCCGTAGTCGCCATGGGTTCGGGATTTCAGCTCCAGGATGCGGTCGCTGTTGATGATCGTAGAGCGGTGAATCCGCACGAAACTCTTGGGATCCAGGCGTTCCTGAAGTTGCCCGACAGTGGCCCGATACAGGTAGGCTTTTGGCCCGACGTGCAGGTACACATACACTCCGGCCGCCTCGATCCAATCGATATCGCGGACTTCCAGGAATATCACGCGCGTTCCAGACTTTATGGCGATCCGGTCGTGGTATCCGGACGCGTCCGAAGGCCGGTTGGCATCGTCGAGCAGGCGCGCCAGGCGCAAGGAAAGCTCTCCGGCGGCCCTGGTTCGGATATGATCGCGGGCGCGCTGCAGAGCGTCTTCAAAGCGTTCGTCGCTAAACGGCTTCAGAAGATAGTCCAGGGCGTGCGCTTCGAAGGCCTGGATGGCGTACTTGTCGTAGGCGGTGACGAAGATGGTCGGCGGAGTACACTGTGGAGTCACCTCGCGCAGTACGCCGAAGCCATCCAGCCCCGGCATCTGGACATCCAGGAAGACCAGATCCGGAGACTCGCTTAGAATCAGTTGCACGGCCTCCTCGCCGTTCCGAGCTACTCCCGCCAATTCGACGTCAGGTTGTTTTTCGAGCAGCTCGAGGAGCCGATCGCGAGCCGGCACTTCGTCATCCACAACCACGGTTCGAATCTTGTTCATGGACCGGTCACCGTTTCACGAAGTAGCTGCGCTCTGGCGAAAAGGCAGGCTCAACTCGACTCGAACGCCTTGGCCCGGCTCGCTAAGAATCTCGAAGGTCTGGTCGCGGTCGCCATACAGTTGGCGCAGACGTTCGCGCGTGTTGGAAATGCCAATGCCCACGCTGTGTTCCGGATCCCAACCTTGCGGCAGACCCGGCCCGTCGTCCTGCACCGTGAGATGCAATTGCCCATTGGTCCGCCAGGCGCGCACCTCCACGGTGCCTTTCTCCAAGCGGGCGGGCATTCCATACAACACCGCGTTTTCTACCAGCGGCTGCAGGATGAACGTCGGCACCAGGGCCTGCAGCACGTCGGAATCGACCTTCACCATGGCCGCGAGCCGATCCTGAAAACGCGCCTTCTGGATCGCTAAATAGTGTTCGACGAAAGCGATTTCCTGCGCCAGCGGCACCTCTCGATCCTCGGAGTGCGCCAAGGACAGCCGCAGCAGCTCCTCCAGTTCCTCCAACATGCGCCGGGAGCTGACCGGATTTCGTTCCACATGGGCGGAGATGGTATTCAGCGCATTGAACAAGAAATGCGGGTGTAGCTGGGCCCGTAAAGTCTCCAGGCGGGACTGGGACGCAAGGCGCTTGAGTTCAGCCGTCCGGATTTCCTGCTCCTTCAGATGCTTGTGATAATCGAAGGTGATGTAAACGAAGATGACCACCCAATAGGCCAGCACGCTTGCCTGGAATGTGCCCTTCAAGGACGCGCGCAGGGAATCGATGGCGAGTTCGGGCCCGGATTTCACAAAGAGTGCGATCACTCCCGCCACCAATAACTGCTTGAGCGTGGTAAACAACAGACTCAACGGAATGTGGAGAGCGAAGCGCTCGAGGAGCGAGCCTCTGGAAACCGGCAGCCAGCGGTCTACTTTGATAATTAAGGGCGTCAGAAGCGCCCAAACCGTCCAGGAAAGGGTCGATCTGCGGAGAGCCTGGAGCCACGTCAATTCTTGTCCGGCGGGCGCGATCTGAGTGGACGTAACCACCAACACAACCCAAAAAAGAACCGCGGGAAGGTATGGGCTCGCGCGCTTAAGCCACCGGTGCTTCAAGACTTGCATGCAGGAATCGTTACCCTTCGCGAAAAGGAATACTCAGGTCTACACGAATCCCCTTGCCAGGCTCGCTGAAAATCTCGAAGGTTTGATCTACGTCGCCGTACAGGCGCTTGAGGCGTTCCCGGGTGTTCGAGACGCCGATCCCGAGGCTGTCGCCACCATCCCAGCCTGGCGGCAAACCCGGTCCATCGTCTTGCACCCTGAGGTGAAGCTGGCCGTTGCTGCGCCACGCACGGACCTCCACGAGATTCATCTTCGAGTCGGGCGTCATGCCGTGAAGAATCGCGGCCTCCACCAACGGTTGAAGAATGAACGTGGGGACGAGCGCGTGCAGAACGTCAGGATCGGGCTTCACCGAGGTGCCAAACCCGTTTAACTTAGCTCTCTGGATTTCCAGGTAATGTTCCAGGAACCCGATTTCCTGCGCCAGCGGCACTTCATGCTCTTCCGAGTATGCCAGGCCCAGGCGAAGCAGCTCACCTAGTTCTCCCAACATCCGGCGCGCGGTCCGGGGGCTGCGGTCTAAGTAAGCGGAGATCGATCCCAAAGCGTTGAACAAAAAGTTGGGGCGTAGTTGAGCGCGCAACGTCTCCAGGCGGGATTCGGAAATCTGGCGCTCCAACTCCAGTTGCTGAAGCTCGCGTTCTTTGATGTGCCTCTGATAGTCGAAGGCATAGTAAATGAGGAGCACGATCCAGTAGCTCAGGAGGCTCGATTGGAAGATGCCCCGGAATGACGCACGGAGCGCCTCCAGCGGCGGACGAGAGCCGGGCGAACCGGAGGCCAGGAAAAGCGAAAGCGTTGCATAATACAGCAATTGTTTGACGGTGGTAAAAACAAGGCTCAAGGGGACGTGAAACACGAGCCGCTTGACAAGAGCTTCCCGCGGCACGGGCAGCATGCGGTCCACCTGAACCACCAAAGGAACCAGGAGCGCCCAGATGGTCCAGGAGAGCATTGCTCTCCTAAAACCTTCCGCCCAACTGCGCTCCATCCCGCCCGGCGCCGTTGAGGTGGAGGTGATGGCTATGAGGACGATCCAGAAGAAGGCCGCTGGAAAAATAGGGCTGATTCTTTTCCGCCAGTTATCCTGCGCCAAAGCATGCATGGCCGGTAAACATCATACCCGGTTTCACGGCGGCCGAACTAGTGGCTCGCCGGATGGGACAAATGGCGGGGCAGGTCTTCTGAGGGCGTTGATCGGCTGTGGCGGACCGGTTCACAACAAAATTTGAAAGACTCGTTACAAATTTGTCATTCCATCCTCGCACCAGAGATATACTCCTTAGAACAAAACTGGGTCTTTAGATCTTTGCACTGGTCTGTCCCGAGAGACGAGTTTTGTCCAAGTAGACGCTGTCGAAGGAGACGTTATGGGCACGAGGTTAGGATTCCTAGGTTCTCTGTTCTTGCTCGCCAGCAACGTGCTGTTCGGCCAGGCGACGGCTACCATCAATGGCCGGGTGGTCGATCAAGGCGGCGCTGTCCTGCCGAAAGCTTCGGTAACAATCACCAATGCCGCCACGGGTGTGATCCGCGAAACCGTGACAAACGAAGAAGGATTATACACGGTCGCCGCCCTGATTCCGGGCAACTACGATGTAAAAGTACAGCTCCCGGGCTTTGCGCCCGCCGAGAAGAAGGGCGTCGAACTGCTGACGGGCTCGAATCTCACGGTCGACCTGCAAATGTCGGTCGGCGCGGTTCAAGAGAGCGTGTCCGTGGAAGCGCAGGCTTCGTTGGTCGATGTTACACAGGCCATCGCCTCCTCTTCGATCCGCACCAACGAGGTCATGGAGCTTCCCATGCTGAACCGCAGCATGGGCGCTCTGATGGCGCTGATGCCCGGCGTCCGCGACATCGGCGGATCGGTGTCGGCCCACGGCGCGTCCTCGAACTGGGTTTCGATCGGCGGCGGGGCCGGCCAGAACTACAACATGCTGGTGGACGGAATCGACAACAAGGAAGACCATTGCGGCGGCACCGAGATCGTTTACAGCCTGGAGGGCATCCAGGAATTCAGGATGCTGACGACCGGTTCGAACGCCGAGTTCGGCAAGGGCACCGCCACCATCCTTATGGCCACCAAATCCGGCAGCAACCAGCTCCATGGCAGCGGCTTCTTTTACGGGCGGAACGACAGCCTGGTGAAGATCGACTATTTGTCGGACCCCGCGCATGGCGGAACCGGCAAGCCGCCCTTCCTGCGCGAGCAGTGGGGTGGATCTCTGGGCGGTCCGATCATCAAGGATAAGCTCTGGTTCTTTGGATCGGTCGAGCGCGTCGCGCAGGACTTCTCTCTCCCCCGGCCGGGCGCCCTGATCCAGCAGTTGAACTATCTGGTGCCACTGAACATCAATGTTGCCGTGACGCCTTCGGTTCCGCAGCCTTCTCGCGATTTGATTACACAAGGCAAGGTCAACTATCAATTGAACGCCAAGCATTCCGCCTTCGTCCGCTACTCGGGCGAACTGGGCTACGTCAACAACGATTTCGGCGGCCCGGGCACCGGCTTTTTGACTTTTGCGCCCAACATCGACGAGAACCATCAGCTCCTGCTGAACGCTGCAGCAGGCGAGACCTGGGTGGTCAACGCCACCACCGTGAACCAGTTCACGGCACAGTGGATCAGCTTCACTCATGACAATAAATACCCACAGTGCCCGCTCAACATCCCCAGCCTGGGTATCGACTCCTGTTTAGGCCAAAGAGTGACCTTCCCGGATGTCTCCGCTGGGGTGCAGAACGCTTTCCCGGATTGGTTCAACTGGGAACGAAAGTGGGAGTTTAAGGACGACTTCGCGAAGACTGCCGGGCGGCACGCCTTGAAGTTTGGTGTGGATTACACCTGGATGCCCAAGTTCGGCGGCATCTTTGGCGGTGGATCTCCTGGAGCGCTGACGTTCTTCGACGATCCCAGCGTCATTGTCAACAACACCAATGGCAAGTATCCGCAGGGCTTCCAAACGCCGGGCATTGTGCGAATTCTTTCGGAAACCACGGGCATCATCGGTAACTACAGTTCCACGGACAACTGGGGGATTGGCGCTTACGCTCAGGACGATTTCAGGGTGTCGTCGAAATTGACATTGAATCTCGGCTTGAGATATGACGCCTACAACTATTTCAATAGTCCGGAAAACCTGGCCAGCAACCCAACCTACCAGGTGCTCAAAGCCATTGGCAGCCCGTATGGCCGTCTGCCGCAATTTCCGAACGTGCTCAATTTCGAGCCGCGTGTGGGAGCGGCTTGGGATATTGGAGGCAACGGCAAGAACGTATTTCGTGCCAGCTACGGAATCTTCTACGTCCAGCAGATCAAGAATACGACCTATCAACAGGAAGATCTGCAAAAGCCTTTTCTCTATATCAACCAGCGCATCGTGGACCCGGCGGTCGGCGTGGGCCCGCTGGCCAATTTCGTTTACGGCGTGAGCGCGCTGCCGCCCATTCCGGCAGCTCCGACATTTTTCCCGCCCGGCGCCGGCTCGACTGGGTATTGGTACGATCCGGGCCACACTAAGGATGCGCAGACCCAGCAGTTTCACGTGGGCTGGTCGCACCTGTTCCCGCACGACAGCGTGTTGTCGGTTGACTACACGCACATTCTGCTCCACAACGGATGGCGCCCCCTGGATATCAACCCGCTCATTAGCGGCGTTCGGCCGCTGGCCGCCTCCCTCAAGAGTGTGTACAACGACCCGGCGTTGATGGGCCCGGTCTACGTTGAATCCGCCGTAGATCGCTCGCTGTATGACGAAACCGCCGTGCACTTCGAGCGTCGTTTTTCGGCCAAGGCTTCCTTCCAGGCCAACTACGTGCTGGCTTGGTCGCGGGGCATGGGAGGAACCAGCGATGGAACCATCCGCAACGCCGCGCTCTATCCTGTGACGCCTTCGGCCACTGGCGGCGATATCTTTGCGCCCTGGGAATTCGGTCCGACCTCGTTCGATGAGCGGCACCGGGTCACGTTCGCCGGCGTTTTCGTCTTGCCGTTCAAGATCCAAGTGTCGCCATCCATGACTGCGGCCACGGCCCGGCCGTATACTCTGTATCGCGCGCCCAATCCAAGCGGAGATGGAAGTCTCTACCTGCTCGGCGCGGATGGAAATCCGATCGGGGTCAATACGCAGCGCGGCGCGGCTCTATTTATGCTGAACGCGCGCTTGACCAGGAACTTCCCCTTCGGCAAAGACGGCAGATTCAACCTGGGGACGTTCGGTGAATTTTACAACATAACGGACCGGGCGAATTTCGGCACTGCGTTCGGCGGTAACCAGTTCGTTCCTTCCACTTACCAAAAACCGCTCGGTTACTTGGGCGGCGCCGGAGCGGTTTCCACCATCCCGAACTCTTTCCAGGTACAATTCGGAGGACGCTTTACGTTCTAGTGTTCCGGACTCCAATTGACGTGTCCCGCGGGAGGAAAGTGGATGTGTAAGGATTGGCTTTTCAGAGGCGGGCCGCTGGTTCTCATAGCTTGCGCGCCTCTCTTCGCGCAAGAACATGCCGGCAGCTACGCTGCGGCTGACATTCAGTACGGCGCGACTGTTTACGCGTTGCAATGCACCACCTGCCATGGCCCGAACGGAGATTCGATTTCCGGAGTCGACCTGCGCAGCGGCCGCTTCCGCAACGCGTCCTCGGACGACGACCTGCGGCGCATCGTGACCATCGGCATCCCCGGCACCTCCATGCCCGGCAGGCAACTTGATACCGCGCAGATGACCGGGCTCATCGCCTACCTGCGCAATATGCGCGACTTCAATACCGGCGCGGTGGCCCTGGGCGATCCGTCCCGCGGCCGGGCGCTCTTTGAGGGCAAGGGACGGTGTGCGACCTGCCATCGGGTAAACGGCAAGGGATCGCGCCTGGCGCCTGACCTGAGCGACATCGGTACTTCCCGCGCGGCCAGCACGATTCAACGGTCGCTGATCGATCCGTCCAGCACCATGATCCCCATCAATCGCCCGGTCCGTGTCGTCACTAAGGACGGCAAAACCATCAACGGCCGCCGCTTGAACGAAGACACCTATACCGTGCAAATCATCGACGATCAGGAGCGTCTGCTGTCTCTTTCCAAGCCGGAGCTGCGGGAATACACTATTCTGAAGACGTCTTCGATGCCGTCTTATAAAGGCGCGCTCAACGATCAGGAGATGTCCGATGTGGTGGCTTACCTGGTGTCACTGAAAGGGAAATGAACATGTCCGCACGCTCGCTGATCGCCCTGCTGCTCGCCCCGCTGGCTCCCGTCGCGCTCCAGGCGCAGGTGAGCTACGAGCGCCTGCTTCACGCTTCCGAGGAGCCTCAGAACTGGCTCAGCTACTCGGGCGGCTACTCCGGCATGCGGCATAGCGCGCTGAAGCAGATCGATCCAAACAATGCCAAGAACCTGGAACAAAAGTGGGTCTTTCAGGTAGATTCTTCGCTTCAAAACTTCGAGGCTACGCCGCTGGTGGTGGACGGCATCATGTATTTCACCCAGCCCATCAACGACGTGGTGGCGCTGGATGCCAAGACCGGCCGCGTGTTCTGGATCTTTCGCCATAACCTGCCGGCCGACATCAAGCCCTGTTGCGGATCGGTGAATCGCGGACTCGCGATCCTCGGCGACACGCTGTTTTTGGGAACCCTGGATGGCAAGCTCATCGCCCTGGATGCCAAGAGCGGGAAACCGGTGTGGACGGTGGACGTCGCGCCGAACTACGCCACCGGGTATTCGCTGACCATGGCGCCGCTGGTGGTCAAAAACAAGGTGGTGATCGGCGTCGCGGGAGGCGAGTTCGGCATTCGCGGATTCATCGTGGCTTACGACGCGGCTACCGGCAAAGAAGCTTGGCGCTTCTACACGGTGCCCGGACCAGGCGAGCCGGGACACGAGACCTGGGAAGGAGACGACTGGCAGCATGGCGGCGCCCCGGCGTGGCTTACCGGTTCCTATGATCCAGAACTGAACCTGACCTACTGGGGCGTCGGCAACCCGGGGCCGGACTGGAACCCGGACCAGCGGCACGGCGACAATTTGTATTCGTCGTCGGTGGTGGCGCTCGACGGCGACACCGGCAAGCTCAAATGGTATTACCAGTTCACGCCCAACGACGGCTATGATTACGACTCCACGCAGATTCCCGTGCTGGTGGACATGGACTGGAACGGCGCCCCGCGCAAGCTGATGTTCTGGGCCAATCGCAACGGGAACTTCTACGTGCTCGACCGGACCAACGGGAAATTTCTCTTGGGCAAGCCATTCGTGAAGGTGAACTGGATGAGCGGATTCGACGCCAACGGGCGGCCCATTCAGACCAGGCAACCGGAGGGCACGCCGACGTTTCCGGGCAACCAGGGCGCAACCAACTGGTACTCGCCGTCCTACAATCCGCGCACCGGGCTATTCTACGTTTCGATCTGGGACAACTACGGAAGCGCATACAGGGAATCGAAGCAGGCCTACAAGCCGGGCCAGTTTTTTGGCGGCGGGCAGCCCCGGCCCGTGACGCCGGTTCCTAATGCGCCCGCGGTTCCGACGCTGCGGCGCGGCGCGATCAACAACTGGACCGAAGCGGTGGGTTATGGCGGCGTCATCGCTATCGATCCGCACACCGGCCAGAGAGAATGGACCTACACCATGACCGACGTGACGGACAGCGGAGTTTTAACCACCGACTCCAATGTGCTGTTCACGGGCGGCCGCGAAGGATACTTTCAGGCCCTGGACGCCCGCAATGGCCGGTTGCTTTGGAAGGCCAATCTGGGAGGACAGATGGCGGCTGGGCCGATCAGCTACCAGGTGGATGGCAAGCAGTATGTCGTCATCGCCTCCGGGCATTGCCTTTTTGCCTTCGGGCTGCGAGAGTAGGCCGCGGGAAGGAGACAGGCGTGCCTCTCTACGACTATGAATGTTTGGACTGTGGGGAGTGTTTTGAGGCGCTGGTCCGTGGCTCGAACCTTCCGGTCTGCCCGAACTGTCAGGGCCAGAATCTCGAACAGTTGCTCTCGATGTTCAGCGTCAACTCGAAGTCAACCAGGCAGATGCATCTCAAAAGCGCGCGGCAGCAGAACGCCAAGGCCCAGCGCGACAAGGCCATCGCCGACCACGAAGAGATCCATCGCCATCACGACGGCTGAACGCCCGCTGTGAAAAGGGGCGGCATTGTTTCCATTTCCTGTGCGCGGCGAGCGGAAGTTGACCGAGGTGCGGCGCTTCGGTAGCGCAGCTCTTCTGCTCGGCGGCGCGTCCCTGTGGGCGCAAATGAATACCGGAGAGTTGGCCGGGAGCGTGCAGGACCTGCTGGGCGGCTTGCTGCCGGGCGCCAGCGTGGTCGCCGAGCAGGCTGAAACCGGCCGCAAATCCACGGCGGTTTCCAATGGCGCGGGCGAATATCTGCTCGCCCAGCTCCCGGTGGGGCTGTATTCGGTGACCGCGAGCGCGCCCAATTTCAAAGCCTCCACGTTGCGGATCGAAGTGCACGCCGGCGACCGGCTGCGTCAGACTTTCACCCTGGCGGTTGCCGACGCTACACAAGTTCTCACCGTGCAAGCCGAGGCCGGAAACGTGCGGCTGGAAGCCGCCGGGACTAGAGACGTGATCGGCCGCCAGCAAGTGGCCAATCTGCCGCTCAAGGGGCGACAGTTTCTCGATCTGGCCATGCTGAGCGAGGGCGTGGTGCGGCCGCCGGGGGGCACGCGCGGCGACGCGCTGCAGCAGGCCGGAAACCTGGTCAACGTTTTGGGCCAGCGCAGCGGGCACAATCTGTATCTGTTGGATGGCGTGAGCGTCACCGACCAGTACTTCAACAACCTGGTGGTCGCGCCCTCCATCGACGGCACGCAGGAATTCAGCATCCAAAAGACTTCTTATGCCGCGGAGTTCGGCGGCAAGTCCGGAGCGGTCATTAACGTCATCAGCCGGTCCGGATCGAACAGCTTGCACGGCAGCTTGTTCGAGTTCGTTCGCAACGACGTGTTCGACGCTAAGAATTTTTTCGACTCGGCGCAGGCCCCCATCCCGCCGTTCCGGCAGAATCAATTCGGCGGGACGCTGGGCGGTCCGGTCTTGAAGAACCGAACGTTCTTCTTCCTGAGCTATGAGGGACAAAGAACGCGCAAGTCTCTCACGCAAACCTTCTCGGTTCCAACCGCTGCCATGCGCCGCGGTGATTTTTCAGGGCTGGCGACAATTTACGATCCAACCGGGGCGGCGCGCCAACCCTTCACGGACAATCAGATTTCGCGGCCTTTGGACCCGATCGCCGTGGCGCTGCTCGCCCGCGTGCCCGATCCGAATCTGCCTGGCATCGCGCAAAACTTGCTCGCCACAGAAAATCAGCGCGTCGATCAGAACCAGTACAGCGGCCGCTTCGACCATCAGTTCTCGCAAAAGGACACGGCATACTTGCGGGCCTCGCTGTTCGACGCGCGCCAGCTCGATCCGTTCGGATCGGGTGTTTTACAAGAGAGCCTGCTTCCCGGCTTCGGCCGTTTCCTGAGCACGCACGCCATCAACGGCGTGGCCGCTTGGACCCATATCCTTCGGGCGAACTTCTTGAATGAGGCGCGCTTCGGCTTTCTCACAGTGGCCGGAGGACAGACCAGTCCGAATGCCGGCGCCGACTTCGCCGCCCAAACCGGTCTGGAAGGGCTCGGCCAGGATCCGCGGGATTTGGGATATCCGCAGGTCTCCTTCGGCGGACAATTCACGACCATCGGCGACCCGGCGCTGTTCACGTTTCGGCGTAACCGCGATTTTGAGTTTTACGACAACGTGGTTTGGCACACCGGCCCACACACCATCAAGTTTGGCGGCTACGCCATGCACTACAATCTTCAGACCGTCAATCCGAACGGAGCGCGGGGGATTTTCTCATTCACGCCCCGCTGGACCTCCTCGTCGCCCGGCTTAGCGGACGGAAATGCGTTTGCGGACTTCCTGCTGGGATATCCGACTGCGGCGCAGGCCGGCCTGGGCCGCGCGGCCATGGACGCGGCGACGAATTGGCTACAATTTTATGCGCAAGACAGTTGGCAGGTTGCGCGCTATCTCCAGCTCGATGTTGGAATCCGCTACGAATACAACCAGAATCTGACCGACTCCCGGAACCAGATGGCCGCCATTGACCCGTCCGTTCCCGGCGGGCGATTTGTGATCGCCAGCAACAACGCCGGAGATATCGCGCCCGCGGCGGCTGCGCTGCTGCCTCTCCTGCCCATTCCCTACATCACTTCCGCGGCGGCGGGTTGGAACAACAGCCTGCTGGTGACAAGGCCAGTGCGCTTTGCGCCCCGCGCCGGCCTGGCGTGGAATCTGCCGGGGAACACCGTGTTTCGCGCCGGCTTCGGTATCTACCCGAATCAGGCTTCCTACAGCATCGTGACGAACTTCGCTCAAAACCTCCCATTCTTTGTAACCAAGACGGTGAACTCGGCCGTAACGGTTTCGCCCAGCTTCAAGACCGCCGATGCCCTGACCGCCGGTGCGCCAGGAACAACCGGCGGCAGCAACCTGGATCACGACTTCCAGATCGAGTACAACGAGGTGTGGAACGCCGGCCTGGAGCGCGAGCTGGGCGGCAGCACGACTTTGACGTTGGCCTACATCGGCTCGCGAACGGTACACGCAGACAGTGGGACGCTGTTGAATGTGCCGCTACCCGGCGCGGGGGTCATCTCGGCCCGCCGGCCGGTCCCGCAGCTCAGCCAGATCAGCGACATTCGGTGGAACGGCTGGGCGAGCTATCAGGCCGTCACGCTGGATGCGAAGCGGCGCTTCACCAGGGGTCTTTTGTTCGATGCAAATTGGACCTGGTCGCATTCCATCGACGATGCTTCCGACCCCGGAGCAACCTTCAACGAAGCCAACGTTCCTCAAAACGTTTACAATCTGGTTCAAGAAAAGGCCAGCTCCAGCTTCGATCACCGCCAGCGCGCGGTGGCGAGTTTCATCTACCAGATTCCGATATCTCAGAATTCCAAGGCCTGGGTCCGCGCTCTCTTTGGTGAATGGCAGGCCAGCGGAAATTTCACCGCACAATCCGGCGCGCCATTCACTGTCAATATTGCCAGCGATCAGGCGAACATTGGTTCCGGTCCGGCCCAGCGTCCCAACGTTCTGGGAAGTCCGAACAGCGGACCTCATACACCCCAGCAATGGTTCAACCCGTCGGTGTTCGCGCTGCCGCCGATCTACACCTTCGGCGACGCGCCTCGCAATGCAGTGATCGGGCCGGGGCTGGAAGAATTCGACCTCGCGCTCCAGAAAGAGGGGCGGTTGAAGGAGGCCGCCCGACTGCAGTTTCGCGCCGAAGCGTACAACCTGCTCAATCATCCCAATTTCAATATTCCGAATCGCATCGCGCTCACGCCCAACTTTGGCAGCATTTCGAGCGCCCAGGACTCGCGACAGTTGCAGTTGGCGCTGAAGCTGGCGTTCTAGCGGAGCTCAGTTTTTCGGGCGGCCGCCCTCGCGCTGCACGTTCTTGAGCAGGACTGGCGTTGCTTCGGCATCCTCCAGCTCAATAGTTTTGTCAGCGTCACTGGCCGCGACTTTCGCGTTGAGCGACATTCTTCCTTCGCCTCGCCCGCTACTGTTCAACCGCAGCTCGATCACGGTGAACGGGTAGTTCCCGGAGCTGCTCCCGGCGCGTGCGGTCCAAGGGTGGCCGCTCCACGATCCGAGGGGACGGTCGATGGCCAGGATAATTCGCTCACCACCGTTGGGCAACGGCTGGCGGCAGGCATAATGCACAGCGTACCCGAGACTCTCATCGGTCCAAACGTAACCGGCGGAAGGCGCTGCTTCCAGGGTCTTCGACAACTGTTCGGGGCCGCTTTCCTTCAGGGCGGCGAGCAATTGGGCGCGCTCCTGATCGGAAGACCAGCGGAACAATTCGATTTTCAGTTTCTCTCCCGCCCCCGCGGTCAGGTTCGCCGTGGTTGCGGTGAAGCTCGCGGCGGACTGGGTTTGCGCCGCCCCGTTGGTCGAGATTACCAGCATAAACACGAGCGCGAACCCGACGGAGCCAACTCTCCGAACCGGCCTCTTCAAAGTCATGCGTCCTCCTGGCTTCTATACCCCCTTCCTGAAAAATATCAAAACCGGCCGGCCGTCAGGCACGTTCCTTTGGTCGCCAGCACGCGCGCGAAGAACCGCGCCGCGAACCGGAACTCCTATGGCTGCCGGCCTGCCCCGAATCAGAATGTGATCCGCGCTCCCAGTTGAAGCTGGCGCGAAGTCGGGAGCCCGGCCAGATAACCCACCGGTTGTTCAAACGTCGAACTTCGGCCGTTTCCGCCGAACAGGTTTCCAAAGTTTGCCTTGTTAGTCAAGTTGTAGCCTTCGGCGAACAGCCCCAGCTTTCGCCTCTCGGACCACAGATTGATGAACTTGGTCACCCGGAGATCTAAATCGTAGTCCCAGATTCCCCGCGCGGAATTTATGGAGACGGGCAACTGGGTCTTGGGATCGACGTAGTGGTCGTTGCTGGTGCCATCTCCATTCAGATCGCTGCCCGCGATCAAATTGTAGGGCATGGGCGATCCGATTTGGAAAATTGGAGCCGCCTGAATCCCCCACCACAGGTTGATAATGCCCGAGGTTACGATGCGATGCCGCTGGTCGGTACTGGCCGGCCCCCACTCCCCCGGTCCGAAAAATGAGTCCTGGTTCACCGGCTGGGGAGTCTGGACCGCGCAGATCGTGCAGGCGCCGATTGATCCTCCATAGCCGTAGGCCCAAGCCAAGGTGTAGCTGGCATTCAGGGTAATTTTTCCTGCGCGCCGCTGGTAATCGAAGATGACCTCGTCATAACGCGACCGATTCCGCGACGTCTGCAAAGCGATCGCACCCAGAATGCTGGGATCGCCCAGGACGGACTGGAACAGCGGCGCCAGACGCCTGGGACAGGGGGGTTGCCCCTTCGCGCCGCACGCCGCCGCAGGATGGAAGTTCGGATCCCAGGCCCCTTCGATAGGATTCATGTTTTGCGTGCGGTATTCGTTCAGATTCTGAACGTGAGTCGCATCCATGGAGATGGCGGAGTTTCCGGTCAGTTGCCGTGTGTAGCCCAAGTGGAACTGGTGATTGTAGGGGAGAGAAAAGTCTGGAGCAATCCAGGAACCCACCGTGCTGGCGCCTTTGGGCAACTGCGTGGTAACCGCTCCCGTGCCCGTCGGAAGCGGCGATACTCTAAAGATGTAATTTGCAAGCTGGCCCACGCCCACCCCGCTATTGACCTGGCTGGCCGTCACGTAAATATCTGGAACCATCAATTGGACTGCGGTCCAGATATTCCCCTGCAAGCTCTCGTCCCAGAACAGTCCATAGCCGCCCCGCAGCACGCTTTTGCTGTCACCATTGATGTCCCACGCGAACCCAAACCTCGGTCCGAAGGCGTGCGTGGGCGTCCCAGGCAGGTGGGCATATTGATTGTTGATGGCCTTGAGCGCCTGGTAAACGCGAGAATCGGCGAGGTGCGGTTGATTCAGAAAATTGATATCGACGTCGTACCGCAGACCGAAATTGAAGGTGAGCCGCCGTCCCACTCTCCAGTCGTCCTGCACATAGGTTCCGAACTGTTTGGGGCCATCGAGGCTGGTATCTGCCGGAGGCCCTCCGGCCGAACAGGTGCCCTGGAAGATCGAACTCACGATCCCCGGAGTTAACCAGCCTTGAGGATACTTGCCATTCGTATTGTTGACGATGGTCGAAGGATCATCGAAGAACGCCACGGAGCCGCATCCACCGCCCAGATTGGTCAGGATGCCGATGCGGGGAAACGTGGAGAGATCCCCGCCGATCTTCCAGGAGTGCGCCCCCTTCTGAATCGAGAAATCATCCCGAAACTGGAGCTTGCTTTCGAAGAAGTAATGGTCGGCGTTGGCCGGCCTGCCAATTCGCACGCTCGGGAAGATCAAGATGGAAGTGACGGGTGTGTAAACGCCGGTGGGATTGTTGGCGCTGTTTCCATTCAGAGCTTGATCCACGACGGAATGGTTGCGCTGAACGGTAAATTGGTTTAACGCGTTTGGGCTGACCAACCAGGTCTCGGATCCAACCAGGCTCCAGTAGCCTTGATTGTCGTGATTTTGCGCCGAGAGGTCCGGCTGGTTGGTACCGAGCAGATCATCGTCATAACTGTTCCATTGTTCTCCCCAACGCACCGTCAGGGAATGTTTGGTGTTGAACCGAAAATCCGTCTTGGCGGTGTACAACAGATCGCGGTACGGTTCCGAGAGTTGGTTGGCTGGAACCGCCCCGAACGGAATCAGGTACTGAACTTGCTTGAGAGCCTGCGGAGTCGGGGTCACGGTGTTGTCCTGCTGAACCCGTTCGGCCGCCCCGAACCAGAACCAGCGATCTTTGATGACCGGCCCACCCAGTGACCCGCCGTATTGTTCGCGGTCGTAGGGGGTCTTGGGAAGATTTTGCACTCGGGTGAAATAGTCGATGGCGGTCATGGCGTCGTTTCGTCCGTATGCAAACCCGGAGCCGTGCAGGGCATTGTTTCCCGATTTCGTGACGATCACCAGTTCACCGCCGTTAGAGCGCCCGTACTGAGCGCCGTACTGATGCGTAATCAGCCTGAATTCCTCAATACCTTCCAGCGTGTAGTTCTGGAGCGGCCCGCCCGTGATATCGTCCTTGTTGTCCGCGCCGTCCACCAGCGTATTCATGTTCTGGCCTCGCGAGCCGCCGATCGAGATGCCATTCATCATGGCGCCTTTGGTTCCATTGGTGATGGGAGCTGGACGAGCTCCTGGTATGAGCGTCACCAAACCCGTGAACTGGCGGTTGAGGACCGGCAGGTTCTCTACTTCGTTGACTTGGAGAGATGCGTTGACGCTGGATTGGGTTGTCTCCACCAGCGATGCCACCTCGCTCTCCACCGTTATCTGTTGATTCGCGGCGGCAAGCGACAGCGAGAAATCCAACGTCAAGGCCGATTCGGCCAGCAGGGTGACGCCCTTCCTTTCAGAAAGCGCGAACCCCGGGTTCTCGACCTTCACGTCGTAGTCGCCGGGTTGCAACGCGGGAACGCTATAAAGACCCTGGGCGTTGGTCACAGTGTTCCGGACAACAGCGGTGCCTGTGTTGGTCACCGAGATTTGCGCCCCCGCGACAGCCGCGCCGGAAGGGTCGGTGACGCGTCCGTTTATCGTTCCAGTGGATTGCCCAAAGACGACGGCACAGGCTCCAAGCAATACAGCGCCCGCAATTCGCACAAGTCTCATACGCCCTCCTGGTCACAAGCAAAAGCTGGTTTAGCAGATCGCTGCATGGGCCTCCGCTGTTGGCAGGCGAAAGGCACGCTGGCGGCGGGTAAGCCGGCGCGTGGGCGGCCACTCAAATTGCACAGGGCTGTAGCGTCCGTCCGGCGGAAGCCGAACGAATAGTCCGACCCCAACAGCTCCAACCCCAGCA
The DNA here is from genome assembly GCA_035632015.1 of Bryobacteraceae bacterium. Lineage (GTDB taxonomy): Bacteria > Acidobacteriota > Terriglobia > Bryobacterales > Bryobacteraceae > Palsa-89. The sequence goes on from DASQHQ010000097.1 coordinate 81,322, forward strand.
CGATCATAGTGCTTCCGAGAGCCTTCCCGGCCGCCCCGGGCTTAGGTTGTACCTAAAGTCACTTCGCGAGCGGGTTCGGACGCATTTGAAACTTCACGGCCTTGGGCAGCGATCCGGGACCGCCTTCTCTATGCCAGCCCGCATAGCTCGCGTAATCCGCCCACAATCCTCTGCCTTTCCATCCCGCCTTCGGATCGTCGATCCGTCCGTTGGCCGAGCGCGGGAAGAACCCCATCGGATAAGGCACTCGCAGCGTGACGAACTGTTTGGTCTGGGGATTCAGCACCTCGATCGCGTCCGTGTTCACCGAGCCATACATGGGCACGTCTTTTCCGAGCCCGAGCGCATCGTGAAAGTCCATGTGCGTGAGATAGCTCTCGTTGGCGTGGTAGACGCTGTTGCCGTAGGTTGGATCGTTCATGCGGTAGAACGTCCAGCCTTCGGGACAGCTTTGCCCGGTCACTTTGGGATCGGCCGTGGTCTTGCACTTGCTGCGATCAAAGGACGCGAAATGGCCGCTCGCGCGCCAGTTCTGCCACACCACGCCGTGGCTGTCGGAATCCACGCCGCCGGAGCCGATCACCTCGATCGCCTGGTTGGGTGGCGGCTCGAAAAACTCGGTCCGGCAAGATTCGGGCGGATTGGATCCCTTCACGACCCGTACCAGCCGCTTGTCGCCGCGGCCGATGCCGGAAACCCACAGCGCACCATCCTTGGCGCTGATGGTGATTGAGTAGGCGCCAAAGGTGATCCTGTGGTCCTTGGTTGGATCCACTGGTTCATTCGGCTCGGTCCAACCCGGGTCAATCTTGCCGTTGCCGTTGGTGTCCAGGATGCCCGGGCACCAGCCCTGCGAGGCTTCCGAATCGTGCGTCTTGTCCCAGGTGTTGATGTCCACCCAGGCGATGGCCGAACCTACGCCGAAGTAGATGAAGTTGTCGTCGCTGATCTGGTTGTGGTCCGCGCTGAAGCAGGTATCGATGACGCCCCACTCGTGCGTCTTCGGATCGTACACGGCCAGTTGGCGGCCGCTCTGCCGCATGGGATAAAACTTGCCGAATTTGTTGCCGTTTGCGCCGCACCACGGCGGCTGCTTCTGGTTCTCCCGGCCGCGCACCGCTACCCACACGCGGCCTTTGCCGTCAATCGCCACGCTGCGCGGGTCGCCCCGCCGCGACCACGTATTGGGGCCCCAATAGGGCGAAGGCGTGGGGGACGCGTTGAACGGCATGTTCATGACGGGCGCTTCGGTAGGGACTTTCAAAATGTCGGACTTGTTTTGGACCGGGTCGAGGACGGTCACAATGTCCGTCATTTCCGAGGCGCCATACACCAGCCCGTTCGCGTTCACTCGCGGATTGCGCGTGTCGGAGGCGGCGTCGTCGGACCGCCCGTCTTTGGGCGTGCCCCAGTCCCATTCCGTGATCACGAGATTGCGCTCCACGCCCGCCGGCCGCGGGGGAGCGATCTTGGGGGCCTCGCCCTTGGCGATGCGGTCGGTCCAGTCCGCAAACATGGATCGCTGCGGGCCGATGGCCAGGAAGAAATTGCCCATGGCCGGGCCGGACGGGCCGACTTTGGTCCGGCGGTCCCAGGCGTCGGCCGTCGAGGTTGCGCCGGGCGCGGACTTGGGGCTGATTTCGCGCGTGACCTGGTTTCCCACCTGGTGGCAGTCGTAACACTCCTTCATGTCCATCGTAAATTTCTTCTGGAATTCCTTATCGCCCGGCAAATTCAGCATGGACAGCCACCAGGCCGACGGGTAGACTTGGGCGGCCGCTCTGGCATCCGGGGCCACCTCGGCTTTGAGATCCAAATGCTGGCCGGGCTTGGCCGACTGGCGCGGCGAATCGACCAGGCCGTAGCCACGCACGAACACCTGGTAGTTGGCCATCGGCAGATCGGGCAATACGAACCGGCCCTGGTCGTCGGTCACCACGATGCGCACGAACTTCGTCGGCAGGTCGGTGGTCTCGGCGATTACCCACACGCCGGCTTCCGGCCCTTTCGCGCTGCTGACCACTCCTCCAATATCGTCCTGATCAATCGCGACGCGAGAACCGCGAGACTGCTGAGCCTCGACTCGGGTGTAAGGAAGAATCAGGAACCCGGTTATTATCAACGACGCCAAGCCAATCAATCTACGCACACTCATCAGACCTCCCAGTTTAGACACAAGTTCGGGAAATATGTTAAACGTGAACGCCCCGCGGGTCAAGCAGCTTTGTTATAAGCTGGTCCAAAATTGTCGCAGACAGGCCAGCGAGCGGGCGCGCACCCGGTGTGAGCATGTGCGCTACGCCGCTAGGGCCGTTTCGGTGGCTCCTGGCGCGTTCCAGTCGAAGTTACCTGGAGCGCGGCGAGCCGCTGTCGCGCGTCCGTCAGGGGGCCAAAATCAGCATCGGCCATGCGCCAACGATGGACGGCCGCCTGGTACTCTTCGCGCGCCATCGCAACGTTCCCTTGATGGTCGGCGGCCTTTGCCAGAGCGTAGTGTGTGCCTGCGTACGCCGGATCGAACTGTCGCATCTGCTCAGCGAACTCCCTGGCGAGGCTCCACTCGCCAAGCTCGCGTGTCAGGCGGCATGCCGCTTCCAGGCGAAGGAGTGTGTGGGTCCAAGCGTCGGCTCGCGGCTCGGCCTGCAGCTTTTCCACAGCCTCGCGAAGCATCGTGCGACCGCGCTCAGGCTGGCCCTGGCGCAATAAGAACTCCCCCTGCGTGAGCTGCAGCTCCGGAACCAGCACACCACTGATGGCGCCCGCCGCTCGCATTTGGCGAATCGCTCGATCGCCCTGCTCGGTCGCGTCGTTCATCCGGCGCAGCGTCATCAACACGCGACTCGAGAGCAGCAGTCCGAGCGCTTGAACCAGAGGCGCATCCCGGGCGGCCAGCGCGCGGGTTGCCGCCAAGGCTTGCTCGGCCCGTCCCAGTCCGAGCAAAAGCATGGGCCACGCGCTCTCGGTCAACTGCTGCGACAGCTCGATGGACGGAAGCTCAAACGAGCGCCGCAAGGTCGCTTCGGCCAATCGCCTCTGCCCCATGTATTGGTAGGACATCCCCAGCAAATCCAAATTGTGGTGATATTGCCAGTCGTACTCGGGCGCGATGTGTTCGGTCTGAAAGTAAGCCAATGCGAGTTGGTCGGCGCGGCGAAATTCCGCAATCGCGTCCGGCATGCGGTCAACTCGCCGGAGCACGTGCCCGTACATATGGTGCGCATGCGGCACCTCGGGCGCCAGATGGACGTATTCGGTGGCGTGCTCCAGCGCGCGGTCCAGGCGGCCGAGATTCTCGTAGGCGTGCGTGAGATAGTGGTGCGTCGCGAAGTAGCCCGGCTGCTGGGCGAGCGCTCGCTCATAATAGGGAACCGATCCCGCGCCACCCGCCATTCCAGGAGCATCGTGGGTTCCTTCTTCCAGGTGCCCTCGCAGCAAAAGCAACTCGACATCCTTCGGGTATTTTGTGACAGCCAGGTCGAATTGTTTCCGGTAGTCGCGCTCGAGCGACTGGTTCTCCGGCTGCGCGGCGGCTGCGAGTTGCAGGGCGCGCAAGCTGACCCGGATCCTTTCGCGATCGGTCACCCGGCCGCTCAGAGCCGACGCCTTTTCGCTCGCTCGCCGGGCATCTTCGGACTGCCCGAGTTCGCCCAGCGCATAGCTCAGTCCCAGGTAGGCCATCGCAAGCTGGGCGTCGATCCGGATGGCCTGGTGGAAAGATCGCGCGGCTTCGATCCAAACGTAGGAGTGGAGATACGCGACGCCTTGGTCATAGTAGGCTTGCGCATCTGGCGATGAAGTGGTCACCGCCTCCTGAGCTTTGCCGATGCCCTCGCGCAGGGGCAAAGGGCGCTCCAGAATCTCGGCCGGTATGTTTCCCCGTTCGTATTGGCCCATGCGGGTGGCCTGAGCCGCGCCGTCGTGGGCCGCCGTGAGCGTCAGAAAAGCCATGCAGATTCCGGAACCAAACGCGTTCATAGGTTCAAGCCGCAAGTTTCGTTTGCGCGTGGTCACGCTGACGCATCGCAGCCACGCTCATTCTAACGCGGTTCCATAACCGCGCAGCGCGCCGGCACGCCGCCGCGCGTGTCAGGGTCGCGACGCACCGGGGCCGCCTCGCCATCCAGAAATCAGCACGTGGAGCCGGGGCCGTTGGCTGCTATCCTATAGAGCAGTGTCATCGCCGCTCAATTTTCATCTCGATCGGTACGACGGCCCGCTCGACCTGCTGCTCGATCTCATCCGCAGGCAGGAAATCAATATCTACGATATCCCCATCGCGTCCATCACGCAGCAGTACCTCGACTACATGCAGCGCGCTCTTGCACTGGACATCGAACTCAGCGCTGAATTCGTCTATATGGCCGCTACGCTCATCCACATCAAATCGCGTATGCTGCTTCCGCGCGACCCCGAGCTCGAAAAGATGTCCGGCGAGGAAGACCCGCGCAAGGAACTGGTCGACCGGCTGCTTGAACACGAACGCTTCAAGAACGCCGCCGAGATGCTTCAGCAGAAGCGGTTGGTGGAAGAGGCGGCGTGGTCGAATCCGCGCATCGGCGAATTCCTGGAGGAGGAAGAACCCGGACTCGACGTCACCATTTTCGATCTCGTAAAAACCTTCCAGGCTGTCCTGGAACGCGCCAAGAACCGGCCGGTCTACGAAGTCGGCAAGGAAGACGTCAGCATTCCGGACATGATCCATTACCTGGAAAACATTTTCCGCGGTCTTCCCAAAGGAGAGTCGATCTCCGCCACCGAGCTGTTCGAGCGCCAGACCAGCCGCCGCGCCATGATCTGCCTGCTGCTGGCGATTCTCGAACTGGTGCGCCGCCAGACCCTGGTGTTGACCCAGAGAGACGCTTTCGGCGACATTGGATTGAAGAAGCACCGTGCCTTCGATGAATCGCTCAGCGAGTCGCTCGCGGCGATCGATCAGGAATACACATAAGGCGTCCTTGGCACGGCGCCGCTACTGAGGAAGGAAATGAATTCTGTGGAAGTACAACCGGCCCCCGATCCGGCCGGGGAGCCAGCCATCCCGGATTCGCCGCCGGCGCTCGTGCCCGAAGCCGCCCTGGTGATTCTCGATGACGCGCAGCTCCGCGCCATCGTCGAGGCCGTCATTTACATCACCGACGAGCCGCTCTCGGCCGATCAGATCGCCCTGGCGCTCCAGCAGCCGGCGGCCCGCATTGGCGCGGTGCTCGAACAGCTCACCGCCGAGTACAACCAGCCGGAGCACGGGCTCAGCATTCGTGAAGTCGCCGGCGGCTACAAGCTGTCCACCAAGCCGGAACACCACGAGGCCATTCGGGCCTTCGTCAAGAATCTGAAGCCGCCGCTGAAGCTTTCGCTCGCCGCTCTCGAAACACTGGCGCTGATCGCCTACAAGCAGCCCATCACCGCGCCGGAAGTCATGGAAATCCGCGGCGTCCAGGGCGCGGGCGTCTTGAAAACGCTGCTGGACCGCAAGCTGATTGCGACCGCCGGCCGGAAACAGGTTCTCGGCAAACCGATTCTCTATAAGACCACCAAGGAATTTCTGGTGCAGTTCGGCCTGAAGGACCTGAGCGAGCTGCCGACGTTGAAGGAGTTCGAAGAGCTGGGCCGCCTGGCGCTCTCCGACTCGGAGGATGAGACGCCGCCAGAATCGGGCGCCCCACCGGCCGAAGCCTCGCCGGAAACCGCCGGCTAGATGCCTGCGGAACGTCTCCAGAAAGTGCTCGCTCACGCCGGCATCGCGAGCCGGCGCAAGGCTGAACAATTGATCCTGGAAGGCCGGGTCAAGGTGAACGGCGCCGTGGTCACGGAACTGGGAACCAAAGCCGACCCCGAGCGCGATCACATCAAGGTGGACGGCAAACACGTCCGCGCTCCTGAAAAGCACATCTACCTGGCCATGCACAAGCCAAAGAATTGCGTGACGACGGTGAGCGACCCCGAAGGGCGCGAGACCGTGATGGATCTGCTGCGCGGCGTGAAAGCCCGCGTCTATCCGGTCGGCCGCCTGGACTACCACAGCGAGGGTCTGCTGCTGCTCACCAACGACGGCGAATTCGCCCAGCGCATCGCCTCCGCGGCCACGCACGTACCCAAGATCTACATCGTCAAAACCAACGGCCCGCTCACGCCGGAGCAGGAAAAAAGATTTCGCGAGGGCGTGCCGCTCGAAGGCCAGCGAACCGCGCCCGCCGGTCTCAAGCTGATCGAACGCGCGGCCAACCCCTGGTACGAGGTCCGGCTGATCGAGGGCCGGCAGAACCAGATCCGTCTCATGTTCAAGCATTTCGGACGGCTGGTGGAGAAGCTGCGCCGCGTCCGCATCGGCTTCCTCGAATTGGGCGCGCTCAAGCCCGGCGCGTTCCGCCACCTGACGCCCGCCGAAGTGGCGCGCTTTCGGAGATTATTGAAGATGGAGGCGCACTCGTGACGACAGGAATTCCGGAGCTGCTGCGGAAGAGCCGCGTGATCGCGGTGGTTGGCCTTTCGAGCAAGAAGTTCCGCCCGTCTCATGGCGTCGCCGAGTACATGCAGCGCGAGGGATACCGAATCATTCCCGTCAATCCGAATGAGGTGGAAGTGCTCGGCGAAAAATCCTACGCGCGCCTGGAGGACGTCCCCGAGCACATCGACATCGTCGACATTTTCCGCCGCTCCGATTTCGTGGCAGCGATTGTCGACTCTGCCATTCGCGTCGGGGCCTCAGCGGTCTGGATGCAGGAGGGCGTCGAAGACGAACGCGCCGCCCGGAAAGCCCGCGAAGCAGGCCTGACGGTAGTGATGGACCGCTGCATTCTCAAAGAACACAGCCGGCATTTGCGTTGATTCCCGGCCCTACGACCAATACTCCCAGCGGTGTGTCGCCACCACATACCCGCACAAACACGCATTGGTGATGGCGTGCGCCAGAATGCAATCGCCCAGGCTGCGCGTCCGCACCATCCACCAGTTGTAGATCACGCCCGTCACCAGCCCTACGTCCCAATACGGTCCATGCTCGGCCGCGAACAGCAGCGCCACGATCCAGAACGCCGCCGGCTCAAAGGCTCCCAGGGCGATTTTGTCGAAACGCGGCGAAATCAGCCAGCGCATCAACCAGGCCCGCCAAAACAGTTCTTCAATGATCGGCACCAGGACCACAGCGCGAAAAATCCGTGACCACAGCACCACCGGCGACAACAGCACGCTCTCCGCCACCGGATTGCTGATCTGTCCGGTGATCGCATTTTGGAAAAGCCAATGCTGCCGGTAGCCTGGGAACAACACGTCGGGTCCGATCCAGATTACGAACACTGCCACACCCATCACGGATGTTTCCAGCCGGTGCGAGCTGTGCAGATCGATCACGCCGCGCGAGAAGATCAGCAGGATCGCCGATAGCAGGACCGCGCGCAGCGGGTACTCGACCACCGGGCTTACCGGAACGTATTTTTGTACCGCGAGAAAAAAGAAAAAACTGACGAAGGGCAGGACATAGGGCAGGCTCGCCCATCGATTTTGAGTGTCGCTCGCCAAGGGATCTACCCTAGGCTAACCCACTTTCGCGAGCAGTTCTTTGATCCGGTCCAGCTCTTTTTCCGTGGGTTTGCTCCGCCGCGCAGCTTCCAGCTCTCTTCGCGCCGTCGGACGATCGCCTTTCTGGTAGAGAGCCAGCGCCAGGTGCCGATGGAAGGTCGCATTGTCGGGCTCGCGGCTCACCAGTTCGCGCAACATTCTGAGGGCATCTTCCGTGAGATTTTTTTTCAAATAGATCAGCGCCAGCGTGTCCGTGACGTTCCGATCCCCGGGGAGCTGGGCGCGGGCGCGTTGGGCATAGGCCAGAGCCTGATCCAGGTTGCTGCCATCCTCCGCTTCGAGATAGGCCAGGTTGTTTAGCGCGGTGGGATTGTCCGGCCGTTTCCGGATCGCCTCCTGGTAGGATTGGTGCGCCTCCCCGAGACGTCCGGCGTGTTCAAACAGCATCGCCAGAGCCAGGTCCGGCGCGGGGTCGTTCGGCGTGATCGCGCGCGCTCTGTCAAATGCAGCGATGGCCCCGCGCATGTCGTCGCGGCGGGCCTTGCACTCCCCCAGTTTCAAGTACAGCTCGGCCGAGCTCGTGTTCCTTTCAACCAGCATCGCGAAGTGCGGCTCGGCCTCGCTGTATCTCCGCGCGCGAAACAGCACGCCGGCCAAAAGCATCCGATAATCGCTGCGCTCCGGCGCCTGATTCGACAAGCCGCGGATCAGCCGGATAGCCTGTTCCCAATTCCCTTGCCGGACTCGCGCTTCAATCACGCCGGGCAGGCCGCGAAGATCGCCCGAGGCGAGCAACCGCTGAAAATTGTCTTCCGCCTCGCGATAGCGCCGCTCCCGAAGATCCAGATCTCCCAGCTCGAAGCGCGCGTCATTCGACGCCGGATTCATCTGGAGCAGGATGGCCAACTCATCGCGCGCCTTGTCGAATTCGGCCATGTTTTTCAGACCGCGCGCGCGGAACAGCCGCGCCGTTGTATTGGCCGGGTCCACGCTCAAAATGCGCTCCGCCTGCTGGACCGCCCGAGCGCTGTCGCCGCGCCTCAACGCCAGCTCGGCCAGGCTCAGCCGCGCCGCCAAATGTTTCGCATCGATGCGCAGCGCCTCCTCAAACTGGATACGCGCCTGGTCCGGATCCGTCCGCGCGCCTCTGGCCATATATGCGCGGCCCAGATTGAAATGCAGCGTGGCGTTTGACGCCATTTTCCGCACTAGCGGCTCGAGTTGGGAAATCGCATGCTGGACGTGCCGCTCGCCGCCTTCCTCCAGCTCCAGCGTGGCGCGCAGAGCGATGGTTTCCGGATCGTCGGGATTCTCTCTGAGCAGCTCTGAAAGCAGGCTTGCCGCTTGGGTCTTCCGGCCTTGCGTCCCGAGCACTTCCACGATCTTCTTTTGACAAAGCCTCTTCGTCCTGGCATTTTCCTTCTGCCCGAGCTGGTACTGCTCCAGCGCCTTGTCGAAATCGCGGATGCGCACATAGAAATCCCCGGCCTGCAAGCGCGCCTCTGGAACCACCGACCCCTTGGAAGTAAGCCGCTCGACCGTGGAATCCATCTCGGCGCGGCGGTTCGTCAGGTAGTAATGGAAGGCGAGCTGCATGAGATACGCGCCTTCGGAGGGGTTGTTCTCGATCTTTTGCTGGAGGACCTTCTCGGCCAGCACTGGCCGCCTGGTCCGCAAGTAGTCCACATACAGGAAGTCGTACATCGGCCCGTAGGTCTTCTCAGTCGCGATCAAGTCCTCAGCCAGCAGCTCCGCCTCTTGGTCCCGATGATCGGCCAGGAGCGTCTGCGCGAGCGCCAGCACTAACTCGGGCTGATGAGGCGAGACCTCATTGGCCTGCTGAAAATTCTGAATCGCTCCCTTCAGGTCCTTATCAATCAGCGCGATGTCGCCGAACACCCGCAAGCCGTCGTAGGACTTCGGATTCCTCTTGAGGAGCCTCCGCGCCAGGTCCTTGGCGTCGGCCAGCGCGGCTCTATTGGCCTGGGGATTGACGGCGTAGAAAACCAGGTCCAGGTCGGCGAGCTTCGCTGCCGCCGGGGTGTTGGCAGGGTCGAGATCCATGGCGCGGGCAAAGTCGCGGCGCGCTTCCGCGAAGATGGCCAGCTGGGAGTTGGTTAGACCCAGGTCATACCAGGCATCCGCGAACTTGGGATCCTTGCCGAGGGCACGGCGATACAGGATGGATGCCTCCTTGTACTTGCCGCGCTGAAAATATCGGTTCCCGTTCTCGATATATCTGCGCGAGGCTGCCCTGGGGTCAGTGCTGCAAGCGCCCAGCAGGAGGATCGGCGCCACGAGACAACCACGCTTGAAGGAGAGCACGTAGTGTAGTCCGGTGACGCACGCCCAATTCTCACAATTTATGACCTACGTGGCGAACGCACTCATGCGTGCCGCGTTCGCACTCGTGCGAACGCCGTGATGAGGTTGCGGCGCAAGCCGCCTCATTGCTGGGGCGCCGCCTCGCCTCACCGCGGGCAAGCCGCCTACCGCAGCGCCGCAGCCAGCGTCCCGGTCTGCCGCAGCACATCCAGCCGCGCCTTCTCCAGCGCGTGTTGCGCGTCGTAATACGCGATCCACTTCTCCTGCTCCACCAGGCGCGCGTCGTCCACCCGCTGCTGAGTCGCGCGCCCCTCTTCAACCTGGGCCAGCAGCACCGATACCTGCTCGCGGGCATAATCCAGATCCAGCCTGGCGACGTCGCGCGCCGAACTGGCCTTCTGCATCTCCTGATAACTGCGCTGCGTGTCCAGCTCGATGCGATTGCGCGTCTGGTTCATCTGCGTCCGCAATTCCATGATGTCGGTCTCAACTTGCGTCAGCAGCCCTTTGCTGGCCGAACCCACCAGCAGCGGAACAGTGATGGCGGCGCCGACTTCGGCATTGTTGCGTTGGAAGGTATTAAAGAACGCCTGATAGTTGCTTTTGGCGAACAGCGAATACTGCGCCACCAGGTCGATGGACGGCCACCGCGCCGACCGGTATTCCTTGAGCTCGAAGCCCTTGGCCTGAAGCTGCGATTCCAGCCGCCGGATCTCCCGGTTGTTCTGCAGAGCCACTTCCCGCGCCGCCGCTTCGCTGTCGGGAACCTCCAGCGCCTTCTGCTCGTCCTCCGCGGGCCGGACGCGATCGCCCGCTGGAAACCCCAGCACCACGGCGAGGGACGCCTGGGCATAGTCGAGATCGCCGGCCAGGGCCGCCTGCCTCTGCTGCGCGCGCGCCAGATCCACCGCCACGCGCTTGGCCTCGAGAGGAATCTCCCGACCCTCCTGGACCCGCAGCCGCACGGTTTCATTGACGCGCTCCAGGCTTTCGGCTTCGAGCTTCAACGACGCCGCGCTGCGAGCCATCTGCTGCGCATCCAGAAACAACGCCGCAGTTTGATAGACCACCTCATCGCTTTTCGATTGCGTGGAGAGCGCTGCGCCGCGCGCATTCTCGCGCACGCGCGCCAGCTCGTAACTCTTAGGCCGGTTGAACAGCGCCATGTCGGTGCGCGCCTGCACAATGGAGGGAGCCGCGCCCTCGATGCTGCTGGGATAGCCCCACACCTTGGCCGCGCCGCTGCCGGCGTAGACTTTCGGAGTGAACGGGTCCCTGGCCACGCGCACCGCCGCCTGCGCCTTGGCTTCCTCCAGCCGCGCCATGGCCACGTCCAGGTTTTGCTTCAGCGCGATGTCCACTGCCTGCCGCAGCGTGAGCGAATGGTCTTCGGCGAATCCGACGCCCAAGGCAAAAACAAATAACAAAGTAGGTCTCAGCACTCCTCCAGCGTACACGTGGCGCACGCGCTCGTGCGGCGCGCGTTGAAACTCCAGCGCGCGCGGTTGCGTTAAACTGGAACGCGTCATGCGCGTGCACCGGAATCGCTTCGTTTTGCCGTTATTCCTGCTTTTGACTGCATCTGCCGCCTGGGCGAATCGCGGCGTCACTCCAGAAGACTACTTCGGCTTCCACTTCGTCAGCGACGCCCGTATCTCGCCGGATGGCCAATTGGTGGCTTACGTCGATACGGTCGTGGACCAGCAGCGCAATCGCCGGGCCTCCTCCATCTGGGTGGTTGCGATCGACGGCCGTTTTGCGCCGCGACGCCTCACGGCCGATGGGGTCAACTCCACTTCGCCGCGCTGGAGTCCGGACGGATCGCGGCTCGCTTTTCTTTCCGGACGCCCGAACGACACACGCGAGCCCGCGCCCGCCGCCGGCGTTCCCGCCGAAGGCCCCCGCAACCAAATCTGTATTCTGCGCATGGACGGTGGCGAGGCGCATGTAATCAGCCATCTCAAGAACGGCGTCGCAAGCTTTCAATGGTCGCCCGACGGCCAGCGCTTCGTGGCCGTTAGCCGCACCGGCCCCAGCGATCAGGTCGCTCCTGGCGCCCGCAAGAGCGACGTCCGCCACTACAAGCACATCTCCTACAAGTTCAACGACACCGGCTGGTACGACGACAAGCGCAGCCACCTGTGGATCGTCGACGCCTCAGGCGCGAGCGAAAAGCAGCTCACCTCCGGCGACGATTGGAACGATACCGATCCGCAATGGTCACCCGACGGCGCGCGTCTCGCCTTTGTCTCCGATCGCAGCGGCCGTGAGTACGACGACAGCCACAACAAAGATGTCTGGGTGATCGCAGCCTCCGGCGGCCCGCTCACGAAAATCTCCGATCATGCCTTCGACGACACGATACCGCGCTGGTCGCGCGACGGCAAGCAAATCCTCTTCGCCGGCCAAACCGCTCGCCGACAGTTTCCCAAGCTGTACACGGCTCCGTCTACCGGCGGCGCCGCTTCGCACCTCGTCACCGAAGACCTGGACCTGATTCCCGCCGAGCTGCACTGGGGCCCCGGTGAAAACGAAGTGCGCTTCGAGTCCGGTTTCCGAGGCACTTCGCAGATCTTTCGCATCGACCTGGCCAGCCGCAAGCTCTCGGAAGTCACTTCCGGCGAGCGCGGCGTCCACGGATTCGACCTCAACGAGAAGGCCGGCGTCATGACCTACCTGGCCAACGATTTCGAGCACATGGACGATGTCTACGCTTCCGCGCTCAGCGGCTCCAACGAGCGCCGGCTCACCAACGTCAACGCCAAGCTCTGGTCGGAGCTGGATCTCGGCAAGGTCCAACGCCTGCCTTTCAAAAGCAAAGACGGCTGGGACATCGACGGCTTCCTGGTCAAACCCATCGGCTGGCAGCCCGGCAAGAAATATCCGCTCATCCTCAGCGTCCACGGCGGCCCCGCCGGCCAGTACGGCGTCGACTGGTATCACGAGTTCCAGGTTTACGCAGGCAAGGGCTACGCGGTCTTCTTCTCGAACCCGCGCGGGTCCACCGGCTACGGCCAGAAATTCGAGCGCGGCATCGTCAACAACTGGGGCGGCATGGACTATCAGGACATTATGGCCGGCCTCGACGCGGCACTCCAACAGAACACCTGGATCGATCGCGACCGCCTGGGCGTCACCGGCGGCAGCTACGGCGGATTCATGACCAACTGGATTGTCACCCACACCGATCGCTTCAAGGCCGCTGTCACCTTGCGCAGCGTTTCCAATTTCATCAGCGACGACGGAACGCGCGACGGCGCCTACGGTCACGAAGATGATTTCAAAGGCTTCCTGTTCGACGACTTCGACCAGTATTGGAACGCATCGCCGCTCAAGTACGTCAAGAACGTCAAGACCCCGATCCTGGTTCTGCATTCCGATAACGACTATCGCGTGCCGCTGGAACAAGGCGAGCAGTGGTTCCGCGCGCTGCAGCATTACGGCGTGACGTCGGAATTCGTGATCTTCCCGCGCGAAAACCACAACCTGACGCGCACCGGCGAACCGAAGCACTTAGTGGAAAGCCTGAACTGGCAGCTCTACTGGTTCGACCGCTTCCTAAACGGCAATCGGAATGCGCAGCCCCCCGACATGTAACGACGTGGCGCACGCACTCCTGCGTGCCGCGTTCGCAATCGTGCGAACGCAATGAAAGTCCAAATGAAAAAATTCGTATTCTTCCTCACCGCCTTCACCGCCGCAGCGCTGGCGCAGCAAACTCAAGATCCCGACTTCGCCCGCTCGGTCAAAGAATGGACCACGCGCCCGGAATTCCTGAGCCCGCTGGTCGATCATCTGCCGAAGGTCGCCGGCATCCCGAGTCCGAAGGACGTCCTCGGCTACTACGTCGGCACGCCCAAGAAACTAACCCACACCGCCGATCTCCTGCGCTACTACCGCGCCCTGGCCGCCGCTTCGAAACGCGTCAAAATCCTGCCCGCCGGCCAAACCGACGAAGGCCGCGAGCAAGTTGTGGTAGCGATCGCCGATGAAGACACCATCCGCAATCTCGAAACCTATCGCGGCTACCTGGCGAAGCTCGCCGATCCGCGTGGTCTAAGCGCCGACCAAGCCAAGCAGATGGTCGCGCAAGCCAAGCCGATCTACATGTTTACCGGCGGGCTGCACAGCGCCGAGACCGGCCCGCCCGAAATGCTCATGGAACTCGCCTACCGCCTGGTGGCCGAGGACTCGCCGCTCTTCGACCAGATTCGCCGCAACCTGATCGTCCTGATCGCGCCGGCGCTCGATCCGGATGGCCGCGACCGCTACGTGGACTGGTACTACCGCCATACCATCAGCCAGGAATCCGAATCCGATCGCATCCCCGGCCCGCCCTACTGGGGCAAGTACATCTACCACGACAATAATCGCGACATCAATTATTCGCAGGTCACGATGCGCAACTGGCTCAAGTTCTACCTGGACTGGCATCCGCCCATCATGCACGACCTGCATGAATCCATCCCCTTCATGTACACGTTCAGCGGCCAGGCGCCGCAGAATCCTACGCTCGATCCCATCCTCTACGCGGAGCTGCCCTGGCTCTCGAATTTCGAAATGACGAAAATGTTGGGCTACGGCATGCCGGGCGTGTGGGACCACGGCTATGTCGACATGTGGTCGCCGGGTTATCTCGGGTTCATGTCGTCGAATCACAACGGCATGCTGCGCATGTACGAAACCTTCGGCAATGGGGGCGCGAACACCATGAAGCGCAACGTGGCGCCTCCGCCGGAGCCCGGTGCAGCGCCCGGCGGCAACGGCGGCATGACCACGCGCGAATGGTACCGGCCGCTGCCGCCGTATAAAGAGGTCGTCTGGTCCATGCGCAACAACACGAACTACATGGAGACCGGCGTGCTCTCAGCGCTCGAAATCAGTTCGGCCAACGCCAAGACCTTGCTCCAGAATTTCTATCAGAAGAGCCGCAACTCCATCGAGTCAGGGATGAACGACGCGCCCTTCGGCTATGTCCTTCCCGCCGGCCAGCCGGACATGACGCGCGTGGCGTTCATTGTGAACATTCTTCGGCTGCAAGGCATCGAGGTGGGCCGCGCCACCGCCGAAGTAAAGGTCAAGGAAGGAACCTACCCGGCCGGCTCGCTCATCGTCAAGCGCAATCAGCCCTATGGACGCCTGGCGAAAATTCTGCTCGAAAAACAGGTTTACCCGGATCAGAACCTGCGCACTTATGACGACGCTGCCTGGACCATGGGCCTCATGAGTCACGCCCGGGTGGAGGAAATCGCCGACCAGGCCATTCTCGAGGCGCCGGTGCAACCGGTCGACACGCTCACCATCACGGGCTCAGTGAAAGGCGATGGCCCATGGCTCGCGGTTCTGCACAACGGCGCAAACTCGCTCGTGACGCTCCGCTATCGCCTGAAGAACCTGGCATTCGAAGCCCTCGAGCAGCCGTTCAAGACTGGCGATTCGGAGATTCCCGCGGGATCATTCCTGATGCAATCCAGCGCTCAGGCTCGCAACGAAATCGCAAACCTGGGACTCAAAGCGGTTGCGCTGTCCGGCCCGCCCAACGTTCCCCGCCACCGGATCGATCTGCCGCGCCTGGCGGTCTTCAGCACGTGGGGCAGCACGCAGGACGTCGGGTGGGTACGCTACGCCTTCGATCATTTCGAGATCGCCTACGACCTGATCTACAAGGAACGCATCCGCCAAGGCAACCTGCGCGATTCTTACGACGTTATCGTGATCCCCGACCAGGGCCGCCGCAGCGGCAAGTCGATCGTGTTCGACATCGAGCCCAGGGGCAAGCCAGTTGACTATAAGAAATCGGCCGAATTCCCCAGCCTCGGCGCTTACGGCGAATCGGACGACATCACCGGCGGCATGGGACTCGAAGGCGTGGTCGAGCTGGACAAGTTTGTCAAAAACGGCGGCGTTCTCATCACGCTGGGCGGTTCGAGCTTTCTGCCGGCCGAGTTCGGACTCACGCCCAACATCGAAGCCGGCCGTACTTCGCCGCAATTCTACGCGCCAGGCCCGATCGTCGAGGCGGAGATTACACAGCCGCTGAATCCAATTTTCTACGGCTATTCGCAGAAGACCGTTCCGGTGCGTTACGCCAACGGCCCGCTGTTGCGGGTGCCCCCGGACGACCGGAAGAGATTCGTGCTGATGCAGTTCCCGGGGACCGACAAATCCGTGCTGAGCGGCCTCATGAAAGGCGTGGCCGAGATCCGCGACCGCCCCGCGCTTGTAAACGTGCCGGAGGGCCGCGGCCGGGTCCTGATGTTCGCCACCAACCCGTGCTATCGCTGGCAAAACCTGGGCGAATTCAACATGCTCGCCAACGCCATCCTGCACTTCCACTACTGGCCCAAGTCCGCGCCGTCCGCCACAGCGGAATAGGATTGCCGCGTCACACGACCGACCGCACCACGCCACCGTCCACTCGGAGCGACGCGCCGTTTGTCGCCGAGGACAGCGGACTGCACACATAAGCCACCAGCGACGCAACTTCTTCCGGCCGCGCGAAGCGCTTCAGCAGCGACGTGGGCCGCGCACTGCGGAAGAATTCTTGCTCCACTTGCGCGCGATCGATCTGCCGCTGAGCCGCCATCCTGTCTACGAAGGCCGCCAGCGCCTCGGATTCGGTCGGCCCAGGCAGCACCGCATTGACGGTCACGCTCGTCCCTGCCGTCGTTTCCGCGAGGCCGCGCGAGATCGCGAGCTGGGCGGTCTTGGTCATGCCGTAGTGGACCATCTCGGCCGGAATTTGAATTCCCGATTCACTCGAAATGAAAACGATCCGGCCCCAGCCGCGCTCCTTCATCCGTGGCAGATAGTGACTGCTCAGCCGGACGCCGCTCATGACGTTCACTTCGAACAATCGGAACCAGTCTTGGTCGCTGATGCGCTCGAAGGGCTTCAGCTCGTATATGCCGAGATTGTTTACCAGAATGTCCAGGTCCGGAAACCGGCGGATCGCTTCCGCCACACCGGCCGCGGTTCCGAGATCCGCAGCAAGGCCCTCGGCCCCTGCGCCGGACCGGCTCAGCTTTTTGAGGGCCGCATCCACGCGCTGCGCCGTGCGACCGTTCACAATCACGCGCGCGCCTTCGCTCGCCAGCCGTTCCGCAATCGCAAACCCGATGCCGGCTGTCGAACCGGTCACAAAAGCACTCTTATCTTGAAGCTGTAAGTCCATGCGGTGTTGGATGCAGCATGGCGGGCTGAGCTTCAGCATTCCTGTGCAAATCGCGAGTATTATCTCTCTATGAGGTACTGTTTACTCGCGCTTGGGTTGTCTTCCTTCTTGCCGCCGTTGCGAGCCCAGGAGAATCGCGGCTACTATCGCTTCCCGGCCATTTCAGGCAACGCCATCGCGTTTACCTCGGAAGGCGATTTGTGGGAAACCACCACCGAGGGTGGCGTCGCCCGCCGCCTCACCACGCATCCAGGCGAAGAAACACGCGCCGCCTTTTCTCCGGACGGCAAGACCATCGCCTACTCGGCCAACTACGAAGGACCCACCGAGATCTACAGCATGCCTGCGGCCGGAGGGCTGCCCACGCGGCGCACCTTCGAGGGCGGCAATGCGCAAGTGATCGGCTGGACGCCCGACGGCAAGATTCTCTACACCACGCGCCGCTACTCCACGCTGCCCGACGCGCAATTGGCCACCATCGACCGGGAAAACCGCATCGATCTGGTTCCTCTGAGCCAGGCCTCGCAGGGCGCCTACGATTCGCAAGGCCGCACACTCTTCTTCACACGCCTTCCCTTCCAGGGCAGCCAGGCCAAGCGCTACCAGGGTGGAACCGCGCAGAATCTTTGGAAATTCACCGCCGGCCAGGAAGCCGTGGTGCTGACGGCCGACTATCCGGGAACCAGCAAGGACGCGATGTGGTGGAACGGCCGCGTGTATTTCCTGAGCGACCGCGACGGCGCCATGAACCTGTGGTCCATGGACGCGAGCGGCCGCAATCTGAAGCAGCACACCCATCATCAGGGCTGGGACATCCAGTCGCCGTCTTTGTCGCAAGGTCGCATCGTTTACCAGTTGGGCGCGGATCTGCATCTGTTCGACATCGCTTCCGGAGGGGACAAACCGCTCAGCATCGCGCTGCCTTCGGACTTCGACCACTTGCGGGAGCACTGGATCAAGACGCCGCTCGAATACACCACGGCGCTGCACATCGCGCCCGACGGGGCGAGCCTGATTGCGACTTCGCGCGGGCGCGCGTTCGTGATCCCCGTCAAAGCCGGCCGGCTGGTGGATGTCACCGCGCACAAGCCGGGACGCTACCGGGATGCGCGCATGATGCCGGATGGCAAATCCCTGCTGGCGATCTCCACCGAAACGGGCGAGACCGAATTTTGGAAGCTGCCGTCCAACGGCGTTGGCTCCGGCGAACAGCTCACCACCGGAGCCCAGGTGCTGCGCTGGGACGGCATTCCGTCGCCGGACGGAAAATGGATCGCCCACCAGGACAAAGACAACCAGCTTTGGCTGCTGGAAGTAGCCACCAAGATGCAGAAGCGGATCGAGGTTGCCGGATACGGCGACGACTCGGATCCGCAATTCGGCGCAGTGCGCTGGTCGCCCGACAGCCGCTGGCTGACGTTCGATCGTCCGGCGCGCAACGCCTTTTCGCAGGTGATGCTGTACAGCATCGAAGCCGGCAACCTGACGCCGCTCACCACCGATCGTTACAACAGCGGCGACGCCTGCTGGAGCCCGGATGGAAAGTCGATCTATTTTCTCTCGGACCGTTCTTTGAAGACCGTTGTGATGGAACCTTGGGGACCGCGCCAGCCCGACCCGTTCTTCGACCGCTCCATGAAGATCTACCAGCTTCCGCTGCAAAAGGGCCTGCGCTCTCCGTTCGCGCCGCCCGACGAACTGCATCCCGACAAGCCTGAGGAGACGGCCAAGGGCACGGAAGGCTCCAAGCCGGCCGAGAAGCCGCGAGTCGAAGTCGATCTCGACGGCATCGCAGCGCGCATCGAGGAAGTGCCCGCACCTCCCGGCAACTACCGCGACCTCAGCACCACCGGAAAGCGGCTGTGCTGGCTCAATCGCGACCTCACTGACCCCGCGAAAGCCGCGCTCGAATGCCTGGACATTGCCAACAAGGGCGACAAACCGGAATCGCTGATGGACGGCGTCCGCGCCTACGAGCTTTCCGCGGACGGCAAGAAGCTGCTGATCCGAAAACAGAACGATCTGTACGTGGTGGACGCGTCCGTTCGCGAAGCAGCCATGAAGACTCCCAAAACGCTGGCCGACGGCCACGTCGATTTAAAGGACTGGACGTTCTCGGTGATCCCCAGCGACGAATTTCGCGAAGAGTTCCAGGACGCCTGGCGCCTGCATCGCGACTACTTCTACGACAAGCACATGCATGGCGTGAACTGGACCAGCATGCGCGACAAGTATTCCGAGTTGATCGGGCGAGTGCGGGACCGCGAGGAATTGAGCGACCTGCTGGCGCAGATGGTGGGCGAGCTGTCGGCGTTGCATACCTTCGTGCGCGGGGGCGATATACGCCGCGGGCCGGATCAGGTCCAGACTTCCTCGCTCGGGGCGGTGCTCGCGCGCGACACAAGCGCCGGCGGGTACGTCGTCAAGCGCATCTATCAATCCGATCCCGATCGTCCCGACAAGCGCGCGTCTCTGGCGCGTCCCGGCGTGGACGCCGGTGAGGGCGACGTAATCCTGGCCATCAACGGCCGCGACCTGCTTTCGGCCACCGATCCCGGCGAACTGCTCCGCAACCAGGCTGGCAAGGAAGTGCTCCTGCGCGTCCGTCCCAAAGGCTCCGGCGACGCGCGCGACGTCGTGGTCAGACCGGTTTCCTTGCAAGACGAAGCCGACCTCCGCTATCGCGACTGGGAGTTCACGCGCCGCCAGAAGGTCGAGCAGGCTTCCAGCGGCCAGATCGGATATGTCCATTTGCGCGCGATGGGACCGAATGACATCGATCAGTGGGAGGAAGAATATTACCCGGTGTTCGATCGCCAGGGCCTGATCATCGATGTCCGCCACAACCAGGGCGGCAACATCGATAGCTGGATCCTCGGCAAGCTGCTGCGCAAGGCCTGGATGTATTGGCAGCCGCGCGTCGGGCAGCCGGTGTGGAATATGCAGGCCGCCTTCCGCGGCCATCTGGTGCTGCTGTGCGATCAGTGGACCGCTTCGGACGGCGAGGCTTTCGCCGAGGGATTCCGCAGGTTGGGCCTGGGTAAGCTGATCGGCACGCGAACCTGGGGCGGCGAGATCTGGCTGAGCGGCAGTAATTTTCTAGCCGACCGCGGCGTGGCTACGGCCGCCGAAATGGGCGTCTACGGTCCGGAAGGCAAATGGCTGATCGAAGGACACGGCGTCGATCCCGACATCGTGGTGGACAATCTCCCGTACGCCACCTTCAACGGCCAGGACGCGCAGCTCGACGCCGGCATTCGATACTTGCAGGAATTGATCCGCAAGGAGCCGGTCACCGTTCCTCCGCCTCCTCCGTATCCGGACAAGACGTATCATCCACGCGGCAGCACGACCACCACGGCAGGGACCCAATAAGGAGAAGCGTGATGCCACAGATCACTCGTAGAGAATTCGGAGGCCTGCTGGCCGTTCTCGGCTCGCAAGCCGGAACGCTGCGCGGAGCTACCAGCGGTTCCGCACAGATCGACGACACGCTGCGCTCCGGGATCGCCCGAAGAGACATTCCGGCGGCCGTTGGGATGGTCGCGAACGGACACAGCGTTGTTTATTCCGGCGCCTTTGGCACGCGCGATTCGCTGGGTGTGCCGCTCGCGGCCGATTCTATCTTCGCCATCGCCTCCATGACCAAGGCCATCACCACCGTCGCGGCGCTGCAACTGGTCGAGCAGGGCAAGATGCAACTCGACGAACCGGTGGCGAAATACCTCCCGCAGCTCGAAAAAATGCAAGTCCTCGAGGGTTTCGATTCCCAGACCGGCAAGCCGAAATTTCGCCCCGCGCAAACGCCCATCACGCTGAAGCACTTGCTCACGCATACTTCGGGAATTTGCTACGACACCTGGGATCCCGACATGTTCCGGTATGCCTCGCAAATGAATGGCAAGCTCCCGGCCGTGCCGCCGTTGATGTTCGAGCCGGGCACGCGCTGGCAATACGGCATGGGAGTCGATTGGGCCGGACGCCTGGTCGAAAAACTGAGCGGCATGAATCTGGAAGAATATTTTCAAACCAAGATTCTTGGGCCGCTGGAAATGCGGGACACCAGCTATCTGGTGCCGGCATCCAAATTTCCCCGGCTCGTCAGCAACTACCAGCGGCAGCCCGATGGGAAATGGAAGGAAAATCCTCGCGTTCCGCCGCCGGTTCCGAAGGAGTTCAACGGGGGCGGCGGATTGTATTCCACCGCCGGTGACTACGTGCGCTTCATGCAAATGATTTTGGGCCAGGGCCGCGGCGGCAACAACGTGCGAATCCTCCAGCCAAAGACGGTGGAGAGCATGGCGATCAATCAAATTGGCGCCGCAACCGCGGGAAAGATGAAAAGCTACCGCCCCGAGCGTTCGAGCGACGTCGATATCCAGCCTGGCGCCACGGAGAAATGGGGCCTTGGCTTCTTGATCAATACCACGGCGTACGCGGGTGGCCGCTCGGCCGGCAGCCTCGCCTGGGCGGGGCTCTTCAATACTTTCTATTGGATCGATCCGAAGCGCTCGCTGTGCGCGGTGCTGCTCATGCAGTTTCTCCCGTTCGTGGATCGGCAAGCGGTCGGGCTGCTGGGCGATTTCGAACGCGCCGTATATCAGGCCTTCTGATTTGAGCCGCAAGTGCTGTAAGCCAAGCGCGTCTGCGGCGACAGGAAACCGTTGCCCCGAGCCGCGTTGAAGTCTTTCGGCGGCGGAGGCAGGCCAACACCAGCGCGGCCTGGTGTGAACTAAGTGGGTTGCCAGCAAGACTCTGAGGGAATTGCCCGATGCACCCCCCGGACGACCTGCCCGATCAAATAGGCGATGGTCCTGAAGGGTATCTTTAAACGGCGGCGCGTGCATGGGAAAGTGCCGGGCGGCTTCTTCAGCTTCGAAGAAGAGTCCTCCTCGACGCGCCTGTATGGATTCGGGCACGGCGATCACCTGCAGTTGCGCGACGAGTTCGGCAACATCTGGCGCGGCACGGCGGAAAAGGTGAACGAAGATTCCGTCCGATATACCTTTCGCGATCCGAACGGCCACACCATCACCGGCGTCTCCGACGGCTACGGGATCGTGCTCCGCGATCAGCGCGGGAAGACCTGGCGCGGGTTCATCGAATAGAGGCCGCGACGCCGCCTCCTACGGGCGGTTCAGGTATTTTTCGTACAGCCGCTTCTGCTTATTGTCCAGGTCGACGTTCTTGCCCTTGATGAAAAGCTGCTTGATCTGGGTTTTCGCCTCCAGCGGATCGCCGTCGGTGAGCATCAAGTCCGCCCATTTCCCTTCCTCGATGGAGCCGATCCGATCGCTCACGCCCCAGATTTGCGCAGCGTTCAACGTCACGGCCTTCAGAGCTTGCTCGTAAGGCAGTCCGAAAGCGACTGCCGTGGCGGCTTGATATGGCAGGTCGCGCGAAAATTCATTGTCGAAACTCCCGAACGCGAACTTCACACCGGCTTTGAAAAACTGGTCCGGCAGCGTGTAGGCGGCGTCGTAGGGATCGTCGTCGTGGAGCGGGAGCGCCAGCGTGGGGCCAAGAATCGCGGGAATATTGCGGGCTTTCAGCTCGGGTCCCATTTTGCCAAGCTCTCGCGGCTCCGCGATGATCACGCGCACTTTCTGCTGATCCGCCAGTTGGACGGCGTCACGAATGGCGCGTTCGCGAGACGCCAGCACCATCAATGGCTCCTTGCCTTCGAGCACCGGAAGCATGGCCTCCATTTTCAGATCGGGATGAAAGCTCTTGTCGCCAGCGGCCTTGGCCTTTTGATAGCGCCGCGCCGATTCGAAGAACTCGCGCAGCTCGCGCAAATCGTTGTCGTAATTCCGCCTGGCCTCGGCGAAGGTGACGCGAGGCCCTCCGAACCCGGGCGGAAAATCGCCCCCGCGGCCGGCGGGTGAAATGAGAGTGGGGATTCGCAGCGCCATTCCCGCCGAGCGCTGGATGTCCATCTCCTCCCAGGTCCAACCATCCAGATGAACCAGTGCCGCCTGTCCGGCGATGATGCTGGGTGCGGGGCCGCGCCGGCCGCCGCCCTCGCCACCGGACAGGGGCAGCGAAATCACGCTGGTAATACCATTGGCGCGCGTGACCGGGATGTGCTCGCTGGCCGGATTGATCGCGATCTCGGCGCGAAGCTGCGGATCGAATTTGCCCAGCTCACCGGTGTCGACGCTTTCGCGCGTCGAGCCGATCTCGGAAAGACCTAGCTGCGTTCCCGAGTCGATCATTCCGGGATAGACGTGCAGGCCCTTGCCTTCCACGATCCGGATACCCTTGGGCGGCGTGAGATTGCGGCCGACTCCGACGATTTTCCCATCGCGCACCAGCACCGAACCGTTTTCGATCTCGGCGCTCGCGACCGGATGCACGGTGGCGCCGCGAATCAGGAACGTATCGTCGGGGCCGGCCAGCAGCGGAACAACGAAGCACAATCCGCAGGCGATCCATCTCATGCTGCTGGTCTCCTGGCTGCGCCCGCCGGCGTTCTTCGCTGTTGTTCCTTTTCCTTGTCGAGCAGCTTCTTCTTCTCCGTCTCGTGCGCGGGACGCTCAGCCAGATCGCTGTTGCGGCCGAAGTACAGTTCGCCGTCGATGTAAACTTTCTCGACTTTGGCGAAATTGGAAAGCGGATGCTTGTCGAAAATAGCCAAGTCGGCGTCCTTGCCCACTTCGATGGAACCGACGCGATTGTCGATCGCTAGCTGCTTGGCCGGATTGATGGTGATGAGCGACAGCGCTTCGGTCTCCGACAGCCCGCCGTACTTCATGGTTTTGGCGGCTTCGTCGTTCAAATGCCGGATCAGCTCGTCGGAATCGCTGTTGAGCGACACCAGCACGCCCTTGCGCATCATCACAGCGGCGTTGTACGGTATGGCGTCGAAAGCTTCCAGCTTGTAGGACCACCAGTCGCTGAAAGTGGACGCGCCTGCGCCGTGCTCGGCGATTTCCTTGGCCACTTTGTAGCCTTCCAGCACGTGCTGCAAGGTGCGGATCTTGAAGCCGAACTCGTCGGCCACGCGCAGCAGCATCAGGATTTCGTCGGCGCGATAGCAGTGGGCGTGCACGAAGCGCTTACCCTCCAGGACCTCGGCCAACGGTTCGAGCTTCAAATCACGGCGCGGCGGAATGGCTTGTTCGCCGCGGGCCAGCTTATCGTTGTAGTCCTTCCACGACTGCTGATAGGCTTTCGCTTCGGTGAACGCCTCGCGAATCACATCCTCGACTCCCATGCGGGTCGCCGGATAGCGCAGATTCACGTTGGCCGCGCCGACCCGCTGGCCGCTTGGGTTGCCTGCGCGCTTGGGATTCTCTCCCAGAGCGAACTTGATGCCGGGCATGGCGCCCTCGAAGATCATTTCGTGTGCATCCTTGCCCCAGCGCAGCTTGACCACGGTGCACTTGCCGCCGATCGCGTTGGCGCTGCCGTGCAGGATGTTGGCGGTGGTGACGCCGCCGGCCAGAGCGCGATAGATGGCGATGTCGTCGGGATTCAGCACGTCTTCGATTCCGACCATGGCGGACACCGAGACGCTGCCTTCGTTGATGCTGTCGGCGGCGATATGCGAATGACAGTCGATGATGCCCGGCATCACGAATTGCCCGGTGGCGTCAACGATCCTGGCGTCGGGCGGCGCGGTGATCTTTTCGGCCACCTCGGCAATCTTGCCGTCGCGGATCAGGATGGAGCCGTTCAGCGTGCCCTTGGTGACGGTGAGGATGGTCGCGTTTTGAATCAGGATGGGCGGCGCGGCCAGCACGGACGCCGCGAACACGCAGCTCAGCAGAACGGGCTTCATTCTCTTCCTCCCTGTGGGCTGCTGGGCACGGGCGGGCCGGCTTCGGGCGTCGCACCAGCGGGCGCCGGCTCTTCGACGGGCTCAAACTTGATTCCGTCGATGAACACGTATTTCACTTCGGTTTGATCCTGGAAAAGATCGCCCTTGGTGACGACCAGGTTGGCGATTTTTCCCTTTTCAATGCTGCCCAGGCGGTCGGCGACGCCGTAGATTTCGGCCGGCGAAAGAGTCATGGCGCGCAGCGCTTCGTCGGGAGTAAGACCGGCGTCGAAGGCGCGCTTGAGGGCGCGGAGCAGATCGGCGCGGCGGTCGATGCCGCCCGAGTAGAGAGCGAACTTGACGCCGTTTCGCACCAGCATGGCCGGAGTCGAAGGCGCCTGGTCACGCACGCGCAGTACCTGCAGCGGGTCTGGTTCATCCGGATCAGCCTCGCGGTTTCGCTCCGGCCAGCGGAGATTGACGAGCGCGGCGGCGTCCGCTTTCTTGAGCAGGTCAGCGGAGCGGTAGCCTTCGGGGAGCCCGTACAGTACGGCCTTGAGGCGAAGCTCGTCGGCCAGGCGCAGCAGGCGATCCACATCGATGCGGCGGCGAGCCGGAAGCAGCACGCGTGGCGAATCGAGAACACCCTCCAGCGCGCGGTCATAGTCGGGCCGCGGCGTGCCGCGCGAATGCGCTGCATAAAACTGTTTTGCGAGCTGGTAATGCTCCGCGTCTAAGTAGACCTGGCGGACGTAAGCGACGACGCCCATGAGCGAATTGGGAAAACCGCCGCCGAAGGCGCCGCTGGTGGCAAAGGTGACGTATTGGCCGGCGTTGTCGGCCACGATCATTTGGCCCGCGGTCTCGCCTCCCAGATTCACAATGGCGCCTTGGCCGGCGAAGATGCCGCGCAGGGGAAACGTGACGGCGGTGGTGAATCCGGCGGCGCGCACGGAGTTGAGGCGGCGATCGCTGGGTCTTACCAAATCGGCGGCGCGCACCCAACTGGTGGTCATGGGCCGGTCTTCGGGGCCGCGGGCGGGCGGGTTGGCGGGCGCGGTCGCCGCCGGTGTGGCGGGCGCGGGAGGAGTTGCTTGCGGCGCCGCGCCGCCCCGGCCTGCTCCGTTCGCTGGTGGCGCGGCTTCCGGAATCCCGAACGTGCTGAGCGCGTCAATCAGGCCGGGGTACACCGTGAGCCCCGCGCCTTCGATGATCCAGGCATCGGGCGGGATGGCCGCATCGGCGCCCACAGCTTCGATCAAGCCGTTGCGCAGGACCACGGTGCCGCGATCGATCATTGGACCGCTGACCGGAACCACGCGCGCGTTGCGAATCGCGACCGGGCCCGCACCGTCGCCGAACGCCAACGCAGAGCCGAGCAGCAGCCACACCGGGAGTCGCTTCATGGGCGATCGCTTATCATAGAAGTTCCTCGAAAACCAAGAGAGCTCTCCAACGATTGTAGACGGAAATGGCGTTGAAAAGACGGATCAGTTACAAACAGGCGGGTGTCAACATCGACGAGGCGGAGCGTGCGGTCGCACTCATTCGCAAGCACGCGCGCGAGACGTTCACCCGCGGCGTCCTCACCGACATCGGCAGCTTCGGAGGCGGCTATTTGCTGTCCGGCTGGAAGCGGCCGGTCCTGATCAGCTCCGCCGATGGAGTGGGGACCAAGCTGAAGATCGCGTTCCTCACCGGCCGGCACAACACGATCGGCGAAGATCTGGTGAATCATTGCGTGAACGACATCGCGGTCCAGGGCGCTGTTCCGCTGTTTTTTCTGGATTATTTCGCGGTCGGCAAGCTGGATGCGAACGTGGCCGGGGAAGTGATCGCGGGCGTCGCGCGCGGATGCCGCAACAACCACTGCGCGCTGATCGGCGGCGAGACCGCGGAAATGCCCGGTTTGTATCAGGCAGGCGAATACGATCTGGCCGGGTTTATCGTGGGCGCAGTGGAGCGGAAGGAAATGCTGACCGGAAGCGCGATCCGCGCCGGCGACGTTCTGCTGGGGCTGGCGTCCAGCGGCTTGCACACCAATGGCTATTCGCTGGCGCGCAAGCTGCTGTTCGATGTCGCGCGCTGGCCGCTCGACGACGCGCTGGCCGATGAGCTGCTTCAAGTGCACCGCAGCTACCTGAAGCCGCTGCGCGCGCTGGTGGAAGCGGGCACTCTGAAGGGCGCGGCACACATCACGGGCGGAGGGATCACCGACAATCTTCCGCGCATTCTGCCCGCCGGTTTGGCGGCGCGCATCGACCTCTCCGCATGGACTATCCCGCCCATCTTCGAAAAACTGCGCGCGATCGGAAACATCGAGCCGGCCGACTACCGGAGGACGTTCAATCTGGGGATCGGAATGATCCTGGCGGTCGCGAAACGGAACGCATCCAAGGCGCAGGTGATTTTAGCCGGCTGGGGCGAGCGATGGTTCGAGATCGGCGAAGTCGTGCGGTCCGCCGGGCCGCGCGTGGTTTACGTGGGCGGGAACGGGAGGCGCGGTTGAAGCGCCTGGGGATTCTGCTCTCGGGACGCGGCTCGAACTTCGAAGCGATCGCGAACCAGATTGCAGATGGCAGACTGGAGGCCGAGATCGCGGCGGTGATTTCCAACCGGGGGGAGGCGCGCGGCCTGGAGATTGCGCGCGAGCGGGGGCTGCCCGCAGTGGTGATGCCTTCCAAAGGCGTGGCGCGCGAGGACTACGATCGCAGCGTGGTGGCGGAGCTTCTGAAACACGGCGTCGAGCTGGTCTGTCTGGCCGGCTTCATGCGGCTGCTGAGCGCGGAATTCTGCCGCGCCTTCCCGATGCGGATTCTGAACATCCATCCGTCGCTGCTGCCCGCCTTTCCCGGGCTGGACGCGCAAAAGCAGGCGCTCGAGCACGGCGTCAAGATCAGCGGCTGCACGGTGCATTTCGTGGACCCTCAGCTCGACGCGGGACCGATTGTTCTGCAGGCGGCAGTCCCGGTGCTCGACGATGATACGGTGGAGTCGCTTTCGGCGCGAATCCTGGCCGAAGAGCACCGCATCTACAGCCAGGCGATTCGCATCGTGCTGTCGGAGCGCTGGCGCATCGCGGGCCGGCGCGTTATCACGGAGTGAGTAAGCTGGAAGTGAACTCCATCGCAGCCCGGCGCATTACCGGCATCATGCTGTAATGGTTACCTAGACTTGTCCGCTTCCCCGCACCCTCTCATTCGCGCCGCGCACGCTTCGCTTCAGTCCCTTCGCTACTTGACGCGAACCGAGGTGCATGTTTACGCGTTTGCCGTGTCGGCTGGAATGCTCCTGTCGTTTTTTCCGTTCCTCACGTTAATGCTGTCCCTGTGCCGCTACGTTTTCAAGTGGAAGGCGGCGGTAAACGCGATCTACTTCGCGCTGGACGACTACTTCCCTGACGCGTTCGGCCACTTCCTGAGCCGCAATCTGCAGGCCACGGTGGAATCGCGCGGGCCGGTGCAGATCATTTCATTGCTGCTGCTGTTCTTCACCGCCAGCGGGATTTTCGAGCCGCTGGAAGTGGCGCTAAACCGGACTTGGAATTGCACGCGGAATCGCAGTTACTTCAGGAATCAACTGGTGAGCCTGGGACTGATCTTCGCATGCGGCGCGCTGATGCTTGTTTCCATCACGCTCACGGCCATGAACAATCAGTTTCTCAGCGGCCCGGCGCGGCGTCCAACCAGCGCGATGGCGGGTGTACTGGAGCTGGTTTTCTTTAAGCTGGCCGCCGTTCCGATGTCCATGCTGCTGCTTTTTCTCATCTACTGGCTGCTGCCCAACTGCAAGCTGCGGGCGTCTCGAATCGTTCCGGCCGCGATCCTGGTGGGATTGCTGCTGGAGACGCTGAAGTACATCAACCTCCTGACATGGCCGTATCTGCGGGCCAAGCTGGCGCTGGAGTATGGACCTTTTGTGTATTCGATCACGATCCTGCTGTGGGGATTTGTGGCGGCGCTAGTGGTTTTGGCGGGCGCCGAGTGGACGGTTCGGCGCTCGCAGCCGGGTGCGACCGGAGCCTAGGCCGCTACCTTAAGGACTCTTAGCAGTTCGGGTCCGAAAACATGTAGTTGACCAACCGCCGGCGAGGGATTTTGCTTAACCAGAAGGGTACCAAGGTCCCATTGAAAGCAAGCCTCCGAAGGACCGAAAATCAGCTTGCCATGACTGCCCCCTCTATCCTCGACCCCAGTCTCCACAGTCTGGGCTCGGCCCTCACGGCTGACCGTCATTCCGCGAATCAGCCTGAGGATCAGGGCATTACACCCCCGGTCCCAGAAACGTTGGACGATACAGGCCTGGCCGGCTCGATGATGGAGCAGCTCATTCTGAAGCTGCTGTACGCGCGCGGCGAGCTGCTAGGGCGGGATGTTTCGACGGCGCTGGGACTGAAGTTCAGCCTGGTGGAAGATTTTCTTGAGGTCCTCAAGCGCCAGCACCTGATCCAAGCCAAGACGTCCCTGGGAATGGGGCTCAGCACGACGCTGTTCGTCCTGACGGAGACCGGACGCAATCAGGCGCGCGAGTGCATGGAGAAGAATCAGTACTGCGGTGCGGCGCCGGTTCCGCTGTCGCAATATACCCACATCGCCCGCAGGCAGAAACGAGATGCGAGCTGGCTGACGCAGGAAGTGCTCGCACACGCTTACCGCCACATGGTGGTGACGCCCCGCACGCTGGCGCAAATTGGCCCTGCGGTAAGCTCTGGAAACTCATTCTTGATTTATGGCCAGCCGGGAAACGGTAAAACATTCCTCGCCGAGGCGCTGCGAGACCTGGACGATTCGTTCATCTACGTTCCCTACGCGATCGAGAGTCAGGGAGCGGTGATTCAGGTGTTCGACCCGGTTTATCACCAGCCGCTGCAGGATGAGGAACTGCCATCTGTGTTCTCCAGCGAACAGCAATTCGATCGCCGCTGGGTCAAGTGCCGGCGGCCGTTCATTGTAACGGGGGGCGAGCTGACGCTGGAGATGCTGGACCTTAAGTACAACGCAAATTCAAAGATCTACGATGCGCCGTATCAGCTGAAGGCCAACAACGGCATCTACTTGATCGACGACTTCGGGCGGCAGCAGTGCACGCCGGCGGAGGTGTTGAACCGCTGGATCGTCCCCATGGAACGGCGCGAGGACTTCCTCAAGTTTCAAAGCGGTGGCAAGATGACAGTGCCGTTCGAGGCGTTCCTGATTTTCTCCACCAATTTGAAGCCCGAAACGCTCGGAGACGAAGCGTTTTTGCGCCGCATTCAATACAAGATGCTGATGCGGAGCCCGGACGAGGCGGAATTCATTGCCATTTTCAAGCGCTACTGCGAGTCTCAGAACCTGGGCTACGACGATGGGATGATCTCGCGGCTGATCGAAAAGCAATACCGGGGCACCGGCCGGCCGTTCCGGCGCTGCCATCCCCGCGACGTCCTCTCTCACGCCATCGACCTGATCCATTTCGAGAAGCTGCCGTTCCAGCTCACCGACGAATTGCTGGATCGGGCCTTTGAAAGCTGCTTCCTGGAGGAGGAGGGGGATTGAGAAGGTGCGGACGATGGCTGCTCGCGGCCGACCCCCTTTGAGCAGCCACCGTTCGCGCCTCTTTTGATACACTCGGTCGCCATGAAGGTTGTGGCGTCGTGAGGCGCACGAGTTTCCACGGCCGCCGGGCCGCGCAGATCGAGAACGACAGCCTTCGCGTCACGGTGCTCGAAGAAGGCGGGCACGTCGCCGAGCTTCTGCATAGAGCGACGGGGGTGAATCCGCTTTGGATTCCGCCTTGGCCTTCCATCGAGCCTTCCACTTACGCCCCCGAGAAACACCCTGAGTACGGCCGCGACGCGGAGAGCAAACTGCTTTCTGGGATCATGGGCCACAACCTGTGCCTGGATTTGTGGGGTGCGCCGTCGGCCGACGAGGCTGCGGCGGGAATGACAGTGCATGGCGAGGGCTCGATCCTGCCTTACGAAACTTCCGGGAAGGACGGCGAGCTGACGGCCGTTTGTTTTTTGCCGGCTGCGCAGCTTCGATTTGAGCGCAGGCTGCGGCTCGAGGGCCAGCGAGTGCGATTCTCCGAGACAGTAGAGAATGTCGCGATCCTCGACCGGCCGGCGGCCTGGACCCAGCACGTCACGCTCGGGCCGCCGTTTCTGGAAAAAGGCGTCACCGAGTTTCGCGCGCCCGGAACCAAGGCTCGTTCACTTGAAGCAGATCGGGATTTCGAGTGGCCGCTCAGGCCACGCGCCGGCGGAGGCGTGGAAGACCTGCGCGTGTTCACCAGCGCGACCGCGTCCAGCGCGTTCGATACGGTGTTGATGGACCCGGCGCGGGATCGGGCATTTTTCTTCGCCTTCTCGCCCCGCCTCAAGCTCCTGACCGGCTACGTTTGGAAGCGCGCGGACTTCCCTTGGCTCGGCATTTGGGAAGAAAACCTGAGCCGCGAGCATCCGCCCTGGAACCGCCGCACGCTCACGCGCGGGATGGAATTCGGCGCGTCGCCGTTTCCAGAGAGCCGTCGCCGGATGATCCAGCGCGGGTCGCTGTTCGGCGCGCCGGGCTACCGCTGGATTCCGGCCAGAACCCAAGCGCGCGTGGAATACTGGGCTTTCGTGACGGCCGCCGATTCAATTCCCGAGAGTCTGGAGGAACTGCAAGTCCACGTTCCCGCCTGAGAGGATCACGCCGACGCGTTTCAGTTCTGCCGGCAACTTGCCGTGAAACACGGCCGCGGCCGAGGCGGCGCCGCTGGGTTCCACCAGCATTTTCATGCGCGTGATCAAGAATTTCACGCTGTCACTAATTTCCTGCTCGCTTACCAGCAAGATGGCTTTCACGTGTTCTTGGATGATCGGAAATGTGACCGCGCCGGGCTGGGTGGCGCGCAGCCCGTCGGCAATCGTGTTCGGGATGGGAATGGAGACGCGGGAGCCGGCGCAGAGCGAAAGGTAGGTGTCGTTGGCGTCCTCCGGCTCGACGCCGAAGAGCCGGATGGAAGGGCGCAGCGCCTTGGCGGCGATGGCACAGCCGGAGATTAGTCCCCCGCCGCCGATGGGCGCGACCAGCGCGTCCAAATCGCCGATCTCGTCCAGCAGTTCGAGCGCGGCCGTGCCCTGACCGGCGATGATCCAGGGATGGTCGTAGGGGGGGACCAGCGTGGCTCCGGTTTCCTGTGCGATCCGGCGGCCGATAGCCTCGCGATTTCCGGTCAGCCGGTCGTAGGTGACCACGCGGGCGCCATAGCCGCGAGTCGCCTCGAGCTTGGATTGCGGGGCATCGGCCGGCATCACGATCGTGGCCGGAATCCCGACCGACGCCGCAGCCAGCGCGACCGCCTGCGCGTGGTTGCCGGACGAATAGCTGACCACGCCGCGCGCGAGCTGGTCTTTGGGAATCGAGTAAACGAAATTCGAAGCCCCGCGAATCTTGAACGCGCCCCCGCGCTGGAAATTCTCGCACTTGAAGAACACGCTCGCGCCGGCCGTCGCGTCGAACGAGCGAGAGGTGAAGACCGGCGTGCGATGCGCGATCGCGCGGATGCGCTCCGCGGCGGCCTGGATGTCGGAAAGCTGGACGGCAGCGCTCATCTTTCAGGAGATGATCAGCCCGCCTGCGGGGATTCGAAAACCACTACCGCCAGCGGCGGCAGCGTGATGGACAGGCTGTGATACTGGTTGTTGTACAAGACCGGCTCGGACGCCACCGCACCCCCGTTGCCCAGGTTGCTGCCGCCGAACATCTCGGCGTCGCTGTTGAAGATCTCGCGATACACACCCGGTACGGGCACTCCGACCCGGTATTTCAGCCTCGGAACCGGCGTGAAATTGCAAACGAACAGCAGGAACGGCTGCCCGGACGCCGGGCGGCGAAGGAACGAAATCGTGGAGCCGTCCACGTCGCGGAAATCCACCCACTCGAAGCCGGCCCAGTGAAAATCCACTTCGTAAAACGCCGGGTGCGAGCGGTACAGACGATTCAGCTCTCCGACGAAGGTTTGCAGTTTGCGGTGCGAGTCGAAATGCAGCAGCTCCCAGGGCAGGCCGCGCTCGTGATCCCATTCGTCCCAAACGCCGATTTCCGAACCCATGAAGATCAGCTTCTTGCCAGGATGGCCGAACATGTAGGCCAGAAACGCGCGCACGTTCGCGAACCTCTGCCAGACGTCGCCCGGCATCTTGCTCAACAAAGCGCGCTTGCCGTGCACAACCTCGTCGTGCGATATGGGCAGCACGAAGTTCTCCGTGAACGCGTACAGCATGCTGAAGGTGATGTTGTTGTGATGATACTTGCGGTGCACCGGGTCTTTGGCGAAGTAATCCAGCATGTCGTTCATCCAGCCCATGTTCCATTTCATGGTGAAGCCGAGGCCGTTGAGATAAGTGGGCCGCGACACGCCTGTGAATGCAGTAGACTCCTCGGCCACGGTGATCGCTCCCGGCACCTGGTGGGCCAGTTCGTTGAAGCGGCGCAGAAAATCGATGGCCTCCAGGTTCTCGTTGCCGCCGTACATGTTGGGGATCCACTCGCCGGGCTGGCGCGAGTAATCCAGATACAGCATGGAGGCGACGGCGTCCACGCGCAGGCCGTCGATGTGGTACACGCGCAGCCAGAACAGCGCGTTTGAAATTAGAAATGTGCGCACCTCATTGCGTCCGTAGTTGAAGATCAGCGTGCCCCAGTCGCGATGCTCGCCCTTGCGCGGATCGGCGTGCTCGTACAGCGCAGTCCCGTCGAAATGGGCGAGCCCGTGGGCGTCTTTGGGAAAGTGCGCCGGCACCCAGTCGACGATGATCCCGATCCCCGCCTGATGGCAGCAATCCACGAAGTACATGAAATCCTGCGGCGCGCCGAATCGCGAGGTGGGCGCGTAGTAGCCGACCACCTGATAGCCCCAGGAAGCCGAAAGCGGGTGCTCCATGACCGGCAGCAATTCCAGATGCGTGTAGCCCAGGCGCGTGGCGTAGTCCACCAGCTTGGGCGCCAGGTCGCGATAACTCAGATAAGTGTTGTTGGGCCCGCGCAGCCAGGAGCCGAGGTGCACTTCGTAGACCGAAACCGGTTGTTTCAAGATGTCGCGGCGGCCGCGTGCCTCCATCCAGTCGCGATCTCCCCACTGGTATGAATCCAAATCACACACCACCGACGCCGACTTGGGTGGAATCTCGCTGGCGAAACCGTATGGATCGGCCTTCTGTTGCCGGTAGGCGAGCAGGCGCGAGCGCACGGAATACTTGTAGTTGGTGCCCGCTCCGACACCGGGAACGAACAGTTCCCACACCCCGCCGTTGCGCCGGCGCATGGGGTGGCGGCGCTCGTCCCAGTCATTGAAGTCGCCCACGATGCTGACCACCTCCGCGTTGGGCGCCCACACCCCGAACCGGACGCCGGTCGCGCCGTCATAACAAGTGATATGCGCACCCATGGTGCGGTAGCTTTCGTACTGGGTACCTTCGCCGTGGATGTGGAGATCGAAATCGGAGATGAGCGCCGGGAAGCGATAAGGATCGTCCAATTCGATCTGCGCGCCGTTCCATAGCGAGAGACGCAATTGATAGCGCCGCGCCTCGCCGTCGAAACGCGCCACGAAAAAGCCTTCGGCTCTCGACTTTTGCATCGGATGCGCCGCGCCGTCCATCAGCACGAAGGCGTCCATGGCCTGCGGCAAAAAGGCGCGCACCTCCCAGCCGCCTTCGGCTGGATGCGGCCCCAGGATGCCGAATGCATCTCCGTGCTGGCCGCTGAGAATGGCGTCGACGTCCTGGGAAGTCATGCACAGCTATTATGGCAAGGTGCCCCTACCGAAAGCAGAGCTGCATGTGCACCTGGAGGGATCGATTGAAGCGGAAACGCTGCTGGCCATCGATCCGAGCCTGTCGCGCCAGGAGATCGAGGCCAATCTGAGCTGCCGGACTTTTGAGGAATTCCTGCGCGGCTACATCTGGATCACGAGCAAGCTGCAGAAGCCCGAGCACTACGCGCTGGCCACGCGCCATCTCCTGGAACGGCTGGCGGCGCAGAACGTGACGTACGCCGAAGTCACGCTGTCGGCCGGAGTGGTTCTGTGGAGACAACAGGAGCTGGCAGCGGTCTACGAGGCGATCTGGAAGGAATCACAGCGATCTTCCGTGAAAACTTTTTGGATCCTGGACGCGGTGCGCCACTTCGGGGCCGAGCCGGGGATGGAAGTGGCCAAATTTGCCGTGACGCGCCGGGATTGCGGGACCATCGCCTTCGGAATCGGCGGCGACGAGGCGCGCGGGCCGGCCGAATGGTTTCGCGATGTGTTTGCGTATGCGCGTGACGGCGGTTTGCACCTGGTCTGCCACGCCGGGGAAACCACGGGGCCGGAGTCGGTGTGGGCCGCACTCGAAATCGGCGCCGAGCGGATTGGGCACGGCATCGCTGCGGCGCGAGATCCGGCGCTGCTGGCTCGTTTGCGCGATGCGGATGTGCCACTCGAAGTTTGCATTTCGAGCAACGTTTGCACCGGCGTCGTGGCCGCCCTGTCCGAGCACCCGGTGCGGGAACTCTACGACGCTGGCGTTCCGGTGGTGCTGAATACAGACGATCCGGCCTTTTTCCGGACCACTCTGGCGCGCGAATACGAAGTGGCGGAGCGGACTTTCGGCCTGCCGGCCGGCGAGCTTGCAGCCAACAGTTTCCGCTATGCCTTCGCAGACTGGCATCCGCGATGAAACAGCCGCCGAAGGCCAGGCAAACCGCCGCCAAAGCCATCGCTAAACCACCGCCGGGCACTAACTGAACCGCAGCCCGGTCCCAACGACACTCCCGCTCGCCCGCAACTAAACCCCGGCGGAAGAACGGCCGATGGAACGAACGAGGGACCTCCAACGCGCCCGCTCTCTTTCGTGAAAGATTACCTACAGAGCATTGTCAGAAATCTTCGCCGGTTGGCCTGCCGCAGGGCGCTGGCGTGTTTCTCGGTGGCGGCGTTCGTCCTGGTGACCCGGCTGGCGCTGTTGCCCTGGATGGGAGTTCCCCACCCTACCGTCCACGATGAATTCAGCTACTTGCTGAACGCCGACACATTCGCTTCGGGCCGTCTGACCAACCCGCCGCACCCCTTCTGGATGCATTTCGAATCGTTTCACATCATCCAGCATCCGAGCTATGCGTCCAAGTATCCGCCGCTCCAGGGACTGGTCCTGGCGCTGGGCCAGATTCTGGGCCACCCCTGGATTGGAGTGTGGCTGAGCGTCGGCGCGATGTGCGGCGTAATCTGCTGGATGATGCAAGGCTGGCTGCCGCCGGTCGCGGCCCTGTCGGGCGCGATGTTGGTCGCGATGCGCCTGGGCATTGCCGAGTACTGGATGAACTCGTATTGGGGAGGCGCGGTAGCGGCCACCGGAGGCGCGCTGGTGCTCGGTGCGCTGCCTCGCTTGCAGCGCAAACTGTGCGTCCGCCACGCGGCGGTCCTGGGACTGGGCCTCGCGGTCCTGATGAACAGCCGGCCCTACGAAGGCGCGGTTCTGGGACTCATCGCCGTGGTGGCGCTGGTAGCGATCCTGGTGCGCCGCCATGAGCCGCTCGTCCGCATTCTCACGCAAGCGGCCGTGCCAGCCGGATTGATCCTCGGGCTGGCAGCCGCCGGTACCGCGTTTTATAATTTCCGCGTCACCGGCGATCCGCTGCGCATGCCCTACCAGGTCCACGAGGCGCAGTACGTCGTGAGTTCGGTTTTCATGTGGGACAAGCCTCGGCCCGTGCCCGTCTACCACAATGCCGAGATGCGGCGCTACTGGTCTGAGTTGGATGTAGAGGTGGGTGATCTCATGATTTCCCATCCCGTCCTCGGAACGATTTTGAAGGTGGGCTCCGGGTACGATTTTTATCTAGGCCACGCGCTGCTCGGGCTGCCTCTGTTGGGCTTGATTTTGGTCTGGAGAAACGTACGCGTGCGCCTGGCGCTGCTCTTGTTTGGAGCGTTTCTAGTGGGTCTGGTGCCGGAGAAAACTCTGTGGCCGCATTACCCGGCGCCGTCGCTGGCGCTGTTCTTTTTGCTGGTGATGTACGGCTTTGTCGGGCTGCGGAGGTGGAAGATCGGCCGCGCGCCCGTGGGCGCTGGTCTGACCAGGCCGCTTATGGCCGGCTTTTATGTGCAGGGCCTGATGTACATCGTGTTCGCCTGTCTGCACCTGGACGGGTCGTACCGCGGCGTATTCGCCGAGTTTGCGCAAGCGCGGCACGATCTGGCGGCGCGCCTGGAAAAGCAGCCCGGCGAGCAGCTTGTGCTGGTGCGCTATCGGCCGGATCATTTGGTTCACAACGAATGGGTTTTTAATCGCGCTGACATCGACCATGCCAAGGTGGTGTGGGCGCGGGAGCTGGGCTGGAAGGAAGACCAGCCGCTGGTCGAATACTTCCACGGCCGCCAGGTGTGGCTGCTCGAAGCCGACGCCCAGCCGCCGCGGTTGATCCCCTACCCGATGCCGGAACCGGCGGGGAATACGGTCATGGCGCACCGGACAAATTGAGCGACGGCAGTGGCGCACGCACTCTTGCGTGCCGCGTTCGCACTCGTGCGAACTGCTGTTAGACAGGTGCTGGCTGCATATTGCGGTTCGCGATCCGAGTCCGGATTGTCGATGCGGCGCGCAGCCCTGCGTGCGCCACGGTGGCTGCTAGATCGGGCCTTCCTCGCCTAGTTTCACGCGCACGACGGTGGTGCGGC
The DNA here is from genome assembly GCA_035632015.1 of Bryobacteraceae bacterium. Lineage (GTDB taxonomy): Bacteria > Acidobacteriota > Terriglobia > Bryobacterales > Bryobacteraceae > Palsa-89. The sequence continues at coordinate 118,782 of DASQHQ010000097.1, forward strand.
CGTTCCGGAAGATGGTCAGCTCCAGCGTGTCGCCGGCGCGCTTGCGCGATAGCGCGCGGCTGATGGCGTCTTCGCGGTCGATGGGATGGCCGTCGATGGCCATGATTAAATCGCCGCCCACTACCAACTGCACGTTGCCGATCTGCACCGTCTCCTTGCCGCCGCGCAAACCGGCGCGCGCGGCCGCCGAGCCCGGCTCCACTTCCTGGACCAGCAGTCCGCCTGACGTGGGCAGATTCAGCGCGTCGGCGTAGTCGCCCGACACCGGCACCACGGTCACGCCCAGCCGCGGACGCTTCCGGCCGGCCTGCGTATCGTCCAGCATGGCCTTGGCGCGATTGATGGGCATGGCGAAACCAATGCCGATGCTTCCGCCGTTCGGCCCCAGTATCGCCGTGTTGATGCCGATCACGTCGCCCGCCGAATCGAGCAGCGGCCCGCCGCTGTTGCCGAAGTTGATGGCCGCGTCGGTCTGGATCAAGCCTTCTAACTCTTGATCGTTTTCGCCGCGGATGTTCCGCCCCAGCGAACTCACCACACCGGTCGTGAGCGTTCCATTCAGCCCGAACGGATTGCCAATGGCCAGCACCTTCTGGCCCACCTGCAAGGAGTCGGAATCGCCCAAGCGCAGCGCCGGCAGCTTCTTGCGCGGCGAGATTTGAATCAGCGCCAGATCGTTGGCCTCGTCCCGGGCGATCAGCGTTCCTTTGTAGCGCGTCTGATCGGAGAGCGTGACTTCAAGCTGCCGCTCATTGGTGACCACATGGCTGTTGGTGAGGATTTTTCCATCCGCGCTGATCAGGAAGCCGGAGCCTTGGTCGCGGGAGGGATAAATTTCCAGGAAAATCGTCCGCCGGTACACGGTGCTGGTGACGTTTACCGTGGCCAGGTGCGCGCTCTTGTAGATTTCGATGTTGTTGAGCTCGTCCGAACTGAGACCCGCGCTGCGCGCCACGCTGGGACCCGACCAGATGCGACCGCCGGCATTCGAGATCGGTCCAATAATGCTGTGCCGCCCCCAATCCGTCTTGGAGGTAATCAAAAGAAAGCCGCCCACCAAAAGGGCGGTAATCACTAGAACGCGCCATCTCATGTTGATAAACTCCGCAGCGAGCTGTACACGGCCCGAACCTGTTCGAGCGTGTTCTCCTTACTTCCCGAGGTATGGATCACGTAGTCGGCCACGCGCACTTTTTCTTCCAGCGGCAACTGGCGGCTGAGCCGCGCCAGGATCTCCTCCCGGCTGTTGGGTCCCCGTTTCAAGGCGCGCCCCAACTGCTGTTCGGCGGTACAGACCGCGACGATCAGCTTGTCGTACCGCCTATAACTTCCAGTTTCAACCAGAATCGCCGCCGCGACAACTACGATGGCCCCGGGATCGCTGCGAGCGATCCCGGCTATGATCCGATCTTCTCGCGCGCGCACGGCCGGGTGCACCAGCCGGTTGAGTTTTTCGAGCATCTCCGGCTGGTCGAAGACGAGCTTGGCGAGTTTGCGCCGGTCGATGAGTCCTTCCTGATCCAGGATCTGATCGCCAAACAGGTTGACAACCGCGTCGTAAGCTTCGCCGCCGGGCAGCAGCACCTGATGGCCCAGCTCGTCGGCCTCGATCAAATGGCAGCCAAGATCGGCCAGCGCGTGGCCGACGAAACTCTTCCCGCTAGCCAGGCCACCTGTCAATCCTACGAGCAGCATAAGCGCTGCTCGGCGGAGCGCACCGTGTTGGACATCAGCATCGCGATGGTCAACGGACCGACGCCGCCGGGCACGGGTGTGTAGGCGCCGGCCAGCTCCCGGGCTGCCTCGGCGTCCACGTCGCCTACCAGCCCCTTGCCGTCGGGCCCGCGATTCTGTCCCACATCGATGACGACGGCGCCGGGTTGGATGAACTCGCGCGTGATGAGAGCCGGTTTTCCGATCGCGGCCACCAGGATATCGGCCCGGCGGCACTCCCCAACCAGATCGGCGGTTTTCGAATGGCAGATGGTGACAGTGGCGCTCTGGTGCAGCAGCAGCAGTGCCACGGGCTTTCCGACGATATCGCTGCGGCCAACTACCACCGCCCTTTTCCCCGAGATCGGAATCTCGTAGCGTCGCAGCAGCTCCAGGATGCCGGCCGGCGTGCAGGCCCGCGGCGCGGGAATGTTGGCCACCAGGCTTCCGATGTTCACCGGGTGAAAGCCGTCGACGTCTTTGTCAGGCCTCACGCTCAGCAGGATGCGGCGGCTGTCCACCTGTTTAGGCAGCGGCACCTGCACCAGAATTCCGTCGATCTCGCTGCGCTGGTTCAGGCCTTCGACCACGCCCAGCAAGTCTTCGGTGGAAATGGTATCGGGTGGCGTGATCTTCTCGCTGTAGATGCCGAGGGCGGCGCAAGCCTTGATTTTGTTGCGCACGTAAATCTCGGAGGCGGGGTCGTTCCCCACCAGGACCGCGGCCAGGCCGGGCGGCCGGTGGCTGGCGGCCAGTTTCGCCACCCGCGGCCTCAACTCGGCCAAAATCTGTTCCCGCACCCATTTGCCATCCAGGATTTTTGCGCTCATTCATTCGTGAGCATAGCATCCCGACAAACGGAGGCAAGGCTAATGGTGAGAGCAAGCCGCTCTCGTGCACAGTGGCAGTCGATGCGTAACGATCGAGTGATAAGCTTAGGATGAGTGGCGAATTATAAGACCTATCGCTGGATTGTTTCGGATCCCGAGCTCCTGGGCGGGAAACTAGCCATTCGAGGCACGCGGCTCTCAGTGTCCTTTCTCCTGGCGTGTTTGGCCGAGGGGATGAGCACTCAAGAAATTCAAGCCACATACGGACCGTTTCCGGAGGAAGCCATCGCAGAGATTCTGCATTTGGCCGCGGAAGAGCTTGATCACCCCGTAGCTGCCGGCTAAGGGGCGTGTGGCTCTTAGACAAGAATGTGCCGGTTCAATTGGAAGGCCGCGCCGAGCGTCACGGGTTTGAATACTACCGTCACGGCACGCTGTCACTAGCAGATCTCAAATTGTCATCGTCATGCGTTACGTGAATGGCTCGTAGCCCTGAAGCGGGCTAGCGTTGCTAATCTACCCCATCGGCGGTACTCTTCCGGTAATGCGACCCCTTCGGTATTCCATCAACGTCACACTGGACGGGTGCTGCGATCATCGTGCAATGTTCGCGGACGAAGACTTGCATCGTCACGCGGTCGAGAACCTCGACCAGGCCGATGCTCTCCTCTTTGGCCGGGTGACTTACGAAATGATGGAGGCAGCGTTCCGGCTGCCGGCGCGGACGGGAGCGAGGCCTGATTGGATGGAACCCTTCGCCCGGACGATCGACGCGGCAAAGAAGTACGTCGTGTCGAGCACCCTGGACCGGGTCGATTGGAACGCGGAGCTCGTGCGCGGGGATCTAGGGAAGGCCGTTCAGCAGCTCAAGCGGCAGTCGGGTAAGGGACTGCTCGTGGGAGGCGTAAAGCTCCCGCTGGCGTTGGCGGAGCTGGGATTGATCGATGAGTACGAGTTCGTGGTGCACCCCAGGCTAGCGGGCCACGGGCCGACGTTGTTCGCGGGGCTATCGACGCGTATCGACTTGAGGCTCGTGAGCCGGCTGGAGTTCGGCTCGGGGGCGGTGGCAATGCGGTATGAGCCGAGAAGGTAGCCATTGGGCTTGTTAGCCCGAGTCGGCCGCATCATGGAGCAACTCGGGCAGATCCAGTGGAAATATTCCCATCCGACCCGCCGCATCCGCAGTAACGTTGTCTCTGCGACATGCCACTAGTCGACCAAAGTACACATCAGATCATCAATACGGTCAGGATCCACTCTCTAGGCGCCCATGATACGTTCATCACTCCGTTTCGAATTCTGCCGGACTTCTACTATTCCGTGCCGGGTCGCCGGAAGGGGACGAAGGGAAAGCCCAGGCTCCTGGACCTGCGCGATATCAACGGCGATGGCCTGCCGCTTGAGGCGGCATTCTTCGAAGCGGTGGCATGCATGGGGCTGGATACAACCCTCGTGGTCTACAGTCCCAAACAAGATCGGGTGATCCAGTTTCCAGTGAAGCTTTCGGTCCAGGCTGGCAAAAAGCCGACCACGGAAACCACCTTTTGGATAGATTATTTGTTTTCTAGGAAGCCTGTCGAACCTGGCCACTGGACGTACCAGATTGACTACCGTGGCCGCGGGGGATCCTTGGATAAGTACGATATCCGCTTCGACGCGGAGCACGAACAGTTCGTCGGCACGCTGACACGAATCCCGCCCTAGAAACTCTAAGTCCTTAAGGCGGTCCACCTACTTGGCCGGCCGCTTGCTGCGCGCCTTGACCGGAGCCGCGCCTTCGGCCAGCAGCTTCGCAGCCTCTTCCCGGATGTGCTGATCCTGCTGCGCGTCGAAAAACTTCTCGTCCAAGCCGCTGTACTGCGCGCGAACGATGCCCTTGCGGTCGATGAACATCATCAATGGCACCAGCGGCCGCTGGTCTTTCGGCCATTGCAAGTAGTCCAGCGCCTCCTGCCCGCCGGCGGTGCCTACCGGAAAGGGCGGGTTGAACTTGCGGATAAATCCCGGCACATCGGGATTGGCGTTCACCGCCGCCTCCACAACCTCGAAGCCCTTGGGCCGGAGATCCTTTTCAATGCCACTCAAGACCTGAGTGGTGTCCTGGCAGTGCGGTCAAGTGGTCAGAATGAAGACCAGGCACAAGACCTTGCCCCGGAATTGGCTCACCAGCAGTTGCTTGTCGGGACCCATCGAGATGACGAACTCGGGGGCTTTCCGCGGAATGTCCATACCGAAGGCTGAGGCAGCCGCCAGCAGCAGCACCAATATCGCGCGACGCATAGAATTTTGAGTATACAGCCCGAGGAGGCGCGGCGGCTTGAGCGGCTCGGGACCAGGAGGCGGCCCCAGCGCCCACGGCCCCGCCGGCCCGCCACGAATCTCCGGCGCTCTTCCTAGCTGGTATAATCAAGTCAGATGTTTGCTTTTCCTCCGCGCTCGCGGATGAAGATCCTCGGTCCCGCCCGTCGTAGTTTTGCAGGAACTTCAGGTTATTCCGCCGTTCCTTCATGTATCTGATCCTCCTTACCCCGGAATGAAACTAAGCGTTCAGATCACGCGCGGCATCGAGTCCCTTTTCGGAACCCGCGACGAAAACATTCGCGTTCTCGAAAGCGGCCTGCACGTCACCACACGCCTGATGAACGATTCGCTCGAAATCGAAGGCGAGGAGCCCAGTGTGATCCGCGCCGCGAGCATCCTGGAAGACTATGTCTCGCTGGTGAAAGAAGGCCAGGTCTTCTCCAACGGCGATTTGAACAGTTACCTGCGCGTGGTCACCGAAGACGGAGAAGTGACCCTGCGCAGCCTGGTGCACAGCGGCCGGCAGCGCAACTTCGGCAAGAAGACCCTGGCGCCCAAGACGGTCAATCAGCGACGCTACGTGGAAGCCATCGAGCGGCATGACCTGGTTTTCGGCATCGGCCCCGCCGGCACCGGGAAGACCTACCTCGCCGTAGCCATGGCGGTTTCGGCGCTTTTGAACAAGCGCGTCAGCCGCATTGTTCTGACTCGCCCGGCGGTCGAAGCCGGCGAAAGGCTTGGCTTCCTGCCGGGCAATTTGCAGGAAAAAGTCGATCCTTACCTGCGACCGCTGTACGACGCGCTCTACGACATGCTGGACGCCGAGAAAGTGGAAAAATTGCTGGAGCGCTCGGTGATTGAAGTGGCGCCCATCGCGTTCATGCGCGGGCGCACTCTGAACGACAGCTTCATTATTCTGGACGAAGCCCAGAACAGCACCGCCGAGCAGATGAAGATGGTTCTGACGCGCCAAGGTTTCAACGCCAAGATGGTGGTGACCGGCGATCTGACGCAGGTGGACTTGCCGACCGGCAAGCGCAGCGGCCTGACGCACGTGGTGGACGTGCTGCGCGGCGTGGAGGGCATCAGCTTCGTGTATTTCGACGAGCGCGACGTGGTGCGCCACGCTTTGGTGCAACGAATCGTCAGAGCTTACGAGCGCTATGAGGAGACGCTGGAAAATGAGCGGCAGCTCGCGTTGAAGCTGTCGGAGGCCTCGCCCGAGCGGCCCGCTGTTGCGCCCGAATCGCTCGCCAACGCGCAGGACGAAGCTCCCCGGATTCCGCTCGCTTGAGATCTGCCATGCTTTCCGAGCAGACCTCTCTGCTTTTCCAAGTGGCCACACCTGGCCTTTCGAGGCACAAGCTCCGGGCCTTCGCCCAGCGTCTCGAGTCGGCTGTCGCCAGCGGCCGAGCATTCGGCTGCCTGATCACCAGCGGCCGGGAACTGCGCCGGCTGAACCGCGACTTCCGCCAACAGGATCACAGCACCGATGTGCTTTCGTTTCCCGTGCATCAACAGAACGGTTTCCTGGGCGAAATTGCGATCTCTTTTCCCGCCGCCCGCCGGCAAGCCGCGGAGTATGGCGTCCGTGTTGAACAAGAGATCGAAACACTGATGCTGCACGGCGTCCTGCATCTGGTCGGGATGGACCACGAAACCGACCGCGGACAGATGGCGCGCGCCGAACGGAAGTGGCGCAAGGAGCTGGGACTGCCGGCCGGCTTGATCGAGCGGGTGCGGCCGTGACCTGGTTCGCCATCGGCGCCGCCGGGATCATCGCGGTGGTGTTGTGCGTCATCACCGTGGTTCAGGTGCTCTACACCGAGTCCCTGCGGCTGCGCGCGCGCGATCTGCCCGCGCTCCAGCTCTTCAAAGACACGCTCGAGGAGCGGATCGGCGTCCAGGACGAAAAAGGCATCCTGGCGTTTTCCATCATCAAACACACCCTGCTGCTGTTGCTGGGGTTGTGTTTCATGGCGGTGCGATTCGACAACACCGGCTCGCCCTGGCAAAGTTTCTTCGAGGCGGCGCTGTTTGCCTGGCTCACCATGCTTGTGAGCACCTACGTTCTGGCGCAAGTCTTGTATCGCAAGACCAGCGGGCGCTGGCTGCTACCGCTCGCTCCGGGACTGCGCCTGTGCGCGCTGGCGGTGCGCCCGCTGACCGCGATCCTCGGCTTCTTCCAGTCGCTGGTCGAACTCTCGCAGCCTGGCGCGGCCGAAGCTGAAGCGCCAGTCGCTGCGCCCATTGAAGCGCTGATCTCGGCCGGCGAAGAGGAAGGACTCATCGAGAAAGAAGAGCGCAAGCTGATCGAGTCCGTGGTTGCGTTCGGCGACAAAACCGTGCGCGAGGTCATGACTCCCCGGCCCAAGATCGTCGCCATCGAGGCCGGGCGTTCGCTCGATGCTCTGCGCGAGCTGGTGATCGAGCAGCAGTATTCCCGCATCCCCGTGTACGAGCAGAGCATCGATCAGATCATCGGTTTCGTCCACGTGCGCGACATGTTCGAGTTGGATGAGGCCGATCGTGCAAAACGCCTGGTACGGGAACTGATCCGCCCCATTCGCTTAGTGCCGGAAACCAAGCCCGTGGACGATCTGCTGCGCGAGATGCAGGAGGCCGGCGGGCACATGGCCATCGTGATCGACGAATACGGCAACGTGGCGGGCCTGGTGACCATGGAGGACATGGTCGAAGAGATCCTGGGCGAGATTCACGATGAGCACGAGCCGGAACGGGACGTGCAGGAGGAATCCGCAGGCCGCTTCGTGGTCCCGGGCAGCCTGGATTTGGATCGCCTGCACGATCTGATCGGATTCCGGCCCGCGGAAGACACCGAATCCACCACCATCGCCGGCTTGGTGACGGAGTGGCTCGGGCACGTGCCCTGGGTCGGCGAGGCTGTGGAACGCGATGGGATCCGCATCGAGGTGCTGGCCGGCGACGAGCTCAAGGTGGAACAGGTGCGCGTCTCCAAAGTCCGGGAGGCCACCATCTCGCATCATCCATGAGCGTTCCGGCCGCCGGTTTTCGCTCCGGCTTCGTCTCCATCCTGGGACGTCCCAACGCCGGAAAATCCACGCTGTTGAACGCGCTGGTGGGCGCCAAGCTGGCCATCGTTTCCGAGAAACCGCAGACCACGCGCGCGGCCATCGGGGGCGTCTTGAACCTGCCGCAAGCGCAAGTCGTCTTTCTGGACACGCCCGGCATCCACGACTCCCAGACGCTGCTCAATCGACGCATGATGGAAACCGTACGTTCGGCGCTGGCCGACCGGGATATTATCCTCTACCTCGCCGACGCGAGCGCGCGCGTTACGCCGGAGGACGCCCGCGCGCTGGAGGTTATCCGCGGCGTGTCCACGCCGGTCCTGTTGCTGCTCACCAAGATCGACCGCCTCGCCGACAAGCGCAGGCTGCTGCCGCTGATCGAGCAGTACAAAGCCGCGCGCGAATTCGACGAGTACATCCCCATTTCGTCCGTCACCGGCGCAGGCTTGGATCGCGTCCGGGGTGCTATCCTGGCCCGGTTGCCGGAAGGTCCGGCGTACTTTCCGCCCGGCCATCTCACCGACCAGCCGGAACGCTATCTCGCCGCGGAGCTGATCCGCGAGAAGGTGCTCCGCGAGACGCGCCAGGAAGTGCCGCACGCCGTGGCGGTGCTGGTGGACCTCTGGGAGGAGACGCCACGGCTCACGCGAATCGCCGCCACTATCTACGTCGAACGGCCCGGACAAAAGGCCATCGTCATCGGCGCGAAGGGAGCGGCGCTGAAAAAAATCGGCACGCTCGCGCGCCAGGAGATGGAGTCCGTATTCGGCCGAAAAATCTTCCTGGAACTATTCGTCAAAGTGCAAAAAGACTGGCGCGAAAACCAGGAATTCTTGAAAGCCATTGACTGGCGATCCATGGCGGGGCGAGAATTGGACTCGGAGCCATAATTCTGAGACCAAGCATGCGATTCCTCTGCGGCGCTCTGGTGTTCAGCCTCCTTCTGCTGCCGTTGCTCGCCCAAAAGCAAATCTCCGACGACTCGCTCATCGATCAGGTGCGCGTCAAGCTCGCCAACGACCCCGACGTGGGCGGCATGAAGATCGATGTCGAGGTTCATCAGGGCGCCGTCACACTGAAGGGCAAAGTCAGGACCGACAAACAGAAGGCCAAAGCGGAAAAAATAGCGAAGAGAGTGAAAGGCGTCGCCAGCGTCGCCAACCAGCTCGTGGTCAGCCCGGACTGAGCTCCAGCGCTATGACCAGGCTCGTTTACAGACCATTTACTTTTCTTGACAGTTTGGCCGTAACCGCCGTACCAGGCGGCGCGCCAAGTCACTAGATGAAGATTTGGGCCATCTTTTTAACGGCCGCCGTGGCACTGGCTCAAACGCCCACCGCCGCTCTCAAATCTGTTATCGGCGAAGTTACATCCATCGACGCCGGCGCCAAGCAAATCAAGTTGAGAGCCGACAATGGGGCAACCTACACCGTGACGCTGGACGAGAACACCTCCTACCTCCGCATTCCTCCCGGCGAAACGGACGTACGGAAGGCCTCCAAGATCGCCTTTACCGATATCAGCGCGGGTGACCGGCTGCTGGCGCGAGGCGCCCTCTCGGAAGAGACCAAAACCGTTCCCGCCCGAACCGTAATCATCATTACCAAGAAAGACTTGGCCCAAAAACAGGAGCGCGACCGGGCCGAGTGGCAGAGGCGGGGTATTACGGCCATCGTGACCGCGGTGAATCCGGCCGCCCAGGAGATCACGGCCACGACGCGCGGGCGGGACAGCGCCAGTCTGATCATCGAGGCGGCCGGCGCGAGCTTTCGCCGCTATGCGCCCGATTCGGTTCGATTCGCGGATGCCAAGCCCAGCTCCATCGCTGAAGTGCAGGTGGGCGACACGGTCCGGGTGCTGGGCCAGAAGAGCGAAGATGGCAGCCGCTACAAGGCCGAAGAGGTGATCGCGGGCGCGTTCCAGACCATCGCCGCCACGGTAATCTCGGCCGATGCCGGGGCCGGCGAGGTGCGGCTCACCGATCTTCAGACCAAGAAGCAGGTCACTGTGCGGATCACTCCCGGCACTTTGCTGCGCCGGATCGACGAGGGCACGGCCACCATGCTGGCGCGGCGGCTGCGGCCGGCCTCGGCAACCGCGGATGCGGGAGGCGCAGGAGGGCCAGGCGGCCCCGCGGGTGCGGGAGGTGGAGGAGCGGGACGCGCTGGCGGCGCAGATGCTGCCGGGCCGGGACGCGGGTTCGCAGGCGGCTTTCGCGGCGGCGGGCCCGGAGGTAATTTCGATCTCCAGCAGGTGTTGGAACGCTCTCCCCAGCTCTCCTTGTCCGAGCTGAAGAAGGGTGATGCGGTCATTGTCTCGAGCGCGAAAGCAGGGGATGGCGTCGCGGTCACAGCGTTCTCCTTTGTCGCCGGCGTAGAGCCATTCCTGGCAGCGGCTCCGCGCACGGCCGGACAGGTCAACCTCGGGTCTTGGAACCTGGAGACCGGCGGCATACCGGAGCAATAAGCCGATCCATCCTCTTCGACAAAACGGAAACGAAATGTTCAAACTAAACCGGCTTCTGCTGCTCCTGCTGACTCTTGCCGCAGCCCTCTATGGACAGCCCCCGAGCGGCACTCTGCACGGCGTCATCACCGACGAATCGGGGGCGGTGGTGCCGGGCGCTCGCGTGACTATTTCCAATGCGGCCGGTCCCGTCAAGAGCGCGGCCTCGCGCAATGACGGCAGTTATTCCATCACGGGCCTCACCCCAGGCAACTACTTCGTGCAGGCCTCCTCGCCGGGCCTGGCGCAGAATGAACCGGCCAACGCCGACTTCAGCGGCGGCCTGCAGTCGGTGGAACTGAATCTGCAACTGCGCGTCTCGCTCGAAAAGCAGGAAGTGACCGTACAAGAGAACCCGGGGCCATCCGTCAGCGTGGATCCGGCCCAGAACGCGGGTGCGCTGGTGCTGCGTGGCGCCGACCTCGATTCGCTGTCGGACGATCCCGACGATCTGCAAGCCGACCTCCAGGCCTTGGCTGGCCCGTCCGCCGGTCCCAACGGCGGCCAGATCTACATCGACGGCTTCACCGGCGGCACCTTGCCCGCCAAGGACTCGATTCGCGAGATCCGCATCAACCAGAACCCGTTCTCGCCCGAGTTCGACAAGCTGGGCTACGGCCGCATCGAAATCCTCACCAAGCCGGGCACTGACAAATTCCGCGGAAACGTCAACGCCAATTTTGGCGACGATATCTTCAACTCCCGCAATCCTTACGCCCAGCAAAAGGCGCCCTTCCTGGAGCGCGAATTCGGCGGGACGGTGAGCGGCCCGTTGAGCAAGAAGGCATCCTTCTTCCTGGATGTTTTCGACCGCGATATCCACAACGGAAACATCATCAACGCGGTGACGGCCGATCCCAACACCTTTGCGATCACGCCCTTCAATACCGTCTTCGAAGCGCCGCAAAACCGCCTGCGCATCAGCCCGCGCGTCGATTATCAGCTCAGCCAAAACAACACCCTCATGTTCCGCTATGGCTTTACGCGGAACGACATCCAGGATCAGGGCATCGGCAACCTGAGCCTGCTGTCGCGCGGCTATCACAGCCTGAATACGGATCATACGGTGCAGGCCACCGAGACCGCCGTGCTCAGCAACAAAGTAATCAACGAAACGCGCTTTCAGCTCTATCACCAGGAGAACGATCAAACCGCCAACACGCTGGCTCCGGGGCTGATCGTTTCCGGTTCCTTTGCCGGCGGAGGCGCGCAGGTCGGACATTCCACCAACACCGACAACCGCTACGAGCTGCAGAACTACACCTCCATCGCCAGCGGCGCGCACGCCTGGAAGTTCGGTGTGCGAGTGCGGGCCGTGACCGTCGACAATTTCTCGCCCAACAATTTCGGCGGCAGCTTCACCTTCGCGGGCGGATACGCGCCGATCCTGGATCCGGTCACGAACCTTCCGGTGGCCGCGGGCGTGGTGTGCAGCCCTTTGAGTCCCAATCCGGGCTGCCAGAACATCACCTCCATCCAGCGCTACCAGCGCACGTTGCTGTTCCAGCAAATGCATCTGGATCCGCTCATCATCCAGCAGTACGGCGGCGGCGCGACGCAATTCAACATCAACGCCGGGAACCCGCTGGCCGGCGTCACCCAGGCCGATATCGGCGCGTTCGTGGGCGACGACTGGCGCGTCAAACCGAATCTGACGCTGAGTCTCGGATTACGCTACGAGACGCAGACCAACATACACGACTGGCACGATTGGGCGCCGCGCATCGGGTTTGCCTGGGCGCCGGGCCAAAGCAAGAACAATCCGCGTCCCAAGACCGTGATCCGCGGCGGCTTTGGGATGTTTTACGATCGCTTCTCGGAAACCAACACACTGACCGCCGAGCGCTTCAACGGCATCACCGAGCAGCAGTATACGGTCCTGAACCCGACCTTCTTCCCCACCATCCCAAGCATCGACCAGATCAGCCGGCTCGGGACGTCGACGACGCACTCGATTCAGCAAATCGACTCCAATCTCCGTGCGCCCTACATCCTGCAAGAAGCGTTCACGGTGGAGCGGCAGTTGCCCTACAACTCCACGGTCTCGGTCTCTTACATGAACTCGCACGGGGTGCATGAGTTTCGCTCGCAGGATATCAATGCGCCGTTGCCTGGCACGTACACGGGCCTCGGCACGGGCGTCTTTCCTTATGCCAACGCCGGGCCGCTCCTGTTGATGGAATCGGCCGGGCTGTACAACCAGTGGCAACTGGTCACCAACGCGCGCTCGCAGATCAACAGCAAAATCTCGCTCAACGGCTTCTACATGTACGGCCACGCGTACAGCAACTCGGACGGCTTGGGAACCATTCCCGCCAATCCCTACAGCATGGCCGGCGAGTACGGACCTTCGTCGCTGGATGTGCGCCATCGCGGATTGATCGCCGGATCGATTGCCACCAAGTGGGACCTCCGGCTTTCGCCCTTCATCACCATGAACTCCGGCGCGCCGTTCAATATCCTCGCCGGAACTGATCCTTATGGAACCACGCTGCTGAGTTCGGCCCGGCCCGGTATCGCGACCGACCCCAATGCACCGGGCGTCATCCAGACCCGTTACGGCCTGCTGGATCCGAATCCCAAACCCGGCGAGCAGCTGCTGCCGCGCAACTTCGCTCGGAGCCCCGGCAATTTTTCGGTGAATCTGCGCCTGGCAAAAACGTTCGGGTTCGGCGCCTCGCGCGAAAGACCGGCCGGCCGGGGTGGCGGCGGCGATTTCGGCGGCCGAGGACCGGGTGGTGGCGGCGGTCCGCGCGGTCCCGGCGGCCGAGGGCCCGGGGGCTTCGGCGGATTTGGCCCTCCCGGCGGCTTCGGCGGCGGCGGCGCTTCCACCAACCGGCGCTACAACCTCACGCTATCCGTGCAGGCGCGCAATCTGCTCAACCATGTCAACCCCGGCCCGATCAACGGCATTGTGACTTCTCCGCTGTTCGGCACATCCAACACCTTGGCCGGCGGCTTCGGCGCCTTCGCCGAGAACGGCAACAACCGCCGCTTCGAAATGCAGATGCGCTTCACGTTCTAGGCCTTCAGTCAAACTCGGGAATAGGAAACGAGTACCGCACAGCGCGCCGAATCGCCCTCAATTTCGCCTCCGGTGTCTTCACCGGTTCGCTCGCCAAGGCCGGACGAAGCGCGAGCCGGGCCCATTCGCTAGCGGTCAGAAGCTCGCGCTTTGCCAAGCTTTGGATTTCCGCCATTTCGTGATCGGGAAGCAGTATCTGCAGCCGCTTGCTCATGAAACGATGATAGCTTAGGCCCGTGTGCACGGCATGGCGCGTGCGTTGCCGTTGTTCAGATATTACGGCAACGGCGCGCCGAGCGGCTGAAGCCGCAGGGATGAATGCGTGGCTTCCGTTCACGCCGGAAGGCGACATCCCCCGATCGGAACCAGTGACAGGACATAACGCCCCTGGCGGTGCGCTTTTACACAGCCACGAAATTTCCCAACTACGTTATCGTCTATCACCTCAATCGTGCTATTTTTGAGCCAATGAGCCGCCCCAAAGCAGCGCCCGATGAGCCGGTGTTGAACACGTTCGACGATTGCCTGCGCGAGACTACGCGGTGCAGTTCTGAAATCGCTCGAAAAGAGGAAGAGTATAAACAGTGGAGTGCAGCAAATCCCGAGGGTAGCTGGCCCGGCGCAGCCGATCTTATTGCTTATTGGCAGGAACGCAAAGACAAAGCCGATGCGCGCTTCGCTAACCTGACCGTCTCTTCACTTTAGGTCAACGTTATTGCTCTTTCCATCTTCGGCTACCAAGGGAATTCCACGGCGGCTATAGAATGGGTACCATGCAAACCCGACGTGCCGAAGCATCTATGCCAGGGCCAAGGCTGCCTACGGTATTGAAGGAGATTACCAAGAGTCTTCTCCGAGACGATTGGTGCCGCATATCCACAGAGGACGGAACGCGCAAGTACTACATCGTGGGCTGCGACGATCAGGCCGCTGATCTCGGCGCGGAGGTTAACTTCTCGCGTTTTGAGTTTCCGATACCGACTAAACATGGTCCATTCACGGAATGGGCCGTTCGTTCCCAACTCGCCGACAATAACCGTCTGAGCTATCTAAAACGTGCGCGGAAAAACCTTGAGCGGGCTGGTGTGCCAACAACTGCGATAGATCGATTCGTTGCCGGTGAGACTGATGACTTGAGCGACTGGACGTTTGATCCTGTTCTGTCTGTCGAAGAGCGGTTAAGGCTGTGCTCCAACTTCTTCCAGGCCGTCCGTCTGAATTACTTGGATGCGGAATCCGTTGAGTTGGATTGTGACGAAACAGCGGAGACCAACATCGCGCGCGAAAAACTCTGCCTTGAGGAGGTAACCAACAAATACTCCAAGATTGTCGATCGGTGGGAGCAGCTCCAACGTTTATCCTTCGATGACCCCCAGCTCCAGGAGGCATCTAAGACCTTTCTATATGGCTTCTATCGAGCCAGCGTCATGCTATGCGCGAGCGCGGTTGAGACCCAGCTGAAGAGGCTCGCCAAGTCAGCCCCAGAGCGAGCTGGGGCCTTCGAGCTAATCGACACCGCTGAAAAGGCAAAGCTAATTGAACCAGACCTCGCCCGTCATGCAAGAGATTTGTTCTCGTCCCGCAATCGGGTCGCCCATGACAACCGCGACCCGTCACAAGACAGGGCGAAAGAAGTCCTTGGCGTCGCTCGAATGCTACTGTCCAAGTTGCAGGCAGCCTAGAAACGTCCCTTTCGCTGCTAAAGACGCACGCTCTCGCTAACCCTCCCGAAGGATAGAATGAATTGACGAGGTCCATCGTGAAACACACAGGCGAAAAGTTATTTCGGCTGAGCTTAATCTTCCAGGATGGCCTGGCAACCATGCAGGCCGTCCCGCTAAACGGCGTTCCTAGTCCTATGGGCCACCCAGTGGGCGGCATCATTCGAGGAAAGGAAGAGCTGGTATCGCTCATTTCACACACTGAAATTGATAGCATCGTAAAAACTCGGCAGCTCGGAGAGTCGGCCTCGTCGGAGAACGGACCGCCGACATTTGAGCGCACCTTCTACAGGCTGCCACCAAGCCAGATCATCGGTAACATCGAAATGCACTTTGCCGCGTGCGAAGACGCCGAGATGAAGATTATTTCAGGGGATGAAGGCTGCAGTGCGGCGCGACGAGCTTTGGTTGACATCGTTCTGGGCTCCACAAAGCTGTCACAGTCTGAGGGCGATCAGCGTACGACGGATTGGCTTAAGCGGCGGCCTTCGGTCATCGATCGAACAGCGCTTTGAGATCGCCTCTCCCGTGATTTATCTCCGAGCCTTTGTTAAACAACACGCGCGCCCATAACAGGAAGCCTGCTCCCCCGCAACCCTGTTACACTGAATTCGAATCATGCCGATTAGCAAGGACCTGCTGGACATCCTGGTCTGCCCCTTATGCAAAGCCGACCTGGAACTGAAGCCCGACCAGAGCGGTCTGAAGTGCGTGCAGTGCAAGCGCGTGTACCCGATTCGCGACGACATCCCCGTGATGCTGATCGACGAAGCCAAGATCGAAGAATAGCCGCCGTCTTCACGATGACCAACCTCTCAGAGCGCAGGTCTCGCGGCGCACGGGCCGTCCCGCCAACCGCATGACCCGCCTGCTCCGCTTCGTCCGTCCGTATTATGCGCCGCTCTTGCTGTCCGTGATTCTTATGGCCGCGGTGGGAGCCGCGCAGGGCTTCATGGCCATCCTGATCGGACCGGTGTTCGATCGGGTCCTCAAGCCCGATTCGCCGGACTCGCCGGTGCCGCTGTTCAACATTCCCGGCTTCCACCACGCCGTGTACTTGCAGGACCTTCTCCCCGCAAGCCTTCACAATATCTGGACCATGGTCGCAGTCGCGATCCTGGGCGCGTTCACGGTCAAGGGCGTGTGCGACTATTTTGGCAATTATTTCGTGAACTACGTGGGTTTTTCCGCCGTCACCGATCTCCGCCAGAACGTCTTCGACCGCGTGCTTCGCCAGGATGCGCATTTCTTCGAAGCCAACTCCACCGGCCGCGTGATGTCGTCAATCATGAACGACCTGGAAAAGATCCAGGTGGCCACATCCCACATGCTGGCGGACTGGCTGCGGCAGTCCTTCTCGGTGGTCTTCCTGCTCGGTGTGGTGGTGCAAAAAGATTGGAGGCTGGCCATCGCCAGTCTCACCGTGCTCCCGTTCGTGCTGGTGCCCACGCTGCGGATCGGGCGGCGTATCCGGCGAACCACGCGGCGCGCGCAGGACGAGGCTGCGGAGTTGAATCAGATCCTGCAGGAGACCATCAGCGGCCATCAGGTGGTGAAATCTTTCGGGGCCGAGGACATCGAATCCAACCGCTTTCGCCTGGCCGCCGGCCATCTGAAGTCCAGCAATCTGCGCTACGTGGCGCAGCAGGCGCTGGCTTCCCCATTGATCGAATTCTTCGGCGCCATCACTATCGTCGGGCTGCTCACCTACGCGCGCCTGGAGATCAAGAACGGGGCCTTGACGGCCGGAGAATTCACCAGCTTCGTAATTGCGCTGCTGATGCTTTACGAGCCAGTCAAACGGCTGACCGGCATCCACAACATTTTCCAGCAGGCCGCAGGCGCGTCTCAAAAAGTATTCGAGTACCTGGACCGCGAGCAGCAGATTTCTGAACGCCCCGGCGCCCAGAAGCTGGCCAAGTTCCAACACTCCATTTTTCTCGACAACGTCGGCTTTCGCTATTCGAACGCTCCCAACAGCTTCGCGCTGGATGCCGTCCAGTTGGAGGTGCGGGCCGGCGAGGTGGTGGCGCTGGTAGGCCCCAGCGGCGCCGGCAAAACCACGCTGGCCAATCTGGTCCCGCGCTTTTACGACGTGACTGGCGGCGCCGTCCGGATCGACGGCAAGGATGTGCGCGACCTGCAACTGGCCTCCCTGCGCGGCAAGATCGGGATGGTCGCTCAGGAAACCTTCTTGTTCAACGACACCGTGGCCAACAACATTCGCTACGGCAAACCCAAAGCTCGCGACGAAGAGGTTCGAGAGGCCGCTCGAAACGCGCTGGCCGACGAGTTCATCGAACGCATGCCGCAAGGCTATGACACCGTCATTGGGGAGCGCGGCGCCAAGCTGAGCGGCGGCCAAAGGCAGCGGGTGGCCATCGCCCGCGCGTTGCTGAAGAATGCGCCTATCCTGATCCTGGACGAGGCCACCTCCCATCTGGACACCGAATCGGAGATCCTGGTGCAGCGCGCCTTGCAAACGCTCATGAGCAATCGTACCGTCATCGTCATTGCCCATCGCCTCTCCACCATCCGGCGAGCCGACAAGATCGTCGTGCTCGACCGCGGGCGCATCGCCGAGATCGGGACGCACGAGGAACTGGTGAACCA
The DNA here is from genome assembly GCA_035632015.1 of Bryobacteraceae bacterium. Classification (GTDB taxonomy): domain Bacteria; phylum Acidobacteriota; class Terriglobia; order Bryobacterales; family Bryobacteraceae; genus Palsa-89. The sequence continues at coordinate 136,543 of DASQHQ010000097.1, forward strand.
CGGCGGCATCTACCAGCGGCTGCACGACCTGCAGTACCTGGAAGCGGACCCGCTGCTGAACTCATGAGCGCGCCCATTCGAAGCATGACCGGCTTCGCGCGGGTCCACCAGTCCACCGATTCGGGCGAAATCACGGTGAGCCTCAAGAGCGTCAATCACCGCGGCCTGGATCTCCATTT
>DASQHQ010000098.1:0-5213 GCA_035632015.1 Bryobacteraceae bacterium
TGATCAGGTTGGGATTGGTGAAATTGGTCCAGCTCAACAGAACCCGCCCGCTGAAGGGATCAACGTCCATCAACTCTTTGTCGGCGGCATCGGTGGGTTTGCCGCTCTGCGTCAGGTTTCCGTGAGGATTGCTGGCGGAAGTCACTTCGAAGGGGCCCGTCCAGGTGTGACCACAGTCCGTGGAGCGGTAGACGCCTAGCGTTTCCGTGCTCGCGGTGTAGTCAGGAGCGGCGCCGAAGCCTTGATCGAGGATGGTGGAGTAGACAAACTGGCAGCCGTTTCCGCCGGGGACGTACTTCACGTCCGGATCGCCGAACACTTCGGGTAATTGCGTGCCGTCTTTGAGCTGGCCGGTGGCCGCGACTGGAAGCTGCCCGCCGTCGCTGAAAGTCTTGCCGCCGTCATCGGAGTACATATAACCGGCAATGGATAAGGGGTTGAGATCGAACCCGCGAAAATCGTTGAAGGCCACGACGATGTGCCGGCCGGTAGCGTCCATCGCAATCGACGTTTCGGCCAGGGTCCCGGAAGCATAGGTGGGCGGATTGGCGGTACCGCACCCATCGACGAATGGCGTGCAGTCAGCATTCCCGTTGCCGTCTCCCGTGGCGCCCGCGGCGACGTGCGCGCTGCCGCGCTTGGCCGCCAACCCGTGCGCGAATTGGTACGCGAGCTTGCCCATCGGCGACATCCATCGATCCCGCGGCGTCTCTTGCGCGCTTTGCTTGGGAAACGCACGCCGGGGAGCAGGGTTGGTCTGCGCGCTTAATTTTGGGAAGGCTGCGACAAACAAAAAAATCAATACGCTAGATAATACCAGTCGTTTTGTGGGCACAATACTCCTTCTCTGCGGCGCCGCAACTTCTTGCATTGAACGAGCCGAAGACCTGCTCAGATATGCATCTGTTTTACCATATCAAGGCGCAGCGATTGCTAACGCAGACGCAATAATTTCCGCGCCACCACCCAGCGATGGACTTCCGACGGGCCGTCGTAAATCCGCATGTTGCGGACTGTGCCGGCCATTAACTGCAGCGGCATCTCCTTGGTCATGCCCATGGCGCCGAAAGTCTGCATGGCCTTGTCGATGATGTCCCAGGCCATCTCGGTGGCGAACACCTTGATCATGGAGATTTCGGTGCGCGTGTCGCGGCCCTGATCGATTTTCCAGGCCGCGTCATAGGCCATCAGGCGGCCAGCGTGGATGCGAGCCGCGGCGTCGGCCACCCACCACTGGATGGTCTGGCGTTCGGCCAGCGGCACCCCGAACGTCACGCGTTGCCGCGCGTACTCGCACAGCATGTCCAGCGCGCGTTGCGCCATGCCGATGGAGGCGCAGGACATTTCCAGGCGCCGCGTGGAGAGCCGGATCTGCATGGGCGCGAAACCCTGGCCTTCTTGGCCGAGCAACTTGGACTCCGGCACACGGCAATCCTCCAGCGCGACTTCATAGGTGAAGTGGCCGCCGATCATGGGGATTTTTCGGAGCACGTTGAATCCGGGCGTGCCCTTGTCGATCAGAAACGCCGAGATGCCCCCGCGCGCGCCCTTGGTTTTGTCGGTGACGGCCATAAGGATGGTGAAGTCGGCTTCCGCCGCCTTGCTGATCCAGATTTTCCGTCCATTGATCACCCAGTGGCTGCCGTCCTTGACGGCTTGCGTGACCATCGATGCGGGATCGGCGCCCGCGCCCGGTTCGGAAATTCCGATGGCCGAGGTCGTTTCGCCGCGCGCGTACGGTGCCAGATACTGGGCGCGCTGCTCGGCGTTCACCGTGGCCATCAGCATGCGCAGATTGGGCGAGTCGGGCGGCAGCACGTAGGGCGTGACGGTCTTGCCCAGTTCTTCATTGACGCCCACCAGCGCGACCTCGGGAAGGTTCGAGCCGCCGACATCCTCGGGCGCATCCAGGCCCCACAAGCCGAGCTCGCGCGACGTGGCGTCGAGAGGAGCGCGCTCCTCGGCCGTCAGCAAGACGCCCTGTCCCAGGCTCTCGCGCTCGAGCACCGCGCGCTCCAGCGGCAGCAGCTCTTCGCGGACGAAGCGCGCCACCAGGTCCTTCAGCATGCGGTGTTCGTCGCTGAGGGCAAAGTCCATGTTTCCTCCCGGTCAAAGGAAACTATAACAGCACGGATGCGTGCCTTCGCGTGCTTGCTAGCGCCGCACTTCGCCGGGATTGCGGAACACCCACCAATGGGCCAGAGCGAAGTTCAGCAGTGAGGTTGCGGCGATGGCGGCGACATTGGCGGGAACAAGCGGCAGGATCGCCCCCAGCGGTCTTCAATCGCCAGACCACGCCAGGTCCAGACCTCGTGCCACACAAAATTGTGGAGCAACGCGATTCCCACCGCCAGCACCGTCGCCGGCAGGTAGGGCATGCGCCACAACGCTACGAATGCGGACAGGGCGATGAGTTGCACCACCGTGCCGGCGATTCCGACCGCGTTGAACTTCCACCAGCGCATCATCGGGCAGTCCTCTCCGCGCAATAGAGGCCAGCGGTCTGGTTCATGAAGTTCCAAACCTTCGGGCCGCTCATGCCCGAATTGGACGAAGGCCCGGGATGAAGGTTCGTTAAAATTTGGAAAAGACTCTAACTATTTGGTACGCGTCTGGATGGCCGTGCCTTCGCGAATTTCATCGCTGGCGCGCCGGACCACCAAATCGCCCGGCTGCAGACTTCCGATCACTTCCACCAGATCGCCCTGCGGGGCGCCCGTTTTCACGTTCACCCATTCGGCGCGTCCGTCATGATCGCGCACGACGAAAGTGCGCTCGGTGGTGGTCACTATGCTGGAAACCGGCACGAACAAAGCCGGGCGCGACCGCCGCACCGGCCACTTCACTGCCGGATACATGCCCGGAGACAGCGAACCGTCCGTATTGACAACGTCCAACTCCACCGGCATGAAGCGATTTTTCGGATCCAGCGCGTGCGCGGGGCGCGCGACCGTGCCCGTGTAGATTCGCTCCGGATAGGCTGGGACGCGAAATTCCACCTTGGCCCCGTGCACGATGCCACCTACATTTTCTTCCGGCACCTCCGCGACGAGCCGGAGATGCGAGACCTGTTGGATCACCAGCAGCACCGAGTCGCTGCCCGGGCCCACCAGCGCGCCGGGATGAACCAGGCGATCCGTCACCACCCCGTCGAACGGCGCCGTGATCTTCAGATACGCCTCCAGGTCCTTTTCAGCTTGCACGACGGCGGCGGCCGCCTGACTGCTTTGCTGGCGCGAGCGAACCAGGGCCTGCGCGGCCTCCACTTGCTTTTCCGCTTGAATCACTTCGTTTCCCGCCACGGCTCCGGGCGTCTCTGCCGCCTTTTTAAGCCGGTCGCGCGTGGCTTCCGCAGCTGCGAGTTGCGCTTCCGCTTGCAAGCGATCCGCTTCGGCCGCCTGCACTTTGGACTCCGCCTCGGCGATACGCGCCGCCATCTCGGGTGCGCTCAACTGAACCAGGAGCTGTCCCTCTTTCACCACGCTGCCGCGGTCCACCAAAACGCGGTCAACGTAACTCGGCACTTTCGCGTGCAGGGAGACGCTTAGGAACGGCAGGAACTCGCCCGGCAACTCGACCGTCCGCGAGACCGGCTTCGAAACCACCGCGACGAGATCGGTGGTCTGCGCCCATCCGGCGCGGTCCAGGCCGGCGATCAAGCATGCAAAAAGCAGGCAGGTCTTAATGCGCATCGTGATACCGGCTCATAGGGTCATAGGGATTGAGAGACGGAGAAGTAGTGGACGCTCGTGCCTGAAGCACCGCGTAGATGGATGGTAAGATGGTCAGCGTCGCGAAGGTCGAGACAATCAGCCCGCCAATCACCGCGCGACCCAGCGGCGCAGACTGCGAACCGCCCTCGCCGAAGCCGATCGCCATCGGAACCATACCGAAAATCATGGCGGCCGCGGTCATCAGGATCGCACGCAGGCGGCTGGTGGCGCCTTCTTCGGTGGACTCGAGCAGCGGCCGGCCCGCATGCCTCGCACGCTCGGCGAAGCTCACCAGCAAAATGGAATTGGCCACGGCGATGCCGATCGCCATGATCGCTCCCATGAAAGACTGCACGTTCAGCGTCGTTCCCGTCACCAACAGCATGCCCAGCACGCCGCACAGCGTCGCGGGGATGGTGAGAATGATGGCCAGCGCCAGCCGTAGAGACTGGAAGTTCGCGGCCAGCAACAAAAAGATCACCAGCACTGCGAGCAGCAGGCCGATTCGCAGCCCCGAGATGGTTTGCTCGAGTGGAGGAATTTCCCCCCGCAGACCCACCGTGACGCCTCGCGGCGGCACGCCCGCATTCTGGAGCGCCTGGTTCAGTTTCGGCGCAGCCTCGCCCAAAGTGAGCCCGTGAATGTTGGCCGTGAGGCTGACCACATGCTGGCCGTTGTAGCGCTCGATCAAGCCCGGCATGGTTCCCAGCTTCATCGCGGCGATGTCGGTGAGCTGCGGTTGTGGGCGCCCGTCCAGCATGAGCGGGATGCTTCCCACTTCGTCTACGCCCTGCATCCGGTTCTGCGGCAGCTCCACCTGGATCTGGAAAGCGTTGCCGGAGCTCGGATCGCGCCAGTAGTTCGGCGATGTGAATCGCGACGAAGAGGTGGCCGGCACTACCGAGCGCGCCACGTCCTCTATGGTCAAGCCGAACTGGCCGGCGCGTTCCCGGTCGATTTCGATATCGAGCGTCGGGTAGTTCATCTCCTGCGCAAACTGAAGATCGCGCAGGAACGGCAGCCTGGCGATCTGCTCACGCACCTTTTGGGCGTAGGCGTAGTCATCCTGCAGATTGATCCCCTGCACCGCGACTTCGATCGGGGTCGGCGATCCGAAGCTCATTACTTGTGTCACGATGTCGGCGGCTTCGAAGGAAACCTCGGAGCCCGGCAGCTCGCGCCGCAGACTCTCGCGCAATTTTTCCCGGAGCGTTTCGCCGCGAGGCGCGTGCGGTTTCAGCGCCACTTGAATGACGGCTTCCTGCGGCCCGCTGGTGAAAAGGTGGATCAGATCCACCGGGTAGCTGGACGGCACCACGCCCAGGAAGTCGCTCGTGATTTCGATATTGTTCTGGCCCACGTCCCGCCGGATGACATCCAGAGCCCGCAAGACCATGCGCTCGGTCTCTTCGATGCGCGTGCCCGTTGGAGCCCGCAGGCGGAGACGCAGCAAGGGCGCATTGGCGTCCGGGAAAATCTCCGTTCCCATGCGCGGCAGCA
>DASQHQ010000099.1:0-10252 GCA_035632015.1 Bryobacteraceae bacterium
CGGCGTGATTCAGAACGTGATGTGGTCTTTGCGCTCTTCGATCTTCTTCCAATCCAGACCGGGAACCTTCTTCAGGTCTTCGAGCTCCTTGAAGTTGCCGTGTTGGTCGCGGTAGTCTGCGATGGCTTCGGCTTCCTCGGGGAACAGTTTCAGCGCGTTGGTGAGGCGAATCGCGGAAGCCTTGTTGATGTTTATTCTGTCCGGGTTCGTTTTTTCGGAATCCGGGACGTTGAAGGTTCGGGCCAAGTACTGAACCACAACCTTGAGGTCTTCATCGCTGGCGCGCGCGCCTCGTGACACCATGTCGTCGACGGTGCGCTGCCAGGCGGCCTGGTCGCGCCTTCGCTGCGTCAACGGATCTACGCCGTGGCACGGCGAGCAAACCCGTTCGACCACTTCTTTGCCCTCCCCGGGAGGAAGCTGGGCTTGGGCCGCGAGGGGCGGCGCGAGCAGAAACGGAAGGACGCAGAGAATGGCCGTTTTGGACAAGGCCGCAATCATTACTAACATGATACGGCGCGGGAACAGGCTAGGCGCAAAAGACCACCTGCTCAGTTCTTGACCGTCAACGTATCGGTGTCAACGGCCTTCTTTCCGGTTATGCCCTCCAGGCCGGTCAGGATGCCGCGATACTCGTTTTTGTCACACTGCATTGCGAGACCGCCCTTTTGATCGCCGTTGGCCCAGGTCAATCCGACGAAGTGTTTCTTGGACTTGGTGAGCGCCATCAACGCCCCTATCCCGAAACTGACCAGCCCGATGCCAATGGCGGCTCCGACCCGCCGGTGCACGTCTTGCCCATAACTGAGATCCGTCACCGCGGAGGCCGGGATTGTCGCTGCGTCCTGCTTGTCCTTCACGAACCGGATCTGGCCCGCTTCGATGTACAATCTCAAGTCCGTTCCGGGTTTGATGTCGGCAACCGAACCGCCGTCGTATTTCACGTTATAACTGTTGTCTGCCGCGAAGACGGCGGCCGGCATCATCATGCAAAGCGCAATTGCAAGTATACGTTTCACGATTCCTCCTGACGAATGTACGGGCTTGTCCGGACTTATTTGCCACACAGGGCAGAGACTTAGCGGTTGCGGCCCAGGCGTTCGTGGGCTGAGACCCAGTCGCCGTGCAGGACGGCGCACGCTAGAGACGTTTCGCCGGCCAGAACGGTAGCGGCGCAGATTTCGGCGAACTTGGCGGCTTTATCACCGCCGTAGCAGCCGAGCATTTCCAGGCATTGCCGCTGGGTGGGAAGGCCGGTGCCGCCGCCGTAAGTTGCCACGATCAGGGACGTGAGCGTGATGGACCAGTAGTAGTCGCCGTTTTCGAGAAGCTGGCTGTAGCTGATGGCGGCGTGCGATTCAGAAATATCCGCCGCATCCTGGCCGGTGGCGATGAACAAAGCTGCCAGGGCGTTGGCGGCATGCGCTCCGTTGTTGGCCGAGGACGCCAGGAACGCACCCGTCATCTGGATCTGGCGCGACCAGAACAAGTCCTTGGTATCGACGCCCATGATCTCCTTCAGGAGGTCCTTGCGGATGGTGGCCTCGGCGACGACGCGCTTGCCGCGCGTCAGAAGCATGTTCAGATGGGAATGCTTTTTGTCGGTGTCGATGCCGCCGGAAAGAATATATTTCAGAATGCCCGGATAGGTATTCTGGATCCATTCGCAGGCCGCCCAGGTGGCCCGGCCGCACATGTTCTGGCCGGCTGCGTCGCCGGTGGTGTAATTGAAGCGCAGATAGCGCAGCGGGCCCACCTGGTATTGCCCGATGTCGATGAGCTTACCCGAATGCGTGGTGGCCTCGGCGGCGGATTTGATGGCGGCGAAGTTTTCGACTACCCAACGGCCGAACTCGCGAGCCTGGACGGCGTCGGCAAAGACGAACACAGGTGCGCGCTGCATGCGCTCTTCGACCACCGTGGCCCGGACGCCTCCGCTCGCGGTGAGCAGGCGCATGCCGCGGTTGTAACTGGCGACCAGCGATCCCTCAGTGGTGGCCAGCGGGACGTAAAAGTCGCCCTGGGCGTGTTCGCCGTGGATGCGTAGAGGGCCAGCCAGCCCGATTGGCACCTGGGCGACGCCGAGAAAATTTTCGATGTTGCCCGGAAGAACCGAAGGATCGAAGGAATACTGTGCTAGGTGCGAGAGATCGGCGCCGGTGTGCTGGCGCACGAATTCGCGGCGCTCGGCGGCGATCGCGTGCGTATAGTCGTTGCCTTCGTCGCGCGGCACCGGGACGCGCTCGCAGGTGGCTGGCTCGAAGCTCATGCTCGGACTCCTTCGAATAAGACAAAAGGAGGGCCGTCAGGCATGGGTCCTGTTGCGCCTGACGGCCCCGCACCGGCCAGATGCGTTGGCCGAAAAACTAGAACGCCAGTCTCAGGCCGAACTGGATCTGGCGTCCCGGGAAGGCAGAGGTGAACCCCAGCGAAGAGGTGGGCCCGAGGTTCTTGTTTCCGTGCACGTTGAAGGGACCCGTCAACAACAGTGGATCGGTCACCAGGAACTGGTCGTTGACAGAACTGAAGTTGGTGTGGTTGAGCAGGTTCGTTCCTTCCGCGATGAACTCGCACTTGAATCCGGTATCCCGGTTGATGTAGAAGGACTTCGCGATCCGCGCGTCGAAGTCGTAGTAGTCAGGCCCGATGCCGGTATTGCGCTCGACGTACCAGGGACGGGCATAAAGGTTGTGCGCGACGGTGCCGTTCGAAGCGCCCGGCACCCGGACCGTAAATGGAATTCCGCTGCGCATGTGCACGATCGGAGAAAACGTCATGTCCGCGAACATCCGCGACCAGAACGGCTCGCCGGAGCCGGCCTTAAACGGCGTGTTGTAGACCGTGTTCGCCACGAAATTGTGAGTGACGTTGTAAGCCGATATGCCGCGTTCCAGGTTCAACCGCGTCGGGAAGAACGAAGCGAACTGCGAGTTGTAGTCCGTGGCGTCGTCGATGGCCTTGCTGAAGGTATAGTTGACCTGCGCCTGGAAGTTGCTTGAGTACCGCTTGGTCAACGACGTGGTCAGACCGTGATAGATCGAGTTGCCGATCGAAGAGTATGAGTTGGCTTGCGTGATCGCCGGGTTGATCTTCGCGTACTGCGGGCCAAACACGGGATCGATCACGCCGGTCTCATAATAGTTGGTCTCCTGATCCAGTTGAATGTGCACGCCCTTGTACATCTGGTAGCCAACTTCGAGGGCCAAGGTGCGATTCAGCTCGCGCGCGATGCTGATGCTGTTCTGGATGGAGTAAGTGTTCTTGTAGTTGGGACCGGTGTTGAAGATGACCCTGCCGGGCATGCCCGGTCCCACCGTGATACCGAGTTGGGTCAAGTCACTCGCACTCAACTGCCCAAACGGCAGTTTGCCCTCTTTCAACCCGAGCCCCCATATCGTCGCTGAACTGAATGCGGGTGGCGAAGTGATCGCCGTCGCGAACTGGTTGATGTAGTTGCCGCTGTCATTGAGAAGGTTCACTAGGTAGTCCACCTGAAAGTTCACCGGCGCGACGAAGATGCCGCTGCCCGCGCGGATCACGGTCTTCTGATCGCCCATCAAGTCCCATGCGAATCCGAGCCGGGGCGAGAAATACACGTTGTGCTGGAGTGGCGACGGTTCGGCGTCGAAATCCATGCGCGCGCCATAGCTCAAGGTGAACCGCGGTGTGAGCTTCCAAGTGTCCTGCGCAAAGGCGCCTAGGTACTGCGCCCAGTCACTCCATTTCGAATTGTTGAATCCTTGCCGGTAGGCATAAGGCAGCCCGAGCGAAAACGACTCCAGGGCGGTCATCTTGGCGTTCGCCGGGCCGTCGGCTGGATATCCGTGTCCCAGGTTAAAGCCCGCGAGCGCCGCCTGCTGAGCCGGCGGAAGGATGAGGATCGGCGAGAGGCCATCAACGAATGTGAACTGGCCGCCGAACCACAGGTCATTTTGCACAGTGTAGTTGACCGGCCTGTACGAGGCCCCGAACTTGAAGGTGTGGTTGCCCTTCATCCAAGTGAGGTAGTCCTCGAACTGATAGCGCTGCTGTTGCGCGTGGTACGGAGCTTGATAGGTCCGGTTGAAAGTGCCGAGGGCGCCGATGTCTAACTCTGTGGTGCCGGGAGCCATTGGAAGGCTGTCGCTGTTGTTGTACGGCACCACCTGAACACGGAGCTGGTTTATCACGTGCGGGCCGAAGATGTGATTCCAGCTCCCGAGGATGCCGAAATCCTGGGTGTGGATGTATTGAGCGTAGCTGCTCGCATATAAATTATTTGAGCCGATCAGCGTGTAATTCCAGTGCATGAACGAGGTACGGAAAGTTAGGGTGTCGTTCTGCGTCGGCTGATAGTCCATGCGAGTAACCCAGTCCTGGGCTCGCGTGACGTCCGGGAACACTCCGTCATTCGCGGTCAACAGCTTAACCACGTTGGGGTTGTTCATGGGAAGCAGCGCCTGGCTGAACAGTCCGGCGATGCCTTGCAGGGCGGGATCTCCCGAGTTCGCCAACTGATTCACATAGGCGAGCTGCGCGGGATTCCCGTTGATACCCAATGCGTCCGGTGTGTTTAGATAACTCTTGAAACGCGGCGTATCCACTTTCCGGAACTCGTAGGATGTGAAGAAGAAGAGTTTGTCCTTGAGAATCGGCCCTCCGAGCGTCCCGCCCGGAGCGAAATTCTGATCGAAGGGGCGATTGGCCGATGTGTCGAAGAAGTTCCGGGCTTGGGTGTCTTGGTTCCGGTAGAACGCATAGGCGCTGCCATGAAACGCATTGGTTCCCGATTTGGTGACGACGTTGACCGCGGTGCCGGCGGTGAACCCGAACTCGGCGGCGAACGCATTGCGGTTTACCTGGAATTCCTGGACCGACTCCACGCTGACGTTGGGCGTGCGAAGCTGCCCGGAGCCGTAGTCATTCTCGCCCCCGTCGAAAGTGACCAGGTTGTTGCGGCCGTTGCTCCCGCCGACTGAGAAGCCCGACGTCAGAAATCCGGTGTAGCCGGGATTCTGCAGGCGCGGCGCGTCGGAGTTGGACACCCCCGGCAGGGTGAACACCGAATCCGTAAAGTTGCGCGTGAGATTGGGAAGGTTATCGATGGCGGTGACTCCCAGGGTGTTGGCCTGCTGCGTCTTTTCCGCTTCGATCAGCGGCGCTGCCTCCGTGACTTCCATGACGTCCTTCACTGAACCGATCTTGAGATGGATATCAAAGATCACGCTGGCGCCGATGGTGAGTTCGACCTGATTGGCGACCACCTTCTCGAATCCCTGGAACTCGACTTCCACCCGGTACATGCCAGGCTGAAGCAAGGGGATCTGGTAAGTCCCGTCATCGCCGGTGTTGACGATTTTCGTCAGGCCCCGCTCCGGGTTCGCGACGGTTACTGTGGCGCCTGGGACTGCAGCGCCAGTCGGGTCGAGCACGGTTCCTTTGAGCGTAGCGCTGGAAACATCGACCTGGGCCGCCAGCGGCAGCCACGCGATCAGCGCGGCCAAGACCAAGATGGTGAAATTGAAGAACTTGTTAGACATGGAACCCCCTCGTCGGTTCGACGATTGCTGGAATGGATGGCCCGGAGCGAGCCGCATAGCTGGGCTGGCGCCCCAACAGCGAAACTCAGGATCTCTCCTGGGGTTGTTTTAGAGGGCAGCAAGCGGGCTGCCAAGCGGCTGGCCGGTTGTTTTGTTTGCTAAAAATGGTTGGCCGACGGGATATGGCGCAGGGGGATAGGGGAAGTGGGGGAATTCCCGCTGTTTTGCCGCTCAGACGTTGGCCTTAGAGACCGTCGCCAGCCGATTGATCGGGCGGTGTTTGCTGTTGCCCGGGTCCCGGGCGTTGGTCCTGCCGGGTTGGCACTCCAGCGAATCTGTTCAAGGAGTGCGGGCAGTTCGGCAGAGTTCTCTGTGGGCTGGACGCGATTCGAGCGTCCTCCCGCCGCTCAATGCAGCGGGATCAAATCACCGGCCGACGTGGACGAACCGTTGTAAAACACACGCGATCGCGTTGTCTCCGTGTGCCGCATTGTTCGGAATGGTGAGTGCGATCTGGTACAGCCCCGGCGACACCAAGGAACCGCTCGCAGCCGCCGGAATCGTGCCGACCGTACAGGCCGGGGCCAGCGCCAACGGACCAGCGCCCTCTGGCCCGTTAGCAGCCGCTTGTGCTCTGCGTAGCGCCGTTCTCAGCCACTGGCACCGATCTGCTCTGCAAGGCGCTGCGCGAAACCGTTAAGCCGCCGCCTGCTCCACCCAGCGCCGCATCTCGGCGCGGGGCGCGACGCCGGCGCGCTGGAAAACCGGACGTCCATTGCGGAACACGATGAAGTTGGGAATGCTCTGAACGCCGAAGCGGGCGGCCAGCTCGGGGTTCGCCTCCGTGTCGACTTTCAGGACAACCGCCCGCCCCGCCAACTCGCGCGCCAGCGCTTCCACTTCGGGCGCCGCGATCCGGCACGGACCGCACCAGGACGCCCAGAAGTCAACCAGCACCGGTACGCGGGCGCTTGGAATCACTTCATCGAACGCGGAAGCATCCACTGCGAGAGGCGATCCCAGCGGCGGAAGGCCGCCCTTGCACGATCCGCATTTTCCGATATCGGCCAAATGTCTGGCGGGAACCCGGTTTTGCGCCCCGCACGACGGGCAGGTACGCAGGTTCGAGTAGTTCATCAGGGCGCCAACGCCTCGGCTACTGCCTGGGAGCGGAAACCAATCGCCTGGCGATGATCTCGTACACGGCCGGATTGAAGGCCAGCCCGATGTGCGTTCCCGGCACTTCGAAATCCAGAGCCGGGTCATCGGTGATGCAATACCGCCAGTCGACCACGCCGTCGGTTTTGGTGTAGATGGCGGTCTGGCCCATCGACTCCGGCAGGTCGCGCTTCAAGGAGTCCAGGAAATTGCAGGTGCAGCGGCCGGTGTAGCAATCCGGCAGAACGCCCGGGCCATGCGTGTTCAGAATGCGCTCGCGCACGATCTCGGCGGCTTTCAGCACTCGCGAATGCACCACCGTGCCGCGAAACGGCGCGCCCAAAGTGATGACGGAAGCGATATCGCCGGGCCTTTGCCGGGCCGCCGACCGCGCGATGATCCCGCCTAAGCTATGCCCGATCAGATGCACCGGGCGGTCGGTTTCGTTGCGCGCCCGGTCGATGGTGTCGTTCAAGCGCCGCTTGATCAGCAAGTTGGGGCACTCCGCATTTAAGCCGATCCCGGAAAAGTAAGGCCTGTATCCGAGGCGGCGCAGCCAGGCATACATGTCCATCAGATAAATGTCGGTGCCCAGGAAGCCGGGGATGACCACGACGCCCGAGCCATCGCCACGCGGGACGCCGATGCCGTAGTAAGCGGGTGAGGCGCGCAACAGAAGCATCTCCACGCCGAAAAGCGCCTCCTGCCACATGGAGACAGGCGCTGCCGCTTCGTCCTTACGCATCTGGTCGCGCCGTTCGCCCATGCCTCGTCGTGGAGTTCATTCCTTTTGTACACCTAGGACCACGTCTTTGTAAAGCGGTTGACACAACCCGGACGCCTAGTACGTCAGGATGCTCCCAGGGCGAGCTGCTGAGCCGCTGCCGGAGCAGACACCCGGAGGGCCCGTTCCACCACTCTGGCGATAGCTGCAAGGTGATCGAAACGAGGCTTGGAGGCGGGATGGTCGAGATCGTAGCCCAACTGGGCCAGATGATCGGCCGGCCAAGCTGGCTCGGCCAACTGCGTTCCCGGCCATTGCGCTGAGGCCACTGAGACCAGGCCGTCATTCTCCCGCTCGTCCGGAGTCGAGCCGGCGTGCTGGATCAGCCAACTGGAAGCGCTCAAGGCCCGCGAGTGCGGTTTGCCTCCTGCATATGCGAAATAGGCCACTCGCTTCGAGTCCGGACATTGCTGCATAAACGTCATCGCGGAGCCGATGGTCAGGCTTCCGAGCGCGCCGGCAGGAAGGCCGAGCTGGGTGATCGATCTTTTGACGAGGTCGTACAGCAAGCGCTGCGGCCCGAGTGGAGTGGGTCCAGCCAGCAGATCGGCCACGGGACTGCCCCGATGGGGAGTTGAGATGGTGGAAAGCGTCACGACGCGCGCGGCCAAACCACGCAGGTTGCGCGACAGCAGAAATCGCGCATCCAAGCCTCCCATGCTGTGAGCGACGATATCGATTCGGCCGGAAGGAAACGCGGCTTCAATCTGCCCGGCAAGTTGGTTCGCCCGCGCCTCCACACTGCCCGCAACCGCCACGCGCGGAAACAATGCGCCTGGATACTGCTTGCGAAGATCTCGAAAATAGTCCAGGCCTTTGAGGGACTGCGGTATCAGGAAACCGCTGGCGAACACCAGGCTCATCGTCGCTCCATCTTCAGCCGGCCGGCGCCGCGAGGGTGGCTGGAATTGGCGCTTCGGTTGTGATGGCAGGGCCGGATGCAGTCAAGACCGGCCCATCGACTGCGAGCCGCTCGGTCTGAGGCGGCTCTACGGCAGGTGCGGCCGGCTTGGCTGCCTGGGCTGGCTCCGGCCGGGTGCGCTTGGCGCGACCCACGGCGGCCGTTCGCAGTTCCACGAACGACTGGTCCAGGAAACGTTTCAGCCGCGCCACATCCGGAGCCGCACTGGTATCGGCGGTCAGACCGAAATACAGAACCTGGTTGTAGCTTTGGATCGCGCAGCCCACGCCCATGTCGTTGCCGATCGGCACGTACGGATAGAAGGTGATCATCTTACGGCCCAGCGCGTACAACGGAACCGGCGGTCCCGGCACGTTGGTGCAGACCAGGTTGAACGGCGGGACGGGCAGCAGGCTGGCGAGCGGACCCATTAAGGCCTGCAACGGCACGGGCGTTGTGCCCATCCAGGTTGCAAACAGGCGAATCAGGTCGGCGACGCGCGCGGTCTTCATGGCCTCGGTCCGCTGCCGGACTGCATCCAATAGCTTCACCGGATCGCGTATGTCGAGCGGAATGCTGACGGGCAGCATGGAAACCTGATTCCCGAGCCCGTTTTTGTCGCCGTTGGGCCGCACGTTGACCGGGACCATCAGCCGCAGCAGCCGGTGCTTGAGCGGCGCCCCGTGCCATTCCGCATAGCGGCGCACGGCCGCGGTGACGGTCGCGAGCACGACGTCGTTCAATGTCCCGCCACAGGCCTGCCGGATGGCGCTGACTTCCGGCATCGAAATCTCGCTCCAGGCGATTTTGCGCTCCCCCACGCAGGGCTGATTGAACGGCAGGCGCTCGACCGGAGCCAGGAGTTCAGGCACCAATCGAACCAACTGGTTCATTCCGCGAAGCGCCTGATCGCTCACCAGCGCCTGGGCGATGTTCAGCGCGGCCACCTGCGCGGACAGAACCCGTTCCACCATGTCGGAGTAAGAGGTCAACAGGGCTTCCGCCAGCGCCGTCGCGGGGCCTGGAGGCCGGGACGCGTGGTGCGCTTTTTGTTTATGACCGTTCGGCGCCTGGAGCTTGGGATCGAACACGACGTTCATCAAACCGACGCCGGAAACGCCGTCCACCAGGCAGTGGTGCACTCGGGAGATCAAGGCGCTCCGCCCGCCGCTCAATCCATCCACAATGGTCATGTCCCACAGCGGCTTGTTGCGGTCCATGATCTGGCCAAAAAGCCGGCCGGCAAAAGCGCGCAATTCCCCCTCCGTGCCGCGCCGCAATTGGACGTGGTGTACGTGGTTCGAGATGTTAAAGTTGGGGTCGCGCTCCCAGGTGGGATGTCCGATGTTGAACGGGGGAACAACGATGCGCTGGCGGTAGCGGGGGATCAGCGGGAGCCGCGATTCGATGTAGTCCTTGCAGGCTTCAAACGGGATGGGTCCGTCGAAAATAGACACGCTGCCGATGTGAAGCGGCATTTGCTTTCGTTCCAGATACAAAAACACGGCGTCTTCCGACTTCAGCCGATCGTCGGGATAAGAATGTGGCATGACAGAAACCTCTGGTTCGCCGGATTTGTTGCGCCGCAGCGTGGATACCTTTATTGACTTGCAGCGCCACTTCCTGGATGTCGCTTCCAAGCAGAGCGATGCCTGGGTGGAGGCCGCCAAGACCGGCAAGGCCTTCAGCGGCCAAGGGCTGGCGGAACTGGCCCGCGATGGAATGGAGAACTTCGTCCAGGCCCAGAAAAAGTTTCTGGACGTCGTCGCCGAGGAGGCAGGCAAGGCCGCCAAAGGCCGAGGCACGGGCGAGAAGGCCGCCAAGCCGGCCGAGCTCGCGGAGCTGGCCCGAGAGAGCGTGGACGCCTTCATCGAGGCGCAGAAGAAACTC
>DASQHQ010000100.1:0-59567 GCA_035632015.1 Bryobacteraceae bacterium
AGATTAAGGTTCTACGCGAGAAAAACGGCTGGACCCAAGCGAAGCTTGCCGAAGAGATCAAAACAACCCAAACAGTCATCTCCCGAATTGAGAACGTAAACTATTCTGCTTGGAATATCAGCACACTAAAGAAACTCGCGCGAGCTTTCAGGGTACGGCTGAAAGTGTCCTTCGAAACTTACGGATCATTGATCGACGATGTCGAGAACTTCAGTCGAGAAGCCCTGGACCGCTTTCCAAGGGAGAAAGATCCCGTGCTCTTATATGGCCGCCCCAGCCGAAGAAAACCCGCTGGAAGCATTCGCCTCTCTCCTGGTATGGACCAGGTCGTCGATGAGAACACATTGATCCAAGAAGACGCTGCCATCAAGAACGGAAAACTTATTCAGATAGACCGGGGCCTCAGAACACAGCAACCAGAATATGGATTGAATTCCGATACAGTGGCGTTGGGACGATGAAACTTCTCTCGATCATCACTGCGCGTTCCCTCTGGTTCTTCGACGTTCAGGATCTCAATCCGCGCGGAAAGGATTTGACCGAAGATCTTATCGATTGGATCAAAGAAGGTTACAACTTTACCGGTGCACCAGATGCATCTACGGTCGCCACTGAACTATCAGCAGGTAAGGGACTAGCATTCACTGGCGGTAGTTTTCAGGCACGCGAGGAGTTCTTTGTTCCTGTAAACTTCACGATGTTCTCAGACGGCTTCCTTGGAGAGACAAAATCGTCTACGCATGACTCCGACGCTTTTCTGGAAGACCTTCTTACCTCTGCGTCCAAGGAATTTGGCCTATCGTACGAACCGAGCATGATTCTGCGGAAAAACTACGTTAGCGAGATGATAGTCCGTCCGGACCGAACACTCGCAGGGTTGAACCCAAAGCTAAAGGAATTTTCAAACCGCTTGAAGAGCCTTACTCCTAACGCTCCCGACTTTGAAGTCGCCGGACTATCGCTATGGACCAGCCCGCCCGTAGCTGGTAGCAGACCTTTTATCTTCAGCTTCGAACGCCAAGCAAACAAACCTTTCCAGGAGAGACGCTACTACTCTCAAGCGCCTGTCCAAACCGAAGACCATATCAAACTCCTAGAGGAGTTTGAACAGATACTTCCAGTCTGATAGACGCCACCACATCTTCAACCAACTTTTAGCGCACTACCCACTAGACAGAAGTGGAGTTCGGTTTGGTTGCGCAGCGGCCTTTTCGCGCGCCGCATCACACTATTTCGGACGCTGGACTGATGTGCGGCGGCGCAGGCACGGCGCGACCGGGCGAGGTCAGCCTGGCGCACAACAGGGTGCTGTTCCTGGACGAGCTGCCCGAGTTTGCGCGCAAAGCGCTCGAGATGTTGCGCCAACCGCTCGACAGGCATAACATCGGTTGAGGTCGCGGCCTGACTCTAAAGGGATCAGCACCTGAGTGGGGTCCGGCGCCGTTATTTGCTGATCGTGACCGCAGTGTAGCCGCCGCTGGGCAGCATGTCGATATTGTGCGCCTTCACGATCAAGCGTGTGGCCGGGTTCTGTTCCTGCTTGGTCACAACCTCACCAAATTCGGGATCGTCATGGGCCGCCTTGAGACGCTTGTCGCGATCCTCCTTCGACGGATAGCCCCGCATGTAAATAAAAGTGTTCTCGGCGCTGATGCCCAGCTCCGCATCGCTCTGCTGCGGAATCCAGTATCCTACGTTCGTAATCCCGTGCCTAGCGTAGATGGCGGCGGTGCGGTCGGCGAATCGCGCGGCCAGTGCATCCCGCTTCCCGGGCTGCGCTGTGTAGACGCGCAATTCGAAGAACGCGCTCGCTTTTTTCTGCTGAGCGTAGCCCCACACGACGCCCGCAACGCCGAAAATGAATCCCAGGAACGCCAGAGCCTTCCACTTCAACATGTCGCCTCCTTGCCGATAGCCGAGGACGTCGCGTAGTGGCAAATGCGAGTTTCAAGAGCCATCGGCATATGGTGGTTTATTTTATCAGCGGCGATGAAGTATCATTTCTCAATCGCGTGGGCGTGGCCCACCCTGACTTAATTTGAGTTAGGGTAGAGGAGCTCCCCGATCCCGCTCGTCCATG
Source organism: Bryobacteraceae bacterium (assembly GCA_035632015.1). GTDB lineage: Bacteria > Acidobacteriota > Terriglobia > Bryobacterales > Bryobacteraceae > Palsa-89. The sequence continues at coordinate 2,081 of DASQHQ010000100.1, forward strand.
GACGTGACGCAATGAACCGACGCGAATTCTCCACTCTCCTCGGCGGCGCGGCGGCCGCTTGGCCGCTGGGTGCCTACGCACAGCAGCAGGCCGCACCATCCAGCCTGGTTCGCCAGGATTGGCTCGACCGGCGCAAGGAGGCTACACTCGAACCCGGACTCCCGATCATCGACCCCCATCACCATTTATGGCTGCGACCGGGATCGAGGTATCTGTTCGACGAGTATCGGCAGGATGCCAACACGGGCCACAACCTGGTCGCAACCGTGTTCGTGCAGTGTCGTTCGATGTACCGGACGACGGGTCCGGTGGAAATGCGGCCGGTGGGAGAAGTGGAGTTCGTAAACGGCGTGGCAGCCATGAGCGCGAGCGGGCTTTTTGGCAAGACCAGAGTCGCGGCCGGCATTGTGGGACAGGCGGACTTAACGCTGGGTAGCCGCGTCGAGCCGGTGCTGGCTGCGGAGGTTCGCGCGGGCGGCGGCCGCTTGCGCGGCATACGGCACATAGTCGCGTGGGATCAGGAAGCCTCGCTGCGAAGCCCAGCTTATCCCGCGCCGAAGGGGTTGCTGCTCGACAAGACCTTTCGCGAAGGGTTTGCGCGGCTCAGCCGCTTCGGGCTTGCGTTTGAAACCTGGATGTATCATCCGCAGATCCCCGACCTGGCGGACCTGGCGCGTGCGTTTCCCGGGACGAAGATTTTGATCGACCACTCGGGCGGTCCGTTGGGCGTGGGACCGTATCGCGGCCAGCGGGATGAGGTGTTTGCGCGCTGGTCGGCGTCGATCAAGGCGCTGGCGGCGCATCCCAACGTTTTCATAAAGGTTGGCGGGTTGGGCCAGTCCTCCCAGGGCTTCGATTTCAACCAACGGCCGGAACCTCCGTCGTCGCAGATGCTGGCCGATGCGTTTCGCCCCTACGTGGAAACGTGTGTCGAGGCTTTTGGCGCTGCGCGGGCGATGTTCGAAAGCAATTTCCCGGTGGATAAAGTTTCTTACAGTTACCCGGTGTTCTGGAATGCCTGCAAGCTGCTGGCGAAGAATGCGAGCAGCACGGAGAAAGCCGATCTGTTCGCCGGCACGGCGGCGCGGTTTTACCGGCTGGACGTTAAGGTTTGACGGTCTGGTCCCCAGCTACTGGAGCGGATCCGCTTCGGCTGGGCGCAGTCGTTTCAGAAACGTGAATCGCGCCCTGGATGGTGCGGGCAGGGCACCGCGGCATTCACATTCAAGCCACGTGGAAAGGGCGGCCGTACCGAACCGTAATTCACGGCGATAAGTCGTTCGCTCACCTTTTGGGTGCGGCTGCTGGCGGTTTTACTGGCACGTACCTTATACCCAACGGCCGGGTGTGATAACGTATCTGGGAGGCAAATCGAACATGCATCGTCATGCGGTAAATGCGTCGGCAGCGACGGCCGGCGGCTGCGCCCGCAGCCTGTGGGCAGTGGGTCTGTTCCTGGCCGCTTTCGCCGCATCCGGCCAAGAGCATGGCGGAGCAATCACGGGCAACGTACGGGATCCGATCGGCGGGATCATGGTGGGCGCTCCGGTCCAAGCGGCCAACACTTCCACGCGCACGGTGTACAAGGCGACCACCTCCCAGCAAGGCGCATATACCCTGTCGGATTTGCCGCCCGGAACATACGACGTTTCGTTGACCGTCCCGGGAGTGGCGCCGTTCGCTCTGAAAAACATCGCAGTCAGCGCGGGCAACACCGCGCGGCTCGATATTGATCTCAAGGAAGGATCGCAGCTCGGCACGCTGGGCGAAGACCCGTTGGCGATCGCTGCTGACCAGAAGCGTCACCGTCCGCCCTCCGGACCCGCGCCTCGCACCGCCGAGGGCAAGCCGGATTTGACGGGCGTGTGGTGGTCGCCCAGAACCGTTGATCCAGGCAAGCCGGAATTCCTACCCTGGGCTGCGGAAGTTGCACGGAAGCGTACTGAGGACAACCGCAAGGATAGCCCGCAAGCACACTGCTTGCCTAACGCCGTGACTCGAGTCGGCCCGCTGTATGAGTTCGTGCAGGCTAAGTCCTATCTGGTGATGATTTCCGACGATGACAGTCCCGGTTTCCACCAGATCTATTTGGATGGGCGGACGCATCCCAAGGAGCCGGATCCACTGTGGTACGGGCATTCCATCGGGCATTGGGACGGTGACACCCTGGTTGTCGATCGCGTGAATTTCGAGGAACAAGTCTGGCTGGATCAGGAAGCGCATCCGCATTCCGATAAACTGCATGTCATCGAGCGCTATCGCAGGATTGACCTGGGGCATCTTGAGACGGAAGTGACGGTTGAGGATCCGGGTATATTGGCGAAGCCCTGGACGATGAAACGGATGTCGGAACTGGCGGCAGGCGAAACGATCCGCGAATTCATATGCACGGAAAACAACCAGGATGTCCCGCATCTGGTGGGTCGTTAACGGCCGAACCAGCTCTGGCCGATGCGTGCGAATCCAAGATCTTCTGCTCGCGCGAGCTAAGGAGAGAGAGTCATGAGAAAAACAAAGAAGACCGGATTCTTCCCGGCGGGCGCAGTCACACTGGGCCTGATAATGACGTGCGCCCCCGCGTTTTCGCACCACGCCTTTTCCGCCGAATATGATGTGAAGAAGCCGATCACGCTGACCGGAGCGGTGACCAAGATTGAATGGACCAATCCTCACGCCCGCTTCTATGTCAGCGTCACGGATGAAAGCGGCCAGACAACCGTCTGGAATTTTGAGCTGGCCAGTCCCAACGGGCTGATGCGTCGCGGCTGGAACCGGAATTCTATAAAGCCGGGAGACACGGTCACCGTGATGGGGTATCTGGCCAAAGACGGTTCGAAGATGGCCAATACGCGATCCGTGACTATGCCAGATGGACGCAAGATCTTTGCGGGAACTCCCGACGACGGCGGCCCAACCCAATAGGGACCGATCCGGGCACAGCAGGGGTCCACAAATTCGGTCCGCCCGCCAATTGCCTTTCCCAGGGCCGATTCGCTGTTAAGATTGCGCCGTCCAGCCGCGTCGCTATTTGGCGGCAGCCGGAGCCAGCTCGGCGCGTTCGATTCCGGGCGCAGGATCGACGTTGGGGATGCGAATCTCCACGTATTCGATCGTGCCGTCGATCTCGCTCAACCAATGCGGTGTGCCTGGCGGGCTCACGATGACATCGCCTGCTCCAATTTTCCGCGCCAAACCGCCCTGGATTCCACTGGCGCTGCGGATGGTCGCGTTTGGGTTGGGGTTGGGGTAGATGTCGCTATCGATCGTAGGCGGGACCAGTGTGCCGCCCGTCACCAGGGTGCCGCGGCCTTTGGTAATGATGAGGTACTCCACATCCCGCGTGTGAGTGATGGCGTACTGCGGGCCAGCCACTCGACGGCGAACCACACAGTTGAGGCCCTGGCCGACATTCACCGCACCACCCGTCGGCGACGCGATTAACTTTGGGTCAACCTTGCTGAGGCCGGCCTGAATGTCAGCGGCGCTCAAGTAAACGGAGGGAACGCGGGCCGGCGGGACTTTCGTGTGATCTCCCGGCACCGGGCCCCGGCCCTGCGCCAGCAGGCCGACACCCAACGACACTATGCCGAGCGTTACCAGCAGGAATCTGCGCATGCAATCCTCCTTCGCCGGGACATTGTAGCCCGGAACTGACCGGTCGATCAATGGACACACAAGCAACGCGTGGGTCCGAGCGGACCAGTCTCAATCCCGCACCCGCGCCGCCTCGATCCGACTGAGCGCCCTGCCCGCGCTAGACTAGTCCCATGCTCCGATTCAAACCGAGAGCGCGTGTGCTCGCCCTCGCCGCCCTTTGTGGCGCGGCCTCGTTCGCTCAGCCTCTGCCCATGGCCAGCCATCCGGAAGACGTCGGCTTCTCGTCCAAGCGCCTTGAAACAGCTCGGGGAGTGTTCAAGGCCGACGTCGATGCCAAGCGCTTGCCCGGCGCCGTGCTGCTGATCGCGCGCAACGGCAAGATCGCCTTTTACGACGCTGTCGGCTACCAGGACCGCGCCTCTCAGACGCCCATGAAGAAAGACTCCATCTTCCGCATCGCGTCCATGTCGAAGCCCATCACAACCGTCGCCGCGATGATCCTGGCCGAAGAGAACAAGCTGGATGTCGCCGCGCCCGTCGCCCAGTACCTGCCCGAGTTCAAAGACGTCAAAGTCGGCCCGGAAGGCGCGCCGCCCACGCGTCCCATGACCGTGCAGGATCTGATGCGTCACACCTCGGGCCTGACCTACGGCTTGTTCGGAAATTCGCCCATCGACCAGATGTACCGCAAGGCGGACATCTTCAATGCCAAGTCCCTGGCCGAGATGGTGAAGACCATAGCCGGCATGCCGCTGTTGCAGCAGCCCGGCGAGTTTTGGGAGTACAGCGTGTCCACCGACGTGCTCGGCCGCGTGGTGGAAGTGGTGAGCGGAATGGATCTGGACACCTTCGTGCGAGAGCGCGTCACAGGTCCGCTCAAAATGAACGACACCGGATTCTGGGTAAAGCCCGCGGCCGTCTCGCGCCTCGCCAAACCGGATGGCCAGCCCAACGCGCCCTTCGAAGATGCAACGCAAAAGCCCAACGTATTTTCCGGCGGCGGCATGCTATCCACCGCGGGCGACTACGCGCGCTTCTCCCAGATGCTGCTCAACGGCGGCGAGCTCGAAGGCGTGCGTATTCTCTCGCCCAGGACCATCGCGCTGATGACATCCGATCAGCTTCCGTCCAACACCGAACGCCACACTCCGGTGGCCATGGCAATCGGACCCTTTGGGCCGGTTCCGGAAATGGGCACCAGCTTCGGCCTGGGGTTCGCGGTTCGCGTCGATCCGGGCCGCAATCCGCTGCCGGGTTCGGTGGGCGACTTCTCCTGGGGCGGAATCACCGGCACGCTGTTCTGGGTCGATCCGCAGGCCAAGCTGGTGGCAGTGCTGATGGATCAGGCCGCAAATCATGCTCAACGTAGTCTGGCGCCAGACGCGCGTGATGGTTTATGAGGCCATGACCAATTGAGGATCACCGTGACGCATCGCGCCGCTAGTATCCGGAAAGAGGAAAAATGTTGAGCCGCACTGTGTGGTTTATCGCCATCGCGCTGTTGATCGCCGGGCTGTTGCTCCCGGGTCCGGCCAGCGCGCACAACGTATCGAAGCGGGACGCGAGCTTCGTGGAGTCGAATGCAGGCGTCGCGATTGCTCCCTTTATCTATCTGGGGGCCAAGCACATGGTCACCGGTTATGATCACCTGGCTTTCCTGGTGGGCGTTATTTTCTTTCTTTACCGGCTCAAGGACATCGTTCTCTACGTCAGCCTGTTCACCATCGGACATAGCATCACGCTGCTCTCCGGCGTTCTGGGAGGCATTCACGCCAACCCGTATCTCATCGACGCCATCATCGGCCTCTCGGTAGTCTACAAAGCCTTTGAAAATATCGGCGGCTTCAGGCGGCTATTCGGCTTTCAGCCCAATACCAAACTCGCGGTCCTGATTTTCGGCTTGTTCCATGGCTTCGGTCTGGCCACGAAACTTCAGGCCCTGGAACTCTCCCGCGATGGATTGGTCGCGAACATTCTGAGCTTCAACGCGGGCGTGGAAATCGGGCAGGTACTGGCGCTGGCCGCGGTGCTGATCGCACTCAGCATCTGGCGAACCCGCAGCGGCTTCATGCGGCACGCCCTGGCAACCAACTCGGCCTTGATGGCGGTCGGGTTCGTTTTAATGGGATACCAGATTGCCGGATACCTGAACCCCGCCTAGGCAAACAGGTGCACACATGATTCAACCACAAAATCTGACCGCCCTCGAGACCCCCTCCAAAGGCGCCATCGTGAAAGCGATTCTGATCGCTCTTGCGGTCGCTCTCGTGCTCCTGTTTGCCGCCGTGCTGCCCGCCGAATACGGCATCGACCCTCTGAAAACCGGCCAACTGCTCCGGTTGACCGGCATTTCGCAGACGGACTCGAACGCCGGAGGCCGCGCCACGCCCGCCAACATCGGCATCTACACCTTGCAACCGGCCACCTACAAGGTCGACGCCGAGGACATCGGTCTGCAGCCCGGCGACGGATTCGAGATCAAATATCACATGCAGAAGGGCGCGACCATGGTTTTCGCCTGGAAGGCGGACGGCCCCGTTCAATTCGAATTCCATGGTGAGCCCGATCGGAAACCCAAGCCCGATTATTTCGAGAGCTACCTGCTGGACAACAAAATCGGCCGGGAGAGCTTTTATGGCTCGTTCACCGCGCCGACCACCGGAGTCCACGGCTGGTTCTGGCAGAACAAAGGGAAAAAAGAAATCCGGATGCACCTGTCGGCCTCCGGGTTCTTCGACTCTTCGAAGATGTACGAAGCCGGCGCCCCGCCCGAGGATCTCACCATCGAGGACCCCAAGTAACGCCTTCGTCCGGTCCTGGCCTGGATCGGGATCTACCGGCTTTCACCTGCGTTTCCATGGCTCTGTATCCCGGGCCGCGACAGCCCTGGGAAGCGACACCGCGCAGGTGATGCCGCTGCTCGCTTCGAACCCGCTATACTGTACCCAAAGTAAGCGCTGGAGGCTCTCTGCGATGAACTACCGATCTCTCGTATGCCGCGGCGCGCTGGCGGTCGCGATGGCGGCGCCTCTGGGGACCCAGGCCCAATCAGTTCCGCCGGGTGCGGCCAAGTCCACGCCTTGGAAGCTGCAGCATTTGCCCGACGGCCAGCCCGACCTGCAAGGAATCTGGACCAACATCACCATAACCCCAATGGAGCGGCCAGCGGAGTTTGCCGGCAAAGCGTTCCTGACAGAGCAGGAAGCGGCCGAATACGAAAAACGCTTCATCGAACGCCGCGATGCCAGCGCCGAAGCCAGCGTGAATGGCTTGTTCCGGTTGACCTGGTGGGACTCCGGAACCCAAGTCGTCAAGACGCGCCGAACTTCTATCGTGATCGATCCGCCGGATGGGAAAATTCCAGCCTTGACCAAGGAAGCGCAGGCGGCAGAGCGCGCGCGCCGGGAGGTAGCCCGCCGGTCCGCCGAAGGTCCCGAGGACCGCCCGCTGTTCGAGCGTTGCATCGTCTGGCCGACTGACGGGCCACCCATGCTTTCGAGCAACTACAACAACAACTACCGGATCGTGCAAACGCCCGGCTACGTTGCGATCTACATCGAAATGATTCACGACGTTCGCCTCATCCCCCTGGACGGCCGCCCCCATCTCCCGCCGCAGCTTCGCAGTTGGATGGGAGATTCGGTGGGACACTGGGAAGGCGACACCCTGGTCGTAGATACCACGAATTTCAACGGCCTGGCGAGCTTCCGAGGCTCCGACGCGAATCTGCACGTCCTCGAGCGTTTCACTCGAATCGCTGCCGATACCCTGCTCTACCAATTCACTATCGACGATCCGACCGCGTTCACGCGGCAGTGGACCGGAGAGGTTCCGTGGTCCACGGCGCCGGGCCCGATCTATGAATACGCCTGTCACGAAGGGAACTATCACACCATGGCGAGCATGCTCAAGGCGGCCCGCGCCGAAGAAGCAGAGCATGCTCCCGCCTCTGACAGAGAGCGCTAGCGGCCACTTCAAGGCCTGCGCGGACGCTGCGGCGATCCCGCCGTGAATGGCAGCGGAGTGTCCGCCGGGTGCAACCGATGCTTACCGCGCGGTGGAAAAATCTACAGGTTAGCTAACGTACATTACCCATTCTTAAAGCCCCCTATGTCTTAGATTTCAATCGGATGCGGAGCCAAGGCCGGTTCTGGCATCCGATTTGCAGCCTCCCTTGGTCGGCACGTCAGCCAGCAATTTGCACCGGTCACGTTCCGTGAGGAGGGTTGAGATGAAAAAGCTTCGAGTTCTGTCTTTCGCACTGGCAGTTCTCACCTTCGAGGGTATGAACCTCGCGCCGGCCGCCGCGGAAGTGAAGGCTCGCCACGCTTCCCTGGCGCCCGCACCGTTACAGGCGGTTCTTCGCGCCGGGACGCCTGTGCGAGTGCGGCTCGATGAGGCTATCGATACGCGGCGAAACCGCGCAGGAGATCGTTTCACGGCGACGCTCGTTGAGCCTCTGGTCTCCGGCGATCGCGTGGTAGTGCCGACTGGCACTCGTTTCCGGGGTCATGTCGCGGAAGCGAAATCTTCGGGACGGTTCAAAGGCCGGGCCATGCTGGCACTCCATCTCGACTCCATGGACCTCCGCGGACGCATCTACGCGATGCCATCCGCCGCGTCCAGCGTGAGCGGCGGCCACAAGAAGCGCAACTGGGCCTGGATTGGCGGCGGTTCGGGAGGCGGGGCGCTGATCGGCGCGGCCGCGGCAGGCGGGCCGGGGGCCTTGATCGGCGCGGGCGCCGGCGCGGCGGCCGGAAGCGTTGGCGCGGCCATCACCGGCAAACGGCAAATCAGCCTGCCGGCCGAAAGCCGCGTCACGTTTACGCTGCGGTCCGATGTGAACCTGGTCCGTTAGATCGCAACGCAACCTGGTTTGGCGAGCGACTGCTGCCAGCTTGCCCATTCCAACTGGGAGATATTCCCGATGCGTCTTACATCCCGGCTCTCATCTTCTTTGATCGGCAGCGTCGCAGCCGTTTCTCTGGTGGTGGCCTACTACCAGATTCGCGCGGATACGCACGGCCTCAAACGTGAGATGGAGCGGCAAGCGCTGGTGCTGGCCGAGTCGGTCGCCAAGTCGGCCGAGCCTCTGGTGGCGAGCAGTTCCTATGGCGACCTGCAGCGGCTGGTGGACCGTTTCCACGACAACGAGCGGCTCGCCGGAATCGCAGTGTACAGCGTGAGCGGCGATCTATTGGCCATCAGCTCCAGGCTGGCGCCACATCTGGATCAGCTCCCGACGCCCGTTCTGCAGTCGCTGGGAGACGGGTTGACGCACGCCGGGTTCGTCACTCTGGGCGGCGATCCCATGCACGTCGTCGCGCTGGCGTTGCGCAGCGATGCCTCGGTGATCGGATTTCTGGCCATCTTCCACGACACCACCTATATCGACGTACAGGCCGCAGCGCTGTGGCGGCGCGCTCTGGCCGGCGTAGCCATCCAAACCCTGCTGATCGGCGTGATCACCCTGCTCACCGTGCGCTGGGGCTTGGGCCGGCGTCTGCTTCGGATGACGCAATGGCTGCGCGAGCTGCGGACCGGATTGGCCACATCCGGCCCGAAGATTTCCGAACGCGACGAATTGGAACCGCTGGCCCGGGAGGTCACGCACCTGGCATCCAGCCTGGCGGCGGCGCGGGCGGTGGCGGAAGAAGAAGCGCGCTTGCGCGAATCGGCGGAGTCGAACTGGACCGCCGAACGCCTGCGCGTTTTCGTGCAAAGCCGTCTGGGCGGGGACCGGCTGGTCGCGGTCTCGAATCGGGAACCCTATGAGCACGTCCGCCGGCCGCAGGGCATCCAAGTCGTCGTGCCCGCGAGCGGCCTGGTGACTGCGCTTGAGCCGGTGCTCTGCGCGTGCGACGGTACTTGGATCGCGCAGGCAACCGGCGACGCCGACCGCGAGGTCGTGGATGAGGAAGGGCGCGTCCGCGTTCCACCCGACCACGCCCAATACACGCTGCGCCGCGTGTGGCTTACGCCCGAGGAGGAACGCGGGTTCTACTTCGGCTTCGCGAACGAAGGGTTGTGGCCATTGTGCCACATCGTGCATACCCGGCCGATCTTCCGTCCGCAGGATTGGGATGCGTATCGGACCGTGAATGAGCGCTTTGCCGGCGTCGTTCTGGACGAGATCGCCGGCGAACGGTATCCCGTGGTGCTGGTGCAGGACTACCACTTCGCGCTGCTGCCACGCATCATCAAGCAGCGGCGTCCGGATGCGCGGGTGGCCATCTTCTGGCACATTCCGTGGCCGAATTCCGAGGCCTTTGGCATCTGCCCCTGGCAGCGCGAGCTCCTGGATGGGCTGCTGGGAGCGGATCTGATCGGCTTCCACATCCAGGGCCACTGCAACAACTTCCTCGAGACGGTGGATCGCGCGCTGGAATCGCGCATCGATTGGGAACGCTTCTCGGTCAACCGCGAGGGTCACGTAACGCGGGTTCAGCCGTTTCCCATCAGCGTCGCTCCCGGTCCGGTGGAAACCCATGCGCCGGACGAGGACATGCCGCACCTGGAGCGGGCGGCGTTGCTCGGAGCCCTGGGAGTTCACGCGACCTTCATGGGCGTCGGCGTGGACCGCATCGACTACACCAAAGGCATTCCCGAGCGCTTTCGCGGCATCGAGTCCTTTCTCGAAAAATGTCCGGCCTACAAGAACGAGTTCACATTCGTGCAGATTGGTTCGCCCAGCCGCACCGAAATCCCGCGGTATCACGATGTCATGCAGGAGGTGGTCCAGGAAACCGATCGCATCAACCGCCGCTTTCAGAACGGCGGCTGGAAGCCCATCGTTTTGTTGCCCCGCCGGCATAGTCACGCCGAGATCCTGCCGTACTACCGGACCGCGGACTTCTGTCTGGTGACCTCGCTGCACGATGGCATGAATCTGGTCGCCAAGGAGTTTGTCGCCGCGCGCCAGGATGAGCAGGGCGTGCTGGTCCTCAGCCGCTTTACGGGAGCCAGTCACGAACTCGCCGATGCGCTGGTCGTCAATCCCTACGACACCGAGGAACTGGCGTTTTCCATTCACCGCGCCCTGGAAATGGCGCCGGAGGAGCGGCGCGCCAGGATGCAGCGCATGCGGGCCACGGTAAGGGAGCGCAATATTTATCGCTGGGCGGGGAGCCTGCTTGGAGAGCTGTGCGCGATCCGCACCAGCACCGCGCCGCCCAAGCCCTCTCTGGTTGCGTCCGTCGCCGATGGTCGCAGATGATGCTCCCCGTATTCAACCAATGGCCGCAAATCATCAGCCGCCTTGGATCTGCTCCAAGGATCGCTCTGTTCCTGGATTTTGATGGCACCCTGGCGCGGCTTCAACCCCGGCCGGAACAAGTGTCGCTGGATGATTCCGTGCGGCGTGACTTGACGGCCATGGCTCGCAGTCCGCGGTTCCGTATCTGGGTGATCAGCGGCCGCCGCCAGTCCGACATCCGCGCGCGCGTGCAGATTCCGGGCATCACTTACCTCGGCCTCCACGGTTGGGAAGGAAGCGGTGGCCTAGTGACAGAGGAGACTCGACAGAGTTTGCGGCTCGCGCTATGCCGCCTCCAGGCCTCGCTGGCGGAGCTGCCGGGTTTATGGATCGAAGACAAGGAATATGCCTTCGCGGTGCATTATCGAGAAGCCGCCGCGCGCGACGTAGTCCGGGCCCGCACGATTCTGGAGGGAATAGTCCTGCCGCGTGGGAACACCTTCCGTATCGAACAAGGCAAGAACGTATGGGAAGTTTTGCCCCGTGAGCTGGGCGACAAAGGCGCGGCGGTCAGGCAGCAGCTCGCTCTGCTGCGGGGGCGCTACAGCTTGGTGTACATGGGTGACGACCAAGTGGACGAACCGGCCTTCGCCGCACTGCGCGCCGGGATCACCGTGCGAGTGGGACGCCCTGTCCCAAGCCGCGCGCGCTACCGTCTGGGCGGCGTCGCCGATGTACGAAGGTTTCTTCATCAGCTCCGGACTGAATTCTTATGAACACCGCCACCCAACCTTTTCAATTCGCCACCGCCGCTTATCTCACCTGCGTGGAGAATCAAAAAGCGGAAACCGTCCTGGAGCTCTTCCAGGCGCTGGAGCAAGCCAGCGACGCCGCCATCTTCAACCACACTTTCCAGAGTCTGAGCCGCTATCATTTCCTCACCGAGGGTTTTTCCAACGATTTCGCCCAGTGGGTGCTCGCCTCGCTCAATCAACCGGTGCTGGCCGAACGGCTGGCCAGCATCGATATTCGGGACTATGTAAGCATCGCGGAACTGCGCGCCGATGTCCGGCGCATCCTTTCGGAATACGCCAGCGAGCATCCGCAACAAGCCCGCCAGGAAGCTTTTGAACCGTTCTACTTTTCCAGCGTCATCGAAGTCACGGTGCCGCTGCCGTGGGACGCTCGAACGCTGGCCGGGCTTCGGGCCGGTCTGGAGCGCCTGAGCCACGCCTCTTTCTATCATCACTTCATCGCCTCGCGTTTGCGCCTGCAGTTGGGCACCAACGATTTCTCGCACTGGTTCGCCACGGCGCTCGGACTGGACCAATTGGCGGCGCGCACCAACCGCATCGACATCTACACCAACACGCTGGACACGGCACGGCAGGAATTGATCGCGCTGTTGGATCGGGAGATGGCCGCGTGAACGAACTGCTCCATTTGACGTCCTCCTCCCTCGATCAGTACGCGCCGGTCGTCGGTACGGCAGAAGTCGAAGAACTGCGGACGCTGGCAAGCCCGCTGGAAGGCGCCACAGTCGAGATGGTGAACTCGACCGCCGTAGGAGGCGGGGTCGCAGAAATGCTGGTGCGGGTGATTCCGCTGATGCGCGGCGTGGGAATGGAAGCGCACTGGCATGTGCTGGACGGGGCGCCGGAGTTCTTCGAAGTCACCAAGGCCTTTCACAACGCGCTCCACGGCAGCGCCTACCAGCCCGGCCCGTGCGATTTCGAGATCTTCCGCGAATACAACCGCCGCAACCTGGAGCGCCTGCCGCTGGAATCGCGCTTCGTCGTCCTTCACGACCCCCAGCCGGTGGCGCTGGTCGAGGCCCGCTCGAATGGACATTCCGGACGCTGGATCTGGCGCTGCCACATCGACTTGTCGCGGCCCGACCCGACGGTTTGGAATTTCCTGGAGCCCTGGGTGGCCCGCTTCGATGGTGCCATTTTTTCTTCGCCTGAGTTCGCGCGCCAGCTCCCCATCCCGCAGTATCTGTTTTATCCCTCCATCGATCCGCTGGCGGACAAGAACCGCGAGTTGGAGCCGGAATTTGTGGCGGGCGTGCTGGAGCGATTTGGAATCGACGGCAGGCGTCCCATCCTGACGCAGATCTCCCGCTTCGATCGTCTGAAAGATCCGGTCGGAGTGGTGCGCGCGTATCGCCTGGTGAAGCGCTACCATGACTGCCAGCTCGTTTTGGCCGGCGGCGGCGCTCCTGACGATCCCGAGGGCAGCGCCGTTCTGGCGGAAGTGAAGGAGGAAGCTTCAGGCGATCCCGATATTCACGTGCTGGAGCTGCCCCCTTCCAGCCCTCTGGAAGTGAACGCACTGCAGAGCGCCTCCACCATCGTCATTCAGAAGAGCCTGCGGGAGGGTTTCGGACTCACCGTAGCCGAGGCCCTGTGGAAAAAGAAACCGGTGGTCGCTTCAGCCGTGGGCGGCATTCCGATTCAGGTGATTCACAAGCACACCGGCTTGCTGGCCCATTCGGTGGAAGGCGCGGCGTATCAGATTCGCTTCCTGCTCTCGCATCGCGAGATCGCCCGCCGGCTGGGCGAACAGGGTCACGAGCACGTGCGCGAAAACTTTCTGATTACCGGGAACTTGAAACGATACCTGACGCTGTTCCTGCACCTGGCCGGCCGGTAGGTCCGGCGTTCCACTCTTGGTTGCCTCCGCGGGTCCGCCCGTCACGACAACCGCGCCGCCCGATTCGCTATAACTGGTAACTGGAACATCCCTGCCTAGGGAGGGCTCGATGGCGAAGTATAGTTTCCAAGTCAACGGCCGCCCCGTCACGGTCGAATCCTGGGACCCCGCGCAACCGCTGCTCTATCTGCTGCGCAATTCGGTCGGGCTGCACGGGCCGAAATTCGGCTGCGGTCTGGCACAGTGCGGAGCCTGCACCGTGCTACTCGAAGGAAAGGCGGTGCGTTCCTGCGTCACTTCTGTTAAGGACGTTGCCGGCCGCTCCGTCACGACGCTGGAAGGCCTCGGCACACCCGAGAAGCCGGATACCGTGCAGGCCGCCTTCATCGCCGAGCAGGCCGCGCAATGCGGCTACTGCACCAACGGCATGATCATGACGGCGCGCTCGCTGCTGAATCAGACGCCCAAGCCGACGTTGGAACAAGTGAAACAAGCGCTGGCCGGCAATCTCTGCCGCTGCGGGACGCACACGCGCATCCTGCAGGCGGTTCTGCGCGCGGCCAAGGCATGAGGAGGCGAACATGACATCGACTTCTTCAATTTCCCGCCGCGATCTTTTCAAAACTGGAGGCGCAGTGCTGGTCAGCTTTGTGCTTGCGCTTCCGAAACGCGGTGCGGCGCAGAGCGCGGCCGCCTCGACGGAGTCCGGCAAGCCGGTTGACCCGCGCGAGGTCGACAGTTTTCTCGCCGTTCATGCCGACGGCTCCGTCACTCTCTACACCAGCAAAGTGGATGTAGGCACCGGGCTGCGGATCGCGATGCCGCAAATGGCGGCCGAGGAGCTCGGAATTTCCGTGGATCGCATCGCGCTGGTGGAGGGCGACACGCTGATCACGCCGGACCAGGGTGGAACCGGCGGCTCGACCGGCATCCCGCGCGGCGCGGTAGAAGTCCGGCAGGCGGCCGCTACGGCTCGCCAGGCTCTACTCGCGCTGGGTGCGGAACAACTGAAGCGTCCGGCTTCTGAGCTCACGATTGTGGATGGCCAGGTGCGTCCGGCGGCAGGAGGCGCGGGCGTCAACATCGGCGCGCTGATCGGCGGCCGGCGGCTTTCGCTCAAGGTCGACGCCCAAGCTCCGCTGAAGGACCCCGCCCGCTACACTCTGGTGGGCAAGCCGCTCCTGCGCCCCGACGTCCCGGGCAAATGCACCGGCCGGCACACCTATATCCAGGACTTCACGCTACCAGGGATGCTGCACGGGCGCGTGATCCGGCCTGCGTCGATCGGCGCGAAACTGCTTTCGATCGATGAGTCTTCAGTCCAAGGAATCCCCGGACTGCGCGTCGTGCACATCGAGAATTTTCTCGGAGTGGTGGCGCGGGATGAATGGGCCGCAGTGCGTGCGGCCCGCGAGCTGAAAGCCGACTGGAGCGAGTGGCAGGGGCTTCCCGGAAACGAAGGCCTGGAGCGCTATGTGCGCCAAGGACCGCTGGACCGCGATCAGGAACTGGTGAGCCGCGGCGATCCCGCGTCCGCGCTGCCGGCCTCTGACAAGCAGTTTTCGGCGACTTATCAATGGCCGTGCCAGAGCCACGCCTCGCTGGGCCCATCCTGCGCGGTCGCGGATGTGCGCGCGGACGGAGCCACCGTCTGGACGTCCACGCAGGGCACCCACGGCCTGCGCGCATCGCTCTCGAAGATTTTTTCCATCCCGCAGGATAAGCTGCGCGTGATCTATCTCGACGGCTCGGGCTCGTACGGCGGTAATGGCAACGACGACGTGGCGGCCGACGCCGTGCTGCTTTCGAAGGCCGTGAACGCGCCGGTGCGAGTGCAGTGGATGCGCCACGACGAACACGGCTGGGATCCCAAGGGACCGCCGCAGATTCTCGAACTGCGGGGCGGTATCGACCTCGCGGGCCGCATCCAGGCCTGGGAGACGCAGATGTGGCTGCCCACCAGTGTTCCGGGCACGCGGCCGTTTCTGGGCGTGGACGCTGCCGGTATCGTGCAGCCGCATGGGCAGGGCGCCGGACAGATCTCGCAGAACGGCGATCCGCCCTATGCCGCTTCCAATGTCCGCGTGGTGGTGCATTGGATGAAACAGACGCCGCTGCGCGTTTCCAACCTGCGAGCGCCCGGCAAGATCGCCAATGTGTTCGCGGTGGAGAGCTTCGTGGACGAGTTCGCAACCGCCGCCGGGATCGACGCGGTCGAATACCGCTTGCGTGGTCTCACGGATCCGCGCGCCATCGAAGTGCTCAAGCGGGCCGCCGAGATGATCGGCTGGCAAGCGCGGCCGTCACCCAACCCGCGCGCTGCGCAAGGCAATCTGCTGGTGGGGCGCGGCATCGCCTACGTCCGCTATAAGCAGGCCGAAAACTACATCGGAATGGCGATGGAGGTCGCGGTGGACCGCGCCAGCGGTAAGATCAACCTGCGCCGCGTCACCTGCGCCCACGACTGCGGCCTGGTGGTGAATCCGGATTCGCTTCGCAACCAGATCGAAGGCTCGATCCTGCAAACCCTCAGCCGCGCGCTGCACGAGGAAGTGAAGTTCGACCACTCGCGCGTGACCAGCATCGACTGGGCCAGCTATCCGATCCTGACGTTCCCGGAAGTTCCCGCGATCGAAGTAGCGCTGATCGACCGGCCGATGCTGCCTCCGCTGGGCGCCGGCGAAGCATCCACGGCGCCCGTAGCCGCCGCGCTCGCGAACGCGATCTTCGACGCTACCGGCGTCCGGCTTCGGACGGTGCCGTTCACGCCCGCCCGTCTCAAAGCGGCGCTGCTGCGCAGTTAAGCCCGCACGGCCCGGTAAGCGCGGTTCGCTTTTGCGGCCACGTGCGCGAACTAGACCACCGCCCGGCTGAGGCGTCGGCATCGCATAGCCTCGGCATCCTCTTGGGCGGCGTCCACCAGATGGTATTCTTCGAGTTAGAAGGCCCACGATGAGCTGGCGCGGCAAATGGTGGCGATGGAGTTGCGGACTGGCTTGTTTGGGCGCACTCTACGCCTTCCAGCGGCCCTTCCGCCAATATCCCGGCGTCGAATACTACCAGTTCGAACTGACGCCCGACTGGCAGGAGAAATCGGAATGGGCTTTCGCGAGGCTCATGTTTCCTCCCGGACCCAACGACGGGTATCGCGGCCGGTTCGACGGAGACTGGCGGCGGGGGCTGTCGCTGTGGACCCAGGACTATCCGCGCGCCGACCGCCATTTTTCGGAGGCCGTCCGGCGTCTCACGCGCCTGCGTGTCCGCTCGGTGGAGCAGCCCATCAACCTGGAGGATGGCGACGACGCTTACAACTGGCCCTGGCTCTATGCGGTTCAGGTGGGCGAATGGGGACTTACCGAATCGCAGGGCAAGGTGCTGCGCGACTATCTGCTGCGGGGCGGCTTCTTCATGGCCGACGATTTCCACGGCAACTACGAGTATCAAATGTTCGAGAAGAGAATCCGGTATGTTTTTCCGGACCGTCCTATTGTCGACATCCCGGATGATGACGCCATTTTTCACACGGTGTTCGATCTGGACGATCGTTTCCAGGTGCCCGGCGCCGAGCACCTGCGCGTGGGCGCGAAGAATCCCAACGACGGCGGCGTCGGCGCGCACTGGCGCGGCATTTACGACGACAAGGGCCGCATCATGGTGGCGATCTCCTACAACTCGGATCTGGGCGACGCCTGGGAGTGGGCCGATTCGCCGCAATACCCGGAACGATTCTCCGGCCTGGCGATCCGCATCGGCGTGAACTACATCATTTACGCCATGACGCACTGAGGCTGCGCGCCGTCAGGTTCTGGAAAGCTCGCCTTGGCGGGCGCGCATTTCCGCCTGCGCCTCGCGATGCATTTCGCCGACCTTGGCTCCCGTGACGACCAGGTCGACGAATCCGACCAGCACCAGCGGCAGCGTGACCACTCCCCAGAGAATCAATGTGAAGCGCCGCGCCATCGCGGCCTGCACGCCGAACAACGTCAGGCCGATGGTCGATAGCAGCTGGAACAGGCCGAGATTTCCCGGCGCCTGCGGCGCAGCCGAGCCTAGACGTAAGATCACCATCAACGCCGCCGCCCCCTTCCAGGAGCTCTCATCCAGTTGATAGGCCTGCATCACCGCGTAGATCGGCAAGATCTGCATCAACAGATGCGGAATGCTGACCAAAAAGGAAAGATACAAATAGCGCGAATGGCCGATGCGATGCAGGTCCTCGATAAACACGTGCGCCCAACTGAAAATGCGCGCGTCCAGGATCGCATCCAATGCCTGTTCGCGCCAATACATGGCTACGGCCAGCAAGGCGCCACAGATCAGGATCAGCAGCGTAAGGAAAATACTGCTGTCCGTCAGGATGCTGATAGCTCGGGCCTGCCCGCGGGTGAGCGGGAAGTGCTGCAAGTACCGAAACGAGAAAAAAAGTCCGGCGATCAGCAGGATCCCGTCGAAGATGCGCTCGATCAGCGCCGAAGCCAACGAAACCGATAGCGGGATCTGGCTCCAGCGGGTAACGAGAAAACAGCGGATCAGTTCGCCGGCCCGCAGTGGCAGGACCTCATTGGCGAACAGCCCCACGAAGATGGCTCGAGTGGTATTGGAGGTTGAAGCAGGGCCGACGGGACGCAGCAGCAGGCTCCAGCGCCAACCCTGAAACACGTAGGCCAACAGCTCCGCGACGACGCCGGCCGCGACCCAGCGCCAGTCCAGCTCGCGAATCTCTCCCCATAGCTCGGTCCAGCTCACGCCGTGCAGCGCCCAGCCCAGGCAGGCCAGCGAGACCAGGATCGTAACCAGTGTGAAAATGCGGGATCTCAGCCGGCTTTCCGGCGTTGGCGGGACCATAGTTCCCAAGAACCATCATAACGTCTTCGTTCTTCGGCTCTCGGAGCTAAGGTGAATCCCGGGTGCGCGAGATGGAAGTGGGGGATATGTCGCGCCCTTGAATCAGGGAGCGGCTCGGCGGAGCGCCAGGACCGCATTCAGACCGCCGAAGGCGAAGGAATTCGAGAGGGCGTACTCCACTTCGACGCGGCGCGCCTGGTTCGGGATTACGTCCAGGTCGCAAGCCGGATCCGGCTCCGTGTAATTGGCGGTCGGCGGCAAAACGCCGCTTTGGAGCGCCAGCAACGTGGCGGCCGCTTCCAGGGCGCCGGCCGCTCCCAGCGTGTGGCCGTGCATCGACTTGGTGGAGCTGACGGCCAGTTTCCCGGCATGCGCGCCGAACACCTTGCGGATCGCGGAAGTCTCGGTGGCGTCGTTGGCGGTCGTGCCCGTGCCGTGCGCGTTGATGTACCCGATGGCCTGGCCCGCCAGGCCGGCGTCGGCGAGTGCGGCTCGCATGGCTCGCGCGGCTCCGTCGGCGGAGGGTTGCGTGATGTGAAAAGCGTCCGAAGACATGCCGAAGCCCACGATCTCGCCGAAGATTTTCGCGCCGCGCGCGCGTGCCGATTCGAGCGGCTCCAGCACCAGCATCGCGCCGCCTTCCCCCAGAATCAGGCCGCGCCGGTCGCGCGAGAACGGCCGGCAGGTGTCCGGCGAAACCACGCGCATGGCTTCCCAGGCCTTGAGAAATCCCATGCTGAAGACAGCCTCGCTTCCGCCCGCGATCGCCATTCGCACCGCGCCGCTCCGCACCATCCAAAAAGCCTGGCCGATGGCGTGATTGGAAGACGAGCAGGCCGTGGAAACGGTGTAGGTGGGCCCGACAATTCCGGTTTCGAGCGAGATCCGGCTGGCGGCCGCGTTCTCCATGGTGCGCGGGATGGTCAGCGGATTCACCCGCGGGATGTTCTTGCGATACAGATTGACGAATCCCTCGTCCTCGGTGCTCTGCCCGCCGACGCAGGAGCCGGTGACGATGGCGGTGGTTTCGCGCAGCTCATCGCTCCATTCGATCCCGGCGGAGGCGACGGCTTCGCGCGCGGCAAGAACGCCGAATTGGGCGAAACGGTCCAGCAGGCCAGCTTCTTTCTCGTCGAAATAGCGCGAGGCATCGTAGTTACGCACCTCCGCGCCGTTTTGAAAGCGGAGCTGCGCGCGGTCGACGGATTCGATTGGCAGGATGCTGGACCGGCCTTCCGCGAGCGCCTGCCAAAACTCGCAGCGGTTGCCTCCGAGTGCCGAGATCACGCCCAGGCCTGTCACCGCTACTCGGGTTGTCATGCGGGCTGGCGTTCACACGAGCGCACAGGACGCCGCGGCCTGCTCGTGGCGGACAAAAAGCGCTGCCGCGGCGTTCCGTTGTGCGCCCTTTCTGGAGAGTGTGAACGCAGCACGCACGGGTGCGTGCGCCAACTCGATGGCTTCGCGAGCATTCTCATCAGGCCCTGGCGGCTACCGGGCCTCCCTCGCCTTGATCCAGCAGCTTGGCGATCCCGTCCACGACATCCCGCACCGAACGGATGCTTTGAGCGGCATCATCCGGGATGTTGATGTTGAATTCGTTCTCCACCGCGAAAAGGATATTGATTCCGTCCAGCGAATCGATGCCCAGTTCTTCGAACGTGCTATCGGCCATGACTTTCTCCTGCGGAAGGTGCTGGGTGGCCGCAATGATGCCTCTGACCCGCTGGGTCAGTTCTTCGTGGGACATAGGATTTCGCTCACCTTTTCGAACTGGAAGCCTTTCTCCATCAATTTTGGCAGAACTGCGCGCACGGTTTCGAGCATGGGCCGGACGTCCGGGTTGGATTGAATCGTTCGGCCGTCGTGCAGGCAGAAGATGGCACCGTTGGCGGCGCCGCCGAGAAGGCGCGGAATCACCCGCTCAGCCGGCCATTTCCAATCCATTCCGATGGTGGTCCACATCACACCCATTAGACCAAGCCGCTGCTGGGCTTCGCGCAAGCCGAACCAGCGGATACCGTAGGGAGCCCGGAAATATTGAGGCCGGAGGCCGGTGACTTGCTGGATGGTTTCCTGCGCAGCGGCCAGTTCACCGTAGATGGTCTGGCGCGACTTGAAATGCAGCTTGGGGTGCGTATCGGAGTGGTTACCGATCTCGTGGCCGGCCGCCGCCACAGCCCGCGCAACTTCCGGCAGGCGCCTCACATTCGCGCCACATTGAAAAAAAGTAGCGGGCGCCCCATGGCGCGCCAGAATCTCGAGCAGCTCCGGCGTGGATTCGCTGGGTCCGTCGTCGAACGTGAGGGCGATGGCCGGGCGGGTGCCGGCGCCGTGGTACACCGAAGGCGCCAGCAGGGAAGAAGATGGAAAGCGTACCGCGTACGTCAGGACGCCAGCCGAGCCAAACGCCGCGGCCCCGGCGGCTTCCAACCACTGCACCCAGTCCGTCATGAGCGCTGCGCGGATCGGGAGTGCGCTTCGCCGGAACTCGCGGGCCCTTTGCGGAGTTTTTCTCCGCTGGGTTCCATCCACGGCTCGCTGCGGCCGGCGCTCAAGGCATGGACCTCGCGCGGGGAATCGACGCGGAAGAAAGACCACGGGCCGGGGATCCATGGATAGCGCTCGAACACGCTCTCATCCACATCGACGCCCAGGCCGGGACGACGCGGCACGACCAAGTCGCCATGATCTAGCTGCAGCGGTTCCTTCAAGACTTCCGCGGCCAGGGGAAATGGGTACATGCCGGCCCGCGCAGGAGTGGAGTAGCAAGGATACTCGAGCCAATCGGCGATCGGCTCCGGACAGCAGACGCCGAGCTGGGCTGCGGCGATCACGTCCAGCGCGGTGCCCTCGCAGGCGAAGGCGAACCTCAGGCCGGCGTGAGAAACCTCGGCCAGCAGCCGGCGCGCGGTGGCATACCCGCCTTGCGCGACCAGGTCCATCTGCAGGTAGTCGACGCTGGAGGTGGCGATGAGATCCAGGTAGCCTCCCTCATCCGGCTCGTGCGCGCCCGCGGCGATGGGGGCCCGTTCCAGTTCTTTGATCCGGCGGTAGCCTGCGTGATCCTGGGGCGGCAGCGGCTCTTCGAGCCAGGCGACATTGTACTGGTCCAGCCTCTCGGCCAATTGGTCGATCGCGCTTGGAACGTAATTGCGGTCGCCCATGCGCCACCAGGCTTGCGCGTCCACCATAAGATCGAAATCCGGCCCCAGCTCTTCGCGCAGCCTGCGCACGGCATCGAGATCCTCTTCCGGCCCCAATCCCGAGCGCAGCTTGAACGCCCGGAATCCCAGCTGGGCGATGGCGCGCGCTTCTTGCGCGGATTTTTCGATCGGCATGTACATCCCAGCGCTGCCGTACAGCTGGATGCGGTCGCGCACGCGTCCGCCCAGAAGATCCGAGACGGGCAGGCCCTTGGATTTGCCCTCCAAGTCGTAGAGCGCGATTTCGACGGCCGAGTACACCCGCAGCAGTTCGGCATCCCGTCCGGGACCTTCGAGAAAATGCACTCGCAGCGCATCCGGATCAGTTAGCGTGCGGCCCTCCAGGAACGGCGCAATCACCGCGTCGATGGCTTGCTTGGCCTGTTCGCTGCCCTCGCCCGGCCCGTAGCCGATCAGCCCGTTGTCGGCCTTCACGCGAATCACCATCGCGTCGCGCTTCAGGATGGTGCGCTCGCCGCCGTAATACGGCAGCGTGAGCGGTTCCGCGAGCGGATAGGACAACAGGTGAGCCTGTGTGCAGACGATACGCATCGGGCTACGCTCCAGCGTAGCAGGTGCCCGCGGGGTAGTGGGCCGGTTTGAAATCCGAGCTGCTTCCCCTATTTCGGCGGCTGGGCGTTCTTCGTCCAAGTGACGAGGCGGTTGCGAAACGCTGCGCGACTCAACGGGAGCAGAATCGGTCGTCGCCGCTATTCCTGCCGCAACGCCTGCATGGGATCGATGTGAGTTGCCCGCCAGGCGGGCAGAAACGTAGCGGCCGCGCCTATGCCAAGCATGAGCGCGGATACAATCGCGAAGGTCAGCGGATCGCTGGGCTTCACGCCATAAAGGATTCGCTCCAACAATCGCCCGGCGGCTAAAGCCATTCCCAGGCCGAGCACAAGACCCGTAGCGATCAAAGTGGCGGCGCGGCGCGCAACCGACTCGAGCACCTGCGCCTGGGTTGCGCCGATCGCCATACGAATGCCGATTTCGCGGGTCCGGCGCGAAACCGCGTAGGCCATTACGCCGTAAATCCCCGTGGCAGAGAGCAGCAGCGCCAGAATTCCAAAAGCACTCAGCGTGATAGCGGCGATGCGGGCGGGAAAGAAAGTCAACGATAGCTGGTCCTCCATGCGGCCGGCGCCGAACAGCGCGATGCCGGGATCGAGTTCGCCTACGACGCCCCGGATCGACGGCACCAGGGCTTCCGGCGAAAGCATTCGCGGGCGCGCCACTAAGGAGGCAATCGAGCTATACGAGATTTCCAGCGGCGTCCAGAAGGCCGCCTTAGGGGTCTCGTTGAGTTGATAGTATTTTCCGTTTTCCACCACACCCACAATCTCGATTGGTTCCTTAGTTGTGTTGGTGGTGAAGCGGCGTCCCAGCGGGTTGCCTCCATCCAGCAATTCCGCCGCGAATGTCGCATTCACAATGGCTACCCGCTTGCCACCCTGCTTGTCCCTGGCGTCGAACTCGCGGCCGGAAATCAAACGCGTCTGCATGGCGTGGAAATAATCGGGACTGACCTTAAGCTCGAAGGCCATCGGCACGTCGGCAGCGCGCTTGGGAACTGGCTTGCCTTCGATATAGATGTGATTGGAGCTGACGCCCGCGGTTAAAGGAATATTATTCACGAGGGCGGCGGACTCGACTCCCGGTAGTTGGCGGACCTTATCCAAAACACGCCGCTCGAACTCACGGCCGCGCGGCTCGTCATACGCTTGCATGTTCAGATCGAAGGAGACCGTAGCGAGACCATGGGGTTGGTAGCCGATCGGCGCATCCAGCGACCGTTGCAAACTCCTGATCACCAGCACCGAACAGAAAAGCAGCAGCACCGACAGGCAGACCTGGGCTGCGACCATGTAATCGCGCAAATGCCAGTAGCGGAGTCGCGATGTGACGGCCCCATTCTTCAATGCCGCGACTAGGTCCGTCTTCGTCGACTGAAAAGCGGGCAGCAGGCCGAATAGCAGCGCTGTGATGGAGGAAACAACTAGGGCGAACAGGAACACGCGGATATCTACGGGAGCGCTAACAACCACAGGGAGATCAATCGGGGGATGCCACGCCGCCAGGGCGCTCATGATCCAGGCAGCCAACAGCGCGCCGCCGGCGCCTCCCAGCAGAGCCACCACAAGATTCTCGATCAGCAGTTGCCGGATCAGCACGCCTCGTCCGGCGCCCAGAGCAAGCCGGATAGCGGTTTCCTTACGCTGATCGCCGGCGCGGGCCAGCAACATGCTGGCCAGGTTCGCGCAGGCCACCAATAACACCAGACAGGAAACGCCGAACAACGCAGCGGCGAACCCGATGGTCGGATCCCGCAGGTACCCTCCCCCCAACCCCGGCGGAGTGAGCGTGATCTTGATGCCGTCGTCGTCCCGTGGATATTCCTGCGCCAATTGCCGAGCGATCCCGTTGAGAGCGGATTCAGCCTGCGTGCTGGTGATGCCTGGCTTCAAACGCCCCACTACAAAGAGGCTCCAACCGCTCCGGCGGTCCAGATAGCCTTCGCCGCCCTCCAACTCTTTCTGCATGGCCATGGGGAAGAAGACGTCCGGAGAAATCATAAGCTCCGTACCGATAAACGTTTTGGGCGTGACTCCCAGCACGGTGAACTGCCGGCCGTTGACTTGGACCTTTGCGCCAACGATCTGGGCATCGCCGCCAAAGCGCTTCTGCCAGCCTGTATAGCTCAACACCACCACCGGATGGCCTCCGCGAACTTTGTCGTCCTCAGGCTGGAACAGGCGGCCGGCCAGCGGTTTCACTCCCAGGAGGTCGAAGTAGTTCCCGGTGACTATATAGCCCCACATCCGCTGGCTGCTCCCCTTCAGACCGACGCTCGCCGGTATGACGCCATAAGCGGCCAACTCGGTGAGCACCGAATTGCGGTCGCGAAAATCGCGGTAGTTCGGGTACGAGAGAAAAGGGACGGTGTTACGGGCCATCGTCTCGTTGAGAGAGACCAGTTCCGAGGGGCGCTCCAGTGGTAGAGGCCGGAAGAGAATAGCGTTGATGACGCTGAAGATAGACGCGTTTGCGCCGATACCGAGCACTAATGTGAGGATGGCGATAACGGAGAATCCGGGGTTCTGCCGCAGACGGCGAACGCCCGCGCGGAGATCGTGGCTCAAAGCCATTTGCGTATGTTACGTGTTCTCGCCGCCATTTGTTCCGCAGAAGATTCGCCCGCGACTAACGCCGTGGTGTTTATCGAGCCACGCGGAGGCGCGTCATCGCTGCTCCCTGAAGCCTGTTTCCAGTCGGCACACTGACGCACTACCTGGCCGCACTCAGCGGCGGCCGCGGAGGCGCTCGCGGACCGCATTGTATTCGCAGCCGATCAGCGCGATCAGCGCCAGCAGATACATCCACACCACCAGCGCGATCACCGCGCCGATGCTGCCGTAGAGCACATTGTAATTGGCGATGTTGCGCACGTACCAGGCGAAACCGGAGGTCGCGACTAACCACAGGCTGGTCGCCAGCCACGCGCCCGGCCAAACCGTGCGCAGCTTGATGGAGCGGTTGGGCCCGACGCAATACAGCAAGCCGGTAATCAGCACCGTGGCGGCAAGCGCCAGCAGATAGCGCAGCAGCCCGAACGCCAGCACCACGCCGGTGCGCAGCTCGGCTTCCGGCGGCAGGCCCATCCAGCCGAGCATCCAGCTCTCCGTTCGTCCGCCGAAGACGATCAGGGCCGACGAGCCAATGGCCGGGACCGCGGCGATGAAGACCAAAAGAATGGCCACGCCGCGCTGTTTGAGAAACGGCCGGCCGGACGGCAGGCGGTAAGCCGCCTCAAAGCCTTCCATCAGGCTGATCATGGCGCCGGAAGCGGCCCAGGCCGACAGCAGCACCGCCGCGAGAATCAGCCAAACTGGGCGCTGGCCATAAGTGGTGAATTGATAGCGCACCAGATCCTTGGAGCCCGGCGGAACCACTTCAAACAACAGTCTGGAGAGCACACGCGCGACCGATTCGGCATTCACGCGCGCCAGGATGGCGGCGATAGAGGCGAGCACCGGGAAAAACGCCAGCAGCGAAGAATAAGCGGCGCCTTTGGCGATGCCGAAGCAGTTGTCTTCGTAAGCGGCCACGCAGGCCTGCCGGAACAGCCCCCAGAAGTGCAGGAGCGGCCCGGGGCGCTCCAGATACAGGCGGGGCGAAGCGGGTGTCATTCATCTCCGATTCTAATGCCGCTCTCAAAGTATCATTGAATAACGGCATGATCTCAGCACCCACAGTAAGCGTCGTCATGACGGCTTACAACGTGGCGAACTATATTGGCGCAGCCATCGAGTCCGCGCTGGCACAGACCTTTCCAGACTTCGAACTCATCCTCCTCGACGACGGCTCGACGGACAGAACATTGGGGATTGCCGCGCAGGCTTGCGATGCGCGGATTCGTCTGGTGCAGTCGGCCCACCGCGGGGCGGCTGCGCAATTACGCGAAGGAACCCGGCTCGCGCGCGCGCCCTATCTGGCCGTGCTGGACGGCGACGATCTGTGGAGCCCGCTGAAGCTGGCGCGGCACCTCGAAGTGCTGGAGCGCCGGCCCGAGGTCGACTTGACTTTCTCCTGGTCGCGGATCATCGACGCGCGCGGCCAGGACACGGGCCTCGCTCCGCGACGCTGGACGGGCGGCATCACCTTCACCGAATTGCTGGCGGATAACGTGATCGGCAACAGCTCCGCGGTGGTCGTGCGGCGGGAGGCGCTGCTTGCGGCCGGAGGCATTGATCCAGGTTTTTCGGCTTGCTACGACCTGGACTCCTGGCTGCGAATCGCCCGTCTGCGGCCCGGGAACGTGTGGGCCATCCCCGAGTTCCTGACCTTCTACCGCCGCCGTCCCGGGCAGCTCACCGGCGACGTGGCGAACGTGGAACGCGATTTCGAGCAATTGATCGAGAAGGCGCGCGGCTTCGCGCCGCGGGAAGTGGCGCGGGTCGAGCGGCGCGCCCGTTCCAATATGCGGCGTTTCCTCGCCTACGGCTGGTATCAAGCGGGCGATTATGGCCGGGCCGTCCACGCCATGGCTCGTTCGCTGGGATACGCTCCCGAAATCTTCCTCGCTGACCGGCGCAATTGGGAAATGGGCGCGGCCGCGCTGGGCGGGTTGCTGCTGCCCGCGCGCCTGCATGGCTATCTGACGCGCGCCGCGCTGAGGTGGAAGAATGCCTGAGCCGCGGGTTTCGGTGATTCTTCCGGCGTACAACGTCGCGCCGTTCGTGCGCGCCGCCGCTGACTCGGTGCTTTCACAATCCTGGACCGATCTGGAACTGATCGCCATCGACGATGGTTCTTCGGACACAACGGCGCAAGAGCTTGAACAGATTCGCGATGCGCGCCTGCGTCTGTTGCGCCGGCAGCACCAAGGCGCGGCCGCCGCCCGCAACGCCGGTCTCGGCGCCGCACGCGGCCGCTATGTCGCCTTCATGGATGGCGACGATAGGTGGCTGGAGGACAAACTGGAGCGGGACATCGCCTGCCTGGATGGACTCCCGGAAGCCGACCTGGTCTTTTCCGCCATGCGCATGGTGGATGAATCGGGGCGCGACCTGGGGCGCACCATCCGGCGATGGCAAGGCGTGTTGACGCTGCGCGATCTGCTGATCGAGAACATGATTGGAAGCGACACCGTGGTCATGCGCCGCGAAGTTGTGGACCGGGTCGGCTGCTTTGACGAGCAGCTTCCGGCCGGGTCGGACTACGATTATTGGCTGCGCGTGGCGCTGGTGCGGCCCGGCAATCTGCTCGGCTCGGCGCGCGTTTCCGCGCTATATCGCCGCCGGCCGGGGCAGTTGACCGGAAACTGGGAACAACAGCTCGAGGTATGGCAGCGGATTATGACCAAGATGCGGCGCGCCTGTCCGGGCGCCATGGACGAAGTGGAGCACCTGGCCGGAGCGGGTTTCCATCGCGCTCAAGCGGCGGCGGCCTATGAGCAGGGCGATACCCAGTCAGCCGCGCGGCTCTTTCGCCAAGCCGTGCGACGCGCGCCCACGTTTCTCTTGAAGGATCGGCGTACCTGGCTGCTCGGGGCCGCGCTGGCGTCGGCGCAGCTTCTGCCGCCCGCCGTGCATCACCGGCTGGAAGGCCTGGTCAGAACAGCCCGCGCTTCCCGGCCTTGAAGTCGTCCCACTGCCCATAGGCCTTCATCTGTTCATCGAGCTTGGTATCGATGACGAGCTTCTCCACTTCCGCGCGCGATTGGCGCCGCGCCGGGCGCTCCGGATCTTCAGCCAAACTCCAGAGCAGGACGCCCGCGATGGCTTCCGTGCGCTTCTCCTCACGTGTGTTCACTCGGTCGAAGGTATCCGATTCGGCGTGATAGTCCGGCAGATAGGGAATCGGATCCTGAATGCCCACCAGGTTCGGAACGCCCGAGATCATGAAGTCGAAGTTGTCGGTGCCGTCGATGGCGTCCACCAGGTGGCCGGGTGCGCGCAAGCCTTCCACGGCGGCGAGCGCATCGTTCACCGGTTTCCGCATTTCTTCGCGGCCGTTTAGATAAAAGCCGTCCAGATGGCCCGAGCCGGTGTCGAAGACCACCACGGCCGCGAACTTGTCCAGCTCGGCTTTGTGCCGCGCCACGTAAGCCTCGGATCCGAGCATGCCCTGCTCTTCGCCGGTGAACAGCGCGAAACGCAGCGTTCGGCGCGGGACGAGGCCCAGATCGTGGAACGCGCGCGCCAGATCGAGCACCAACGCTACGTTGACGCCGTTGTCCTCAGCGCCGTTTCCGAGGTCCCAGGAATCCAGATGCGCGCCCACCAGCACGATCTCGTCCGGCTTCTCGCGGCCGCGGATCTCGGCGATCACGTTCTTGGACTGGTAGGAGGGGGCGGTCTTATTGGTCATCGAAAGGCGCACGCGCACCGGCCCTTTTTCGGCCAGCCGCGCCAGCCGCTCGGCGTGTTCACGCGAAATAATGGCGGTGGGTACGGGCGCATAATGCGAATCCAGCGAAATCGGATGGCGGTACAGCAAACCGCGCGGGCGGGTGGATTCCAGCAGCAGCGCGGCCGGCTGATATTTCCGCGCCGCCTCGAGCAGCGCGGCGTTGCGGATGTATTCGGCGAAGAGATCGTCGAAGGTTTTCATCTCGGCCGAGTGAACCAGCACGACCGAGCCTTTCAGCTCGGCGGCCTGCTTGGCGAAGGCTTCCGGCGTCGCGTCGCCGGCGTCCACCAGCCGCGCCTCGATCGGGCCCTTGCTGGACGGGCTCATGGGCGAGGAAGCAATGCGGATATTGAACTGCACCGGCGATAGCGCGGATGCCTCCGCCGAAACAGGCAGCCACAAGCTGGGCGCGGTGAAGGATTCGACGCTCACGTTTTGGATCCCGATCTCGCGGAATTTCGCGGCCGCCCACTCGATGGCGCGGTCGCTGGCCGGCGATCCGGTGGGACGGCCGCCGATGCTGTCGCAAAGTTCCCGAAGATCCCGGAAGAGTGGTGTTTCGCCCTGCGCGCGCGCGGCCAGCCGATGTGGGGCGTCCTGAGCGGGCAGGCACATTTCGCAAGCCAGCAGACCAAATCCGGTAATCAGCAGACGCAGGGCGCCGCGATTCATGCTGCGCAGCATTGCGGTGGACACCTCCCACTTCAAAAGCCAGAGAGCACGGCCTAACCGACGGCAGGCTCTCCTTCGAGAGTCCTTAGTATAGCGGGATGCAGGCGCTGCGAGCTGGTGGAGAAATTCTAAGACCCGGTGCTAAACGGCCGTTTGACTGGCTCGTGGCAGGCCCCATTCCTGGACGATTCCGCGGACCGCGTCGGTGAACGCGTCGAAGTTGACGGGTTTGAGAACAAACGCGCACGCCCCCAGTTCCAGGGCCCGCTTTCTCTCTTCCAACGATGAAGTGAAGACCACCACGGGCACGCTCACGCGCCCCCACCGTTCGAGCAGCGCCATTCCTGAAATGCGGGGGATGTTCAAGTCCAGGATGATCAAATCGGGCTTGAAACCACGATTGGCCAGCATGCCGAGGGCCTGCTCGCCGTCCCGTGCAACATGCAGCTTCAACCGCACTGGGCACCCGGCCAGCACCTGCTGGATCAGGAGGGCGTCGCCGGCATTGTCTTCAACCAGGAGAATTTCGACCGCGGTCAAGGTTCACCCATCCTTGAATCTGACGTTTTGCAGACAGTTGTGTTTCGTACATATTTTCGTTGCTTGGATCTAAGAGATTTTCCAGAAATCAAGACACTATTCCGGCAGCGCGTGAAGCACCCCCTGGTTGTCCCTGTACTGGCCCTGGCAGCCGGTATTTTCATCTCCCATTGCATTGGGTTGACGGTGCCCGAAGTCCTGCTCCTGATCGTGGCTGGAGTTGCGGCGACGATAGTGGCGGCATGGCGATGCCTCCGGTTGACGGCGGGGTGCGTGGTTCTCACGCTGACGTTTGCGGGTGCTTTTGAAGAAACGGTGCGCCGGCCCGCTGCTGCCCCGCATATCGACGCGGGCGCCAGAGAGACCGTCCTGCTGAGCGGCTGCGTGGTCGGTCCGCCGGTGTTCTACGAGGGCCGCGACCAGTTCACTATCGAACTGGCGCCCAAAGCGCGCGCACAGGTCAGCATGACGATTCCAGACGGCCAGAGCCCGCCGGATCTTCACTACGGCCAGCGCGTGGAGTTGGAGGGACACGTCCGGCCGACGCGGAATTTTCAGAACCCGGGCGCCTTCGACTATCAAGGTTACCTGGCGCGTAGCGACATTTATTGGACCGTATCGACGCCCTCGGGGGGGCGTGTCGAGGTGCGGCCCGGCCGGTGCGGCTCGCGCTTCTTGGCCGCGATCTTCGGCTTGCGCAGCGCGGCTTTGCGGCGAATCGAAAGGCTCTACGCCGGCAGTCCCTACGCGACGGGGATCATGGAGGCCACGCTGATCGGTGAAACCAAGAAGCTGGAGCGGATCTGGACCGATGATTTTCGACGCACCGGGACGTATCACATGCTGGTGATCGACGGCTTGCACATCACGGTGCTGTCGGCGTTCCTGCTGTTCCTGCTGCGGCTGTGTTTCGTTCCGGAGCTGGGCGCGCTGGCGCTGACCGCCGGCGGCGCCTGGTTGTATGCGCTGGTTTCCGGCTGGAACGCGCCGGCCGTGCGAGCCGCAGGCGGGTTCACGCTGTACGTCATGGCGCGGTATTTCTACCGGCGCGGGCGCTTCCTGAACCTGCTGGCAGCGGCCGCGATGGTGTACTTGATCGCGGATCCGGGCCAGCTTTTTGAGTCGGGCTTTCAGTTGTCTTTTGTCGCGGTAGCGGCGATCGGCGCTCTGGCTGTTCCGCTGCTCGAGTCGACGTCGGCGCCCTACCTGCGCGGTCTGCGCGGCATCACGGAGCCGAGCCGCGATCCACGGCTCGATCCGTACGCGGCCCAGTTCCGGGTCGAGCTGCGGCTGCTGGCGGAAACGCTGCACGGGTACTCACTCATCCCGCAAAGCTGGCTGCTCCGCGCTCTGGCCTTCGCGGCGCGCCTCGCCTTGTATGCTTACGAAATCGCCGTGGTCTCCACAGCCATCCAAATCGGTGTGGCGCTTCCGATGGCAATCTATTTTCACCGCATCTCGCTCACGGGATTGTCGGCCAATGTGCTGGTGCTGCCGTTGCTCGCTCTGGTGGTTCCGATCGGCTTCCTGGCGGTTTTCACGGGCTGGCATTTCGCGGCGCGGATCGCGGAATGGCTGTTGCTCGCGGGCCAAAAGGCCGCCGCCTGGCACACACGCTTTGAACCGAACTGGCGCGTGCCGGACCCGCCGCTGTGGCTGTCGCTGTCGCTCGCTGCGGCGCTGCTGCTGCTGGCTTGGGCGATGCGGCGGTCTCGCGCCTGGGCCTGGACGTCCGGCGCTGCTGTGCTGGCTCTCTTCGCCCTGGTCTTCTGGCACCCCTTTCCGCCCGCGGTGCATCCCGGTGAACTGGAACTGACGGCCATCGACGTCGGACAGGGCGATAGCCTGCTGGTTTCTTTTCCGGATTCCAAGCTGATGCTGATCGACGGCGGCGGAGTGCTGTCGTTCGGGCGGCGCGCGCGGCCGCGTTTCGATATCGGCGAGGACGTTGTTTCGCCTTATTTGTGGACGCGCTCGATCCGCAAGATCGATATCGTAGCGCTGACGCACGCGCATGACGATCACGCTCGCGGCCTGCCGGCCATCATCGAAAACTTTCACCCGGCCGAGCTTTGGACCGGCGCCATGCCCGCGAGCGAAGCCTGGTCGGAAGTGCAGGCCAAGGCGCGCGCCGAACGAGTCAAGATCGTCGCGATGCAGGGCGGGCGGTGTTTCGATTTTGGCGGCGCCCGCATCGAAGTCCTGTCGCCGCCTCCCGGTTACGAGCCGGGTGACGGTCCGAAAAACAACGATTCGCTCGCGTTGCGCATCACCTATCGGCAGCGGTCATTCCTGTTGACCGGCGACATGGAACGTCCCATGGAGCTGCGGCTGCTCGCGTCCGGCCAATCCATTCGCGCCGATGTCTTGAAGGTGGGCCATCACGGCAGCAATACGTCCAGCACCGATCCGTTTTTGAACGCGGTCGCGCCGGCCTTTGCGGTGATTTCGGACGGATTCGAGAACTCGTTTCACCATCCGCACCCCCAGGTGCTCGCGCGCCTGGCGGCCCACCACGCGGGCGTCTATCGCACCGATCAGCAAGGGCTCGTCACCATCCGAACCGACGGGCGGAAAATCTCGGTGGAGACCTTTCGGCCGCTCCCATCCGGTCTGCGCGCCTATGCGGCATCGCTAGGCCTTCCGACCCTCTAGCCCTGAAGCACACACGCGCGGGTGGTGCTATCCTGAAAACTCCTCCCGGGTTTATGCCCACGTCGAGTTACACCACGCCCAGCGGAATCGTCGTAACTCGCATTGCGTCCCAATTCCCTTACAAAAAAGGCCTGAAGCACCTGCTGCACAAGCTGGATCGGCATCGCGGGATTTATCTTTCGTCCGGCTATGAGTATCCGGAGCGCTATTCTAGATGGGACGTGGCCTCGGTCTGCCCGCCGCTGGAAATCGCCGCGGCTGCGCGCGAAATCGAATTTCGTCCGCTGAACAAGCGCGGCGAGGTGCTCAACCGGCTCTTGCACCCGCTGCTTGAACGCCACCCGCACTGGGAGGAGTTCGCACTTCGTGGTGCGAGCTTGCACGGTCGTTTGCAGCCGCTGCCTGAGCTTTTCCCGGAGGAAGAACGCAGCAAACAGCCGTCGGCGTTCTCCATTTTGCGGACGATTATTCATGAGTTCGCAAACAAAGAAGACTCGCGTCTGGCGCTGGTGGGCGCGTTCGGCTACGATCTGCTGTTCCAGTTCGATCCCATCGAGCTCAAGCTGCCGCGCGAAGATCACAAGGATCTGCGCCTGTTCTTATGCGACGACATTTATTACATGGACCGCAAAAAGGAACAGATCGAGCGATTTCGCTACGAGTTCGCGCGCGGCGATCTTTCCACCGCAGGCCTGGTGCGATCGGCCGCGGCGGTCGCCCGGCCTCCCAAGCGCGAACTGGACGAGATCCATTCCGACCACACGCCGGAAGAATACATGGCCGGGGTGGAAACGGTGCGCGAGGGCATGCGCCGGGGCGATTACTACGAAGTGGTGCTGCGGCAGACCTTCCAGGCGAATTTCACCGACCGGCCCTCCGAGCTGTTCGAGCGCATCCAGCACGCCAGCCCCAGCCCTTACGAATTTTTCCTACAGCTTGGCGATGAACAACTGATCGGCGCATCGCCGGAGATGTTCGTGCGCGTGGAAAGCCACCGCGTGGAGACCTGCCCGATCGCGGGCACGGCCCGCCGCACCGGCGAGCCCTTGCGCGACGCCGAGAATATCCGCGAGTTGCTCAATTCGACCAAAGAAGAGTCCGAGCTGACCATGTGCACCGACGTGGATCGCAACGACAAGTCGCGCGTGTGCGTGCCGGGGTCGGTGAAGGTCATCGGCCGGCGGTTGATCGAATCCTATGCGGGCGTCTTCCACACCGTGGATCACGTGGAAGGCATGCTGCAGCCGGGCTTCGATTCCCTGGATGCTTTTCTAACGCATATGTGGGCGGTGACCATCATCGGCGCTCCTAAGAAATGGGCCGCGCTGGCCATCGAAAACCTCGAAAAGGACGCGCGCGGATGGTATGGCGGGGCGGTGGGGATGCTCTCGATGAACGGCGATATCAACACCGGCATTCTGATACGAACCATCCATCTGCGCGACGGTGTGGCGCGCTACGGCGCGGGCGCGACGCTGCTCTACGATTCGGTGCCCGCGATGGAGGAACAGGAAACGCGCCTGAAGGCGACCGGATTCTATCGGGCCTTGCGCGGAACTTCCGCCGCCGCTACGGCCCCGGCGGCAGCCGCCTCCAAGGTGGGACAAGGCGTCAAGCTGCTGCTGATCGACAACGACGACTGCTTCATCCACACGCTTTCAAACTATGCGCGCCAGACCGGCGCGGAAGTGGTGACCTATCGGGCGGGCATTCCGCCGGAGCTGATCGCCAAGATCGACCCGAACCTGATCCTCATCTCACCCGGTCCCGGCCGGCCGGCCGATTTCGGCGTACCGGACGTCGTGCGGTTCGCGGCCCAGGCGGGCATCCCGGTGTTTGGCGTGTGCCTGGGGCTGCAAGGCATCGTGGAGGCATTCGGCGGCGAGCTCGGCGTACTGGACTATCCGATGCACGGCAAGCCCTCCCTCGTGGTGCATCGCAATCAAGGCGTTTTCGAGGGGCTTCCGGAACGCTTCCAGGTGGGCCGCTATCACTCCCTGTTCGCGCGCAAGGAAACCTTCCCGGCCTGCCTGGAAGTGACGGCGGAATCGGAAGACGGCGTCATCATGGGCGTTCGCCACCGCAACTTGCCGATCGAAGGCGTGCAGTTCCATCCCGAATCCATGCTGACGCTCGAGGGCAACTGCGGCCTGCGCTTGATGGAAAACGTGGTGGCGCACGCTTCCGCCGTCGCTGCGCGGTCCTAGCCGTACTGTCGAGGCCTTACACCGACTAAGTGTGCTACCTTAGGACTTAATCCGAAGTTCCAGGGTGCTCGCGAGTGCCGTCGCGGCGCCTCCAAAACGAAACGGCACAGTGGAAAGACGCGCATGCAATTTGACCTATCCGACATTTTCTTTATCGCGGTTGTGCTGTCCATAGCGGTGATGCTGATCAACAATGGCGGAGGCGGGGGATTGCGCGCGCCGGTCCGGTTGAAGCACTGACCAATCGCCCTCCTCAGCCGGCTGGCCCGCCGAAGGTGCCTGGATGCCCACAGCGATCGTGATCGGCGGAGGTCTGGCCGGACTCGCCACGGCTGCGGCGCTGGGCGAAGCCGGCTTCCAGGTGGATCTGTTCGAGGCCCGCGGATTTCTGGGCGGCCGCGCTACATCCTACCCGCTCCCAGCCGCCGAGGGCTCGGAAATCATCGACAATTGCCAGCACGTCCTGTTGCGCTGCTGCGTCAACTTGATGGATTTCTACCGGCGGCTGGGCGTGGCGGACCGGATCAAGTTTTACAAGCAGTTTTACTTCATCGAGCCGGGCGGCCGGACGTCGGCGCTGGGGGCCGGCCGGCTTCCCGCGCCGCTGCACTTCACCGGGAGCTTTGTGAGGCTGGCGTGCTTGAGCGCCCGCGACAAACTCGGCATCGCTCGTGCCCTTCTGGCGATCCGGCGCGAACGCGTGCGGCGCACAGATCTCGATCAAATCAGCATGCTGGACTGGCTTCGAGAGCAGCGCCAGACCGAGCCGGCCATCCGCCGCTTCTGGCAACAGGTGCTGGTGAGCGCGATCAACGAAGATCTGGATCGCATGGCGGCGATCCACGGCTTCCAGGTGTTTTGGCTCGGGTTCCTGGCGCGTTCCAACGGCTATGAAATGGGCGTTCCGGCGGTGCCGCTGGGCGAGCTTTATGCGCCGGAGGTTTGGAAGCGCCAGAGGAACGTGCGCTTACATCTGCGCGCGCCGGTGGAGCGGGCGCTGGCCGAAAACGGGGCGGTGCGAGCTGTGCTGGCCGAAGGAGCACAGCACGCCGCGGACTATTATGTATCGGCTCTACCGTTCGAGCGCGTGCCGGCTGTCCTGCCGGAACTCGATCTCAACCTGGAGCGGTTCGGGCATTCTCCGATCACCGGCATCCATTTGTGGTTCGATCGCAGCATCACGCAACTGCCGCATGCCACGCTGCTCGATCGCACGGTGCAGTGGATGTTCAACAAATCCGGCGGCCGCTATCTTCAGGTGGTGATCAGCGCGTCGCGCAGCCTGGTGGAGATGAATCGCGCGGACGTGATTGCGTTGGCGGTCCGGGAGCTGGCGGAGTTTTTTCCGCGGGTGCGAGACGCTCATCTCGAAAAAGCTCACGTGGTAAAGGAAGTGCGAGCGACGTTTTCGCCCGCGCCCGGTCTGGGCGCTTTGCGGCCGCTGAGCGGGACCAAGTTTCCAAACTTCTTTCTGGCGGGCGATTGGACGCGATCCGGCTGGCCGGCCACGATGGAAGGCGCGGTCCGCAGCGGTTATCTGGCAGCCGAGGCGGTATCGCGCGCGTCCGGCACGCCGGTAAAATTCCTGCTGCCTGAGATAGCCTAAGGACGATGGCCGCGAAGGCGAAGCCGAAGACCGGAGCGAAATCGTTTCAAGCCACGCTTGAGCGCGATAATTCTCCCCTGAAATGGGTAATCGCGCGGATCCCGTTCGATGTTTCGAAAGTCTGGGGAACTCGCGGGCGGCTGCGCGTGAAGGGCGATATTAACGGCTTTGCTTTTCGAAACTCGCTGTTTCCCAATGGCCAGGGCGGTCATGTGCTGCTCGTGAATAAGAAAATGCAGGCCGGCGCAAAGGCCGCTGCGGGAATGACGGCGCGTTTTCGGCTGGAGCCCGATCTGGAGGAACGCATCTTCGAGATGCCGGCCGAGCTGGAGCGTTTCCTCGCGGAAGACCGCGCGCTGCGACGCTGGTTCGAGCAATTGACACCGGCCACGCGGAACGATATCGCGCGCTGGACCGGCGACGTGAAAAGCGCGGAAGCACGCCAGCGCCGCGCCGAGCAGATCGCCGAACGCATGCTGGCCACCATGGAGGCGGAGCGCGAACTGCCGCCGCTGATTCGCGTTGCTTTCGCGCGTTATCCGTTAGCGCTGGAAGGATGGAAGCGCATGTCAACGTCCAATCGGCGCCGGCATCTGTTTGGCATTTTTCACTACCGCAGCCCCGAGGGGCAGGCCCGCCGCTTGGCTAAGACGGTCCAGGAGGCATGCGAATTCGCCAAGAAACGGATGAAGGAGCCAGGCCACTAGACATTCGGCCATTCGCCGCGCAGTATTATGAGACTATGCGGCGAGTGATTCTTCTGCTGGCTCTGGCGGTACCACTGTTGGCGGCCGACATGACCACGCTCACTATCGCGGTCAAGAGCCAGTCCGGCAAACCGGTGGAGCATGCCAGCGTCATCGTGCGCTTCGTGAAAGGACACTCGGTGGTGAAGTTCGGGAAGAAGATCCGCACCGAGTGGGAACTCCAGACCAATCAGGAGGGCGAGGCCAAGATTCCGCCCATTCCGAAAGGCACCATCCTGGTGCAAGTTATCGCCAAGGACTATCAGACTTTCGGCCAGAACTTCGATGTCGATGAGGACCAGAAGACGCTGGAGATCAAGCTAAACCCGCCGCAGCCGCAGTATTCGGCGCACTAGCGGGCGTCCACGGCGGCGATGACGTCAATTTCCACGCTGACGTCGCGCGGCAAGCGTGCGGCCTGCACCGTCGAGCGCGCCGGCGGCTGATCGGGGAAGTAGCGGCCGTACACTTCGTTCATTTTCGAGAAATCGGCCATGTCCCGCAAGAACACTGTGGTCCTCAACACCGAAGCGAGCGAAGCGCCGCAAGCTTCCAGCACGGCCTTCAGATTCTGCAGCACGCGATCGGTTTGTGCGGTGATATCGCCTTCCACCAGTTGATTGGTGGCGGGGTCCAGCGGAATCTGCCCGCTCAAGAATGCCAGGCCGTTGTGGATCACGGCTTGGGAGTAAGGGCCGATCGCCTTGGGCGCGGCTGGCGTCGAAATGGGTTTTCTCATATCTGTAAAGTTCCCACGATTTCCCGGACGCTCGCCACTCCTTCCATCCGCAAGAATTCGCCCAACTCGCGCGCGATGCGAACGGGCGCGGCTGGATCCCAAAAATTCGCCGTGCCCACTTCCACCGCGGAAGCTCCGGCGATCAGGAATTCCGCGGCGTCCTCTCCACTGCGGATTCCTCCCAAGCCGATGACCGGGATTCGTACCGCCTGGGAGGCTTCGTACACCAGCCGCAATGCGATCGGTTTGATGGCGGGGCCGGACAAGCCTCCAAACCCGGCGCCGATCCGCGGCCGGCGCGCGTGCGCGTCGATGACCAGCGAGACAAAAGTGTTGACCAGGCTGATCGCGTCCGCCCCGGCCTGCGCGGCTGCCTGCGCGAACGGCTCGATCCGGATCACGTTGGGCGACAGCTTGACGATCAGCGGCCGCCGGGCAACCGGCCGGACCAGCCGCACCAGCTCGTCGAGCAGCGACGGATCGCTCGAGAAATAAATTCCGCCATGCTGCGTGTTGGGGCAGGAGACGTTGAGCTCGTAGCCGGCGATGCCCTCGGCGTCTTCCAAAACGCGGATCACTTCGGCGTAATCCTCGGGCGAGTATCCGAATACGTTGGCGAAAATCGCGGTCTTGAGGCCACGCAGCGCCGGCAGCTTCTCGCGAACGAACGCGCGCACGCCGATGTTCTGGAGGCCGATGGAATTGACCATTCCGCCTTCGGTCTCCCACAGGCGCGGAGGCGGATTGCCGCTGATCGGCTCGCGCGACAGTCCTTTGACCACGATGCCGCCGATCGCATTCAGATCCGCGACTTCCTGGAACTCGACTCCGTAGGCGTAAGTGCCGGAAGCCGCGATGACCGGGTTCTGCAAGTTTACGCCGCAGAGCGCGGTTGCCAGCGAACCGGCTATCGCGCCGCCGGGAGCGACATCGGGAGACTCCGCCGGCCGAAGCATTTCGTCCAAGAATAGCATTGCCGGCGGCGAGCGCCGTTAGCAGAGCGCACGAATGTAGGGCTTCCGCCTTATGTAGAGGGTACTAGAACATCCGATGATCCGGGTATGGCAGAGCCATCGAAAGGCGACGCGCGAGGAGTGCGTCCAGGCGGCCTGCATTCGCTGGCTTCCAAGTTCTCCTTCTTTTCCGCGACGCTGGTGTTCTGGGTGGTCGTCACGATGCTCGGCTATGACCTGCGTCGGGAATCCTTCGGCGCCAGCAAGATCCTGTTGCTGCTGGCCATCGTGATGCTGGTGACGGTCGCGATCTCCCGCTTCACCTCGCGCCTGCTGGCCCGGCCTCTGGCCCTGCTGCAATCCGGCATTCTGGCGGTGCAAAAGGGCCAGCTCGAGCCGATCCAGGTGAGCCGGACCGGCGACGAGATCGAATTCCTCGGCGAGAGTTTCAACCGCATGATCGAAGCGCTGGTGTCGTCCCAGTCGCAGATCCGCGAACAGCGCGCGTTGCTGGAAAAAAAGATTCAGGAGCGCACCGCGCAACTGGAGCAAGCCATGCTCGGAGCGCAGCAAGCCAACCAGGCCAAGAGCGACTTCCTCGCCAACATCTCGCATGAGCTGCGGAATCCCATGAACGGCTTAATCGGGATGCTCGGCATCGCGCTGGACCATGAGCTTGCGCCGGAAGTCGCCGAGCAGCTCCAGACCGCCGAGAGTTGCGCGTATTCGGTGCTCACGCTGCTCAACGAGATTCTGGATCTGTCCAAGGTCGAAGCCGGCAAAATGACCTTAGAGATGGTTCCGTTCGACCTGCGGCCCGTGCTGGAGGATTGCATCAAGTCCCAACAGCCTAAGGCGGCGGAAAACAGAGTGAAGCTGAGCTTTGAAGTCTCGCCGGCAGTGCCGCAACAGATCCTGGGCGATCCGCTGCGGATTCGGCAGATTCTGGCCAACCTGATCGGCAACGCGGTGAAGTTCACCGAAGATGGATCGGTCGTGGCGGCTTGCGACGGCGCCTACGCAAGCGACGGATCGTTCACGCTGGGGTTGACGGTGCGCGACACGGGTATGGGAATTCCAGCGGACAAGCTGCTGTCCATCTTCGAAGAGTTCAGCCAGGCCCACGCGAGCGTGAGCCGAAGGTACGGAGGCACCGGGCTGGGGCTGGCCATCACCAAGAAGCTGGTCGAACTGCACGGCGGCGAGATTCGCGTCGAAAGCGATCTCGGACGTGGCAGCGCGTTCTTGGTAACGCTGCCCTGCCATGTCGCGGAAAACGACCGCGATGGGAACCCGGTCCTGTCCATGCACAGCGATGCCCTGCCAACCCGCGGCAGAGGACGCATTCTCGTGGTCGAGGACAATCAGGTCAATCAACGCGTAGTCACTGCAGTGCTCCGCAAGCGAGGTTATTCCATCCAACTCGCGACCAACGGCAAACATGCCTTGGACAGGCTGCAACAAGACCTGGATTATGACCTGGTTCTGATGGACGTCCAGATGCCCGTGCTGGATGGGCTGGAGACTACGCGCATCATCCGCAAAGACCCGCGCTGGAAGGAACTGCCGATCGTGGCCATGACCGCGCATGCCATGACGGGAGACCGGGACCGCTGCCTGGAGGCGGGCATGAGCGCGTACATTTCCAAGCCTGTTTATCCGGACCATCTCTTGAAGGTCGTGGACGATTACCTGCTGCCGAAGTCGGAGTTTGCGGCGGCTTCAGCGCTGGCAGTCCCGCAAGACCGCGGGTAGCCACGTGCGAAACCACTCCCGAAACTGTCCCAGCCGGTAATCATCCTGTTGGCCCAGCGGCGCGCCGACGACGCCTGCCTTGACGCCGCGTTGCTTGGCTGCCTCCTTGACGGCGGCCGCAGGCGGAAAGCTCTCGATCCAGTCCAGGAACTCGATGAGCCGCGCTTCGAGCCGCCGGACGCGTTCCTCCACTCCTTCCCGGATTGCCGTCTCGAGCGCCAGCATCAATTCCGGCACGGGGCAGGCGGCGCTCGAAACAACCCCGGCTGCGCCCATGCGTCGGGCGGCGACATAGATGCGCTCTTCGCCGCCCAGCAGCGTGAATCGAGTTTGGCCGGCCCGCTGAGCGAGGAATTGGAACGCGTCCACATCGCCGCTCGCATCCACGATTCCGGCGAAGAAGCCACTGGCCAGCAGTTCCGCGGCCAGGGCGGGCGGAAGCTCGTTGGTGAACCGGGGAGCGTTGCCGATGTAGATGGGCGCGGCTTGGCCGACCGCTGCGGCGAAGGCCAGGTAGAAGGTGCGAATCGCATCCGCGCCGTAGCGGTAGTAATGCGGCGGCATCAGCAGGAGGGCTGCCGCGCCCGCCGACGCCGCTTCGCGCGCCAGCTCGACGGCGCCGTCCAGCGTGGAGTGCGACACGTTGATCAGCAGCGGCACGCGGCTGCGCTTGGCGGCGAAGGTCACCATGTGGCGGCGATCGTCCAACGCGAAGTGTACGAATTCACCGGCTGGCCCGAGCAGGGCGATAGCATGCGCCCCGCTGGACGCTAGAAAGTCGATCAGCTCCAGCGTGGCGCCCAGATCGATCGAGTGTTGCTCGGCTCGCCGGGGCGTCACGGCCGCAACGATCACGCCCTGGAGTGGCGCGCTTAGCTTTGGCCGCCCTTTCATGAGGCTGTGCGCCGGCACAAGCCGCCCAGGCCGTGGAACGGCACGCAACGGCGAATTGATTAGTATAGCCGCGGGGCCATGGCAAAGCGATGGCCGGCTAGGATGCCGCCCGGGAGCGCGGCGCGCGGCGGGAGGCTTCCTTAGTTAGCGAATTTCGAAGCGCGGTTGACGCTGCGGATCACCAGCCGCCGCGGGTCCAGAAGATGCTGCGGCTTGAAGTGCCGGGCCGACCAGCGGCATCCCGGGTCAAATTCGATCCCGAGAAAATACCCGATTTCCCGATATACGCAATACCGCACTTTTCCCAACAGCTCGCCTTTGGGATAGCTGATCTTCACATTGGTCTGCAGCGGGACGGGCTGATCAAATTGCAGGCAGGCGCCGGACAAAGAAATGTCTTCCAGATTGGCGACACCCCTCCGGATGCGGCCGGTCTTGTCTTTCCATTGGACGGCCACCATGTCCGCGCACAGCATTCGAGGCTCGATACGCCTGTCGAACATATACTTCTTATCGGCTGGTGGAAAGACCGGCATTATGAACGGCTTGGGGGGTAAATTGCCCTATCCGTGGCTTCTGTACTCTAAGAGTACCATCTCGGACTACTGGTTTCTGCTCCAGGCTATACTGGACAAACGGATGTCACGGCAGGCTCTGGTGCTGCTCCTGGTGGTGCTGCTCTTCGGAGTCCTGGTGCCATGGTATCGAGGCTTCAGCTTTTTCCAGCCGTGGGTGATCGCGGCCTACGGGTCGATGGCGCTGCTGTTCGTGGCTCCGGCGGCTGCCGAGTTCTGGGCTGGAACGCCGGCGCCCGCTTCTCCGGGCGCGATCCTGGTGCGCATCCTGGCGATCGTGGGCTTTGGATGGGGCCTGTCGGCCGCGATGCTGCTGGCCGCTGTCATCACGCTGAATCTCAGCCATCGCACCGGGCAGTTGTTGATCCCTCCAGTGGGCCTGCTGGCCTCCGTGCTTTCATTCAGCCTGACCGCATCGCTGGTGATCGCGGCCGTGTGCTCGTTGTTGGCCCAGCGCTTTTCGGCTGCGACCGTCAAGGCCCTGCTGCGGGCGTTCTTCCTGCTGGTGTTGCTCGCCCTGGC
The DNA here is from genome assembly GCA_035632015.1 of Bryobacteraceae bacterium. Taxonomy (GTDB): domain Bacteria; phylum Acidobacteriota; class Terriglobia; order Bryobacterales; family Bryobacteraceae; genus Palsa-89. The sequence continues at coordinate 44,358 of DASQHQ010000100.1, forward strand.
TTTCGGCTCGCGCTGGCTGCCCGATTCGTGGCAGATCGCATTGAGCGACCACTCCACGCGGCGCGCGCTCACGCGGATGGCCTGGGAGTCGTCGGCTGTCTGCGGCGTTGCCGCCTGCCTGCTGCTCGCGCTCCTGCTTCGGACCGGCGCGCGAAACGGCCAGATGGCGGCGTCCTAAGTACGCCTGCCCTTGCGCTCTTATCGTCGGCTCCGTCGCGCTCGATTGGACATCTAGCGACGGCGGCCGGTAGCATGAAGAACATTCTTGTCCTACAGGAGAGAGATCAAGTGCGCCGCCTGATATCATCCGGATCAGCTTTCGAACGCGAGATTGGATACTCCCGAGCAGTGGTGGATGGCGATTGGGTATTCGTTTCGGGAACAACCGGCTTCGACTACGAGGCAATGACGATCTCCGACGACGTGATTGAGCAGGCCGAGCAGTGTTTGCGGAATATCGAGAAGGCCTTGGCGGAAGCCGGGAGCCGGTGGGCAGAGGTCGTCCGGGTTCGCTACATCTTGCCCAGAGTCGAGGATTTCGAGCCGTGCTGGCCGGTTCTTCGCAGATATTTCGGCGTGGTGAGACCCGCGGCGACGATGATCGCGGCCGGCCTTTCAGATCCCAGAATGAAGATCGAGATTGAAGTAACCGCGAAGAAGGCCCCGACGATCGCTGGTTAAGCCGGCTTCCATCCGGCGCAGTCATCACGCTAGAAGCGCGCTCCGCCGGTCTCCGGCTGCTTGGTTCGTTTGCTAATATACCTATGGCAGAAAATCTCCACGAGGAGGCTGATGAGTAAAGAAGACAGCATTGAAGTCACTGGAACGGTAGTCGAAAAATTTCCGAGCGGTCTGTTCAGCGTGCAGTTGGATCAGGACCGCACCGTGCTAGCGCACTTGGCCGGCAAGCTGCGCCGCAACCGGATTCGCGTGCTGGCCGGCGATCGGGTCACTCTCGAACTCTCCCCTTATGATTTGACCAAGGGACGAATCACCTACCGGCACAAATAAGCACTCCTTCTCACAAGCCCCTTGCGACGGGGCCAATTCTTTCCGGGAACGCGAGCGAAAAAGGACCGCGGCGCCAGACCGTTCCTGGGTCGTTGGGAATGCGCGCCGCGCTGTAGCGCTTCATGCCTAAGATCCTGTTGGTCTTCGGAACCCGGCCGGAGGCGATCAAGCTCTGCCCGGTGATTCGCGGCCTGCGCGAACATCCCGCCTGTTTCGACGTGAAAGTGTGCGTCACCGCGCAGCATCGCGAGATGCTGGATCAGGTGCTTCAGGCGTTCGAAGTGCGGCCGGACTACGACCTGGATCTGATGCTGCCCGGCCAGACGCTTTTTCAGTCCACCTCGCGCATCATCGCGGGACTGGAGCGCGTACTCCAAGCCGAGCGGCCCGCCATGGTCATCGTGCAAGGCGACACCACCACCACTTTCTGCGGTGCCCTGGCCGCCTTTTATCTGCACGTTCCCGTGGCGCACGTCGAAGCCGGGCTGCGCACCGGGGACATGCGGCAGCCCTTCCCGGAAGAAATGAACCGCGTGCTCACCACGCATCTCGCCGAGCTGCACTTCGCTCCGACGGAAAAAGCCGCGGAAAACCTGCGCCGCGAGGGCATCGCTTCAGGCTCCATCACGGTCACGGGCAATACGGGAATCGATGCGGTCCTCTACGTGCGATCCGGTTTGGAACAGGGCCGGCTGCGAGGCCGGGATTGGCCGGAGCTGGATGCATCCAGGAAGCTGATCGTCGTGACCGCGCACCGCCGCGAGAGCTTTGGCTCCGGATTCGAACGAATCTGCCGCGCGCTGGCCGAGATCGCCGGCCGGTCCGATGTTCAGGTCGTCTATCCGGTGCATCCCAACCCGAACGTCCAGGATCCGGTGCAGCGCCACCTGGCTGGACACCCGAACGTCCGGCTGATCGAACCAGTGAGCTACGTGCCGTTTGTCGACCTGATGCGCCGCGCCTACATCCTGGTGACCGATTCGGGTGGCATCCAGGAAGAAGGGCCATCGTTAGGCAAGCCGATTCTGGTGCTGCGCGAAAAGACCGAGCGGCCCGAAGCGGTCACGGCCGGCACGGTGCGGCTGGTGGGCACCGACGAGTCCAAGATTGTGGCGGAGGCGACGCGCCTGCTCGACGATCGCGCAGCGTACCAGGCCATGGCGCGCGTTCACAATCCGTATGGGGACGGCCAGGCCAGCCCGCGGATTGCGCAAGTAATCCACTCATTTCTAAAGGAAAAATCGCAAAAATAGATTCGTCAGATCAGGGCCGGTGCGAAGCGAATCACGGCCTCCCAAGCAAATTTCAGACCATACTGGAAGCGACAGATCATTTTGTTCCCCAACAAGTCATGCGCTATCATTCCGCTCACTCCAAGATGCCGCACGCTTCTTCGAGCGATATCGCCATCCTGATGTCGCGCAAATTGATTGGGCAACCGGCGGCGATCGACGCGATTATTCCGTACGTCCAGATGTACCGGTCGCAGCTCGCGCCCGAGGGCCGCCCGGCCGGTGTTTTTCTTTTGCTGGGGCCTACCGGCACCGGAAAGACCAGAACCGTGGAGGCGCTGGCCGAAGTGCTGCACAACAACCCGAAGAAACTGCTCCGCGTCGACTGCGGCGAATTTCAAATGGAGCATGAGGTCGCTAAGCTGGTTGGCGCGCCTCCCGGATATCTCGGTCATCGCGAGACGCAGCCCATGCTCACGCAGCCCAAGCTGACCGCCGTGAGCGGCGAATCCTGCGATCTCTCCCTGGTGCTGTTCGACGAAATTGAAAAAGCGGCGCCGTCCATGACCCGCCTTTTGCTGGGGATTCTGGACAAGGGAGTTCTGCGGCTGGGGGACGGAGCGCTGGTCAACTTTGAAAAGACCATCATCTTCCTCACCAGCAACCTGGGCGCGCGCGAAATGAGCCGCTGCCTGCGTCCCGATTTCGGATTCGAGTCGATCGTTCCGCGGGGTTCGGGTCGCCGCCCCAAGCTGGAGGTGGCGGCCATGAACGCTGTGAGGAAAAACTTCTCCCCCGAATTCATCAACCGGATCGACGCCGTGGTCACCTATCAGCCGCTGGGAGCGGAAGCGATGACGGCAATCCTGGATCAGCAAATCCGGGAGCTGCAGGAGCACATCGACCGGCGGCTGGGCTCGCAGTCCTTCCAAGTGGAAGTTCCAGCGCGCACGCGGCGGTTTCTGCTGGAGAAGGGAACCAGCCAGGAGTTCGGCGCCCGCGAACTGAAGCGAACTTTACAACGGCACTTAGTTCAGCCATTGGCGTCGATGATCGCTAAGGGCGAGATCAGCCCGGGCGGGCACATCCGGGTGGAGCTGAGCGCGCGCCGCGACAGGCTGGTGATGCGTGGCGTGGAGGGAACGCTGGCGCCGGCGTGTTAGGCTTAGCTCCGAGTGAGCGGAACTCTCTACATCGTGGCCACGCCCATCGGCAACCTGGAGGACATCACCTTCCGGGCGGTGCGCATTCTGGGCGCAGTGGACCGGATCGCTTGCGAGGACACGCGCCAGACGCGCAAGCTGCTGGACCGCTACGGCATCTCCAAGCCCCTGGTCAGCTATCACGAACACAATGAGCAGACGCGTTCTGAAGAGCTGCTGCGCGAGCTCGAAGCCGGAAAAAACATCGCGCTCGTTTCGGACGCCGGGACTCCGCTGATTTCCGATCCCGGATATCGGCTAGTGAAGAGCGCGCACGACCGCGGCATTCCCGTGTCGCCCGTCCCCGGACCCGCGGCGCTGCTGGCCGCGCTGAGCGCTTCCGGGCTCCCCACCGATTCCTTCGTCTTCCTCGGATTCCTGCCTCCCAAGAAAGGCCAGCGCCGAAAAGTTCTGGAGAACTGCAAGACTCTGCCTGCGACGCTGGTGTTCTACGAGGCGCCGCATCGCATGGTCGAAACACTCCAGGACATCGAGGAAACGCTGGGAGCGCGCCCTATCGTGCTGGCGCGCGAGTTGACTAAAATACACGAAGAATTTCTGCGAGGCACGGCGGCCGAGCTGCGCGCCGGGCTGGCCCAACGGCCGGCGCTCAAGGGAGAGATCACACTGATGGTCGGCAAGAGCGATTCCGCCGCGGTGGACGAGCAGCCGCTCGAAAGCGCGGTCGTCGAGCTGGTGGCCGCCGGCCACTCGCGCATGCAAGCGATCAAAATGGTGGCCCGGCGGCGCGGCCTTTCCAAACGCGACGTCTACAAAGAGCTGCATGAGCGTTAACGATTACCATTTCGTCACGCACTGGCGCGTGGAGAGCAGCATCGAAGAGGTTTCGGACGTGCTGGGCAACGCCCGGGACCTGGCGCGCTGGTGGCCGTCCGTCTATCTGAAGGTCACGGAGCTGGAGCCGGGCGACCGCGACGGCGTCGGCCGCGTCGTCGAGTTGCTCACGCGCGGCCGCCTGCCTTACACGCTGCATTGGTTCTTCCGCGTCACAGCATCCCGCCGGCCATATGGGTTTTCGCTCGCAGCCTGGGGCGATTTCGAAGGCCGCGGAGTCTGGACCTTCGCGCAAGACGGCCGTTTCGCCGACATCACCTACCATTGGAAAATTCGCGCCGAAAAGCCGCTGCTGCGCTATTTGTCGTTCCTGCTGAAGCCGATTTTTTCCGCCAATCACCGCTGGGCGATGGCGCGCGGGGAGGAGTCGCTGCGCGCCGAGCTCGAGCGCCGCGCCGGGGTTGGACAACAATCCGCGCGGCATTCACTTTGACTGGGCCCGTAGCGCCCGATGGCCCGCGCTTCCGACTGGCCCAGGCGCTCGCATACCAGCTCGCGAATCATGCCCAGAAACGCCGGATGCACGCCCACCGTGGCCGCTCGCACCATCCGGATGCCTCGCTCCTGGCAGATCGCGCGTGCCTCCGTGTCGAGATCGTATAGCACTTCCATGTGGTCCGAAATGAAACCGATCGGCACGATCACCACGTTCGCGCCCGCCTTCGTTTCGCGCAGGACGTCGCCGACATCCGGCTCGAGCCATGGCTGGCTGGGCGGACCGCTTCGACTCTGATACACCAGCCGCCAGGCCGGAATCCCAAGCCGCTCCGAAACCAGCCGGCACGATTCGTTCAATTGCTGCTGGTAATCGCTCGATTCCGCCATGGCCACCGGAACGCTGTGCGCGGTGAACAGCACCTGCGCGGCCGGGCGGTCCTGATCCGGAATCTCGTCCAGAGCGGCGCGCACGCGTTCGGCTTCGGCTTGGATGAACAGCGGATGATTGTAGAAAGATCGCAGCTTGTCGACCTGCGGCGCCTCCGGCCCCACTTCGGCGCGCGCCTTCTCGATGTCTTCCAGATATTGGCGGCAGCCCGAGTACGAACCGAAGACTGACGTCACGAACGCCAGCGCCCTAGCGACGCCATCAGCCTGCATCTGGCGCAACGCCTCCGCAAGAAACGGATGCCAGTTCCGATTTCCCCAATAGACCGGAAGCCGAGGGCCGTTGCGCGCCAGTTCCTGCTCAAAGGCCGCGATCAGTGCGCGATTCTGATCGTTGATCGGGCTCTTGCCGCCGAAGTGGTAGTAATGTTCGGCCACTTCGAGCATTCGCTCCCGCGGCACGTTGCGTCCGCGCAGAACGTTTTCAAGAAACGGGATCACGTCTTCCGGCTTCTCGGGCCCGCCAAACGACAAGACCAGCACCGCGTCGTAGGGCTGCGTCGGCATTCGTCTCTATTGTATAGTGGCGCGGCGCCCAGCCCCAGCGATCCTAGCGCCAGTGCCCGCGCTGATAACGCCAGCGCTCGTTGTGACGCTCCCAGCGGTCCGGAACCCAAACCGCGCGCCCGCGTGGTGGCCGCGCCCATCGGCCATTCACCCAGATCCAGTTTCGTCCGCGCAAATCCCAGAAGCCATCCACCCAGACATAGCCCGGGCCGGGCGCATAGCCGACCACGCCCACCACTCGCGGCGGAGGCGGCGCCGCAATCGCCACATAGCCCCCGCCGCACGCCGCCAATGCCGATGCTGCCGCCAGAATCCCCGCAAGTATGAAACGTCGCAAGTTCATAGCAAACGCCTCCACAGGGTTGGATTCCGGCCGTGCTCTGCCGGGTTTCGCGGGATGAATGTTCGCTAACGTTAACAGTGCTTCAGGCCAACCCCGCTACTGTGAAAGCGCCACTTGCGCCGGCGGGCTGCAGACCACTTGATCGCTCGATGCGCTGCCGCAGACCGAGACGCTGACCGTGCTCCCGCTGAGGTCGGGCGGGAGAATCAGGTCCACCAGTTGCACGCCCACTCGGCCCGGCGCGGGACCGGCGTAGTAAGGCTCATTGATCACCTGATCGCCGATCCTGGCCGTGATTACGCCTTGGCCCGAGAGCCCCGTGGCGAGCACCTGAATGATGCTCCACATCCCAGCCGGCTGTGCGGGCCCATTGATGGAATCGTCCTGATTCAGAATCCCGTGCGTGTAGATTCCGGGCGCGAAAGGCGCGAGCGCGATCCGCTGCTGCGCGCTCGGCACGCCGTTCACTTGCACGACCATCTGCGCGGATGTGTTCGATCCCAGCGCGGCGGGTACCAAAAAAGTGATCTGAGAGCCGCTGCTGGAAAGAATTTGGGCAGGCAGGCCGCCGATGGTCACTGCCAGGTTCGCGTCCGAAAATCCGCTCCCCATGACGGTGGCGATCGAACCGGGCACCACCGGCCCGGCAGCCAGGCTGGCGCCATTGACGACGGCAGTGATAGTCGGAGACGGCGGCGTGACGGCCGGCGCGGGCGTGATGGTAAGCGTGATGGCCACTTTGCGCGAGCCCGCCACGGGCCCGGCATCGATCGTGAGAATCGCCTGGTACGTGCTGGCGGCGAGATTACCCGGCAGCGCGTCCACGCGAATGGTTCCGTTGTTCACGCCATCAGCCGGATCCAGGCGCAGCCAGCCGGAACCGTTCAGGTAGGTGAGCGAAGCGCTCCAGCGCAAGACGCCGCCCGCGGCATTTTGAACCTGGATATACGCCACCTGGTAGTTGGATCCGGCCTGCGCGCTGTACTGCAACGACGATTCCAAGACCCGCAGAACCGGAAAATAATTCGCGCCGCAGTCGCCCACGATCTGGCAATCGGGCGCGGGTGTTTCCTGTTGGAAGCGCGGGATCGGGTCGTGAGCGGTGGCGGTGAACACCGCCGACACGGGCGCGAACGAAACGCTCTCGGAGGTTTGCACCGGGTTGCCGTTGAAGGGAGGCAGCCCCAGGAAAGTCGGGAACTGCGCGCTCTCTTGTGCGAAGGGATCGGCGTCCATCACTTCGTACACCGCGAAGCCCGCGCCGTTGGTGAGAGCAATCTCGCTTATAGAATCCAGGTCGACCGTGCCGGAGCCCGGCGCGCCCGGCACGAACAGCGGCACTCCGCCGGCGCCGTTCGAGTCCGTGCCCGCCACCAATGAGAGCAGCAGGGAGCCGCCTCCGCCGGGCGCATACTGGCCACCGGAAGCAGGCGGGCCGAAATCGCCGCCGGCGGTCGGCTGAACCGCGTCCGAGCCCGCGACTGCGGTGGGCACAAACAGCCGCGCGCCGGCCGGAAATCCGGTGTAGCGGACCATCACGCGCGACCCGCTGGCGGCGTTCAAGCCTTGCACTCCGCTGTGCGGATTAAAGGCGTCAGCGAATCCTTCGGTCACTCGCGTGGTGTTGAACACCGCGTTGGAAGCCAGGAAGCCGGCGAAGCTCGCCAGATTCTGGGGCAGCGGCGATCCCTTCGGCGCGCACACGATCTTGCTCGAAAACGCGGTGAACAGCCCGGCCTGGGCGGCGCCGAGGGCGAACGGATTTCCCGGCAGCAGCACGTTGCTCGCATCGAACGACATCTGCCCGATCAGCGTGTTGTTCGGAAACGCGGAGAGCTGGTTCGCAGCCACGCGCAGATTGGCCAGCCGCAACACGGCCGACCCGGCGGAAGAAAGCGTGAAGCTCAGCCCGTTGAATACCAAAGTGGCTGGGCCGGCCAGCATGCCGGAGACGTTCACCGGCTGCGGTCCGGAACCGTTGTCGGCGGTGAAAACCAGATCGGTGACTACGTTCGAGTTCGCGGCCACTCGATTGGTGATGTTCACGGGCAGAAACAGCGTCATGTTTCCCGTGACGCGCGCCCCCGCGCTGCCGCCGCTGCAGGAAATCACGATGTCGCCGGTGCGTTCCGTGATGCCTTCCGCGCGGATCACCGGGTGGAAGGTGAGCACGTTACAGTTGAGATTGACCGGGCTGACCTGCGCCGTGGCAAACGCGGCGAAAAGCAGGGACAAAACGAGGTACCACAGGCGAGACATAAAACTGCTTAGCCGGAGTCTAACAGAAATCAGGGTTTCTGCATAGCCCCTGCTACAATTAAGCTAAAGGTTGTTAATAATCTCACGATGACTGCCGTAACCTCCATCGGCGACGAGATTCTGGAGCTCAAACGCGAGCGGCGCGCCATCATTCTGGCGCACCACTATCAGGACGCCGAGATTCAGGACCTGGCCGACCACGTCGGCGACAGCCTGGAGCTGGCGCGCAAGGCCCAGGAGTTTTCCGGCGACGTCATCGCGTTTTGCGGCGTGTGGTTCATGGCCGAGACGGCCAAGGTGCTCAACCCCGAGCGCATCGTCGTGGTCCCGGACCGGGACGCCAGTTGCAGCCTGGTGGAGAGTTGTACCGCCGAGCAGGTGCGCGCCTACCGGCGCCTGCATCCCGACGACGTGATCGTCAGCTACATCAACACCTCGGTCGAAGTGAAGGCCGAGAGCGACATTCTTTGCACTTCGCGCAATGCTGTGCAAGTGGTGAACTCGATTCCGCCCGAGCGGCCTATTCTGTTTCTGCCGGACATCAATCTCGGCAATTACGTCCAGCGCCAGGCCGGGCGCGAGAACATGCGCATCTGGCAGGGCTCCTGCATCGTGCACGCCACGTTTGCCGCGCGCCGTCTGGTCAAGATGCGGGCCGAGCATCCCAACGCTCTGGTGGCCGCGCATCCGGAATGCCCGCAGGACGTGCTCGCGATGGCGGACTTCATCGGTTCCACCACGGCCATCATTCGCTGGTGCGCCTCCTCGGAGGCGGACGAATACATCGTCATGACCGAAAGCGGCGTCCTGCGCTCGCTGCACAAGCTCGCGCCGCAAAAACAGTTCTATTTCATTCCGAACGAGAACTGCAATTGCAGCGAATGCCCGTACATGAAGCGCAACACGCTGGAGAAGCTGCGCGACGCGCTGGAGCGTCTGGAGCCGCGGGTCGAGCTGGAGCCGGAGATCATCCGGCGCGCCGCGGTTCCCATCGAGCGCATGCTTCGCGTAAAATAGGACACCCAGGTGACCGCGCCACTCGTCGACACTTTCGACCGCATTCACGACAACCTGCGGATCAGTGTCACGGACCGCTGCAATATCCGCTGCTTCTATTGCATGCCGGAAGACAACGTGAACTACGTGGCGCGTGAGGAGATCCTGTCGTTCGAGGAGATCGAGCGGTTCGTGCGCGTGGCCCTCTCGCTGGGCGTCACCAAGCTGCGCATCACCGGCGGCGAACCGCTGGTGCGGAAGGATCTGCCGGTGCTGATCCGCAAGCTGTCTGAGCTGGAGGGCGTCAAGGATCTGGCTTTGACCACCAACGGGGTCCTGCTGGCGCGGCAAGCGGAGGCGCTGTATGAAGCCGGCCTGCGGCGTCTCAACGTCCATCTCGACACGCTGGACCGCGATCGCTTCCAGCGCATCACGCGCCGCGACGATTTACAGAAGGTGCTGGACGGCCTGGATGTCGCACAGCGCCTGGGCTTCGGCCCCATCAAAATCAACGCCGTCGCGGTGAAGAATTTAGTGGAGCCCGACATCGTGCCGCTGGTCCGCTTCGGACGCGAGCGCGGCTTCGAAGTGCGGTTCATAGAATTCATGCCGCTGGATGCGCAGGGGCTGTGGTCGCGCAGCAATGTATTATCGGCCGGCGAGATCATCGAGACGCTGTCGCGCGAGATCGCGCCGCTGGTCGAGATCCCGGATCGCGATCCCCGCGCGCCCGCCACCGAGTATCGCTTCGCCGACGGCATCGGCAGCGTGGGCTTCATCGCTTCAGTGACGCGCCCGTTCTGCCTGAACTGCAACCGCATCCGCCTCACCAGCGACGGCAAGCTGCGCTATTGCCTGTTCGCCCTCGAGGAAACCGACGTGAAGTCGCTGCTGCGCGGCGGAGCGCCGGACGAAGACATCGCCGCGACGATTCGTGCCGTCGTCCACAAGAAGTGGATCGGCCACGAGATCAACACCGCGAAATTTGTGCCGCCTCCCCGGCCGATGTACGCGATCGGCGGCTGACCCGGACTCCTTGTAGCGCACGCACTCCCGCGTTCCGCGTTCACACTCTCCAGAAAGCGCGCGCAACGGAGCGCCGCGGCAGCGCTTTTTGTCCGCCACGAGGAGGCCGCGGGGTCCTGTGCGCTCGTTTGATCGCCGTGGTGATTTCTTCAGCGCAGACCAAGCGACATGAGAGCCGATGCGGCACGCACGAGTGCGTACGCCACGATGGCCCGCCGGCCTTGCTACCATGGCAACTCTTCTATGATTAATCCGACTCAAGCCTCTTCAGGCGAACCGCTGGAGCGAATTCAGTGCCAGTGGTGCCAGGGCATGAACGAGAAGAGCGCCCTCACCTGCCGGTCCTGCGGCGCGCCGCTCGACATCCGCAATCTGGTCAGCGAATCGGGCTGGCGGGAAGCGCCGCGCATCAAGGACATGACCGAGTTTCAATTCAGCTCCAGCACCTGCCAGGTGGAAGGCGAGATTGTTCCGGTGGCCGAGATTCACCTGGGCGCGGGCGACTCCGTCTTTTTCGAGCATCACATCATGCTCTGGAAAGAAGATTCGGTGCCCCTGACGGTGCTCCAGCTTCCGGGCGGCATGAAGCGCGCCTTCGCCGGGATGCCATTCATCATCAGCGTCGCCACCGGTCCCGGCCGGATCGCGTTCTCGCGCGACGCCACCGGCGAACTGGTGGTGCTTCCGCTGCATCCCGGAATGGAAGTGGATGCTCGCGAGCACGCCTTTTTGCTCGGATCGCACCAGATCGATTATTCTTTCATCCGCATCAAAGGTTTCGCCAACATCCTGTTCGGCGGCCAGGGCATGTACATGGATCGCTTCGTCACCACCAACACGCCCGGTCTGCTGATGCTGCACGGCTACGGCAACGTGTTCGAGCGAACGCTCAAATCCGGAGAAAGCATCATGCTGGAACCCGGCGCGTTCCTGTACAAAGATTCGTCGGTGAGTATGGACGTGGAATTCCAAAAGCTCGGCACCGGATTTTTTGGCGCCACCAACATGGCTCTGGCCAAGATGACCGGACCGGGCCGCGTCGGCATCCAGTCCATGTACGTGCATCATCGCACCGAGTAAGGCATCGACATGTTTTGCTCCAACTGTGGCGTGCAAATCGGGGATGACACCAATTTCTGCGGCTCGTGCGGAACGCGCGTGAAGCGGATGAATTCTCCAGCGGCCGCGGATGCAGCCGCAGCGCCGCCCCGCGCCGCGCCGCGATTCGAACCTACAGCCCCGGCGGCGACCGGCGCGGCGGCCGTGTGTTCCTGGTGCGGCGCCGCGATCGACGGTTCCCTGTCGAGTTGCCCGCGCTGCGGCGCGACTCTCAAGCTGGCGGCGCTCGTGACCGAGTCCGGCTGGAAACAACTGCCCGGCCGCAAGGACATGGCCAAGCTCCAGTTCGGCGATTCGGTTTGCCAGATCGAAGGCCTGTACGTGCCGGTGGCCGATGTGAACCTGGCGCCGGCCGACAGCATCTATTTCACGCATCACGTACTGTTGTGGAAAGATCCTCAAACCGCCGTCACCACCATGTCCTTGAGCGGCGGTTGGAAGCGCATGTTCGCCGGCCTGCCGCTCATCATGATGCAGGCGCGCGGTCCGGGCCATATCTCCTTCTCGCGCGATGCTCCCGGGGAGATGATCGCGCTGCCGCTCCAGCCCGGGCAGGCCGTGGACGTGCGCGAGCACCTGTTCCTGCTGGCCACCGGAAGCGTCAGCTACGACTGGTTCTCCACCAACATCTGGTACACCACCAAGTCCGGCAACGACCGGGAGACACACTATCCGGTAGGCGCGTTCATGGACCGGTTCTCGGCCCCGCAGTCGCCCGGGCTGCTGCTGTTGCACGCCTCCGGAAACGTCTTCGTCCGCGAGCTGGCCGCGGGACAGTCGCTGCTGGTCAAGCCTACGGCGTTGATCTTCAAGGATCCGTCGGTCCAGATGCAATTGCACTTCGAGCATCCCGCCACGGGCTTCAGCCTGTGGGGCTCCTGGGGCAATCGGTACGTGTGGCTGCGGCTGTGGGGACCGGGCCGGGTGGCGGTGCAATCGTCCTTCGAGCGGCTGGAGGGCGAGAACGCCTATCTTTCGAGCTGCTCTCCGGCCACACAGCAGCAGTGGTAGAAGAGAACGATATGGATCCAACCAAGCTTCGAGCATGGTATGCGTATCGACAGGGTCTGGACGGCTCCTTGGCGGGAAAGCCGGCCGCCGAAGTCCTGGGCCGCACCGGATGGGCCCGCTCCTTGGGCGGCGTCGGACCCTATGTAACCCTTTTTTCGCGCGCCGGTCTCGGCCGCGAACAGGTGGACGCTTCGGTCGCGAAGACCGAGATCCACGAGTTGCCGGCAGCGCGCGGCTGCACCTACGTGCTGCCCGCTTCGGATTTCGCTCTTGGTCTGACTGTTGGACGAAGTTTCCAGGGCGAGAGGAAGGTCGCGGAGAAGCTGGGTGTCACCGCCAAGGAGATCGACAAGCTGTGCGACGCGGTCGTCGGAGCGCTCGAAAAGGGGCCGCTCGATCCGGACGGATTGCGCGAGGCCGCCGGCAAAGCGGTTCGCAACTTGGGCCCGGAAGGGCGGAAAAAAGGTCTCAGCACCACACTTCCCGTCGCGCTCGAAAAGCTGCAGGCGTCCGGAGACATCCGGCGTATTCCGACCAACGGCCGGTTGGACCAGCAGCGCTACACCTACACGCTGTGGCGGCCCAACCCGTTACGCGGCTTCAAGCTGTCGAGCGAAGAAACCAACGCTGAACTCGCGCGCCGCTACTTCGCCTGGATCGGCCCCGCGACCAGCGCCGAGTTCCAGCGGGTTTCCGGCCTCGGCGCGAAGGCCGCCAAGGCCGCGCTCGAACCCCTGAAGCTGGAACCGCTCGAAAAGGGCAGCGACTTTATGCTCCTGCCCGGCGACCGCGCCAAGCTGGAGGCATTCAAACCGCCCCAGGCTCCGCACTACGTGCTGCTCAGCTCCATCGATTCGCTCCTGCTGCTGCGCCGCGATCTGCAGAGCATGCTCGATGCGAAGGACCGGCTGCGCGAAGTCTTCACCGGCCAAGGCGCCCGATCGCTCAGCGCCCTTGCCGACCTCCCCAGCCACGCGATTGTCGATCGCGGCCGCCTGGTGGGGCTCTGGGAATACGACGCCGCCGGCAGTTCGATCGCCTGGATCGCTTTCGTGAAAAAGAGCAAAGAGCTGGAGGATGCCGTCGGGCGCATGGAGCAATTTGTACGGGAGCAGCTCGGCGACGCGCGATCGTTCAGCCTCGACAGCCCCCAGAGCCGAGCCCCGCGCGTGGCGGCTCTGCGAAAAGCGGCTGGAAAATAACCGGGCTCATCGCGGGAGCGGAAACCAAGCGCGCCGCGCGGCCTTGCTATACTGGGTCCTCCATGCACGCGCCCGCGCAGCCGACGCTGGTGACCTCGAAACCCTCCGACCATCGCGCTGCACTCACCGCCAGCTACCTGGGCTGGATGCTGGACGCCTTCGATTTCTTTCTGGTCATCTTCTGCCTCACGGCTATCGGCAAGGAGTTTCACCGCCCGGACCAGGACATCGCCCTCTCCATAACTCTGACGCTGGCTTTCCGGCCGGTGGGCGCATTCCTGTTCGGCCTGCTGGCGGACCGCTACGGCCGGCGCCTGCCGCTGATGATCGATCTGGTGTTTTACTCGGTGGTCGAGGTGGCCACGGGCCTGGCTCCCAACTACGCCACCTTCATGGTTCTGCGCGCCCTGTTCGGCATCGGCATGGGCGGCGAGTGGGGCGTGGGAGCGTCGCTCGCGATGGAAAAAGTTCCTCCCAGACTGCGCGGTATTTTGTCCGGTTTCCTGCAACAGGGTTATTCAGCCGGCAACCTGCTGGCCGCCCTGTCTTACTTCTTCCTGTTCGAGCGCTGGGGCTGGCGGCCGATGTTTTTTCTGGGCGGCCTGCCTGCGCTGCTGGCTCTGTTCGTCCGCTTCCGCGTCGAGGAATCCGAAGTCTGGAAGAAGACCAGGTCGGAAAGCTGGGCGCATCTGGGCCGCGCCATCACCTCCAACTGGAAGCTTTTTGTCTATGTCACGCTGCTGATGACCGCATTTAATTTCTCCTCGCACGGCACGCAGGACATGTACCCGACCTTCCTCGAACGCTACTGGCACTTCGGCCCTGCCAAGCGCTCCGCCATCACCGCCTTCTCGATGCTCGGCGCGCTGGCGGGCGGCCTGAGCGTGGGCTTGCTGTCGGACCGCATTGGCCGCCGTAAGGCCATGGTGCTGGCTCTGGCCGGAGCCGTGGTCGTAGTCCCGCTGTGGACCTATTCTCCCAACCTGGTGCTGCTGGTGATCGGCGCCTGGCTCATGCAGTTCATGGTGCAGGGCGCCTGGGGCGTGATCCCCGCTCATCTGGCCGAGCTCTCGCCCGATACCGTGCGCGGCTTCCTGCCCGGCTTCGCTTATCAGTGCGGTGTGCTGCTGGCCAGCTCCATCGCTTACATCCAGGCCGTCTTCGCGACCCGAATGAGCTACGCCACCGCCATGGCGCTCACCGGGACCACAGTCTTCGTGATGGCGGGCATCATGACGGTGCTCGGAAGAGAGCGCCGGGGCATTACGTTTGGCGAAGGCGAGGCCAGCCAAGCCTCGCGCGCCTAGGCGCGTTCCCCGCCCGGTCGCATGCGATTCGCTATAGTCTGCCTGTTACAACGGTGGTTTAATTGTAGATATAGGGACTTGCGCGGGACGGCTTCCTTACGCCGCCAGTCCAGCCTATGCGGATACTGATCGTCGAGGACGAGAAGCGCATCCAGGACTTCCTCTCCCGGGGCCTCGAAAGCGCCGGCTACGCCGTGGACGTGGCGCCGGACGGTAACACCGCCATCGAACTGGTGCACGCCACCGAATACGATC
>DASQHQ010000101.1:0-72000 GCA_035632015.1 Bryobacteraceae bacterium
CCGTCCGGCCCATGGCAGTAGATGCAATTGGCGATGTACAGGCGCGCGCCGATGTCGGCGTCGGTCTGGGTGTACTCATGCTGGGCGAGCAAAGGACCAGCCGCCAGAATCAACGCGCAGAGTCTAGCGTTCCTCATAGCCATACCTGCCTTTCGATCGCTGCTCGAGGGCGAGCGAGAACTGGAAAACGCCGCCATCATACCGCTCCTGGGGAAAAAGTTCAATAGACGGCGGAGTTGGGAGCCGGGGAGTGGGAAGCTGTGGAGCGGGAAGCCGGGGAGTGGGAGCCGGGGAGTGGGAGCCGGGGAGTGGGTGGCCTTCAAAGCCCGCTACCTGAGAGCGGCCGGCCACCGGCGGGACACCTTGCGGGGCGGCATTCCGATACAAGACGTCGGGGCGCGTATCGACCAATGAGCCCGCGGGTTAAAGTGGTAAAAGCTATGCAACCCGCAATCCACACGGCCGCGGCCGTGCTGGAAGAAAAAATCAAGTCCCGCACGGCTCGCGTCGGGATCGTCGGCCTCGGTTACGTGGGCCTGCCGCTCGCCATGGAATTCGCCCAGGCGGGTTTTTCGGTCACCGGCATTGACATCCAGGAAGAAAAGGTCGGCAAGCTGAACGCCGGCGAATCCTACGTGCAGGACGTGCCCGGCGACGTCTTGCGGCCGCTGGTCGAGTCGCGCCAGTTTCAAGCTACGGCCGATTTTTCCGTCGTCGCCGAGCTGGACACCATCAACATCGCGGTACCCACGCCGCTGCGGAAGACCAAGGACCCGGACATGAGTTACATCGTGTCGGCGTGCCAGGAGGTGGCCAGGTATTTTGCTCCGGGCAAGCTGGTGATCCTGGAGTCGACTACCTATCCGGGGACCACCGACGAGCTGGTGCTTCCCATGCTCGAGCGGCCGGGCTGGAAGGCCGGCGAACAGTTCTTCCTGTGCTTCTCGCCGGAGCGCGTCGATCCCGGCAATTCCAAATATCAAACCGCGAACATCCCGAAAGTCGTGGGAGGAATCACGGCCGAATGCACCCGGCTGGGCGCGCTGTTCTATTCGCAAGCGCTCGACAAGGTGGTGCCGGTGAGCTCCACGCGCGTGGCCGAAATGGTGAAGCTGCTCGAGAACACGTTCCGCATGATCAACATCGGCCTGGCGAACGAGATGGCTCTCATGTGCGACCGCATGGGCCTCAACGTCTGGGAAGTGATCGATGCCGCCGCCACCAAGCCGTTCGGGTTCATGCCCTTCTATCCTGGCCCCGGCTTGGGCGGTCACTGCATCCCCATCGATCCGTTCTACCTGTCGTGGAAGACCAGGCAGGCCGGAATCGAGGCGCGCTTCATCGATCTGGCCGGATACATCAACGGCTACATGCCGCATTTCGTGCTGGAAAAAATTCAGAATGCGCTGAACGACCACGCCAAGCCGGTCAAGGGTTCGCACATCCACATTCTGGGCGTGGCCTACAAGCGCGACATCGACGACGTACGCGAGTCGCCCGCGCTGGACATCATTTTGCTCCTGGAGCGGCGCGGCGCGCGCGTGACGTATAGCGATCCGTACGTTCCGCGCGTTCGATTGGACGGGCGCGAACTGGCGGCGGAGGATCCGCTGGCCGCAGCGACTCGCGCCGACTGCGTGGTGATCGTAACCGATCATGCCGCGTTCGATTATCCAGGCATCGTTGAAAGGGCCCGCCTGATCGTCGACACGCGCAACGCGCTCAAGAACTACGCGCTCGAAAAAGTGGTTCGTTTGTAACTCGCCAGAAATCCTTAAGAACCGAATCCCGGCATGGTAGCATCGGTTGAATGAGGGTGCCGGATTGCTCGACTTCCTGAAGCCGCCGGTCGCCGCAGTCCAGGATTTCTTCATTCTCGCCGGGCGGGCCATTCGCAACGTCTTCCGTGCGCCGCATTACGCCGACGATATCGCGCTGCAGATGGATATCATCGGCGTCGGCAGCCTGCCGATCGTGTTTCTGGTTTCTTTCTTCAGCGGCGTGGTCATCACCATGCAAATGTCCCGCGCGCTCTCGCAATATGGGGCCACGGGGCAGGTGGGCCAGATCGTCGCCATCACGTTGGTGCGCGAGCTGGGCCCGGTGCTCACGGCCGTGGTGGTGGCCGGCCGCAACGCCTCCGGCATCGCCAGCGAACTGGGATCCATGACCGTCACCGAGCAGATCGACGCCATGCGCGCGCTGGGGACCGATCCGGTTCAGAAGCTGGTGACGCCGCGCATGGTCGCCACCTGCTTCATGCAGCCGATGCTCACCATCATCGCGGATTTTATCGGCATCTTCGGCGGCTACCTGATCGCCTATCTCACCCTGGGCCTCACGACCACGCAATATTGGACCAACGCGTACCAGGCCATCGAGTACAACGACATCGTGCAGGGACTCCTGAAGCCGGTCGTGTTTGCGTTCGTGATCTCGCTGGTGGGCTGCTTTTACGGGCTCCGGACCAGCGGCGGGACGCAGGGCGTCGGGCGCGCCACCACCACGGCGGTGGTGGTCTCCATCGTCTGGGTGTTCATCATCACCGCCATGCTGACGCGGATCTTCGTCAACCTGCATTGATGCCCAGCGCGCCCCCATCCCGTCCAGCCAGCCTGTTGCGATTCGCGGACGTGCGGGTGGAGTTCGACGAAGTCGTCGCGCTGGACGGAATCTCGTTCGAGCTGGGCGCCGGGGAAACCTGCGTGGTGCTGGGGGCCGCGGGAAGCGGAAAAACAACGCTGCTGAAGACGGCCATCGGCCTGATCCGGCCCGTTTCCGGCCGCGTTTTTCTGTTCGGCCGCGAGATCACCGGCGTCAAGGAGCGCGACCTGTTCGAAATCCGCAGCCAGGTGGGCGTGCTCTTTCAGGAAGGCGGCCTGTTTGACTCGCTCACGGTGGCCGAAAACGTCGCTTATCCGCTGATCAATCGCAAAGTGCAAACCGTCCCGCCGGAGGAAGTCGCCAGCAAGGTGGTGGACGCGCTGCGGTTCGTCGAACTCGAGCACACCCTGGACAAATATCCCAACGAACTTTCCGGAGGCATGCGGCGGCGTGTGGGCATTGCGCGCGCCGTGGTGAGCGTGCCTCCTTTGGTCCTGTACGACTCGCCCACGGCCGGCCTGGATCCCATCACCGCCAACACCATCATGGCGCTGGTCGCCAAGGAGCGCGACACGCAGAATACCGCCAATCTCATCGTCACGCAGCGCTATCAGGACGGGCAACTGATGGCAAATTTTCGCTACAATCGCATCGGTGGGTGCTTGGAGCCGGTCTCAAGTAACGGGGCGGAAGCGAATCACGGCTCGAATTCAACGCGCACTATTTTTCTGGTCATGAAAGAGGGGCACCTCGTCTTTCAGGGCACCCAGGCGGAACTCGAGGCGTCCCGCGATCCTTACGTGGCCAAGTTCGTGCCCAAGTATTCCTAATCTATGCCGCTTCAGACCAAAGCCAAATGGGCGCGACTCAAGGTGGGAGTCGTCACCATTGCGGCCATGGTCATCCTGGCGATCCTGATCTTCCTCATCACCGGCCAGACGACCATCTTCGAGTCCAAGACGCTGATCTACTCCTACATGGCGGACGCCGCCGCGCTGACCCAAGGCGCGCCCGTGAACCTGAACGGCATACCGGTCGGCAAGGTGAAACGAATCACCCTATCCGGCCTGAAAGATCCGCAACGCCTGGTGCGCATCGAGATGGAAGTGCCCGAACACGTCTTGAAGGACATCCCGGTGGACTCGGTGTCCCAGATCAGCTCCGCCAACGTGCTGGGCACCAAGTACATCAACATCAAGTCCGGCATGAGCGAGACTGCTGTGCGGCCAGGCCAGGAGATCGCCAGCATGAACACGGGCGAGATCCAGGATCTGGTGCAGCAGGGCTTTGGAGTTCTCAACTCTCTCCAGAAAACGGTGGAGAAAGTGGACAAGATCGTCGAACAGGTTGCCTCCGGCCAGGGCAGCATCGGGAAGTTGCTGGTGGATGACACGCTCTACAATCATTTCCTGGCGATCGTCGACGAGGTCAAGCAGCTCGCCGACGTATTGAACAGCGACCGGGGAACCTTCGGGAAGCTGATATACGATCGCGAGCTTTATGACGATTTTCTGAAAACGCTGGGGCGCGTGGACACCGTGGTCGAGGGTCTTCAAGAGGGCCAGGGCACCGCCGGAAAATTCCTGAAGGATCCGGAGCTGTATAACGAGCTGCAAAAGACTCTGGCGGATTTCCACCAGATCATCACCGATCTCAACGAAGGCCAGGGGACGGCCGGAAAGCTGCTGAAGAGCGACGACCTGCACAATCAGATCCGGGACAGCCTGGCCAAGATCGACGTCTTAATCGACAAAGTCAACTCGGGGCAGGGCACCATCGGCCAGTTGCTGGTCAACCCGCAGTTGTACGACAACCTGAACGGCGCCACGCGCGAGATGCACTTGCTCATGCAGGATTTCCGCGCCAATCCCAAGAAGTTCCTGCGCATCAAGCTTGCCATCTTTTGAAATACCTGATCACCAACGCCGACGATTTCGGCTTCACTCGCGATGTCAACCAAGGCATCCTGGAGGCGCATCGGAACGGCATTCTCACAGCCACGACGTTGATGGCTACCGGCGCGGCCTTCCAGCATGCGGTCGAGTTGGCGCGCGAGAATCCGACGCTGGACGTGGGCGTGCACCTGGTGCTGGTAGGCGCCGAAGGTTTTCCCGAGACTGTGGCGCGATTGATGGGCGCCATCGCGCTGGGACGGATCAGAATCTACGACCGGCTCGCGTCCCAAGTACGCCAGATCCTGGACGCGGGACTTCGCCCCACGCATCTCGACACGCACAAGCATACGCACCTGCTGCCGCCCGTAATGGACGCGGTGGCGCGCATCGCCGAGGAATTCGGCATTGCGTGGGTGCGCAGGCCGCTGGACGCGCCGATTCCCTTCTTGCGAACGTGGCTGAACTCGACGCTTAGACGGCACGGCTGCCGCACCACCCATCACTTCGCGGGATTCGAAATGACCGGCAACTATGACGCCCGCCAACTGGCCGCCCTCATCCGCGGTCTGAGGGAAGGAGTCACTGAGTTCATGTGTCACCCCGGGCTCTGCACGCCGGAACTCCAGGCGGCGCGAACACGCTTGAAGGAGAGCCGGCAGCGCGAGTTGGAGGCGCTCAAGAGTCCGGAAGTCAAAGCTGCCGTCGAGACTGCGAGGGTCGCGCTGGTCCGCTACTGCGATCTTTCGACGACCTGAGCCCTTCTCAACAGCTGTGCTGCTAAGTCACGAGCAATCTTAGACCCGGCAGTCCGATTTCTCAACGGGTGGCGGCCACCCGCGCTCTACCGCACCGCGCGGCAGGCATGCCGAACCGCCGCGCAATGACTTGTCTCTATGTGGGTTGGGATCGTCGCGGCCAAGTCTCAGGCCGTTCCGGCGAACGCAGGTCAAAATCACCCTACACCAGACCGCGGCGTCATCGTACAAATCCGTCCGGGGCTGTTTCGGATCGCCATGCTTATCCCAAGGCCGTAGATCGCTATCGGCTTCGCAAAAGCAAAGATCGTCTTCCCCGTCGTCTCGCAGTTGTTCGGCTCGCACCCGGACAGCGGCTAGAATCGCCTGATCAAACGGCTTCTGGATCGTGTTCGAGATGCTCAAGCCGACGACGCACAGCGCCAGCGCGATGGAGAGGGAACAGGCCGAAATGGCCGTCAGCTTCCAGTGACGGCGCAATGCGCGAACCGATCGGAGGGCCGCGGGCACGGTGAGTGCTTTGTATCACGCCGCATGCCAGAAGCGCTTGCTTATGTCACGTCAAGCGGTTGCCTTCGAGACTGCGTGCGGCTGGAGCACGGCTGTGCGTGCCGCGCACGATGCTGGGTTTCCTTCCCCTCGGCCGCCCATCATGTATAATGAAGATGTCGATGAAGCTGAGTGGGCGAAAGCCCACTTTTTTATTGCATTTAGCCAATGGTAGCTGACAGGGAACAAATCGTCGCCAAGATCGCCGCCATCGCCCAGCGCGTGGGCGGGCCGGGCGGTATTGAAATCGTTGACGTCGAGCTGCTTGGCGCCGGGCGCGGCCGCGTGCTGCGAATTACCATCGACCGGCCCCAGGGCGTGTCTCACGCCGATTGCGAATTTATTTCGCAGCAGGTAGGAACAATTTTGGACGTCGAAGACGTCATACCAGGCGACAGCTATACGCTCGAGGTCAGCTCTCCCGGCCTGGAGCGGAAGCTATCTAAACCGACAGACTTTGAGAGATTTGTGGGGCGAACAGCAAAGGTCGTACTGCGGGAACCGGTCGACAACCAGCGTCATTGGGAAGGCAAGCTGGCCGGCTTTTCTCAAGGGATCGTCGCGCTCGAGCCGGGCGCCGGAAAGATCATCCATTTCCCGCTGACGCAGGTCCAAAAAGCCAACCTGAAGTTTGAGTGGTAAGCACCCCTGGACAGTTTGAGAAGAGGACAAAGTGGGAACTATCTATCAGTCCATTGAGATCTTGAGCAAAGAGAAGGGCATAGACCCGCAGATCGTGATCGACGCCGTCAAGGACGCCATGCTGGTGGCGGCACGCAAACATTTCCACACCACCGAAGACCTGATCGCCGAGTTTAACGAGACCGGCGCGCTCGAAATCTACGGGGTCAAGAAAGTGGTCGAAACCGTCCAGGACCCGGCCAAGGAAATCTCGCTGGACGAAGCCCGCAAGATCGATCCGGAGGCGCAGCTTGAAGCCGAGCTGCGCTTCCCCAAGCCGACTGAATCGCTGGGACGCATCTCGGCGCAAACCGCTAAACAAGTAATTCTGCAGAAAGTGCGCGAAGCAGAGCGCGAAACCGTGTACTCGGAGTATTCCACTCGCGTAGGCGAGCTGGTCAACTGCTCGGTGAAACGCGTAGAGGGTCCGGACCTGGTGGTGGATGTCGGAAAAACGGAAGCCCGCCTCCCCAAGAAGGAACAAAGCAAGGTAGAAAATTTCAGCGTGGGCGACCGCTGCCGCTGCGTCATCCGCAGCGTGGAAAAGGCCGGCAAGAACGCCGGCGTCATCGTTTCGCGCGCCGCGCCCGAGCTGGTGATGCGGCTGTTCGAGCAGGAGGTCCCCGAGATTTACGACAACACGGTGGTGATCAAGGGCTGTGCGCGCGAGGCCGGCGAGCGCACTAAGATCGCTGTGTCCAGCCGCGACCGCGACGTGGACAGCGTGGGCGCCTGCGTCGGCATGAAAGGCATGCGCGTACAGTCCATCATCCGCGAGCTGCGCGGCGAAAAGATCGACATCATCGAGTTCTCCGACGATCCGGTCGTGTTTGCGACGCACGCCCTCAGCCCGGCGAAAATCGCGCGGGTCTCCATCCTCGATCCGAGCGAAAAGCACATGGAAGTGATCGTCGACGACACGCAGCTCTCGCTGGCCATCGGCAAGAAGGGACAAAACGTGCGGCTGGCGGCCAAGCTGCTCGGTTGGAAGATCGACATCAAGAGCGAAGAAGAGAAACGCCAGGAGGTGGAGTCCGCCATGGCGGCGCTGGTGCCCGCGGGAGCTCCGGTGTCGGTTCTCATCGACCATGGCCTGGGCGAGACCGTCGTCGAGAAGCTGATCGAGGCCGGCGTCGGCACGGTTGAAAAGCTCGGCTCCATGACGCCCGAGGACCTGGAAGCCATCGCCGGGATTGACCCGGAGGTGGTGGAGAAAATTCAGATCGCGGTCAACGCCTATTACGCGCAGTTCGAGCAGCCCGCCGAGAGCGCCGGGGCGCCGGTAGAGGAAACGGCGGAGGCAGAGCAATCCGGCGTTCTGGAAGCTTCCGAAGCGCAGAATCAGCCGGAGGGAGGCGAACCCGCTCCCGCGCTTGAATCCGCGGCGCCTGAGTCAGGATCCAACACTCCAGCACCGCCCGCCTCCGATTCCGCGGAATCGAAAACTGAATTTGATACCATAAAGAACTCGGAGGAGGTCGGCTAAAGGCCCTGTGACCAGGGCGTTGCAGTAACTATGAGCAAAATCCGAATCAACGAGCTGGCAAGGCAACTCGAGATCCCGTCGCACACGGTTCTCGAAATGCTGCCTGAGCTCGGTGTCAGCGAGAAGAAAACCCATTCAAGTTCCATCGACGAGCCGATCGCGGAGCTGATTCGCCGGCGTGTCCAGGGCGGGCCCGAGGCAGGCGCACGATCCGAGGGCGCCGCAGACGTGGCGGTGGTGGAGCCTCCCCAGCAGGAACCACCCGTTCCGGCTCCCGCGCCCGCCGCGGAACATCCGGCCGTGCTCACGAGACCTACGCCGCTTCCGGCTGCGGATACGCCGGGCGGGGTTCCCAGTGATGGCGCTGCCTCGATCGCCGGCGTCGAGGAATCGCTGCGCCCAAAGCCTGCTCCTATCCGGCCTCCCCTGGCGGCGGGAGGAAGCGCTCCCATACATCCGCCTCTGCGCACTACTCCGGTTCCAGCCAAACCGGTGCCTCCAGCCCCGCGCCCGGGCCAGATCCTTTCGGGGCCGCGTCAGGCGCTTCCGTCGGCGCCGGGTGTTCCGGTGGCTCGCGCCGCGGCGCCTCCGACTCCCGCTCCGGCGGCTGCTTCTACTCCGAGTGCGCCCGCCGCGCCGACCTTGCCGCTAAGAACGACGGCGCGGCCCGGTTTAGCCGGCCAGCCCGCCGCGCGTCCGGTGGTTCCCCCGCGTCCGGACATGGTTGCGAAACTCCAGCAGACTCGGCCTGCGTCCGGCCCAGCTCAGCCTGGACCGCCGCGACCCGGCATGCCGACGCGCAGTTCGGCGCCGGTTCCCGGCCAGCCGATCTATCGCGGCCCGATTCGCCCCGGACAGCCCGTAATGCGCGGGCCAGGCGTTGGCCCCGGCGGTCCCGCGCCCGGATTGCGGCGCCCGCGAGCGCTGCATCCCACTTCGCCATTGCGCATGGAACCGGCCACGCCGCTTCCCACCGAACAACAGCGCCGCCATCAGGCCAAACCCGGAGGGCGCGATCGCCATCGCGAGGTGGAACAGGAAGAGGGTAGACTGCGGATGCCGGTCGCCCGGCGTGAGCAGCAGTCCGCTGAACCGCCGCCCATCGACCGCGAAATCACGGTTTCCGAAGGCATCACCGTCAAGGAATTGTCCGAGAAGTTGGGGATCAAGGCCAATCTGGTCATCAAGAAGCTGGTCGAAAAGAAAATTTTTGCCACCATCAACCAGAATCTGGAAGTGAAAATGGCCGAGGAGATCGCGCGCGATTTCGGCGCGTCCACCAACAAGGTCAGCTTCGAGGAAGAAAGCACGCAGGAAATCGAACTCGCCGAGGAATCGTCGGACCGCGTCAAGCGCGCCCCTGTGGTCACCATCATGGGGCACGTCGATCACGGCAAAACCTCGCTGCTGGATGCGATCCGCTCCACCAACGTAGCCGATCGCGAGGCCGGCGGCATCACGCAGCACATCGGCGCGTATCACATCGAAAAGAACGGCCGCAAGATCGTTTTCATCGACACGCCCGGTCACGAAGCCTTCACCCGCATGCGCGCGCGCGGCGCCAAAGTTACCGATATCGTGGTGCTGGTGGTTGCGGCCGACGACGGTGTGATGCCGCAAACGCTGGAGGCCATCGATCATGCCAGGGCGGCCGGCGTTCCGATCATCGTCGCCATCAACAAAATCGACAAAGGCGACGCGCAGCCCGAGCGCGTCAAGCAGCAACTATCGGATCGCGGCCTGCTGGCCGAGGACTGGGGCGGAGACACGGTGATGGTGCCGGTTTCGGCGAAAGCCAAGACCAACCTGGAGCTGCTGCTGGAAATGATTCTGCTGGTGGCCGACCTGCAGGATCTCAAGGCCAATCCGGAGCGTCCGGCCTTCGGCACGGTACTGGAAGCGGAACTCGACCGCGGGCGCGGACCGGTGGCCACGGTGATCGTGCGCAACGGAACGCTGCACGTGGGCGACTACTTCATCTGCGGGTCCGTGTTCGGCAAAGTGCGCGCCATGTTCGACGATCGCGGCCAGCCCATCCGCGAAGCCGAGCCGTCCATGCCGGCCGAAGTTCTGGGCCTCGAATCCCTGCCGGAGGTCGGCGACACGTTCCAGGTGGTCACTGACACCGCCAAGGCCAAGCAGATCGTGATTTACCGCGAATCCAAGGCGCGCGACGTGGCCATGTCCAAGACCGGGCGGGTGACGCTCGAGCAACTGCACGAGCAGTTGAAGGAAGGCGAGGTCAAGGAACTCAACATCATCCTCAAGACCGACGTTAGCGGCACGGCCGAAGTCTTGAGCGAAATGATGCAGAAGCTGTCCAACGACAAGGTGCGGATCCACGTGATTCACTCCGGCGTGGGCGCGATCAACGAGACCGACGTTCTGCTCGCTTCCGCCTCCAATGCGATCATCGTCGGGTTCAATGTTCGCCCCGAGCGCAACGCCACCGCGCTGGCGGAACAGGAAAAGGTGGACATCCGGTTGCACACCATCATCTACGAGCTGACCGACGAGCTGAAGCGGGCCATGACGGGCATGCTGGAGCCGGTGTTCAAAGAAGTCTATCAGGGCCGCGCCGAAGTACGCGAGGTGTTCCGCATCAGCAAAGTCGGCAACGTGGCAGGCTGCATGGTGATCGACGGCTCCATCAAACGCGACAGCGAAGTGCGGCTGCTGCGCGACAACGTGGTGGTCTTTACCGGAAAAATCGATTCGCTGCGCCGCTTCAAGAACGACGCCAGCGAAGTGAAGAGCGGATTCGAATGCGGCCTGACCATCCGCAACTTCTCCGACGTCAAGCCGCGCGACGTGATTGAGGCCTTCGCCACCGAGCGCGTAGCCGCCGAGGTCATGGCGTGAGCCAGTCATGCCGACGGTCGGTGTACTAACGCTCGAGCTGCACCTGGACGGCGCGCATTCCCTCAAAGAAAAACGCCACACCGTAAAGGGGCTGAAGGACCGGCTGCGCAGCAAGTTCAATGTCGCGGTGGCCGAAATCGCTTACCAGGATCTGTGGCAGCGCGCGCTGGTTTCCGCCGTCACGGTGTCGGGCGATCACAAGCACGCCGAGCAGGTTCTGCAATTAGTGGAGCGCGAGGCCGCCGCGATTTTAGGCGCGATGCTGGTGGCGA
The DNA here is from genome assembly GCA_035632015.1 of Bryobacteraceae bacterium. Taxonomy (GTDB): domain Bacteria; phylum Acidobacteriota; class Terriglobia; order Bryobacterales; family Bryobacteraceae; genus Palsa-89. The sequence goes on from DASQHQ010000101.1 coordinate 11,105, forward strand.
CGACGCTGGAGTGGATTGAATGACCGATCATCGCGCCGAGCGGATCGCCGTGGCCCTGCGCGAGGAACTCAGCGAACTGATCGGCTACGAGCTCTCCGATCCGCGCATCGGCTCGGCCACGGTCACCGACGTCCAGGTTACTCCCGACAAGCGGCACGCCTTCGTGCGCGTGGGCGTCGCCGAGGGCTCGGACGCGCAGCAAACCCTGGCCGCGCTCGACCACGCCCGCAACTTCCTGCGCCACGAGCTGGCCGTGCGCCTGGAGCTGTTTCGCGTTCCCGAACTGCATTTTGAAGCCGACGTGGCCACCGAAATCGGCCCGCGCCTGGAGCACTTGCTCAAGCGCGTCAAGAAGGGGCGGCCTCGCGAATAGCGGCCGCCCGGTTACAAGCTTGCCCTCCGACCATAAGGAGATATTTCCAGATGCCAACATTGAACACTAGCCAAAGCAGATTTTTCTCTTTCCTCTCGTGCTTGACCTGTTTGTGCCTGAGTCACGCGCGGGCCGACCTGGTAATCCTCAAGAACGGGGATCGTGTGACCGGAAGCATCGTCAAGAAAGACGGGAAGACCTTGACCATCAAGTCGGATTCATTCGGCGTAATCGCTACCGCCTGGGACGCGGTTGACTCGGTTCGCACCGACCAGCCGGTCAACGTCATACTTCAGGACGGCAGAACCGCGCAGGGCACGCTCGCAAGCGCCGAGGGGAAAGTGGAAGTGGCGACCCAGACAGCAAAGCTCAGCGTCGCGCTGGCCGATATCACTGCCATTCGCGACGCCAGCGAGCAGGCGGCCTACGAGCGCCGACAGCACCCGGGCTGGGGCCAGCTCTGGAGCGGCACCGGCACAGTCGGCTTGGCAGGCACGGCCGGCAACGCACGCACTCTGACGTTCACTACCGGTGTCAATGCCGACCGCACGACCAACACCGACAAGACCACCGTCTACTTCAACGCCATCCGGGCCTCGGCCCTGGTGGGCGGCAAAAACGCTGATACCGCCGATGCCGTGCATGCAGGCCTCGGCTATAATCACAACCTTACGCCGCGGGTTTTTGCGAACGTCTTCAACGACTGGGAATACGACAAGTTTCAAAGTCTCGATCTGCGCTTCGTGATCGGCGGCGGTCTCGGATTCCATGCACTCAAGACCGCTCGAACGCAGTTGGACGTACTCGGCGGCGCCGACTTCAATCATGCGCGCTTCAGCACTCCGCTCACCCAGCAATCCGCCGAGCTTTTTGGGGGTGACGACTACTCCTTCAAGCTGGACGCCGCGACGACGCTGGTGCAGAGCTTACGGATGTTCGACGATCCGTCCCACACCAGCGCCTTTCGCATCAACTTCGACGCCGGCGCCTCGACCAAGGTCTCGAAGTGGCTAAACTGGAACGTTACGCTCAGCGACCGCTATCTGAACCTGCCGGTGGCCGGCCGCAAGACCAACGACTTGCTGTACACGACCGGATTGGGTGTTACCTTCGCGCGTTGAAAATTGCCTCGACCGCGCCTGGAACACCTGCTCAAGCGCCTCCAGAAGGGGCGGCCGCGCGAATAGCTCATTTCAGCCTGGCGTCAACGCTGCGACAAAATCATATTCACGATGGATGTTGAAAAAACCATGCAGTTCTTGATGGAGACCGCTCCGCAGCACGACGCCCGGATGGCGAAATCGAGAGGAACAATGCCCTCATCCAACGGGCCGTGCTCGGCCTGACGGAGCACCAGAGCGTAATGCAAACCGCTCTGAAGGAAACTCAAAAACTGCTGCGCGAGACCCAGATCGAAACCGACCGGAGACTCCGCGATCTGGGGAAAATACCGACCGGCGGATGGCCCAACTGGTGTCGTCGCCAAGCTGGCCGAGCAGCGTCCGGGCGTGCCCTAACCCCTCCAGCGCCGGCATCGGTCCAGGAATTTACGAACAGAGTTAAGGCACTGATTCAGCAACTACTTGCGGGCAAGTGAGGCAGCGCACGCCCCGGCGATTTCACCTAAAATTCGCCTAAAACTTGACAGTCGGGCATCTCCCAAGCGCTACTAATATCTTGGGCCGTCATGGGACGGCCCCGCTCAAGCTCCACAGACTTTCGCGTTTTTTTTCGCGGCGCGAAACCAGGTGCACAATGCGAATGGCTTCCATGAACAGTCGATTTTTAGATGCGTGCCGCCGCCGCCCGACCGATGTACGCCCGGTCTGGTTTATGCGGCAAGCCGGACGTTACCTGAAACAGTATCGCGACATTCGCGCCAAAGCCGGGATCCTGGAAATCTGCAAACGGCCGGATCTGGCCGCGCAGGTCACCCTCCAGCCGGTCGAGATCCTGGATGTCGACGCGGCTATCATCTTCGCCGATCTTCTTCTGCCGGTCGAGCCGATGGGGCTCAAGCTGAAGTTCGTGGCGGGCGAGGGTCCCGTGATCGACAATCCAGTGCGAACTTCCGATGACGTCGATTCGCTGTCCATCTCCAACACCGACGAACTCGGCTATGTGGGCGAAGCCATCCGCCTGGTGGTCCAGCAACTGGCCGGCCGGGTCCCGGTGATCGGTTTCGTGGGCGCTCCGTTTACGCTCGCCAGTTACATGATCGAAGGCGGACCATCGCGCAATTTTATCCGGACCAAGCGCATGATGTATGAGGACGAGACCCTGTGGCGCCGGCTCATGGGCAAGCTGGTGGACGTACTGGGGCCGTTCGCGCTCGGCCAGGTCACCGCCGGAGCCCGCGCCATCCAGGTGTTCGATAGCTGGGTGGGCGCGCTCGGCCCGGATGATTATGTGCGTTACGTCGCGCAATATTCGCGCGCGCTGATCGAGCGCATTCGCACCGCCAGCGTCCCGGTCATACATTTTGGAACCGGCGCGGCCGGTTTTTTCCGGGAACTGCACGCAGCCGGCGGCGACGTGATCGGCGTCGACTGGCGTATCAATATCGACCAGGCCTGGATGGACATCAGCTACCGGTCGGCCGTGCAGGGCAATCTCGATCCGGCGGTGCTGTTCGCCCCGCTGCCCGAGCTGCGCATGCGCGTCCACGAGTTGCTGAAGCGCACCGGCACGCGCCCCGGCCACATCTTCAACCTGGGCCATGGCATCCTGCCCGAGACCCCGCCGGATCACGTCCGGGCCACAGTCGATTACGTTCGCGAATTCAAACTGACTCAGTGAGTGGTCCCAAACATGCTTTGAGCGCTACCTATGACCCACAAAGTTTTGATCGTCGGCGGCGGCATTTCCGGCCTCTCGGCGGCCTATTACTTGTCGAAAGGCGGAATCCGCGCCCGGCTGCTTGAGAAATCGCCGCAGCCCGGCGGAGTGATCCGTACGTCGATCCAGCATGGCTGTCTGCTCGAAGGCGGTCCGGACAGTTTCATCGCCGCCAAGCCGTGGGCCATGGACCTGATTCGCGAGCTGGGCATGGCGGACCAGGTGATCGGTTCCAACGATCATTTGCGCGTCACTTACATCGTGAAAAAAGGCCGCCTGGTCCCGTTGCCCGATGGCCTCATGATGATGGTTCCCACCAAGATCCTCCCGCTGGTCGGAAGCAGCCTGCTGAGCTGGGGCACGAAAATCCGCATGGGACTCGAATTCCTGCGGCGGCCCGCGGGCCCGCAACCGGACCGGTCGGTGTACGATTTCCTGCTGGATCACTACGGGCGGGAATCCATCGATTATCTGGCCGAGCCCCTGCTGGCCGGGGTCTACGGCGGCGATCCGCGCGAAATGAGCGTGAACAGCGTGCTGGCGCGCTTCGTCGAGATCGAGGCTAAATACGGCAGCTTGACGCGGGGAGTACTGGCCGCGCCACGGCCCAAAGGCTCAGGCTCATTGTTCCGCACGTTGAAGGGCGGGCTGCAGCAACTGGTGGACGCGCTCCAGCCGAGCGCTGAGATCCAACAAGCCGGCGCGGATGCCATCGAGCGCAACGGATCCGGCTTCCGGGTGCGCGTCGCGGGCGACTGGATGGAGGCCGAGCACGTCATCGTCGCCACGCCGGCCGTCGAAGCAACGCGCCTGCTGCGCCCCACCAACCCGGAACTCTCGGATCTGCTCTCGACAATTCCCTACACCTCGTCCATCACACTCTCGCTCGGCTATCGCAAGGACACTTTCGATCATCCGTTGAATGGCTTCGGTTTCCTGGTGCCGAAGCTGGAGCGCAAATACATGGCAGCCTGCACCTGGGTGGGCAACAAATTCAGCTATCGCGTGCCGGAGGACATGGTGGTGCTGCGCTGCTTCCTGGGCGGCAACGCGTTGTCCCTCGGCGACGATGCTTTGGTGGAAGCGGCGCGAGGCGAGCTCGAAAGCATCATGGGGCTTCGGACGGCTCCGGTATTCAGCAGCATCGCACGCTGGCCGAATTCGATGGCCCAATATAGCGTGGGCCACGAACAACGCATGGCGCGCATCGACTGCATCCTGGCGACGATTCCCGGATTGCATCTGGCCGGCAACGCCTACCGCGGCATCGGCGTCCCGGACTGCATCCGCATGGGCAAAGAAGCGGCCGCCGGCGTCACTTCTTCATCCATACCCGAACTTCGGCCGGCCTGACCTCGATGCGGTCCACGCCATCGGCAAGCTCGAACGGCTCGTCGATTTTGGCGTTGGGATAAAGCGGCAGGAAGAAGGTCTGAATCAGAAAGTCGAGCGGCGCGCCGCTCACTGCGAGCCCCCCGATTTCGACGCGCGTCAGGTGCACCGTCGCGCGCCCGTTGGCCGATCGAATTTGGGCTGTCACCTGGACGGGTTTCTCACCCTGGATCAGTTTCGCCACCAGCCAATTGGTCTCGACGCCGGCCGCATGCCGGACTTTCAGGAAATCCACCAGCGCGAAGGCCGTTGCGCTTCCAGTTCCCAATTCGAGCCGCGGCTCCCGCAGCCCCTCGGGAACCACCTCCACCGCCTTGGCGCGAGCCCAGGCATCCAGGTCCACCGCGGGAAGCACAAACACTGAACCCGGCTTGGCCCGCCCGCTTTGCATCGCCTCGATCTGGCGGTTGATCCGCTCCACGCGCGGATCCGCCGCCGCCGAGAGCATCGCGGCAACCACCATCGAGGCTAAAAGCCGGCTGCCCAAATTCCATCATATCGGCGCCGCTCGCGGGAAACCATGGGGTGCTGCTCTGCGTCATCTCGCGGCTGATGGTGAAGGTGTGCGCACAGGCATTTTTGTCGAAACGTAACCGAAAATCGAAACCGCTTGGAAGCCGATGTGATATATTTCTGAAATCACCTTGTAAGGGAGGCTTCGACGACGATGCGCCGCGCCGTGCGCGTGAGTTGTGCCCTTTTGTTTCTCATTCTCGGGGCGATAAACCTTCCGGCCGCTGAGCCCGACTATCATTGTCCGGTCTACGCCGCGCCGCAGCGGCTGGCGGACCAGGTCCGGCTCGCTCGCCAGGCGGAATTCTATCGATACTCAGCCGCGGCACGCGCCAAGAAAGCGCGGCCTCTGATCACGGTGCCGCCGAGTGCGAACTTCATCGACGATTACATTTTTGGGAAGATCGCAACGGACGGAGTGCCCGTAGCGGATCGCACCACCGACCAGGAGTTCCTGCGCCGGATCAGTCTGGATTTGACCGGCCGCATTCCTACCGTGTCGCAGGTGGATTCCTTCATCGCGGATACAAACCCGGACAAGCGGAACGCCATGATCGAGTCGCTGCTGGCTTCCACGGCCTATATTGATCGCTGGACGTTCTGGTTGGCAGACAAATTCCAGGTCGGCAGCAATTACTACGATCTCATCAGCATCGCCAGCCGCAATAAGTTTTATTTTTACGTTCGCGACCTGGTGGAGCGCGATCGTCCCTACAATGAATTCGCCGCTCAAATCATTTCGTCCGCCGGCGATTCCTTGATCACGGGCCCGGTCAACTATCTGGTGCGCGGCTATCAGTTCGGAGATCCCATTCAAGACAGTTGGGATGCGATTACCAACAACATCACCACCAACTTCCTGGGCGTGCAGACTCAGTGCATCTCCTGCCACAACGGCCGCGGACACCTGGAGCCGATCAATCTGTACCTGCTGGCGCACAACCGCAGCGATTTTTGGAAGCAGTCCGCATTCCTGTCTCGTCTGAACTTCGGACAGGAGTTGGTGAACGCATTCGGAGTGTCGGCGCGCATGATCCTGAGCGACGGAGGCGCTGGCGGTTATTTCACCAGCGTGCCGTCCAGCAATCCGGGCCCACGCCCTCCGCGCACCGGCGGACCCTACTCTCCGGTGTACCTGTTCAGTGGCGCGAAGCCCAGCTCGCAGAACTGGCGCGCGGAGTTGGCCAACCTGATCACCGGCGACCGCCAGTTCGCCCGCGCGGCAGTCAACTATCTATGGGCGGAACTTTTCAGCGTCGGAATTGTCGATCCGCCGGACAACTGGGACCTGGCCCGCCTGGACCCCGGTAAGCCGCCACCAGCCAGCACCGGCTTCTCGCTGCAGCCGACCAATCCGGAACTGTTGGAAGCGCTGGCCACAGAATTCATCAACAGCGGTTACAGCCTCAAGCACATGATCCGCCTGATGGTGCAGTCCGGCGCCTACCAGCTTGCCAGCCGCCCGCCCAGCGGCTGGCAGCCGATCTACGAGCCCTATTTCGCCAAACATATTCCACGCCGGCTCACGGCGGAACAGATTTACGATGCGGTGATCACCGCCACCGGCACCGCCACTCCCATGTACGTGGAAGGGTTCGATCAACCCCTGATGTACGCCGAGCAGTTGCCCGACACCACCGAACCGCGCACGGACGGCAACATCACGTACTTTCTCAGCCAGTTTGGCCGCGGCGACTGGTTCAACGCGCCGCGCAACTCCACCTCCACCGTGCTGCAAGTGCTGTTTCTCATGAACGACTTCCAGATGAACTCCCGAACTTTCGCCTCGCGCGACGGCAGCCGCAGCACGATGGTGGCGACGTTGCTGGGCTCGAATCTCTCCGAAGCCGAGATGGTGCGGCAGTTGTTTGTCGCGGCGCTGGGCCGGAATCCGACCGACGACGAGCAGGCGGCCATGCAAGCCGATCGGGCCTCGCGTACCTCGCGCGAGGACTGGCTGACCGATTTGCAATGGGCGCTGCTCAACAAGCTCGATTTTCTGTTCAATTACTGAGCCGAGGAAGAATAACCATGCGATGCTGCCCTGATATTGCCTCCCTGACACGCCGTCAATGGCTGGCCGGCGCCACCGGCTTGGGCGCTCTGGCGGCGCTCCAACAAAGCGGCTACGCGGACATCGGATCCGCCGGCGCCACCGCGCGCAACACCGCGCGCGCCGTGATTCTGGTGAATCTGATCGGCGCGCCCAGTCACATCGACACGTTCGACGCCAAGGATGCTCCCTGGAATCCGGCGGACGCTAATTTGCAACCCGGAGCCGGCGGCATCGTGTTATCCCGCGCGCTGTTCCCAGGCTTGCTGGGCCTGTCGTCGGACCTGCTGTTGCTCCGGTCCGTCCAGAGCTGGGAAGCGGCGCACGAGCGCGGGCAGTTTTATCTGCAGACCGCGCATCCGGCCAATCCCGCGTTTGTGGCGGAGACACCCAACATGGGATCGGTGGTGGCCCTGGAAAAAGGCGGCAGCGGCCTGCTGCCTCCGTTTCTGGCGTTGAACGGCAGTCCGACGCAAGGGGCGAAATTCCTGGGCGGCAAGGACGAACCCATGTCCGCACCGTCCAACCCCGGCGGCCTGAGCACGCTGCAGCACAATTTCTTTGGAAACGCCAGCCAGGCTCGCTTCGAGAGCCAATACAAGCTGCTGCTCGACCTGGACGGCGGGTTGCGGGCCGCCCCCTACGATCAGGTGATGGCCAACCACGCCGACTACTACACCGCGGCCAAGGCGCTGATGTACCAGCCCACCATCATTCAGATTTTCCAGTTCAACGACACGGACAATCAGCGTTACGGCAACTCGAATTTCGGCCGGGCCTGCATTGTGGCGCGCAACGCCATTCAGGCCAAGCAGGGAACGGTGTTCGTCAGCATCAACCATGGCAATTGGGATTTGCATCAGCACATGTTTGATCGCGCCTACGTCCCCAACATGTACCAGTTGTGCAACGATCTCGACAACGGCATCGCCAACCTGGCCGCAGACCTGAAAGCTTCCGGCGATTTATCCCAGACCCTCATCGTCATGCTGGGCGAGTTCGGACGCACGCCCGGAGATCTCAATCCGCAGGGAGGGCGCGATCACCACAAAGACGCGATGTGCGTCGCCATGCTGGGCGGCGGAGTGAAAGGCGGACGCGTCATCGGAGCCACCGATTCCACCGGCGATCAGGTGGTCGACTTCGGATGGAGCCAGAATCGGGTCATTTTCATGGAGGACATCGCTTCCACCATTTATTCCGCGCTCGGTATTGACTGGACCAAGAGCATCCTGGATACTCCCTCCGGCCGAAAGTTTGAGTACGTTCCGTTTGCAGCCAATGGCGCCTATCTGCCCATCGATGAAGTATTCGGTTGAAAAGATCCTATTGACCGTTGGCATCCTGCTGTCGGCGAAGGCCGCGCGCGCCCAGGTGGTGGCGTCCGTATATGTGACTGCGCCTCAAGTTCGGATCGTCTCGGCGGACAGCATGCAATTGACAGCCACGGCCCGCGACTTCGCTGGAAACGCAATCCCGAACGCCACCTTTCAATGGAGTTCCAACAACACGGGCGTGATCCAGGTGGATTCGAACGGTAATGTTACCGCCGGCTCGCTCGGGATTGCCGACGTCACGGCCAGCAGCGGAGGCCGCCCGGGAGTGATCCGTTTGCAGGTACTGCCGCAGCGGATTAGCGTGATGCCGGCCAATCTCACCATCGCCTTTGGAAGCCAGCAGCAGTACGCCGCCGTTGCTTACGACATTCACGGCCAGCCGATCGCCGATGCCACCTTCGCCTGGCACGTCCTGGTGGGCGAAGGAATTTTTGATTCTTCCACCGTGCCCGTTTCGCCCGGCGGCATGGTCAACGCCATCACACTCGGATACTACGTCGTGCGAGCGTCCATCCTCTATCCCAACAACAGCCCCGATCAGTTTCAGCAGCAATTCGACGGCTCGACCACTCTGACCATTATTCCGGCCGATTACGCGATGTCCACCTTGGCCTCTTCCAGTGTTTCCTATCCCTCGTTTCACATTCTCGGCAAGCGGGGACAGATCGCGATGAATGACTCAGGAACGTTAGCGTTCTCTACTTCGCTGGATGGGCTGACCGCGGGTTTGATGACAGCACAAGCTCAATCGATCAACGCGCTGGCAGTGGCGGGGAGCCCGGGACTGGTGCCGGGCAGCGCGTATTTCGACTTCGACAACGTCGCCATCGACAGCCGGGGTAGTGTCTTGGCGCAGGCCAGCATGGTCGGCGCGGGCCCAAACCTCGTTCTCGCTAATCAAAACGGCGTGACGGTGCTGGTAACGGACCGGATGGCCGCCGATGCGGTGCTGGATGTGCAGGTAGTTTCGACCAACCGTTTCTCCCTCTCGGATATGGGCGACATCGTGCTTCGCGGAAACTTCCACTATCTTGGCTCCACCACCAATTATCAGGGTTTGCTGCGCTATTCCGGCGGGTTCTTGATTCTCGAAGCCAGCTCCAGGGATCCTCTGCCGGGTCTGAACGGAACAGTGTCCTTTGACGACCAATATGGCATTGACGGCAAGGGCGTAATTTACTTCTCGGCCAACGCCGGTTCGGGCCGTGCCATTTTTCGCAAGACCTTCGGCGCAAGCCCGGTCAAGGTTCTGGCGGTGGGCGACACCTTCAACGGTTCCACTGTCGGCCAACTGCCGCAGATCGCGGTCGCTTCCGCCGGCGATCTGGTGATTTGGGGAATTTTTTCCAATGGCCAGCAATTCCTGGCGCGATACGCGGGTGGCGACATCAGCTCCGCACCTCAGGTGGTCAACATAAACGGCGGCGTCAGCCAGCTATATGCGGCCAACGCCAAGTCGGGCGTTGTCCTATTGGGTGATGCGGGATCCGGCTTTGGGCTCTACCGCTGGACCGGGAGCAATGCCCCGCCGCAGCCCCTGCTGTTGCTCAATGCGCCGTCGCCTGCCGGCGAGCCCGTGGCGGACTTCTACTCGGCTGCTCTGGATGCTTCGGGCAACGTCTATGCGGCCATTCGCGGCGTCGACACTTCCTGGATGCTCATCCAAGCCAGCCCTACACCGCAGCTCATCGCCGCCAATGGAACCCCGGTCGCCACACCCGGCAATCTCGATCTGGGCCCGTTTCCCGTGCCGGGCGACCGCAGCGGCCCGTTGCATGTGCTGGCCGGAGGCAACCAGCCCAGCGTCTTTCAGGTCGACACCCAGGGTTTGCTGCCGGCTCTCCGGATCGGCGACGCTCTGGCCGGCGGCGCCATCTACTTTGGCAACAACCTTCCGCGCAAGTCGCCGTCCGGCGACTTGTACGTGACCTCCGACAGTGGCGCGTTCCATCTCTCCAATACCGGGGCGTCCCTGCTGGTTTCCTTCCCGTACAAATTTCCCGATGGCGTGACCTACTTCAGCCCTTACAACATCGCGGTAAACGATTACAACCAGTTTTCAGCCGTCAGCAACACCGACCATGGACATCAGCGCCTGGCTTTCTTCGACGGCGCGAATTTCAACACCATAGCGTATTTTCAGGGCGCCGCTCCTTACACTACGCCCAGCCCCGCCGGCGGCGTCTTCGCAAACTTCAAGGAACAGGCGGTAAACGATGCCGGCCAGGTGATGGTGAACGCCGCCGTGAGCGGCGGCCCCGGAGGCCTGTTTTTTTTCGACGGCGCGGCGTGGCAAAGCGTCTGCCCCATCGGAAGCTGCCAGCTTGGCGGGGAGACCGTAACCGGAGTCAGCCAGCTCAAAGCGTCGAACAGTTCCTTCTGCGCTCTGTTCAGCACCGGCAACGGGGACTCGCGCGTCGATTGCTGGAACGCCGGGACGTGGACCAGCATTGTCAAACGCGGCGACAACACTTCGGACGGAACTCAGATCAGCTTTGTCGGCACTTACGACGTCAACCGGCGCGGAGACGTCGCGGCCATGATGTATACCGGACTCAACGGGCCGAACGTGTTTCTGAAGACCGGGGACACGGGCAGTTTCGCCACCGTTGAGGCGGCGATGTTCCCCGCTCCCGACGGAAGTTATTTTTCGCAGATCGAGGCGGTGGACTTGCGCGACGACCGCCGCGTGTTCATCCTGGCCCTGGACTTTACAGGCCGGGTGATTGCCTATGAAGCAGACCCTCACTTCTAAACTGCCGCTGGCGCTGGTGGCGGTTGCGCCGATTCTGCTGGCGCAGCGCTCCGATCACGGCGCCACGGCCCACATCGATGTCCTGGCCCCCGGCAACTTCGTGCTGGCCGCTCGAGCACTCCAACTGACCGCGCAGCCGACCAATCAGTTTGGCGCCATCCTTCGAGGCAAAAACATCGCCTGGCAGATCAGCGACTCCACGCGCGCCGCTATCGACAACACGGGTCTCTTATTTGGCCTGGCGCCCGGCCCGGTGAACGTCACGGCTACGGATCAGGACTCGGGGGTTTCGGGCGTCACCATGGTGTACGTGTATCCTGGTGGCGTTTCCATCTCCGCCGGCTCAACCAGCGTTCAGGTCGGCGACACGCTGTCTTTGGCCGCGCAGGCGCAGGACGCCGATGGCAAGCCCATCCCCGGCGTTCCGTTCGAGTGGTTCACCGATGTCGCGGCTGTCGCCAAGATTTCAGCCGACGGCGTGCTGACCGGAGTGGCGGAAGGCCTCGCGACCGTAACCGCGGCCATCGATATGGGCCCGGGTTTTGAGCGCTTCACCGCCTTCCGCGCCATTCAAGTGGTTCACCGCGGGGCGTTCCGATTGAAAACCCTGCTCTCGAGCGATTCGGCCGCGGCGGGAACGACGACCTTGGCGCCAACGGTGGTGTCGGCGGCCGGCGGCTACGTGGGCGCCGTGACCAGCACCTCCAACGGCGGTCAAACCCTGTTGCTCTCCCACGGGAACAGCGTGCAGACCATCGCGTTCACCGGCTCAACCTTGAACGGACACATCGTGATTCGTTTTGACTCTGTTTCCGTCAACGGCCAAGGAGACGTGCTGGCCTTAGCCGACGCACAAGCCGACTGGTGCGAACAGTTGCTGGTGCTGTTCACCGCAGCCTCCAAATGGTCGCCCACGATTCTGGATGACACTACGCGCTGCGGCTACTGGTTGTTGCCGCCCAAAGCCCTCGATAAGCACGGGGGCAGCGTTTTCCGCTACAGCAACACGCTCTATTACGGCAAACCGGACGGGACGCGGCAGGCGATTCTATCAGTCGGCGACCAGCCCACGGGCGCCGATGTGGTCAACAACATCAGCAACTGGTCGGCAACGCCGTTCGACAAGGTTCTCATTGAAACTCAAAATCCCAGCGGAAGGTCTATTTATTACGTGTGGGACGGCACACAGATCAAAAAACTGTTCGCTGTGGGCGATGAGGTCGCCAATTACGAGTCGCAATGGGCCCGCCTTCCCCAGGAAATCAGCGCGGGCGAATACATCACGCGCATCGGGGGCCAAAACTGGTCCAGTCTGTCGCGCTTGAAGAACGGCGTGTGGAGCATGGTGGCCATGAACGGCCAGAACGGTGTGGGCTGGGTCCAGGATGGTTTCGATGGCGCGGACGGCTACATTTTCTTCTTCGCCGACGACAACACTGGCCACACGCTGCTGAGGCGCACCAATGGAGCGACCACCGACACTCTGGGCAGCTACCCGAGTTGGCGCGAGCTGTCTCAGGTCACCGCGACCGGTGGCGATTCCGCGGTTGCCTATGGGACGCTGGGAGGGCCTGTTCCACAGATTGTGAGCTTCAGCGGGACGTCCTCGCGCGCGTTGCTCGCCACCGGCGCCGCCATCCCTGGAGCGCCCGCGCCTGCACTCGCGCAAAGGAGCATTCCGAAGGGAATCAATCCGTCGAGCACGATTCTGCGAACCATCGGCGATACGCTGCTGCAGGTCACGCCAAGTGGCGTCGCTACCTTGCTCAAGCCTGGCGGGACTCTGCCCAATGGCAGCTTGGCCAGCCTGGGAGGACTCGCTGCGAACCGGCTGGGCGACCTGGCCTTCACGGCCCAACATGGCCCGAAGACCGCTCTGTACGCTTACCTGGGTGGAGAGTTCCAGCTTGTGGCTGATACCGACGACACGCTTCTGAGTAACACCCAAGTCTATGGGTTTCCCACTTACACCGACACGTTGGTTGCGCTGAACAACCTCGGGCACATCGCGGCCTTGGTGAACACTTCGGCCGGCAACTCCATTTTCTTTTTTTCCGGCACACCCGCTGTCCCCAAGTACGTGATCCGGCAGGGTGCGTCGGTGCCCGGCTCGGGCGCAGTCATCAACGGCATCAATGCTCTGGCCATCGACGACAACGACCGCATCGCCTTCATCGCCAATCTCGCCAACGGAAAAACAGGTCTGTTCTTATGGGATCAATCCGGCGTTCGTGAGCTGGTCGAGACTGGCCAGGCTGATCCCGCCGGCCGCCTTTATCAAGGTCTGTATAACGTCCAAGCCGGCGGTGGGCAGTTCTACGTTCGGGCTTACTCCGGCATCAATGAACTTCTGGCGCTGGATGGAGCCACAGTCAACATTCTGGCCTACGACGGATATGTCGCCACCTTTGGCACGGCCATGAAATACCACCTAGGCCAGGAACTAACCTCGAACTCCCGTGGCGATGTGGCCTTCCCGGTCTATACGGCCTCCGGCGCGGCGTTGTTCGTGCATCGGGCGGACGGCACCGATACCCTGGTCGCCATCGGCAGCCAGCGCGGCCCGGATGGCGAGTGGTTCTTAGACATCTTTGGAGCCGGCATCGGAGAACATGGCGATATTGTGTTCAGCGCGCTGGGCTGGGCCGCCGACCATTCCCGGCTGGCCCTGTACCAAGCCACGCCCTCGAACTAAGTGATACACCCGAAATCGCCGGCACTGCACATGATGATTTCTTCATAGATGGTGGCCTGTTGTTCTGCTAAGTTTGCATTTTCTGTAAATTCTCTTACCACTTGGCCGCGCGCGGCGCCGTTGGGCAAAACTTGCCCGGCGGGCCGGTGTTTCAGGATATGAGGTTCAAATAGCAGGTATTCATGTCGCGACTCAGCAAGTTAATCATACGGTTTTCTCCTTTTCTTTTGGCCGCGTTGGTCGTCTGGGCCTACGAATACGGTCCCGATCCGGGCTACACCGCGGCGCCCGGCGACAACGCCACTGGCTGTAACTTCACCGGTTGTCACACCAGCGTGCCCAATACCAGCGGCGGATCCATCCAAATCGCCGCGTCGGGCGGCGCCAGCTATGTGCCCGGGAAGACGCAGCAGATTCAGGTCACGGTCACCGACTCGGACGAGAGAAAATATGGCTTCGAGCTCTCGGCGCGCGTGGACAGCGATCCGATGCACACCAGCGCCGGAACTTTGTCGGCCGTGGATGGAAACACGCAAGTGGTGGACTGCAATAGTCTCGGCTTCATGCCATTCGGGGATGTCTGCCAAACGGGCAACTCGCTGCAATGGATCGAGCACACTCAGACCGGATTCGATGCCAGAGCCAACGCCACACCAAGCTTTACGTATACATTCAACTGGACTCCACCCTCCACTGACGTCGGCACCGTGACCCTGTACGCGGCGGGCAACGCGGGCCGTGGAACTCCCGCCACGCCGAACGACCAGACCATGACGCACACCTACCTCACCAAGCTCCAGCTTTCGCCCGCTTCCGGTGGGGGCGGTAGTTCGTCGCTGACGATTGATGAAACCTGGCAGGTTCCCGGAAAAGCCTCGGGGGCGAAGCCGGCGGTGGGCGACGTATTCCAGTATCAGATCACTCTGAAGAACACCGGGACCGCCGCTACCACCAGCGCGACTCTCCAGGATGTGCCGGATCATCCCGCCGAGTTGAACATCCAGCCGGACAGCCAATGGACCTTCAGCGGTGGAACGGGGACCATGACAGTCGCGCCTCTGGCACCCAATGCGAGCCGCACCATCACGCTTTCGGCGTCCGCCGCGGCGGCCGGAGCGTATGGCAACAGCGTGACGGTGAACTGGAGCGACGCCGGCGGCAATACGGGCACGGCCAGCGCCAGCGTCACCACTCCGGTGAATCCTCGGCCTGCGGACGTGCCGCTGACCGCCTTCGAGAGCATCGGCATCCCCAACAACCTGCTCGCCGTTACGGCCGAGCCCGGCGGAAACCCATTCCAGCCCGACGGCGCTTCTCTCACGCTGGCTGCGGTCAGCGACGACAGCGATACCCTGGCTCTGATCGGATGTTCCAATTCATCCTGCAGCGCGGACCCTAGCGTTGCGCTTCCCGCTGGATCGAGGCCCGTCGCGCTGGCCAAAGCAGACTTGAACGGCGATGGACTGAGAGATTATCTGGTGCTCAATCAGGGCGCCGGCACCGTGGCTGTCTTGCTCTCGGGCGCCACTCCTCAGCCAGCCATCTCGCCGGTGGGCAAGCAGCCCGCAGCCTTCGCACTCTTCGCGGCCGGCGATGGCGTGCCGCGCATTGCCGTGGTGCGGCCGGCCGATGGCGCCTTCGAGGCGTTCGCGTGGGACGGAACCAAATTCAACTCTCATCAACTCGTGTACCCAACCGGCAACAGCCCCTCGGCGGTGGCCGCCGGCGACTTGAACGGCGACGGCGTGGATGACGTAGTGGTGGCTAATTCCGCCGATAACACCATCCAGGTATTCTTCGGCGATGGCCAAGGTGGATTCATAGCTGGTAACACGTTCGCTGTAGGAATGAATCCCGCTGCGCTAGCGCTGGCGGATTTCAACGGGGACGGCATTCTCGACGTCGCGGTGGCGAACTCCGGCGACAACACCGCCTCCGTTTTGCTCAACGACGGAACCGGCACGCTCACCGTTTCCGCCACGATTCCGGTCATTCAGGCGCCCGCCGCGCTCGCGGCCACCGACCTCAACGGAGACGGCCATTTGGACCTGGTGGTCGCCAACTCGGGCGGCGCCAGCGTTTCGCTCTTCCTCGGCGACGGCCAGGCAAACTTCGCTCCGGCCGGAGCCTACCTCACCGGCCACACACCGGTCTCCATCGCGCTGGCGGATTTAGATGGAAACGGCACGGCTGATATCATTACCGCGAATCAAGGGTCGCAGAGCCTGTCGCTGATGCTGGTGCGGCACTGATTCCGGTACACTCCGCATTCGCGAAACACTCCACGGTCCCTGGAGCCGCGCCGCAGGAGCGCCCAAAAACCTTATACTGGGTTCATTGGCGCTAACTGCGCACCGGAGCGTTCCCATGTGCTATCGACTAACGGCCATCCTCGGAGTTTTCGCCATGGCGGTCACGGCCCCGCTTTCCGCTCAGTCCGCGAGCCAGCCTAAGCGCGCGTCTGCCAAAGCCATCCCGCGCACGCCGGACGGGCATCCTTCGCTCGAAGGAGTCTGGACCAACGCCACCATTACGCCCCTCGAGCGTCCGGCTGAATTTGCCGCGAAAGCCACGCTGAGCGATGCGGAAGCCAAGGCCTATGAGAAGAAGGATCTCTCGTCCAACACGCTCGATAGCGACGTCGATAGTGGCTTCAACCGCGCCACCGGCGGGCCCGGGGTGGGCGCTTACAACAATCTTTTCGTGGACCGCGGCTCGGAGCTGGCCCGGGTGGACGGGGTGAAGCGCACCTCGCTGATCGTCGATCCGCCGGACGGAAAAATCCCTCCCATCACAGAAGCTGCCCGCCAGCGCAACGCCGGCCTGGTGCGCGGTTTCAACCGCTACGACAGCGTCCAGGACCGGCCGCTCGCCGAGCGCTGCATCATCGGATTCGGCTCCACCTCCGGACCGCCCATGATGCCGGTGCTTTACAACAACAACTATCAGATTGTCCAGACTCCGGACGCGGTCATGATCCTGGTCGAGATGGTCCACGACATTCGCGTTATCCGCATCAACAGCTCGCATAAGCCCGCCGGCGTGCGCCAGTTGCTCGGGGACTCCATCGGCCACTGGGAAGGCGACACGCTGGTGGTCGACACCACCAATTTCACCGACAAAACCCGCTTCCGGGGCTCGTCCGAAAACCTGCACGTGATCGAGCGCTTCAAGCGTGTCGATCCCGACACCATTCTGTACCGCGCCACCATCGACGACCCCTCGACGTTTTCAAAACCATGGACGCTGGAGTATCCGTTTGTCGCCACGGCGGGTCCGGTTTATGAATATGCGTGCCACGAAGGCAACTACGCCATGCCGGACATCCTGGGCGGCGCCCGCAAACTGGAGTCCGAAGCGGACAAGAAATAAGCATATCCTTAGTTGCCGTTTTGACATGATCGGGCAGGGCAGCCCGAGCCGAGTCCCTGCTAAAATCAGCCAGAGAGGAGAACGGATGAAACCTACTTGCCTTGCAATTGCCGCGCTGGTCCCAGGCTTGCTCTACGGAGCGGTAGCGTCGGACCGGTTGGACGCGGCGGCCGAGATGATGACGGAAATCATGTCCGCACCTGACAAAGGAATTCCCCAGGACCTCCTGGAAAAAGCCCAGTGCATCGTGGTCGTACCGGGCGTCAAAAAAGGCGCCTTCATATTCGGCGGCAAGTATGGCAAGGGTTTCATGCTGTGCCGCAAGACCAGCGGCGTTGGCTGGTCAGCTCCGGCATCGATTCGAGTGGAAGGCGGGAGCTTCGGATTCCAGATCGGTGTCTCGGACACCGACGTGGTCATGCTGGTGACGAATGAATCCGGCGTGAAGAAGCTGCTTTCCAACAAATTTACTTTGGGCGCCGACGCCTCCGTCGCTGCCGGCCCGGTGGGGCGCACTTCCTCCGCGGAGACGGATGCGCAAATGCACGCCGAGATCCTGACTTGGTCCCGATCGCGCGGCGTGTTTGCGGGCCTCTCGCTGCAAGGCGCCACGCTGCGGCCCGACGATGACTGGAACAAGGAACTGTACGGCAAATCCATGTCCAACCGCGACATCGTCATGGGCACTACGGCGCCGCCCGCGTCGGCCAACAAGCTGCTCACGCTGCTCAATAAGTATTCCAGCCGCAAGTAGCAGCGCGAATCTCAGGAGCCCGGTTCCAGCAGATCGATCCAGCCGTCGGGGGGAATCGCATCCAGCGGCTGATCGCCATCGGCGAAAGCAATCTGAAACGACGCGGGCTGTTTCTTCGAGATACCCAGCAGGCCAAGCGGCACGCGGGCTTCGAATATCTTGTGCTGCGCAAACTGGACGGCCGGATTGTCGAGCAGCGAAATGTTTCGTTCGCCGGTCCGCAGCTCGATGCGCTTGAATTCCGGAGCGCCGTCGAAATCGAGTCGGAGATACAGGTTCTCGTCATCTGCGCCGTAGTATAACTCGCGCACCAGCGGCCGCCGGCCGTGCATGGCGCCGGACCGCGCGTCGCGGTGGTAGCGGCCGGCTCCCATCCACTCAAAATACGACGTGACGTTGCCGTCGATCACCGGATGAATCGGGTTGGCCGGGGCTTCGTGCACATCGGCGGCCTGCATCATCAGGATGGGGCGCGATAATTCCTCGGGCGGCGGAAGTTGGAGCGCCCGGTATACGTTGGTCAGGTGCTGCCGGTACAACTCATCGAACTCCGCCCGATTCTCGGACTGGTGTTCCGGCCCGTACCACCAGCACCAATCGCTGCCCTCGGCGATCATCAGCTCTTCGAACGCCAGGCTCCGGTTCTCTTCCGGCACGCTCGCGGCGGCTTGGTCGAACGTCTGGCGCGCGCGCAGCAAGCACTCCCAGGCTTGGTTGTCCTCCTGGGCGCCGATCCAGACGTCGAAGTTCGCGTTGATCCAGGATCCCGGAAAAATGTGATCGAGCGGCCGAGGCTGGTCGATCTTCAGCGCTTCGCTTACCGTCAACGCATCCAGATCGGTCGAGTTACTGATGCGCCGGTAGAGTTCGCGCAGGAAGGGCCGCCCGTTCTGATAATAGTATTCCCAGGCGTTCTCGCCGTCCAGAATGATGGGAACCAGGACATCCGAGCCGCTCGCCGCCAGCGGCGCGGCGTTGGCGCGGATCCGGTCCAGGAATTGACCGACCGCTTCGGCCGCTCCCATCCTGGCGTACACGAAGCCCACCTGATCGCTTAGGAAATGATCGCGAAAGATCATGCGCAGCTCGTGGTTCCGCTGCTTCCACAGGTACGAGCGGTAAGTGACCTCCGGCCCGGCCGTCTTGTGCAGCGTCTGGGCCAGCACGCCGTTGTCGCTGGCGGCCCACTCGAAGCCGGTCTCGGCCGCGATGGACAGCGCTTCGTCGGAAACCGATCCCTCCGAGGGCCACAGCCCCACTGGGGCGCGTCCGAACTCCCGCTCGATAAACTCGCGCGCCGTCTGGAGCTGATGCCGCGCGTCCTGGGGATAGCGGAACCGGGCGGGCAGCGGCGCCTCAGGATGCGACACGCTCGCGATATTCGAGTCGCACACCAGCGGCAGAATCGGATGATAGAACGGTGTCGTGGAAATTTCGATCTGCCCGCGCGCAGCGAATTCTCGATACACCGGCACCACTCGCCCCAGGATCTCGCGCTGCTTGTGCGCCATCACCGCCTGGTCGGCCAGTGAGTAGCCGCGTTCCTTCGCGATCAGAGCCTTCACCTCGAGGTCGTTAGCCTGAAACTCCTCATCAAACCACGCCAACTGCGAGAGCACCTGCAGATCGCGCAAATCCTGCGGACTAAACAACCGCCGCGCACGCTCCGGGTTTGCTCCGGACTTCTGCCAGGCGTCGAACAGTTCGCCATAGCGCGGGTAGCGTTGGATCAGCCGCCCGGAGTTGGCCTGGAAAAAATACTTGAGCACGAACTGCTGCTCGGCCTCGATCAGCTCGTGCGCCGGTTTGATGGCGCATTCCAGAAACGGGTCTGCCGCCTTGCCCGAAGCGTACTCTTCAATCTGCACTATCATCGACGGCACCAGGTTGAAGGTTTGATGCACCTCGGGAAAATCCTGCAGGATCTTCACCATGCCGTAGTAGTCTTTGAGCGCGTGCAAACGCGTCCACGGCAGACGGTATTGTCCCGTCAGCAGATCCTTGTAGAAGGGCTGGTGCATGTGCCAGACGAAGCAAAGATGTATCCGCGCCATGGTGTTGTGGCGCACGCACTCTGGCGTGCCGCGTTCACACTGGTGTGAACGCTGTGAATGAATCTACTTCACGAACAGGCTCCGCACCGGCGGCGGCGGGTCGGTGCCTCGAATAGCCAGCCAGAGAATATCGTTCAGCTCGTCGTCGTCGTTCAGATCCGCTTCCCGGAAATTCAGACGCGAAGAACGCGCGGCGGTTGGTGAATTGCCGGGATTACGGTCTTCGAGCGAAATGCGCGGCTTCTCCGCCTGATAGGCCGTCAGCACCGCCTCTTTCGAAAAGGCATTCACCATCGGATGCGCCCCCGCGTCGAAGTGCGTCATCGGGCGCAGATGCAGAATCAGTTCCATGGTTCGCAGCACGGAAGTGGTGTTGTACATGGTGCTGTCGATCCTACCGGTGTGCGTGTAGGCGGAAATCAAGTACGCCGGCGCGCGGTGCGAGTCGATGTGATCCGGCCCGTTTTGCGAGTCATCCTCTACGACGAAGATGGCCGTGCTAGGCCAGAATCTGCTGCGCGACAATCCCTCCACGATCAGTCCCAGCGCGTAGTCGTTGTCGGCGAACGAAGCGAGCGGCGCGATCTTGCCCGGCGTGGTTCCATTGGTGTGATCATTGGGCAGGCGCATGATCATCAAAGCCGGCATCTCTCCGCTCTTCTCGAAGCCGGCCAGATCATCGAGAAACACCTGGGCGCGCTTGACGTCCGGATAATCCAGGTCGAAGTTGCGGTACTTCATGTTGGTGACCCGAGCCAGAACCGGATCGTACACAGTTTCGATCTGAGTGCCGTCCTCGCCGGCCACCTTCTTGTTTTCGACCCAATAGCCGTAATTGCGCATCGTTACGCCGCGCGCTGCCGCATTGGTCCACAGGTAACCGGCCGGAGGATAGGCCGCCGGCTCGCCACCCTCGAAGCCGTACGCTCGGGTGCGGCCGGCATAGTTGTTCGGCCACAGCTTCTCCACGAAGTCGTTGGCGATTGCCGAAGTCGACCAATTGTGCCCGTCCGCGCTCACGTCACCGTTCACGTAAAAATTGTCGAACAGCACAAACTCGCGCGCCAGCTTATGATGATTCGGCCCGGCCTGCTCATTGAACAGGCACAGCGAGGGATCGCTTTCGCCCTTGCCCAGATCGCCCAAGACCTGATCGTAGGTGCGATTCTCCTTCACGATGTACAACACGTGCCGGATGGCCGCCGGAATCCCGTCGGGGCCACGTTCCAGCAGCTCATCGTTGTAGGGCGAATTGCGCAGCACCTCGCCGGTATAGCTCTTCAGCGCGTCTTCGGTGAGCGGCGGGATGAACGAGGCCGATCCGGTCTGAATGCTGGCGACATAATAGTCCGTTCGCTCGCCCTCACGATTGCGCGGCACCCGCTTGGCCGGATTGGGCCCTTGGGGTTCTGCGTAGCTGCGCGATCCCTTGCCGTTCAGGACCACCAGTCTTCCATCCGGCAGCGCCTTGACCGAGGTCGGATACCAGCCCGTGGGAACAAATCCGAGCACGTGGCTGCGCGCCTCCGTCACGTCTACGACCCCGGCTGCGTTGGCGTTAGAACACACCACAAACAGACGGCTCCGGTCGCTGCTCAGCGCAAGCGCGCTCGGCGTCATGCCCAGCGGATGATTCGGGGACGTCGACATGTTGATGGTCTCCACCAGGCGCAGATCGCCGCTATCGGAAACCGCGACCGCGTACACGTTGTTCGTATTGGCCGCGGCGACAAAAATGCGCGCCTTCCAACTGGTCTCCTCCCCGGTCTCCGCGGCGCTCGCTCGATCGCGCCACAGCATGTCGGTGGGATGCGCTCCCACCCGCAACACCTGCAACTGCGCTCCATCGCTGGTCTGATGCCGCGTGATCGAGCCGTCCGCCCAACTGGTCACGAAAAACGATTTGCCGTCCGGATGAAACAGAATGCGATAGGGTCGCCGCCCGGTCTTAAAATGCTCCAGCACTGTGCCCGACTGCGGATTCACCACCGCGATGCTGTCGTGGTACAGGTCGCAAGCGTACAGCAAGCGCCCATCCGGCGACACGGCCACATCGCCAATAAAATCATGCATTCGGTCCGGCGCTTTGACCAGTTCAAAAGTGCGGGCAGGCTGGAGCTTCCCGTTCTGGTCCAACGCAAACTCGAAGATCGACGCCTTGGACCCTCCGCCCACCCACAGGGTGCGCCCGTTGGGCGACAGCGCCAGACCCAGCCAGCCGTCGGCCACGGGCGTGCGCCCAATCTCGTGCCCGTCCCCGGTGTCCAGCACGCTGATCGACGGCGGCCGGTAACCGCCGTTCAACGCGATCAGGAACCGGCCGTCCGGCGTCAGCACCGACGCCATGGGAAACGTGTCGAGCGGTACCTGAGTGCCGGCCGGCTTCACGCGCCATCCGCTGCTCAGCAGGAATCCTCCATCCGGAAGAAGCCCGACCTGTTCGCGTGGCGCCGGCTGAGACGACGACAACGCCGCGATCCCGATCGCCATACCAGCCAGTAGTAACTGCCGCAGCTCCGCCTGACGCACTTTCATTCTGAAAACCTCTGCGCGATGGGAAAACGGCGTCCGATACCGAACGCCTTGGTGGTTACCTTCAGGCCGGGAGCGGCCTGCTGCCGCTTGTATTCGTTGCGATCCACCTTGTTGACAATATCGCGCACCAATGCAACAGGCAGATGCAGCGAATCGGCGATCCGCTGCGGCGATTCATTATTTTCGATGTAGCCGCGCAGGATCTGATCCAACACGTCGTACTCCGGGAGCGAGTCGGTGTCTTTCTGATTGGGCCGCAGCTCCGCGGACGGCGGCTTCACAAACACGTTCTCGGGAATGGCGCCGGGATGGCGCTTGTTGGCCACGCGCGACAGCGAATAAACCAGCGTCTTCGGAACGTCGCTGATCACCGCCAGCCCGCCGCACATGTCGCCGTACAGGGTGCAATAGCCGACCGCGAGTTCGCTCTTGTTCCCGGTGGTCAGCACCAGCGCGCCCCACTTGTTGGAGAGCGCCATCAGCGTCACGCCGCGCAGGCGCGACTGCAGGTTTTCTTCTGCCACCCCCAGGCCGGCCCCGCCAAACACCGGCCGGAGCGCGTGCAAACAAGCTTCGTACTGCTCTCGGATGGAGATCAGCTCGAAGCGGATTCCGAAGTTTCGCGCCAGATCGCGCGCGTCGCTGACGCTGTGCTCGGAAGAGTACGGCCCGGGCATTCCGATCCCGGTCACGTTCTCCTTGCCCACGGCGTCCACCGCGATGGCTGCCGTCAGCGACGAGTCGATGCCGCCGCTCAGCCCGATGATCACGCGCTCGAAGCCGCATTTGCGAATGTAGTCGCGCGTGCCGAGCACCAGCCCCTGATACACCGCTTCGCATTCGTCCGGAAAATTGTCGTGGCGGTCGCCGGTCAGCGAACCGGTATCGAATAAGACCAGGTCCTCCTCGAAAGAGGCCGCCAACGCGATGAGCTCTCCCTCGGGTCCGATGACAAAACTGCTGCCGTCGAAGACCAGTTGGTCGTTGCCGCCGACTTGGTTCACATACACGATCGGCAGCCGGAATCGGCGCGCCGTCGCCGCGAAAATTTCGCGTCGCTGCGTGCGCTTGCCCATATGATACGGCGAGGCGTTGATGCTGATCAGCAGCCGCGCGCCGCTCTGGGCCAGCTCTTCCACGGGATCGCGGCTGTACAGCCTGCGTTCCCAATACTGCTTGTCGTTCCAGGCGTCCTCGCACACCGTCAACGCGGCCGGGGCGCCATCCAAGCTGAGCGGAAATTGCCTGGCCGCCGGCTCGAAGTAGCGCTTCTCGTCGAACACGTCGTAACTCGGCAGCAGCATCTTGTGCTGGCGGAACGCAACTGCGCCGCCTTCCAGCACCGCGGCGGAATTATAGATCGGGTTCCCGGACGAAGAACCGGTGCGGGTCACCGTGCCGCAGACGATTTTCAGGTTCAGATCGGAGGCGTCCGTCGCCAGCCGCTCCAGATGCTGCTCCACGCGTTCCAGGAAGCTTTCTTTTTCCAGCAGATCGCGGGGCGGATAACCAGTGAGCGTGAGCTCCGGGAACACCACGACGCCCGCCCCCGATTCCGCGGCACGCCTTGCAAATGACAGAACCTTGCGTGCGTTCCCTGGAAGGTCGCCAACGGTCGTGTTGATCTGGGCCAGGGCAACTTTCATGCGGTAACACACCATTGTAACCGCGGGCGAGGCGACTTTCGTAAGGTGGGCCTTCAACGCGCTCGTTCAACCGACCAGACGCCTGTATTCGTCGTGCGAGCCGATCCAAAACCAAAGGAAGATGTTCTCCTCACGTACGGCGCGCGGATTTCCCCTGGATCTTCTCGACCAGAGGCGCGCCTCTGACACCCGGCGAAAAATCACGCATCATCTCCTGATCCCATGCGTCCATCGTTTGCAGATTCAGCCCAGACACCAGGGCGAGTCTGTCGCGCTGCGATAAGCTGGCGATGGCTTGCTTGATGGCTTCGACGCTTGTGGCGCTCATGTCCTTACGTTAGCCAGTCCAACGATGGACTTCAAGGCCGCTGCGCCCTCCGGGTCCACATTCGGCCAAGAGCTCGGCCGGCCAGCACTGGCGCCCGTCCTCGCCGATGTGGCGCTCAGCGTCCAGCCCCGTTGTGCGGCGATCCGTTGTGCGGCGTTCCATTGTGCGCGAAGGTGCTTCCGGGAAGCTGGTGCCGGCTGATGACGCGGTCGACAATCCCGTACTCGACCGCTTGCCGCGAGTCCAGGATGTAGTCCCGATCCACGTCGCGCTCGATTTTCTCCAGCGGCTGCCCGGTGGCGCTGGCCAGAATGTTGTTGAGAATTTCCCGCGTTCGCAGGATCTCGCGCGCCTGAATATCGATATCCGCTGCTTGTCCGCCCAGCCCCGTCGCGTGCGGCTGATGGATGAGGATGCGGGAATACGGCAAGCTGTAGCGCTTCCCCTTGGCGCCCGCCGCCAAGAGCACGGCGGCCATGGAAGCCGCCTGTCCGACGCAATAGGTCACGATGTCCGGCTCCACCAGGTTCATCGTGTCGAGAATCGCCAGCCCCGCCGTCGTCACGCCCCCGGGCGAGTTGATGTACAGAGAAATATCCTTCTCCGGATCTTCGGCTGCCAGGAAGAGAATCTGCGCGATGACTAAGTTCGCGACGTTATCGTCAATGCTGGTTCCCAAGAACACAATGTGCTCTTTCAACAATCGGGAATAGATGTCGAAGGCGCGTTCCCCACGCGACGTCTGCTCCACCACCATGGGCACCATCATCCTGTCCTCCTTCAGCCTCGGCAGCGGTTATACGGCCACCAACATCCGCGCAGACACAAACTCGGCGAAGCAAAGCCTCAGAATGTTCGACCATTGGGCTGTGGAATGTGCGTGCTGCGCGCAAGCCTGAGCACCGGCCCGATGCCAACCGCAATGGGTCAGCGTCACGCGCGTTCCGTCCGCTTCGACACGAAACTCGACATCCACCACTTGATCGCGGTCATCGCCCGCGGCAGGGTGCCAGGTGAACGCGAGGCGGCGCGGAGGATCCCAGGCGGTCACGCAGCCCCACTCGTGTTCTTCGCCGGAGCGGGTGCGTTCAAATACCCGGCCGCCGGTCCAGGGCTCGATCGTGCAGCTCTCGGCTTCCGCTCCCGCTATCGAATGCGATGCCAGCGGCCACCACTCGTCGAAGCGTTCCGTGAAAAATTGGAAGGTTTCCTCAATTGGGCAGTCGACGCGGACGCTTTGCCGAATCGGTGCGTGCTTTCCTTCTGTTTCTGGCATGTTCAGCAGCCTCCTTGCTTGCGAAGTTAGAAAATGCGGTTAACGCGTCCCGCCACATCGAATCGATGTGGGCGCGCAGCTCGGCCAGGCTCTTGGGGTTGAGGCGAAAGTAATGGCGAGTGCCGCGCCGTTCTTCTTCCACCAAGCCCACCGATTTCAGCACTTGCAGATGCTGCGAGACGGCCGGACGACTGACCGGAAGCCGGCTGGCGAGTTCGCCGACCGTGGCAGGCCGCTGTCGGAGCAAGTTGAGAACCGCCTGCCGGGTGGGATCGGAAAACGCCGCGAGCCGCTCCTGTCGGTTCGTCATACCTTACGGTAAGCCAAAACTTACCGAAAGTCAAGCGGGCGGGGCGTTCACACGAGTGTGAACGCGGCACGCACGAGTACGGCCGCATGAGTGCGTGCGCCACGACGCGAGTGACCTGGCCGCGTTATCATGAAGATTGAAACGTCTTCTTGATTTCTCATGTCACAATCACGCCCGCCCGAGTTCGGTATCAACAGTTGGCTCGAAGACGAGCTGTATCAGCAATATCTGCATGATCGTAAGACCGTAGACGAGAGCTGGAAAAAAGTATTCGAGTCCAACGGAGAAACGGCTCCGCCCGGTAACGGGTCCGAGAGCGCGTACACCCAGGCGGGTGGTCCGGCCGCCCAGACCTCCGCGCTGGCCATCACTGAGCCCGAGCAACATCCGGTCAGCGGCGAAACGCTAGTCCCGCTCCGCGGCGCGGCCGCGCGCATCGCGGAAAACATGAACGCCAGCCTGGCCATTCCGCTGGCCACCTCGCAGCGCACCATCCCGGTCAAGGTGATCGACGAGAACCGCCGCATCATCAACGAACACCGCACGCTCATCGGCAAGACCAAAATCTCGTACACGCACATCATCGGGTGGGCCATCGTCAAGGCCATCCAGAGCAACCCGACCTTGAATCACGCCTACGCGGAAACGCGCGGCGAGGGATTCCGCGTGGTGCGCGACCACGTCAACATCGGCATCGCGGTGGATGTGGCCGGCAAAGACGGCGCGCGCTCGCTCAAGGTGCCGAATATCAAGAACGCCAACGCGCTGGACTTCGCGCAATACGTTGAAGCCTTCGACGACATCGTGGCCCGCGCCCGCAACAACAAGCTGACGCTCCAGGATTTCGAAGCCACCACCATCTCGCTGACCAATCCCGGCACGGTGGGAACGCTGGGCTCAGTCCCCCGTCTCATGCCGGGGCAGGGGGCGATCATCGCCACCGGCGCTATCGACTATCCGGCCGAATATCACGGCGCCACCGAGCAACTGCGCGCGCTGCTCGGCCTGAGCAAGGTCATGACCGTAACCTGCACCTACGATCACCGGGTGATCCAGGGCGCTGAGTCCGGCATGTTCCTGGGCCGGCTGCAGCAACTGCTGGAAGGCCAGGACGAGTTTTACGAGCAGATTTTCGCCCACCTCCGCATTCCCCACAAGCCCGTGCACTGGGAACCCGACCGTCCCGTCTCCATCCCGGGCGTCCGCGGCGCGCAGCTCGACGAAGTGGCCAAGGAAGCCGCCGTGCTGCAACTCATCAATGCCTATCGCGTGCGCGGCCACCTGATCGCGGATTTTGACCCCCTCGGCTCGGAAGCCGTTTACCACCCTGAACTCGATCCCGCCACTTACGGCCTCACCATCTGGGATCTGGATCGCGAGTTCCTCACCGGCACGCTGATGTCGGAGGACGACGAGCCGCAAAAGATCGCCACGCTGCGCGAAATTCTCGAAACTCTGCGCCAGACCTACTGCGGAAAGATCGGATGCGAGTTCATGAACATCCAGATCCCCGAACAGAAGCGCTGGCTGCAGCTCCGCATGGAGCCGACCGGCAATCGCTGGCCGCTCGAAATGGCCACCCGGCTGCGCGCGCTCGAACGCGTGATCGAAGCCGAAGAATTCGAGCATTTCCTGCACACCCGCTTCATCGGCCACAAGCGCTTCTCGCTGGAAGGCGCAGAATCGGCCATCGTCATACTGGATGAAGTTCTGGACCGCGCCGCCAATGGAGGCGTGCACGAGGCGGTGATCGGAATGGCGCATCGCGGGCGTCTGAACGTGCTGGCCAACATAGTCGGCAAATCCATGGTGCAGGTTTTTTCGGAATTCGAGGGCATCGATCCCGACAGCACTCAAGGCTCCGGCGACGTCAAATACCATCTGGGCGCGAGCGGCGTTCGCAAGTCGGCGAGCGGGCGCGAGATCGTCGTATCGATGGCCTTCAACCCCAGCCATCTGGAGGCCGTCGATCCGGTGGTGGAAGGCATCGTCCGCCCCAAGCAGGACCGCCTGGGCGACACCCGGCGCGAGCGCGTCATTCCGATCCTGATCCATGGCGACGCGGCGTTCGCCGGACAAGGCGTGGTCGCCGAAACGTTGAACCTCTCGCAACTGGAGGGCTACACCACGGGCGGGACCATTCACCTGGTGATCAACAACCAGATCGGCTTCACCACCAATCCCAACGAAGCCCGCTCCACGCCGTACTCGACCGACGTCGCCCGCATGGTGCAGGCGCCCATCTTCCACGTTAACGGCGACGATCCGGAGGCCTGCCTGCGCGCCGCGCAGATGGCCTACGATTACCGGCAGGAGTTCAAGCGTGACGTCGTCATCGACATGTTCTGCTACCGCCGCCACGGCCACAACGAAGCCGACGATCCCAGCTACACGCAGCCCCTTCTCTATCGCAAGATTCGCCAGCATCCCTCGGTGGCAGCGCTGTATTCCGATTCTTTGACTCGCGAAGGCGTGGCCGACTCCGGACGCGTCGAACAAATGCGCCACGGCGTCACCCAGCGCCTGAACGAAATCTACGACGCGGCCAAGAAGAATGAAGAGCACTACCAGGTTCAGGAGCTGGCGGTGGTCGATCCGGAAGACATGGTGGCGCCCAGTCCCCGCACGGCGGTGGACCGCGTCACGCTGGAGCGTATCGTCGAAGGCATCACCACCTTTCCGGCTGATTTCCACGTGCATCCCAAGCTGGAAGGCTTCCTCAAGAAACGCCGCGAGGTTCTGCACGGTGCGCCGATGGATTGGGCCACCGCCGAAACGCTGGCCTTCGGAAGCCTGGTGCTGGAACGCACTCCGGTCCGGCTCAGCGGCCAGGACAGCGGCCGCGGCACGTTCAGCCAGCGCCACCTCGAGCTGTACGACAGCGAAACCGGCGATCGCTACATCCCGCTCCAGCACCTCTCCGAGAACCAGGCGCGCTTCGATGTTTTCGACAGCTCCCTGAGCGAATACGCCGTCATGGGCTTCGAGTTCGGCTACAGCGTGGCCGATCCGCGGACGCTGGTACTGTGGGAAGCGCAGTTCGGCGATTTCGCCAACGGCGGCCAGATCATGATCGATCAGTTCATCGCCAGCGCGGAATCGAAATGGAGCCAGCCCAGCGGCTTGGTGCTGTTGCTCCCGCACGGCTACGAAGGACAGGGTCCCGAGCATTCCAGCGCGCGCCTCGAGCGCTTCCTCCAGCTCTGCGCGGAAAACAATCTGCAGGTGGTCAACGCCAGCACGCCCGCGCAATATTTCCATGTTCTGCGCCGCCAAATGCACGGCGGGCCCGACCGCCGCGGCGTCCGCAAGCCGCTCATCCTTTTCACGCCCAAGCGAATGCTGCGCCACCCGCGCGCCGTCGCCGTGATCGACGAGTTGGCGACCGGCTCATTTCGCGATGTTCTGGACGACCCAAGCGGGATCGAACTCAGCCGCGTCCGGCGCGTGCTGGTCTGCTCAGGCCAGATTTACTACGACCTGGTCGCCGCGCGGGAAGAGCGCAAGGCCGGCGATCTGGCCATCGTGCGGCTGGAGCAGATCTATCCGTTCCCCGCCGGCCAGTTGCGCGATGCACTGGAACGCTATCCGGAAACCAGCGACATCGTCTGGGTGCAGGAAGAGCCGCGCAACATGGGCGCCTGGCGTTTCGTCCAGGAGCAGCTTCAGCCCATCCTGGATGAATCCAACCGCACGCTGCGCTACGTGGGCAGGCTGGCGAGCGCAAGCCCTTCAACCGGATCGCTCAAGCGCCACCAGCAGGAGCAGGCCGAACTCATCCAAGATGTTTTCGCTGCCGAAATCAAGGCCGAGCCAAAACGGCGGCAATTCGCGCGCCGGCGGCGATAGCCCCACTCCTCTCGCTCCCGCATCGCCGGCCGAGGTTTCCTTCGATGTCCCCTACCAGCGCTGCAATTGGTCGCGACCGGCGTGGACCACGGCCGCGGGCTGCGGCATGTGGATCGCCTGAAATCTGATCGGTCGCTCGGCGGCCGCGCGCTGGAGGAGATGCCGCGCAGCATCCCGACAAAGTCCGCGCCCTGGTTCTATTAGCTCCGTCCGCCGGATCACACCGGCCGTTTCAGTCACGCCCCGCGCCAGATCGCGCGCGCGCGATCCGCTCCATGACGCGCGCCAATATCCGGTCGCACCTGTGCCCCAGGAACGGGTAAACTTCCGTGAGCGGCGGACCCACGATCGCCTCCAAATCATGCCGCAGCAGCGCCCGCGACCGGTGCAATCGCGTCTTCACTGCCTCTTCCGACAGATCCAGGCAATCGGCGGTTTCCGCCGTACTCATCCCCTCCACGTCGCGCAATACGAACACCGAACGGTAGTTCTTCGGCAACCGGTCAACGGCGGACTGAATCTCGCGTGACAGTTCCGCTCGCAGCGTCTGCTGTTCCGGATCCTCTCCGTTCGATCGTAAGCCATTCGCCGGGATCGGCGCCTCGCTCTCTTCCAACGACGTAAACCTCCTGGCCTTTCGAACTCGCGCCATCGACTCGTATAAGGCAATTCTGGTGATCCAAGTCGCGAAGCTGGCCCGGCTTTCAAACTGCTCCAGGTGTTCGTAAGCCCGCACCCACGCGTCCTGCAGGACATCTTCCGCTTCCAGGTCGTCCGGGATCACGGAGCGTATCGCACGAAACAGGCGCTGGTTGTAGCGGCGCATGAGCAACTCGAACAGGCGCGTCTCCCCACCGAGCACCCGCTCCACGACTTCGTCATCGGCCAGCGTTGTGCAGTCTTGCGACACCATATATTCAATAGAGTCACGAACCGGCAGAAGGTTGCAAATGCAACGAAGGCCACGCCTGAGACTCTGTACCGGCGGAGGTTTGCATGGGAAACGCAATTTCAACCGCCGCAGGCAGTGTACTCCACCGCGAGCGCAGTCTGCCCGGCTATCAGGCGTATCAGATTCTGCACGTTGCCTTTACGGTGGCTCCGATCCTGGCGGGAATCGACAAGTTCCTGCATCTGCTGGTGAACTGGGACCAATACCTGGCGCCGTGGATTGCAGCGCTTTCGCCGGTCAGCGGCCACAATCTCATGTTGATCGCGGGCGTCGTCGAGATCGCGGCCGGAGTTCTGGTCGCCATCCGTCCGAGAATCTTCGCGCTGGTGGTCGGCATCTGGCTGGGCCTGATCATCGTTGATCTGGTTTCCATGGGCGCATACCTCGACGCCGCCTGGCGGGATCTCGGACTCGCCTTGGGCGCTTTTGCCCTGTGGCGGCTCGCGATCGATTTCGACCACGATAGGAGCGCGCAATGAACACCTCCACCAAACGATTCGCCCGCATCGCCTTTGTGGTCGCGGGCGCGCTTTCATTCTTGATGCTGGTGCATCGCGCGCGCGGCCAGGCCGGCAGCGATCCGATCCAAAGCAATGCCGATGCTTTGCTGGTTCAAGGCCGCAACATTTTCCGGTTCGACACGTTCGGCGATGAAACGTTCTGGGGAAACACGCTGAAACTGCACCAGGCCATCGAGGGCGCAAGCCACGGAGGGCTAGGCTCCGGCGTCAGCCCGGCGACTGCGCTGGCAGTTGGTTTGAAAGTGGACGCCGATGCTCTTCCTGCGGCCATCGTCTCCCAAGTGCAGAGCGGCGCACTGAACCTCAACAGCCCCGACACTACTCTGGCGCTGCTGCAGCTCAATGCAGTAGTCGGCGTGACTGGATTCTTCAACCCGGATGGCAGTCTCAAGTCCATCGGCATTCAATGCGCGCTTTGCCACTCCACCGTCGACGACTCGTTCAGTGCGCCCGGCATTCCAGCCGGCAACGTGGGACACAGGCTGGATGGCTGGCCCAATCGCGATCTCAACGTCGGCGCGATCGTAAACCTGTCGCCGGATCTGACGGCGCCGGAAAAACTGCTGGGCGTGGACGACGCGACTTTCCGCAAAGTTTTGCTCGGCTGGGGCCCGGGCAAGTTCGACGCAGAGGTCTTGCTGGATGGGAAAGGGTTCCGTCCCGATGGCAAGACCGCCGCGGTGCTGATCCCGCCGGCGTACGGGTTGGCGGGTTTCAATCTGCACACCTGGACCGGCTGGGGTTCGGTTCCCTATTGGAACGCCTTCGTCGCCAACCTGGAGATGCACGGCAGCGGACGCTTCTTCGATCCTCGCCTCGGCAATTCGAATCAATTTCCGATCGCCGCCAAAAACGGCTTCAATAATATAAGCGCCGCGCCGGACGCGGATCGGGTCACCTCGAAGCTCGCCGCTTTGCAGTTCTACCAGCTCGCCATTCCGGCTCCGAAAGTGCCGAACAACCCGTTCAATTTTTCCGCCCAACGCGGCCAGGCGCTCTTCAGCGGCAAGGCGCGGTGCAGCGCCTGTCATACGCCTCCGTTATTCACCGAACCTGGATGGAACGCGCACACGCCCGCGGAAGTTTGCGTAGACGATTTTCAGTCCAGCCGCTCACCCGACCTCCACTATCG
The DNA here is from genome assembly GCA_035632015.1 of Bryobacteraceae bacterium. Lineage (GTDB taxonomy): Bacteria > Acidobacteriota > Terriglobia > Bryobacterales > Bryobacteraceae > Palsa-89. The sequence continues at coordinate 43,790 of DASQHQ010000101.1, forward strand.
GACTGCGCCGCTGGCCGGCCTGTTCTCGCACCAAAAGGGGGGTTTCTATCACGATGGCCGCTTTGCGACCCTGCTGGATGTCGTGAATCACTATGACGGCTGCATGACTCTGCAGCTCAGCGACGACGAAAAATCGGACCTGGTGCAGTATCTGCTGACGCTGTAATCGGGAAGAGAATGTCCGTTAGGGGCCAGCTACGCTTGCGTCGAGCAGGCATTGAGGTTGCCGTCAAGGTCTCCACAAGATGCCGCCTTCGGTGAACTTGTATCGCGCCTAGGACGGTTCGGGAGTTAGGTTGTCCATTCGCCTCCTGAGCAAGGCGGCATCGGAGACCACCGTGCCAACCAGTTCGGCCGTTGAGGAGACTTGCGACCCAACGCCAGGTTTTCCCGCGCGGCCAATACCGGCATTTCCTCGCTGGCCAAACGGATGTACGGGCCGAGCGTGATCACACGCTACTCAGCAGAAACGGAATGCGCCACCCCACCTGAGCAATCCCGATAGCGCGTAAGAGGCGGCGCCAGAGTCGGTCGGTATCCCTTCGGTAGCAGCTCCGTGTTAGTGCGCTGGGCTGGCACTCCAGCCGTTGCCTGATGATCTGATTGTCCTTGTAGGTGGTTGACCATAATAGTCCTTATGTTGTGTTGCGAAGTCAGTCATGTGATACCTCTGTGCGCGGCGAAAAGCGACAGGAGACGAGCGGATCTGCGTTCCCCGGCCCTTGAAAGTGTGCTTGCTGCGATGTCGACAGAGGCTCTGCAGCCCGTGTCAAGCGCGAAACTGGACTTCCAGAACGGGAAGGTAAAGAATGACAAGGAGCCCATATGAACATGGTAAAGAATTGGATGGCACCTTCCCTGGTACGAAGGGTGGCAGCTAGAACAATTAGAAGATGCAGCTTAGGTTCGGTGCTGTTGGCGGTAGTGATCAGCGGGCTTTCCGTGTCCCCGGGGACCGGGCAATCACAGCCCGGCCGTCTTCTGTCAACTCCCGGCTCGAACATCCGGGAGTGCAACCTCGATGCATCCAACTGCTTCACGGTAGTGGATAACGGGGCTGGGAACCTTATTTCGAGTGCTTCTAGTCCTTCTGTCGCAACCAACGGCACTATAGCGTTCACTGCACCCTATGGCCTTGATGGGAGCTGTCCTAATCCGTGCAACCCGCACGTCTTCATCATGAACGCCGATGGCACCAACGTGCGTCAGGTGACGTTCAATCCGCGCAATGCCCCCGGCGCTACCGCTCAATACGAAGGTGAGATGCATGCCACGATATCGCCGGACGCAACGATGGTCGCCTTCGTTTCCAACGTAAATGCAGCTCCCGATGGCGGTCATAGCGATCAGCTCTATTTGGTCAACGCTGACGGCTCAAATCTGCGGCAGCTCACTCCGTACATGTTGGATCGGAACAATAGCAATCAGGGTTACGTGAATGGATTGGCCTGGAGCCCGGATAGCAGCATGCTCGCGTTCCGGGGCGTGGTGTACACATCTCAATGCGGGACCGCCGGGGGGCTGCCGATTTGGGTGAACGTCATCGGTACGATCAAGGCGAGCGGCAGTAATGAGCAGTACCTGGCGTGTGACAACAACGATGGCTACATGAGTTCACTCGACTGGTCGCCGGACGGTACACTAATCGCCTGGGGCCGGAATGTCAACCACGGCGCCCAGGGTTGTAGCGGCTGCGTCGGAGAGCCAGCCATCAAATTCTACGACCTGAGCGGTCGAAACCGATACTCCGGCGGCATCACCTCTGCTAAACTCGGCACCGACTCCTGCCAAGATGGCCCTCATTGCATCCATTTTTCGCCAGACAGCACCCGGCTTGCCTACTTGAATGAATACCCGAATGGAACGGTCTGCGTCCCGAACTGCTACATCAGCCTGATTGCTCTCGATGGCACAAGCCGCACAGATACGACCATCCCTTTTGGTCACGACCTATGGTGGGCGCCAGGCGCAGCGCTTCCGCCCGCGGGTCAGCTAACCCTTTCCGCGACCACTCCAAATGTTCCGCCGAATCCGATCGAGGTTTGGCCCGGCTCCCCAGCACAGCTTGTCCCCACGCTGAACGACTCCAGCGGCAACTTGATCCTGCACACGGCAGCCAGCTACTCCTCAACTTCGGCCTATGGGAACTACAACTGCACCAACATTGGGCCATACGGCCAGGTTATTTACGCCGCTAGCGGCAACAACAACGGAACGATCTCTGCGGCGAATGAGGGCTTGACCAGCAATGCCATTCCTTTCAAATGCTGGGCATCCTCCCCCTGCACCTTTTCACTCACCTCGACAGTCACGGTTGTGCCGGCGAGTGGAGGCACGGGTACTGTCGGGGTAACGTCTGATCCGGGCAGCAACGACAGCACTTGCCCTTGGAGCGCCACCAGCAATGCGCCCTGGATCACGCTAACATCCGGCTGGAGCGGTAGCGGAAATGGCAGCGTGACCTTTACGGCTGCAGTCCTCTCAGGTACAACAACAGCGCGCCAAGGCACGATCACGGTCGCGGGCTTAACTTACACCGTGAACCAGGAACAGCTCGCGGTCAAAGCGGTATCGGGAGACGGCCAGAGCGGTCCCACGGGACTTCCGCTGCCGAACCCTGTGGTCGTGCTGGTGGCCGACCTTGCCGGCAACCCGGTGGCTGGGGCGACGGTGACTTTCACGGGTACAAACGCGAGCGTGAACCCCACATCGGCGCAAACAGACGGACGGGGTCATGCCAGCGCACAAGTCACGCTGGGAGTCGTCCCGGGAGCAGCGAAGGTGACCGCCACGGTCGCCGGGCTGGCGCCCGTGATTTTTAACTTCACCGCTATCCAGACCGTGACGGCGCTCAGCATCCAGAAAACATGGCAAGCTGTCTCACCGGGGAATCCGCGGCGCGGCGAAAACTTCACTTACTCGATCAAACTCACCAATACCAGCAGTGTGCCGGCCCAGGCGGTGAATGTCGTGGACACGCCCGATAGTCGCACGGAGCTGTCGGTGCAAGGGCCGCTGACATTCAACCTCGGCACACTCGTAGCCGGAGCGAGTCAAACACTGAACCTGTCCGCTTCGGCCAGCGCAGCCGGTGTGTACAGGAACTCAGCAACGGTGACGTGGTCTGACAGCACGGGCACCGTCAGCATGGCTAGCGCCAGCGCCTCGACGACGGTGGACCGCCAACCCGGCGATTTTGCCGCAACCGTGAGCGCACCGGTTCCGCTGAACACGGGTGTCGAGCAGGTGCTGGCGGATGGCTCGACGGTGTACGTGGTCAACAATCCGGGTGACAGCCTCACCATTCTGAACTGTGCCTCGGGCGCGTGTACGGTCAGCTCGACGGTGAGCCTCGGGGCGGGAGCGCAACCCATAGCAGCCGTGAAAATGGACGTGGATGGGGACGGCATCAACGACGTGATCGTCCTCAATCAGGGTGCCGGAACCCTAACCACGCTGCTATCGAGCAATCCCGGCGTGCCGCAAGTCAGCAGCGTCGGCGCTGGGGCGATAGGTTTAGCGCCGTTCAATGCGGGCGACGGCGTACCCAGGATCGCAGTGGTGTTCTCGGGGACAGTCATGCTCTTCGCCTGGGACGGACAACAGTTCCAGCCTGGAGCTGTGGCGAACATCGGCGCGTCTCCGTACGCGGTGGTGAGCGGCGATTTCAACAACGATGGGGCCGGCGATCTGCTGGTGAGCGACGGCGGGTCCGGCATCGTGCAAGTGTTGCTGGGAGACGGCATGGGCGGGCTCAATCTGGTAAACGTTGTGTCGGTGGGCACGAATGCAGCGGCGCTGGCGGCGGGTGATGTCAACAATGACGGAGCCCTGGATGCGGTGGTGCTGACCGATGCCGGGCTGGTGTCGTTGCTTAATGACGGAACGGGGAACCTGGCTCCTCAGACGGCGGTGCCCGTCACAGGCACGGGGGCAGTGGTGCTGGCCGACTTCAACGGCGACGGGAACCTGGATGCCGCTATCGCCAACGGCAGCGGTTCTTCGGTGAGCTTCTACAGCGGCGATGGGTCGGGCAACTTCAGTGTTGCGGGCTCGTATCTGACGGGCAAGGGACCGATATCGTTAACCGCATCGGATCTCGACAACGATGGCATAGCGGATCTGCTGTGCGGCGACAGCGGGAGTCAGGACTTGGTGATTCTGTTGTTCTCGACGCCGTTCGACGCCATCGCTTCGAGGTTGGCGCAGTAACGCAATTGTCCCGAGCCTGCGCAAACTCTCGACACCACAAGATCCCCCATCGGCGAAACTGGCTCGAAGCGTGAGAGGCGGCTGACCGGTGAAGTTTGTGATGGTGAGTATTTCCTCGCGCCGTTTGCGCGAGGCCAGGGCTATTCAAGCGGGTTGAATTGACGAAGGCACGCCCGCACGCTGTGAGCGCGGCGAGCGCGATCCATCCGGGCGGTTCGCGGTTTAACGTCGAAGTGTTCCTTCAAGGAGAGCACGACGTTCGCTCCGATAGACGAAGCGCTGGGTAGCCACAAGATGTATTCAAGAAGCGGTGGCCGTTTCGCGGCGTCGCGGCAACACCACCGTGCCGGAGGGCCAAATTCGATGAAAGGACCAGTTCTATTTCCGCTGGGGAGATTCCCCGCATGTCTGCCCATGTTCGCCCGAGGGGTGCTAAGAAAAGTTAAGCGGGTGGAACGACCAAGAAGAGAGTGGCGGGGACGACGGGGCTCGAACCCGCGACCTCCGACGTGACAGGCCGGCGTTCTAACCAACTGAACTACGTCCCCGGGGAGAAAAATACGTCGGTACTGTCATGTTAACATACCGCCCGCTCGAAACTGCTTGCGCTTGCACGCGCTAGAGCTCAAACAGCGACGCCTGCAGGCGCAAGACCACCGGCGCCGGCCACTCGCGCCATCCGCCGAGCAATGGGAAATACAGGCCCAGGCGGATCGGGCGCGCCTCCCGCTGGAACAGCAACCGCGCGTAGCGCTCCAATTGCTCTTGATAGCGCTCGCGTTCGCTGTCGAGAAAGGCTTCGATGTCGGCGCCCTGATGGCCCCCGGTTTTATAGTCGATAATCCAGCGGACGCCCTGCTCGTCGACGAAGGTGCGATCGATCACCGCCTCGCACAGTTTTCCGTCAATTAGTCCTGCGATCGCAAGCTCGCACTCGGCCTCGATGTGGGCTTCGAGAATCCAGCGGCCGCGCGGATCGCGCACAGCGCGAAGCAATCCCGCTTCGACGTGCTCAGCCGCTTGGCGCAGCTCGCTGGGTGGCACGCCCAGGTTTGCGAGCATGGCCCGGTAAAGCCCGCAGCGCGAACGAATGGCATTTTCACTCCACGCTGCGAGGCCTTCGCGGGCGATCCGTTCCAGAAGCCCGTGCAGCGCGGTGCCGGCATGGCGCTGGCGTTCGCCGGCCCATTCAAACGTCACGCGCGGCAGCTCCAGCTTTGGAATGCGGCCAGCCGCCCAGGTCACGGCGGGAGGGGGAGCGGGCACCTGCCAGCCTGCTTTCAAGCGGCGGATCGTGCGTGGCGATCCGGCTGGCTCCGGGACGGGTGCGCCAGAGAGATTCAAGAACGCGCCGGAAACAGCCGGCCACAATAGCTTCAGAAAAGACCTGGGATCGGGCTCCGTGATGGAGCCGTCTTCCTTGCGCTTTGGCGCCCCGAGCAGATGCAGCCGCCGCCGCGCCCGCGTGGTTGCGACATACAGCAAGCGCGCGGTTTCATGCTCGGCCTTGCGGCGCTCCATCCTGGCGAGATAGTGGTAGATGTGATCTGACGGCTGGCCGGACTCCGCAATCGGCGCGAGCAGCAACTCGCCGCGCTGCTCCAACCATAGAAGCAAGCGCTGTTCATCCTGGCGCGGCGTCGCGCCCAGCGCGGGCAGAATCACCGTGTCGAACTCGAGGCCCTTCGCTTTGTGAATGGTCATGAGTTGTAGCCGGTCGCCGGCCTCGGGGTTGGGACGGGCGAACAACAGATTCACCTGATTGCGGAGCCACTCGAAATCATCCAGGTCGGCGCCCTGTTCGAGTCCTTCCAGCAGTTCGAAATACGCCGCGGCGTCCTGGAGCGCGAAGTCATCGATACAGGCCGGACCGCCGAGCCGCAGCCAGACGTTCTCGATCCAATCGCGCAACCGCCGCCGGCGGCGCTCGGTGCGCGCTTGCTCCAGCAGCGACAAGATGCGCTGCACGCGCGCAGCGCCGTCTTCACTCAGCGCACAGTTCTGGTTATGAAGCAGATCCCAAGTAGCTGCGCCCGGATCCTTGGACGCCAGCGCATGCAGGTCTCGCAGCGTCAGGCCGCACCAGGGCGCGCGCAGCACAGCCAGCCAGGAAACGCGATCAGCGGGGTGCAATAGCGCGAACGTCAGGGCCATGAGATCCTGGACGACGGGCCGCTCGCCGAGCGGATCGATCTCGACCGCCTGGAACGGAACTTTATTTCGCTTCAGGACATTCACGATCGCGGCCAGATGCGCTCGGGCGCGCACCAGGATGGCTGTCTTACCGCCATCCTCACTCTTCAAAATCTCGAGAACGCGATCAGCTTCCGCTTGAGCATCCAGGCAGGGATGGATTTCGACGCCCGCGTCCCGGCTGGATTTGGCCGCCTCGCTGGGCGAATACGACACGGCGCCGGAATCGACGTCGTCTTTGGGCGGCAAGATGGTTTTGAAATGTTCGTTGACCCACTCGACGATCTGAGGCTCGGATCGGAAATTTTGGCTCAGCGTCAGGGGCTCGAAGCGGATGTTCCCGATGCCGTGATCGCGAGCCGCGAGCAGCAGGCTGACGTCGGCCTCGCGAAAGCGGTAGATGGACTGCATGGGATCGCCGACCAGAAACAGCGTGCGCCCGTCGCCTGGGTCCCACCCCGCCGTCAGCTTTTCGAGCAGCTCGAATTGCGTATAGGAGGTGTCTTGAAATTCATCGACCAGAATGTGCTGGATGTGATGACCGAGCGCGAGGGCCAGATCGGTCGGCTCTTCCAGCCGGCCGAGCGCTTCACCCGCGCGAATCGCGAGTTCGGCGAAATCCACGCAGCCGCGTTCGCGGAAAACAATATGCAATTCGGCCACCGCCAGTCTCAGAACCGAGACGGCCGCCTGCATGACCTGCCATTGCGAATCCGTGAAGGACGCGTCCGGCAACTCTCGATAGAGTTTTAGCGCCTCAAGCAGGTCCGTTTCGGAGCGCAGATGGGCCAGCAATCGCTCGCAGCGACTCTTAAGAGGATGACCGGCTGGAAAGCCGCAGTTCTTGTTGACGCGTTGCCGCCACTTCCCATCACTGGTCAGCAGCAGATTCACGACGGCGTCCCACTGCGGCCGGTCGTCGAGTTGCGCGCCGGGAAATCGGTCGAGGCCGAGCAGCACCGCGAGCTCAGCGGCCACACCGGCGGCGTCGACTGCGTCGCGCAGCGCACCGAGTTCCGCGAGAATGCGATGCTGCAGCGCACCTTCTAAGTCAGAGCGCACGGAGCCGAAATCCAGGCCGCCGCGCGTATGACGCAGCCATTGATCGCGCCTTTCGAGCATTTGCACAATCAGCCGCTCGGCGGCGGTGAAGTCGTTGTCCAAATGGAGCAGGATTTGGGACAGCGCCTCGTTATCCTTTTCGACATGCTGCAGCGTGTTGCGCGCCGCCTCGCGATAGAGGTCTTCGGCCTTTTCGGAAATCCCGGGCATGGCGCCAAAGCGCGCCAGCCACGGCATGCGGCGTGTGATGGAAGCGCACAGAGCGTCGATGGTCTGGATGCGCATTTGAGCGGGATTCTGGAGCAGGTTCCAGCCCAGCGTGCGGTCGCGGTCAAGCACCGAGCCGGCGATCTCAAACGTCATCGACTGGTGCGCGGCCTTGGGCGCGACGCCTGTCACGACTTTCCGCAGCGCATCCAGCACGCGCAGGCGCATCTCGGCCGCGGCCTTTTTGGTGAAGGTGATAGCCACCACAGCGTCGGGCGACTGGACGGTTCCGAGCAGCCTCATGTAGCGCTGGATCAGCAGCTCAGTCTTGCCCGAGCCGGCCGGCGCTTGCACCAGGAACGACGCCGCGGTGTCGAGCGATCGAGAGCGCGCATCACTATCGGACATCATTTGGAAGCTCCCGGATCCGGCATAGCGCCCACAGGCCGCAGTTGTCGCAGGCGCCGGGTTTGGGGTCGACCTCGGCATGGCCATCCCGAAAATTCTGCGCCAGACGTTCCAGCACCTGGCGCCACTTGTCCGTCTGATCGCCAAATGCAACGGGGGCGTCGATGCGCATTTGTTTCATCCCAGGCAGCGTGATGCCGTGGTCGGCGAGACCGCGAAAGGCGAGATCGCCGACGCGGATCTGCGCGAAAGCAGCGCCGCCCACGGGCCGATCGCTGGTGGCGCAGTACAGCGGAAGCTGGGGCTCGTCAGGGCGATCGGTGTCCCAGCCTGTGGCCGCGATCTTGCCCGTTTTGTAGTCCAGGATAATATTGCGGCCGCCGGTGATTTCGTCAACGCGATCGGCGCGCGTTTTCACGTGCAATCCGCCGATCGTGACGACGCGCTCCTCCTCGCATTTCAGGACCGTAAAGGGATCACGCGATTTTTCGAGTTCCAGCCAGTCCCAGAGGAGTTTTTCCAAGCGACGCTGTTCGAGTTTGCGGCCGGCGCCGCCGGCGAGGCGATTCACGGCAGTCTGAACGCTGCGCGAAATCAGACTTCGAAGTTCCTCTGGGCTGAGTTTGATGAGGCGAGCCTGCGAGCCCAGCTCGCTCCAGATGCGTTCGAGCGCTTTGTGGACGGTAGTGCCGCGGTCTTTGTAACTCAGCCCGAGGCTTGTCTCTTCGAGCGGCCGAGCGCCCAGGCGATGCTTGGCGAACGCGCGGAACGGACACGCGGCCATGTCTTTGAACAGCGATGTGCCTCCGGGCTGCATCGCATCTTGGACAACCGGAGGCGCGATCTCATCGGAGAGTTCCTCGAAGGAGACCTCGGCGCGCATGCGCGCGATCCAATCCGAGGACGCGGGCCTCCCGCGCGCGCTCTGCCAGGGGCCGGCGATCAGCGGGCTCGGCGACAGCACGCGGTCGCCCTCCGATGCGGGATAGCTGAGCACTACGTCAAGCGCGCTGCCCTGCAAGCGCTCGAGCAGAGCCTTCGCGAATTCCAGTTCGCGCTGCGCCGAAGAGTGCGGCAGCTTGTGCTCGCGTTGCAGAGAAAGCGGTAGGAACGGATTGGGAGCGGCGGGCGCGGGCAGGGCCTCGTCGTGCAGACCCAGGATCCAGAGATGGTCGAAGCGCAGGCCCGCGGGCTCGAGCAAGCCCATGATCTGGATGGGAGCGCCTTCGTTTTCGATTTGAAATGGAGAAGCGCCGGCCATCTCGCGGAGGCGGGAAAGCGCTTCGGCGAAATTCATCGGTGGCGCGGGAAGATCGAGCGCCGCAAAGCGCGAAAGCGCGTCGCGCCATGCTTCCATGACTTGATACTCGCGGCTCATGAGCGGACGGTCGCCGGACCAACCCAGCCTATCGAGCAAGCGCGCAAAATCGCGGCTCCAGGCGCTCGCCGGCTGCTCGGGCGGAAGCGAACCGAGCGTTTTCATGAAACGCTGCAAGAAGCGTTCCAGGATCGGGCATTTCCCGGCGGCGGCGAGCAGCGAAGCGACGGTGACGTCCCAGACCCCATCGCGGCGTAGCCGGGCATCCACGCGGCCGCGCGCGGTCCACTCGGCTGCGGCTCCGCCCAGGAAGGGCGAACGCAAGAACATTCCGGCGGAGGGAAGGGGCAATCCGGAGAGTCCGAACTCCAGCATGAGAAGCGCGGAGTGGATCAGCGGATAGGAAGCAAGCGCCGGCCCAAGCGAGATGTGGAACGATCGCTCAGGATCGTCCAGTGCGCCGGCTGGGTCGAGAACTTCACTAAAAATGTGTTCGATCCTGGGCCGCAGTTGTGAGAGTGCGGGTACAATGATTCCGACGGTGGCTCCCGGACTCTGCTCGATCTGGCGGCGAGCCCAGGCCGCCGCAGCGCGAATTTCTTCCGTGGCGTCTTCGAAGCGGGAATGCGTGACGGACGGTTGGAAGCGCGGCGATTCCACTGTGCGCCATTCGCCGAGCGCATGGAGAAGATCCGCCTGCTGCGGGGTGAATTCGTCGAAGCCCGCAAGACAAAGCTTAGCCGGGCGCGGAATTTCGCCACCCGCCATGCGTTCGGCGATGAAATCGCTGAGCCGGGCGCGTTCCAGCCAGCCTTGCGACCGGCAACGCTCTTGAAAATCGCGCGACCAGGCGGCGAACGCAGCCCAATCGTCCGAGGCCTCGAAGCGGCCATCCACCGAAAGCCGGTAAGCGTGGATGAGACGCCACGCCTCCATGGCGCTTTGCGCTGTTTGGGGAATTTGGAGAAGAGAATCTCCGGCCGGGGAGGTGCGGATGACCTGCTCCCAGATCAACTGCTCCTGCGCCGGATCAAGCAGGGTCCATGGCGTACTGTCCGGTGCCCGCCACACCCAGTCGCGCCAGGCGCGATCGAGAAACGCATCCAGCGGAAGAATGTCGGGACGGCGCCACACCGAGTGCCCTTGCTGAACTTGATACGCGTGGAACTCGGCGGCGAGGGCTCGGGCCAGCCGGCGGGTGACGGTCACCAGAACGGCGCCGGCTTCGAGGGAGCGGAAAATCTCCTCGTGCATGTGCTTTCATGATATTTGAGCAAACGCATCACCGTGGCGATCGATGGGCCGGCCGGCGCGGGCAAGAGTACGCTGGCGCGCCGCATCGCCGCCAAGCTCGGCTATCTGTATATCGATACGGGCGCGATGTACCGCGCGGTGGCGCTGTGGGCGTTGCGCCGCGGCGTTGCGGTTTCGGACATGCACCGGCTGGAGCAGCTCGCCAACGAGGCGCGCATTGAGTTTCCGTCCGGCGATGGCCAGGTGTTGCTGAACGGTGAAGACGTTAGCGCAGCGATTCGCTCGCCCGAAGTGAGCGAGGCGGCTTCGGAAGTTTCGCGGATTCCGGCGGTGCGGCGCGCCATGGTGGCCAAGCAGCGCGAGATCGGAGAGCGGGCGTCGGTGGTGATGGAAGGGCGCGATATCGGGTCCGTGGTGTTTCCGGATGCCACCGTGAAGATTTTTCTGGATGCTGCGCCTCAGGTGCGGGCCGAGCGGCGCGCGGCTGAATCCGCATTGCCGGAGGCGGTGGTGGCTGAACAGATCCGGGAGCGGGACCGGCGGGACCAGACGCGGCCGCACTCACCCCTGGTGCAGGCGCCGGATGCGGTGTACGTGGATACCACCGGCTTGAACATCGAACAAGTCGAGGCGGCGTTGTTGAAGATTATTCGAGACCGGACTTCGAATGGAAAGGAGCGGACGGAGTGAGGCAAGCGCTCACACCAGCGCACAGGACGCCGCGGCTTCGTCGTGGCGGGCAAAAGGAGCCGCCGCGGCGTTCCGTTGTGCGCGTTGCTTGGGAAAGTGTGAACGCGGCACGCTGAGAGCGTGCGCCACGCCGGGGTATGAACAATCTGCTGGTGATGAAGTTCGGCGGCACTTCCATGGGATCGGCGGAGCGCATCTGCGTCGCGGCTCAGATCTGCTCCGAGCAGAAGGCGCGGCGGCCGGTGCTGGCCGTGGTCTCGGCCATGTCGGGCGTCACCGATTTGTTGCTCAACACCCTGCGGCATGCCGAAGGCGGCGATGAGGCGGGGATGCAGGCGAATCTCGAACAGCTTAGCCAGCGGCATCTCGACACGTGCGCGCAGTTGTTGGAGGGAGCGCGGCGCGAGCGCGTGAACGCGGGAATTCGGGAGCTGGCCGCCGATTTCCGGCGGCTAGCGCATGGCATGCTGATGCTGGGCGACCGGCCTCCGCGTTCGGTGGACGAAGCGGTGGCCATCGGCGAGCGGCTGAGCGCGCTGCTGACAGCCGAATATCTCGAGTCGCAAGGCGTAGCGGCGCGGGCCATCAACGGCTCAGATGTGATCGTGACCGACGCGGTGTTCGGCAACGCTACGCCGATCATGGATGCGACGCGCCAGAAGGCCAGCGAAATTATCCAGCCCCTGCTCGAACGCGGAGTGCTTCCGGTGGTGACCGGGTTCAACGGAGCGACCGTGAATCGGCGGCCCACTACGCTGGGGCGCGGCGGCTCGGATTTTTCGGCGTCGATCCTGGCGGCGGCCTTGGATGCTTCCGAGCTTTGGATCTGGACCGACGTGGACGGAATCATGAGCGCCGATCCGCGCTCGGTGCCGGATGCGCGCGTGCTGGACGCGGTCACTTATAGCGAAGCTGCCGAGCTGGCCTACAACGGTGCGAAGGTCCTGCATCCGCGCACGCTGGCGCCGCTGATCGACCGCCAGATTCCGGTGTGGAGCAAGAACAGCTTTCATCGCGAGCATCCGGGGACGAAGATCGTGTCCAAAGTGGACGAGGCGCCGGGCCCGCGCGCGGTGACGTCCATGGCGAATGTCGCGCTCATTTCTCTGGAGCCGGCGAGCGCGGCGGTGAGCGGCACGCGGCTCATGGCCAGGGCGCTCGAAGCGCTGGCGGATGCCAACGCGGAGGTGCTGGCGCTCACCAGCTCGAGTTACCGGCAGAGCTTCTGCTTTCTGGTGCGGAACGAGGAGCTGGGCGCGGCTATGAAGTCGCTCGAAACGGATCTCGCGCTCGAGCTGACGCACGGGTATCTGAAGCCGATCGCGGTGGATGAGAATGTCGGGTTGCTGGCGGTGGTGGGTGAGGGGATGCGCGGCACGCCGGGGTTGGCGGGGCGGGTTTTCAGCGCAATTTCGAAGGAAGACGTCAACATTATTGCGATCGCGCAGGGGTCGAGCGAGCTCACCATCAGCGTGGTAGTGGGCCGCGACGGGCTGGAGCGTGCGATTCGCGCCGTGCACCGCGAGTGCCGTTAGGCCGGTGGCAGGATAGCGCAACCAGGTGTTCGCTTCGGCGGCGCAGAGTACCCGTAAGACTGGCGTATGGATGGTGGTGGATATGTCCCTGGAAAAGCAGCGCTGTGCGTCGACGCGAGCGCGCAACTCGCCGGTACTCGATCTGTTGGCTGGCGGTGCTGCTGGCGGGCATTGGAAGCGCGCCAGTAGGCGTGTGGCGAAACTGCTGAAGATCGAATCTCAGTCGTAAATGCAGAAGAACCGTCGCTGAAGCGTGTCGATGCCGAGCTTCAGGCGCGGGAGTTGCTGGCGGGCGTGCGCAGCCTGAGGGCTGCCGGGGGCGGTCTGGAACAGTTGCTGATAGAGCTGAATTGCTTTTTGGCGCGCGGGCTCGGCTCCTGCCTGGTAGTTGGCGGGTTCCACATAGTCGTCGTGGCCGTTCGCTCTGCTTAGCGACCACCACGTTTCGTAGGCTTGGGCGACGTTCAGCAGAATCTCGGGACGGTGACGGCCGCGAGGATGTTGCTGGAGGAAACGCTCGCCGTTCTGAATAACCTGGCGAAACTGGTCGCTGCCCGCCTGGCAGCCCACGCGCGTGTCCCAGCCATGAGATTCGAGCACAAGAAAGGCCTGCTCGCCCCAAGCCGTGCCTGGATAATCCTGCCAAACCCTCCACAACAAGTCGTGGTCGTAAGTCCAGCCGCCTCCCAGCTCGTCCCATTCGAAATGCAAGCCGTATGCCGCCAACTGCGTCCGCTGTTGCTCCCACTGTGGAGATTGCCGTGGTGCGTCCAGCCGGCCGGCGACGCGGTCGGCTGCGAGCAGCAGGATGGAGCGGCGCTCAGGCGGCGCTGTTTTTCCGGCTTGGAGCAGCTCCATCAACGTCAGGCGCAGCGCGTTCTGATCCGGATCGGGTTGGCTGGCCTCGAGCAAGGCCGGAAGCTTGGGGAAAGCAGCGCCCAGCTGTTTGGCGAGCTCGGAATCAAGGGGCGTGCCGTACTCGGCCGCCTGCGTCAAGTCCAGGTCTTGCAATTTCTCGAACTCGTCCCGGGCATCCAGCAGCGGCCGGCGGCGTGCCTTCAACTCGAGGTGCGACACCACACCCCTGACTTCGACGAGGTAGAGATAAATTTCGAGCTCACCGCTGCGCCAGTGCTGCGCATTGCGCCAGAAAAGGGAACCGGATTCGTGCAGCAGCGTGCGCCGCGGGTCAACGTCCTGGCTGGCGCCGTAGCGGCTGGAAAGCCTGCGGATAAGATCCTGGCGGAGCTCTTCCAAGCCCGAGGCAGGGACTCCGCCCACGCGGGCTTGAAACGTCTCCAGGCGCGGCGTGATCGGATCGTTCAGGGTCAGGGCGTAAAACAGCCATTCGGCGGCGAGCGGTTGCGGCGAGAACTCGCACCGGTACGACCAGAGTTCATCGGGAAGCATCGGGTGCCCGCCTTGGGGGAATTGACGGCAGGCGAGCGAAGCATGCCCGCGCTGCCAGTCGAGGTAGGCCGAGCCCCAGGCCACTGCTTCGAACTGCTGCCAGAGTGATTCCGCGACGGCCGCCGGGGAGGGCTTCACGTCCAGTTGGGCGACGGCGGGGATAGAAAACAGCAACACCAGACGAAGCAGCTTCATGACACTCTAAACCATCAATTGTCCGATTTGTGCAGCTGGTGCGCAATCACGCAGCCGGCAAGCCGCGGGTGGAGAGCGCAAAAAACGTGCCGAACGCTTGCGACGACCGTCTCTTCGCGCGTGTTTCGATGCGGCTCTACGGATCGCACATGATGCGTCAGCCAGCACGTCAGTTGATGGCACGTATTGAGACGAGTGCCGGCGCGGCACACACGGTGCGATCGCAGCGTCACCACATGGGCGCGACCGCCGGCGAGCCATGGCGCGCTGGCTGCCCTCGGGGCACCTGGATGTCGCCGAAGCGAGCGGCGTGAAACTGGATGCGCCGTATCGCAGGCCCCGAGAGCGGGGATTGCGGTGCCCTTTCCGACCGGCCCGTTCGCACGTACGTCGAACTGAAGAAGGCTTGGACAGCTTCGAGCCGCCAGGCCTTAGTACGGCGATACCAGCCAACCGCCGCTCCAGTTGTGACTATAGTGCGACCGGCCGCCTAGCCGTCCGAGTACTCAAAATCAGTACATCTGGACCTTGGTAGCCACATGAGCCGCTGACAAAATCAGAGCAGTTCGACACAGGAGGCATCGCTCAAATGATGGCATTGGTCAACGGAATTTGGAAATTGAAAATGTGGAGCGACGCGCGCGGGCAGGATCTCGTGGAATACGCGCTGGTGGCGGGTTTCATGGTGACGGCGGCGGCGGCGATATCGCCCGCGATAGGCGGATCGGTCTCGACCGTGTTCTCGGGAGTGGTGGCGACGCTGGCCGGCGCAGGGTCGGAGGGGACAAACTCCGGTCACCTGTGATACGCCGACAGGTCTAGCCTGCGCGCGCACCTTGCCGATCTCGCGCGCGGCACTTCGCCGAGCTGCAGCCCAACTCGCAGCCGGTTGCGGCGTAACCTTCCGGAGGTTCGCGCCGGCTGGCCGCCGGCGATCCTTTGCAACCTGAGCGCGCTTGCCTGCAAGGGGTGAGACAAAAGCCCTTGCTCAGGCACCACGTGCTTAGCCGCTCTCGCGTAGCGGCAGACCATGAAGCGCGTCTCACCCTATCTCTGGCTGCTCTCGCTTTTCGCCGTTTCCAGGCTCTGCTACTTTGTCTTGGGCGTCCGCTTCGACGCCCGCCCCATCCTGCACTTCTACCAACTCATCGACAAAGAACTGCTGGAGAAGCGGCTTTGGGAAAGCCTGTTATACCTGCACGTACAGCCTCCCGGATTCAACCTGTATGCCGGAATTGTATTGAAGTTTTTTCCTGACTCGTACGCGGTCATTTTTCACCTGGTCCATCTGGCGGCCGGCGCCGCAATTTGCTGCCTTACTTATCACCTGATGCGCGTATGCGGTGTGAGCCGGGGTGTGGCCTTCGTCCTGGCCGGGCTGTTCATTGTCAGTCCCGGGGTGGTGCTGTTTGAAAACTTCCTGCTCTATGAATACCTGGTGGCGTTCGCGCTTCTGGTCGCCGCCGCTGCTCTTCACCGTTTTATGGCGGCGGCAACGCTCGGATCGGCCGCATGTTTCTTCGGGAGTCTGCTGGCGCTGGTTCTCCTGAGGAATATTTTTCATCTGGTGTATTATCTGGCAGCAGTCTTGTTTCTTCTCTGGTTCCG
This sequence comes from Bryobacteraceae bacterium, assembly GCA_035632015.1. Taxonomy (GTDB): domain Bacteria; phylum Acidobacteriota; class Terriglobia; order Bryobacterales; family Bryobacteraceae; genus Palsa-89. The sequence goes on from DASQHQ010000101.1 coordinate 59,882, forward strand.
CAAGGAAAACCAAAAAGCCGTGGTTCTGGGAGCGATTGTCCCCCTTTTGCTGATTCTGGGGCTGTACGCCAAGAACTGGATTTTATTTGGAACGTTCTCCTCGAGCACCTGGACCTGGGCGGCCTTGCAGGCGGTTACGTCCCACAACCTGACCCCGCTGGAAGCAGAAGATCTGGAGAAGCGGGGCGTCATCTCGCCGGTCTCTTTGGTTAGGCTGGGAGCCCCGATCAGGCTGTACCGCCCGTACATTAAAATGCCGGCCCGGACCGGGATTGCGGTGCTGGATCAAGAGGCGTCCGCCACGGGTATTCCGAACTTCAACAATCCGGCATTTTTAGCCATCGGCCGGCAATCCACGCGAGACAGCCGGGCGATTCTGAGACAATATCCGGCGGCTTATTTCCGGGCTGTGCAAATCGCCTGGTTCAGTTACTTCCTGCCGCCCGGGGACTCTCCGTTCTTCGACCTGAACCGCCCCAAGATTCACGCGCTGGACCGGCTTTTTAACTTGGCGCTATTCGGGCAAATGCGAGAGGCGCCTGATCGATCGGCGTTGCGAACACTGAAAGCGACGGGGACCAGCCTGGGATTGGTTTTGTACACGGGGATCTTTCTGCTGATCGGCCTGCCCTTGGTATGGCTCTGGTCGATCTATTATCTCGCCACCGGAATTCGCCAGAGAACGCTTCCGGCGCCCATTGCGGTTCTGATAGGTTTTCTCATCTTCAACATCACTTATGTTACGGCGTTGGCGAATTTTCTTTCGAGTTTCGAAAACAATCGCTACCGCTTTCCGCTGGACAGTTTCTTTGTGGTTCTGCTGGGCGTCGCGGCAGAGCGAATTCGGCGGAAGTTTCCCCGGCCGCTGGATCGTTACCGCGCCGTCCGCATGTTCTCGCGCAGCAGCCCCTCGACCTGCGCCGTAAACTCGTCCTTGGCTTGACGGTACAGTTCGCCGCTGGCGGAACTGGGGAAGCCGGCATGGACGCTGCGGACGCGGCCATCGCGGCCCAGGAAGAAGGTGGTCGGCCAGGAATTCCAATTCACGGCCTGGGTGAGCTTGGCGGCCGCGTCTCCCGGCTCGCCGCACAATAAAACCGTGTACTCGATGCCATACCGCTGGATGAAGGCGCGCAGCCGGGCAGGATCTTTGAGCTGGTCGCCTTCTTCAAACGACAGCGCGACGATCTCGAGGCCTTGATCGCGGTATTTTTTGTAAAGCGCGGCCAGGAACGGCGCTTCGTCGTGGCAATTCGGGCACCAGCTCCCGGTAATGTTCACCAGTACCACTTTGCCGCGGAAGCGTGCGTCGGTATTGCTGACGATGTGACCGTTGAGGTCCGGGAAGCTGAAGCGGAAGGGCTCGGAGAGATCCTTGACGCTGGTGTGGCGGGTGGGATCGGTGGGGTCGGGCACTCCCTTGGCGCGCGCCTGTTCGGCTCGGACTGCGGTCAACTTGGTCTTGCCGTTCTCCAGGATGTCGAGGGTGCCATCACCCGTGAGGCTGAGTTCCAACAGCAGCGGCCGGACGCCCGAGAAATGGCTGATTACGAACTTGCCGTCGCGGTAGGTTCCGGTCAGCGCGCCGGTGTCGCCGTCGACGCGCAGGATCGCGGCCGAAACATCGCCGCCGGATTGATGAACGATGAAGCGCCAGGCCCGCTCGCCCTTGGGGCTGTTATTCGGAATGGTCCACAGGCCGCCGATGGACGGTGCGTCCTGGCCGGCGCGCTGGGCTTCGAAGCGCCGGGCGCGAAAGGCGTAGACAGCCTGCTCGGCGCGGCGGGCTTGCGTGTACGTGCCCTCCAGCGCGCCGTTTTTCAAGCTGGCTTCCAGCCGCGAGGCAAAGTAGTCCCAGGCGAGCGTCAGCGAGCCGTTCTCGAACTTTCCGGCGGTAGAGGGGAGCCGCTCGTCGCCGTTGAAAAACGAGCCTTTGATGTTGGCGCCCGGGCCTGCAAGCTCGAAGCGAAAGGGGATGTCGACACCGTTGACGGTCACGGTGGCGTCCCAACGTCCGGCCAAGGATTGAGCCAGCGCAGCGGGCGCGATGGCCAGAAGCGCAGCGAGGGGAATTTTGCCAATCATACAGCGAAGCATATCACGCGCTGACCTAGGGTGGCGCGGCGCTATAGGTAGTTGCTGCATGACGAATCGACGGTAGAATCGAAGGCGATGCGACTCAAGATCGTGCAAGTTGGCGAGCCCGTGCTGCGGCAGGCCGCGCGCGCGCTTTCCCTCGATGAGATTAGCCTGGCGGAGACACAGCACCTGATCGAATGGATGCGGGACACGATGCGGGACGCGCCGGGAGTTGGGCTGGCGGCTCCGCAGGTCGGGCTGCCGATTCAGCTCGCCGTGATCGAGGACCGCGCGGAGTACCAGAAGGATGTTCCACCGGACCGGCTGGCGGAGCGCGAGCGCGAGCCGGTGCCGTTTCAGGTTCTGATCAATCCGCGCATCGTCGAGAGGTCGGAAGAGCAAGTGGAATCTTTCGAAGGCTGCCTGAGCCTGGCGGGGTTCAGCGCACTGGTCCCGCGGTCGCGAGCGGTCACGGTCGAATGCCTTGACGAGCGCGGCCTGGAACGCCGGATCGAGGCGCGCGGTTGGTTTGCGCGCATTCTCCAGCATGAGATCGATCATTTGAACGGCCATTTGTACATCGATCGGATGGAGCCGCGTTCGCTGACCAATCTGGAGAACCTGAATCGCTATTGGAAAGATCGGCCGGCCGCGGAGGTGCGGCAGACGTTGGGAACGGGGCGCTGATTGTGCGCCTGGCTGCACGCGCCCATTTTCTAAGGAAGGCTTCGCTTCTCGTCCGGATATTCCCTTTCAGTACGTGGGACTCGCTCATTGTAGTTCTTCACTCCGACGTAGAACGTCCGCCCCGCCAGGCGCCGTCGGTTGCTGGCTACTTCACTGGACAGCCGAAGCTCTCGCTCATGAGATGAAGGATGCGTCTGGAAGTAGGACCCGATGGCTTGGCCAATCGATTGGGCCACTTCACCGATGGGCGTTCGCGCCGGCTGCGGGTTTTGTTCTCCAACGGCCTGCTGCAGGCGATGGAAGACCCGCGCAGCGGCCTCGGGATCGTAACCGGCTTCTACCGCCAGGCGCTCGCCCTGGGCATCGGCCTCGAGCTCCTCGTATTGGGTGTAACCGATAGCTACCAGGTCGTGAACAATGTCCACGAGCATGCCCAGATCGCCTGCGCCAACCTTCCTCAAGGCGATCCTGTACTGGTACCGTTCGATGCAATGACGAAGGTCGACGTGCGACATCTCGTGTCCCAGGATCGCCGCCAGCTCCGATTCCGACTGAAGAAATCCCAGCATGCCTCCCAGGATATAGATGTGTCCGCCTGGCAGCGCGAAGGCATTGACGCCGGGAGAGTCGATGACGTGAAAGGTGTATTGGATGTCGTGGCGGCGAACGTACGGGAGCACTCGCGCACCAACCGCGGTAACGTAGCGCTCCGCCTCGGGATCTGCCGCTCCCCAAGACATCGCGGCGTGCATTTCCGCGCCGACGCGCATTTCTTCCACGGCCGGGACTCGTGTTACTTTGTAGCCCACCTGATCGGCGTCGCGGAGCACGTCGGCCCAAATCTCGCGCACAGAAGAGAGGCTGACGTCCGGATTCGGCTCGCCAAGGGAGGCCAGCACGCCTCCCAGGCTGAGCAGCGCCAGGACAGCGGCGAAACGAAATTGAAGTGGCATAAGTCCCTCACAACAACCGTTGGACGCGGGCGCGGAAACGTGTATAAATCCAGGAAACACCGACCAGGATCAAACCCAGCACCAGAAAAGACATGATGCGGGGGAGCGTTTCCAGATGCCGCAAGTCCCACAGGAAAACTTTCAGAATGCAGACCAGGAACAGGAGCAGACCGGACAGGCGCAGCGGCCGGTCGCGAAGCGGAAATCCAACCACGATCATCGCCATGGCTTGGGCAGTCCAGGCCACCGTCAGCAGTCCGCCCGAGACTTCGTAGTACAGCATCACGGCCAGCAAAGTGGATGCGAGGGAAGAGAACGCCAGCCGCGCGTTTCGGTCCAGCCAATCGAGAACGTTGCGCGCCGGGCTCGAATTGGAACGAGGCGCGGCCAACTGCGCGGCATAGAAAGCGGCAATCACAACCGATCCCGTCAGCACGCGTCCCGGCAGACCGGCGAAGCTCTCCGGTATATAAAAGTTCGTATTCCAGCAGCGCCAGAAAGTAAGCAGCGCGACCGCGTAGCTTTGCCAGCGCAGGTCGGCGTTTTTCCCGCGCAGGCCCGCCAGGTACAACGCGAGCAGGATCACAGCCCAGCCTGTGACCGCGAGTGACCGGCCGAACTCGAAGCGGCTGAGGAGCACGGCCAGAATCGCCGGCGCGTAAAGATACAGGCGGGCGCTGGTCTGCTCAGGTTGTGAGACTTCCGCCTTTTGATACCGGGACCAAATGTAGTATTGGGAGATGATGATCGGCAGCACGGTGAGCAAGCGGTGCGAGAACCAGCCGGTGTGTCCGAGATCCGTGAAGTTCGCGAAGAACAAGCGGAAGAAGACGAGCTTCGCGACCAGATTGCCTTGCAGGCGGAAGCTTCCGAGCCGGGCGCCAAAGCCGAGTTCGAGCAATGCCAGCCCCACTACCGCCCAGCCGACGGCCACCACGGGATCGGGAAGCACGACCCAGCCGGCGGTCAGCAAGAAAGTGGTGGCGATCGCCGAGTTGCAGTCCCGCACCCAGGCCCGCTCGCCATCAGGGATCTGGCGTGGAATGGAGCGAAATACGCGCGCCACCATCGCGTAACCGAGGAGAGCGGAAGCAGTGAGGGAGATTCGGACGGAGGTGCCGGCGTACTTGTGGATTTCAAAGACTTGCAAGACCAGCACGCGCCCTGCGCCGATCGCGCTTGCGGCGTAGGAGCACCAACGCAACTCTCGCGGCATGTCATGCAGTCCGAGTTCGAACAGAAATGCGCCTAACGCGATCCAAGCCAATCCCAAGTAATCGCCGGGCGCGAGCTTCCAAACGAGAGACACGGCGAAAATGGTCGCAGCGGCCGCGCCACCGCGGCGCAAGGCGTCCGCTTCCCAGCCAGCGAGCCATTCCGGAAGGTTCCGCACGCGGATGGCGGCGGCGTAACTAATGAGAGTACAGATGGCGATGGGAAGCCACTGGCGACTCCAATTCGGGTCGGAAGCGACCACGTTCAGGCCGACGCCAACGGCGGCGCCGAGCAAGGCTGCGGCATAGGCTTGATAGCGGAATTCGCCAAGCCGGGCCCGAAAGCCGAATTCAAAAAGCAAAACCGCCAAGCTGAAGCAGGCGACCGAAAGATATTGCTGGGGGACCTCAGCCGTGAGAATGGCGAGCGCCACTACCGCAGCGCCCCAACTGAATTCTTGTCCCAGGCGGCGCAAGAAACGGTTCAGATAGAACGCGGCCGCATGCGCCGCGGCAACCGGAGTCCAAACCTTGAGATGGACATTCGCAACCACCATGGTTCCCGCGGCAGGAATGTCCACGGCGCCGAGCTTCGCCAGTGAGACACCAAATGCGGCCGCCGCGAGACGCCGCAAGTACCGCTCGCCGAACCGCAGCCCCGCCAGGAACAGAATTTCGCCTTCCACCAGCCAACCCGCATTGATCCAGACCGTCGGCGCTTTGAGGAAGACAGCAATGCCTGCGAGAAGCGCTGAAATCGTGACCGGGCCTTCGTAACCGCCGAGCGCGGCGCGCTCCATAGTGCCTGAGTATGCAGGGAACGTGGAAGGCGGCCGAACTTTCGCTCGTAGCAGGGTACTGGCCAAATAAACTGCTGCCGCCGCCGCGAAGAACTGCCAGACCTGGGCAGCGGCCAGCGACTCCCATTTGCGCCACGAAAGCAGCAGGAACGCACACGCATTGACCGGCAGAATGAATTGGACCAGCCTGCTGCTCGCATCCCGCCGCATCGTCCGCAGCAGATCGAAGGTCTCGAAAAGCAGCCAATACGCCGCAAACGTCGCCTGTGTTGGCGCCAGCGGCGCTCCCGTATCGCCGCGAGAAACCAGCGTGCCCCAGGTGGCAAACAAGCCGAAGAACGCCATGGCGAACCAGGAGAATCGGTATGCGGTGTACAGCAGCGCGCCCGCGAGCGGAATGAGGGCGATCACCGCGAAAAGCGTCACGTCGGACAGGGCCAGTGTAGCGAACGCGATGAAGTACGCCAGGCCGCTGACCGTCTGGGAGCGATACCGCAGCGAGTGCAGGATCATTCCGGCGGCCACGGCCAGCAACAGCGCGGAAGCCAGGTACGGGTTCTCCACGATTCTTGCCGCCGGTAAGGCATGCATCGCATACGTGGTGAAATACAAGGCGGCCCAACCGCCTCCCAGAAGACCGCGGGCGAAGATGCGATAGCCTTCCCGCCGCTCGAGTGCGATGCCGCCGCCCAGCATCGCGAGACTCATGACCAGGCCAATCGCCACGCGGCCAGCCGGGCCGGTCTGCGTGAATGAATAGCTGAGCAACAGCGCAATTCCGATCACCAGGACCAGCACGCCCAGCTTGTTGAGCCAGTTTCCACCCACCAGCGCTTCCCATTCCTGCCCGCCCATTTTCTTGCGCAGTTGTTCGCGTAAATCGGTAGGCGTGTGCGCCTGGGAAGACGACTGGCCGAGGCTGGCGCGGACGGATGCAAAGCTGGGCGCTTCCATCCGGTCCGATTCGAGCGCGGGACTGGGTTCCGGCTCGCGAACCACCGGCTTAGGCTCCGGCGAGGGTGGTTTTGGAATGGGCAGTGGTGCGGCGGGCGCGGGCGTCGAGGCAACAGCTTCTGAGGAAACCGGGGCCGCGGCCGGCGGCGAGGATCGAGCAGCCGAAGTTCCCTGAGCTGCTTGCTCCAAGGTGTACACGCGCCGGATCAAGCCGACGATCAACTCATCCTGCGCGCGATCCTGTCTCGCCGTGGCCAACTCGTTGATGCGGTTTTTGAGTTCGCGGAGGCGCGACGAGATCACCGCCCATCGGATCAGCAGCACTAAGATGAGGACTACTAGTAGGAATTCCGTCATGATCCGCCGATAAGAGATGTCGACACTCGAGTTTTCCTTTCGGCGTGATTCTATCGCAAAAAGCAATCCGCCGAGCGGTCAAGCAGTTCGAATTGTGTCATTAATTGATTAGGAGAGCATGGCGGCTTTTGTGAATTGCATGCGCTTTGCGGCCGCGATCTGGATGGCGCCCCTGTGCTGGGCGCAAGTGTCGGCGGTGGTTTCGCTGAACAACGGAGTGCAGATCAGGGTTTCCGCGCAATCGTCGCCGGGCGATCTGACCGGCTTGACCACGGAACTGCATCCGGCATCGGGTAACAGCTTCTATCGGGTCTACCGGGACGAGAATAAGCTGGTTGTGTATGCCTACGAGCTGATGGTGGACCGGACCGAGGACGGCACGCAGTTCAAGATCACGGCCAAACCGGCCGGGGCCGAGTTTGCCGCGCGGTTCCCGTATGCCGACGCCGGCAAGCCGCCGCCCACGCTCTCGGCGCCGCTCGAATCGCCGCTGCTCGATTCCGGCGGACAGTTCAGCATCGACATTCCCACCAATCCGGGCTTGGGCCAGACCGTGACCGACACGGCGCAAGTCCAGATCAACCAGCGCGGCGCGCCCCCGGATGAAGCCTCGCTGTCGGCGGCGCGTTTACGATTCGTGGCGCTCAAAGTGTGGATCGACGGGGAACTGGCTTCGCCTGCAGGCGCCGGTGCGATCGTCGCGGGCCGCTATGCCATGTTCTATATTCCCGGACGCGGCGGTTATTTCTTTTCGAGTGAGCCTGTGGATCACCCGCCCTTCGCGCGCATCGGCGTGGTGGAGCGCGATCGGATGCGTTTCACGCTCGACAACGAACAGTATGAATGCGCGTCCGAATCGCAGATCCTGCTCAAGTCGGATCGCGGCGAGATTTGGATTTACCACGATCCCGATTATCGGCCGGCTGGGAACTGGACGCAGAGCAACCTGCTCGATCTTGCGCGCGAGCAGTTTTTCACCGCGGCTTCGGATTCGCTGAACTGGTGGCTGCCTTAAGCCGGATTCAAGCTAGCGGCCCGATGCGTCCGCAGGTACGAGTGCCGCCGACGCAGTAGAAGCCGGACGCCGCCGGCCATCTGGAATCTGGACGCTGCCATCCACCGCAACGCTGAAATAGCCCATCATCATCTCTTCCCAGGTCTGCTCGCCCCAATGAATCTCCTTGGTCGGGTCGGGATTGTAGGGGTTGTTGGCCGAGTTGTCGTAGTGGGCCACGACTTCGATCTTGGTGCCCTTGGTCAGATGAATCGGGTTCTCAAGATAGTAGGTGAGCTGCCAGTTGAAATCGTACTTGGGCACGCTGAGCACGGTTTCGCTGGTGCCATCCGGGCGCACGATGCGGTATTCGAACGATTTTCCGCGCAGATGCGCATGCGGCATCATGCTGACCAGATCGCAATCATACTGCAGCGTAGAGGTGCCGTCGATCTCATAATTAGAATCGCCGGGCGGAATGGCAAACCGCATGGCCGCGGAATTGCCGCCGATGAGACGCCGCTCTGGTGCGCTCTTGGCGAAGATGATCCCGATCTTGGTTTTGTCGGTGGTGGCGGTTCCGTTGGGCGTGTAGTGCAACTGGAAGACGATATCGGAGCCTGCTTTGAGCAACGTCGCGCGGCGCGGACCATCGCCCGAAGCCGGCAACACCACCTGGCCCGGCACGTAGCCTCCCAATCCAGAGGCTAGCTCGCCGCCACGATTCCCTCGCGGAGGAAGAAACACGACGCCCGGTTTTGCATCCGCCATCCAGGTCGAGCCTGGCTCGCGAATCGAAACGATGACGTGATGCATCACGGCGCGATTTCCGGGGCGAACCTCGCTGGCTTCAATCCAGCGGTCTTCTTTCAGGCCGGTGGGAAGCACGACGTACATGTATTCGACCTTGCCGGTGGCTGGGATTTCGAACGCGTTGGGCATCTCGATCACGAGGTCCGGCGTGCCGATGTTCCAACCCTCGACGAACTTGCGCGGAGCGGGTGCGTCCTTCGGATCGCCTTCCTTGGCGCCGCCGTCCACCCACGCGACCAGCGTGTCGATCTCGGCCTGGCTCAGCGAACGGTCATTGGAAAACTTGCCGTAGTGCGGGTCGGCGAACCAGGGTGGCATCTTTTTGGTGATGACGGCCTGGCGGATCGACTTGGCCCAGGGACGCGCGTCCTGGTAAGTGAGGAGCGACATCGGCGCCGCTTCGCCCGGGCGATGACAGTCCTGACAACGCTTTTCGAGGATAGGCAGAACTTCTTTGTTGAAGGTGATGGAACTTGTGTTGTTCGTGTTGGCCGCTAGCCCGGAAACAGCGAAAGCCAGCGACACTGCGAGTAGACGCATAGGTCCCCCAGTCTTGGCCTTTGTATCACGACTCGCCCCCGCGAGTCAACCGGCAGGCTGGGCCATCTCGTTACGGCGAAAGAGCTTCCGCGGTCGTGTGAGTTATCGGGCCTGGCGCTCGCCGTTCTGCCGCGCGTGCTCGTAGTAGCTGTCCAGGAAATCGAGCGCGGGCTTGTTGGGCACCGGCATCACTTCGATCTTGTCGCCGAAGCCCATCGCCAAATCATCTTTAGCTTTGTACGCCGGCCACTTGGGCAGGTTCTTTCCATTGGGATCGCCGCTGGTGGCGAGGTTCACCCAGAAGGACGACATGGTGTCGGCGAGCTTCCGGTCGATGTCTGTCCAGGGCCGGGCCTGCTCGTTGGCGCCCGCCGCGAATGGCGCGATCAGCAGGTTGTCGAACACGTAGGCGATTTCAGAGCCATGAAAAGCGCCCTTGGCGCGGTTCTGGCCGGGAGGCACGTGGCTGAAGTAGTACACGTACACTTTGGATTTGCCGGTCTTGGTCTGCTCTCGGGCCCAGGTGCGCATCTCCCACCCGAAGGTTTGATCGCGCATGCTGGCGGCCTGAGCGGCCCAGGCTTCCTGGTCGTTGCTGAACGGATATAGCTTCAGATAAGCCTCAGCTTCCGAGCCGAAGCGGCGCGACGCGAGTTCGCGGAACGAGGCTGCGTTGACGTTGGGCTGCGTGAACATGGTGCCTTCGTCGGAGTTCGAGCCGATGATGGTGGGCACATCGTTCTGTTTGCCGCCGGAATAAATGGTGAAGACGTCTTGCGGCAGGAACCAGCCGTCGACGTTGGCCGCGGTCTGGAAGCCCTGCGCCTTCATCAGGTCGTCGGCGGACTTGGCGCGCAGCGCTGCCAGGGAATTAGCGCTGAGCGTTGTGCCGAACTTGACGCCGGCCTGTTCCATGTCTGCTAGCTTGCGCGCCGGGGCAAATTCGCCGCCGCTTTCGCCGATGGCTCTCTGGAAGAGGCCCCGAGCGAGCGGCGTCGCGGTCAGATAGTTCACGCTCCAGGAGCCGGCCGATTCGCCGAAAATGGTGACGCGCTTGGGGTCGCCGCCGAAGGCCGCGATGTTCTTTTGCACCCATTCGAGCGCGGCGATCTGATCCAGCAGCCCGTAGTTGCCGGACGCATTGCGGTCAGATTCCTTGGTCAGCTCGGGATGCGCGAAGAAACCGAACACGCCCAGCCGGTAGTTGACGGTTACGACCACCACGCCCTTCTTGGCCAGCGCTTCGCCGTCGTAGATGGAGCCGGCGCCGCTGGTGAGCGCGCCGCCGTGGATCCACACCATGACCGGCCGCCTGTCTTTGGATGATGCCGCGGCGGTGTAGACGTTCAAGTACAGACAGTCTTCGCTCATCGCGCTGCTGCCGCCGTTGGCTGCGTTGCCCGGACGGCGCTGCATGCAGATGGGGCCGAACTTGTCGCCGGCTCGCACTCCTTCCCAGTTGCCGGCCGCCTTGGGAGCGCGCCAGCGCAGCTCGCCGACAGGCGGGGTAGCGAACGGGATGCCTTTGAAGACCCGGACCTCGGGGTTGGCGCCCGCGACGCCCGAAACAAGCCCATTGTCGGTTTTTACGGGCTCGGTGATGGCAGCACAGAGCGGCAGCAAGGCCGCGAAGAAAAGGCTCGCACGGAGAGTTCGCATAGAGACGATGATACTCCAATCGAGGCATTCTGCTGGCGCCGCACTGTCTGGCGGCCGACGCGGATCATTCGAAGGCTTGGCCGCCGAGGTGCGCCACTCCACGCGCCTTACGTCTGGGGGCCGGCGATTAGCGAATCGCAGCGGTCTGCACCTTGGCGCCGCCCCAGGCGATGAGCACTTCGTTTCCGGCGCGCGCCATTTTGGGATAGCCGAGCGCAGACCGGTCGCCCTTCGCGATTTCGAGAACCGGGCCGGCGGCTCCGGCTGAGCTGACGCCGCGGACCAGCACACGCGCGCCGCCCGAGCCCTGCTCGAGCCAGGAGACAATCGCGTTGCCCCGCTGATCTACGGCGATGGATGTGTAGCCATGCGCGCGCCCGGTGCTTACGGTAACTGGTTTCGAGAAAGTAGCGCCGCCGTCCGAGGAAAAAGCCGCGAGCACGCGCGGGGAATTCTGCGCCGCCGTGAACCAGGAGATCGCGACGTGATCGCTGCTGGCTGCGACGGCTGCCGCGTTGATTGGGCACGCGTCGATCTGCCAGTTGTCGGCGTTCAGGATTTTCGAGGCGGTCCACTTGCCGTTCTCGAGCCGCATGACAGCGATGTCGCGGACATCTTTCGGTGTGTGGTCGCGGTAGGCGAGCAGCAAGCCCTTAGCGGTTTTCGCGACTGCGGTAGGGCAGCACGAGCACACATCCGCGTCCAGCCGTTCTTCATTGATCTCCATGCCGGAAGCGTCCACCACGCTGCGCATCAGGTAGGTGGGGCCTTCCTCGCCTTTGAGCGATTGGAGGAAAAAGAGCGACGCTCCACCGCCCGCGTCCGGGAGCATCGACACCAGCCCGTGCTGGACGGGGCTGCGGTCGCGATGGGCCTGCCGGGGAGCAGTCCAATGTACGCCGTCAGCGGAAGAAGAGACGTAGACGTACTCGGCGTCTGTGGAAGGATTTGGCATCTCGACCCAGTGTGCGAGCCAGTGCCCGCCGGACGTGGCCATTACTTCCGGGACTTCGGCCGGATGCCGGAAGAAATGGCGGTGCTCGGCGATGGTATGCGGCTCGGACCACGC
>DASQHQ010000102.1:0-48754 GCA_035632015.1 Bryobacteraceae bacterium
GGGATCAACCCCGTGTCGACTCCTTGGGCTTGCCGGGTGCCTTGATAGTCGGCAAAGTAGAACAGTTGATTCTTCCGGATCGGGCCGCCCACGGTCCCTCCGAATTGATTTTGCCGATAGAAGCTGCGCTCCGGCGAAAAGAAATTGCGCGCATCCAGCGCGGTGTTTCGAAGAAACTCGAAGCCGCTTCCATGCAGCGCGTTGCTTCCTGACTTGGTTACGACATTGATCACACCGCCGCTGTAGTTGCCGTACTCGGCATCGAAATTGTTCGTGAGAATGCGAAACTCCGCGATGGAATCGAGATTGGGCACCACCAGGGTTCCCCCGTTCATGAGTTCCTTGACGTCGCCGCCGTTCACCAGGAAGCCGTTGGCGTCCTCGCGCTGGCCGCTGATGGATTGGTTGCCGGCGTTGAGAACCCCGGAAGGAGCGATCGCCACGCTGACGCCCGCCATGACGATGGAGTCGGGCTGCTGTGTGGTGGCCGGCACAATGCCAGGCTGCAGCGCCAGCAAATCGGTGTAACTGCGGCCGTTGAGCGCCACCGCAGTCATCGATTTGCCGGTGACGATTTCACCCAACTGGGTGCTGGCCGTCTCCACGCTGACCTCTTTCTCTTCGACCGTGACTTCTTCCACCTTTTGCGCCAGCTCGAGATTGAAGTCGATCTGCAACACGCTATCCAGGTCAACCATCAGGTCGGTGCGATCCTGTGGCTTGAACCCCTGCGCGTCGATATGGAGTTTGTACTGTCCCACCGCCAGACTGGGAAACGTGTAGACGCCCTTAGCGTCGCTGGTAGCCTGGCGCTGGATGCCTTGCGCTACGTTGGTGACGGTCACCTTCGCACCCGGAATCACAGCCGCGGTCTGGTCCGTGACAGTGCCGGCAATGGTTCCGGTTGTAGCCGCCAGCAGAACCCTGTCAGCGGCCAGCAGAGCCGTCGCCAGGAGCCGTACAATTCGCGCTAGTCTCATGCTTCGGTTGCGGCGGCCACACTTTCAGGTAAGCATTCCGAATGCCGGGGAGCCAGGTATCTTTTGGCCATTTCTTGTCCTGCGGGCCGGCGCCGCGCAGGCTGTAGAATCAAAGAGGCAAGTTTATGATTCAGAGGATCTTGCGCTGGGGGCCCCGGACCGTCCTGGCGATCGCTTCAACGCTGACCGGCCTCATCGCCCTGATCGACTGGCGACTGGTCTTCAACGCCACGCTGGGCTTCCTCTACATGTTTCCGATGGTGCTGCTGGGAACCGTTCTCGGATGGTGGCAATTGATCCTCGCCGCCTCGTTTTGCACCTTTCTTTCCGATCGCCTGGACCCATTTCCATCGGATATGCAGACGCCTCGCGATATCCTGATTTTTCTCACGCTGGCCACCACCGGGCTGCTGTCGCGTGCGGTCACGAAAGGATATCGGCAGGTGGAGAAAGAAGTGGTCGCCAGGCGCGCCGCTGAAGAGCAGTTGGAGTTTCTCATCGAAAGCAGCCCGGCCGCGGTTCTCACCATGACGGCGGAGGCCGAGATCCTTCTGGCCAATCCGGCCGCGCATCGCCTGTTTGGAGTCCCGCCGGGTTCGCTGACCGGGCGGAAGATCGCGCGCTACGTTCCCGCGCTCGGTTCGGTCCCGTCCATCGATGAAGCGTCCAAAGCCTTTCGCACCGTGATGCAGACCCGGGGCGAGCGGGAAAACGGCGAAGTCTTTCTGGCGGACGTGTTCTTCTCGACCTACCGCACGGCGGCTGGCCCGCGTCTGGCGGCGCTGCTGGTGGACGCCTCCGAACACCTGCGCGAGCGCGAGGAGGCCAGCCTGCGGCAGCTTATGGCCGGTTCCCGAATCATGGCCGCGGCGGTCTCGCATGAAGTTAGAAATGTCTGCGGCGCCATCGCCGTGATGCACGAAAACCTGACGCGGAACGGAACCCTGGCCGGTAACAAGGACTTCGAGGCGCTTGGTTCCCTGGTTGAGACCCTGGCCAAGATCGCTTCCCTGGAACTCAAGCAGAGCACCAACGCCGCCGAACCGGCCCGCGTGGATTTGCAGGAGCTCCTGACCGACCTGAGAATCGTCCTGGAGTCGTATTGCGAAGAGTCTGAAATCGAGCTTCGCCTGGCGATTCCCGCCGACCTTCCCATGGTCCAGGCGGACCGGCACAGTTTGCTGCAGGTGCTCTTGAATCTGACGAAAAACAGCCAGCGCGCCCTCGAATCCGTCGCGCGTAAAGTCATCGAGCTTTCGGTCGCGGTGCATCCCGACCGGGTTTCGATCCGTATCGCCGATAACGGGCCGGGCATTGCACCGGGACGAAAGCTGTTTCAGCCGCTGCAGAAGGGCGCCGATGCCACCGGCTTGGGCCTGTATTTGTCCCGCTCTTTGATGCGATCGTTCCGGGGCGACCTGCGGCATGATCCCGGGCATCCAGGATGTTCGTTCGTCCTCGAGCTGCAAATCGCAGCCCAGGTGGAGGAACAAGATCCCCAGGCAGCCGAGCATGAGGCCGATCAAACTCTTACTGCTTGACGATCACGTCCTGTTCCGCGAGGGCTTGAGCCGCCTGCTGGTCTCGGAGCCGGATTTTGAGATGGTGGCTCTGTGCGGATCCCCAGGCGAGGCGCAGGAGGCGCTCTCGCGCTCCGCCGTGGATGTCGTGCTGCTCGATTTCGACCTGGAAGATGAGACCGGCACTCGCTTCATTGCAGCCGCGGCGGCGGCCGGATACACGGGTAAGATCCTGATGGTCACGGCGGGAATGAACGAGCTGGATTGCTCGGTGGCGTGGAGCCTGGGAATATCGGGCATTTTCTTGAAACATAGCTCGCCGGCCACGCTGCTGGAAGCGATTCGCACAGTTGCCGCTGGCGGCCAGTGGATCGATCCAAAACTCAGCCCGGGCGGCCGGCCGACCGTCCAATCCGGGCCTCCCACGGTGGCCAATCGCTTTACTCCGCGCGAACGCCAGGTGCTTCGAAGCGTGTTGGAGGGCCTGACCAATAAGGAAATCGCGCACCAGATCGGAGTGTCCGTGAGTTCGGTCAAGGCCACCTTGCAGCACCTGTTCGAGAAGACCGGTGTGCGGACCCGCAGCCAACTGGTTCGCATCGCGATCGAGCGCGCCCTGGAAGACAAGCCGCACTACGCGCGCAAGTGAATGGTTCCCTGATTGGGGTTTTGAACCCCTATGTTCAGCTAATGGGTCTTCTTTTCATCACTTCAGCGGCAATTGAGTTGCATTTAGCACGGACAGAGCGCAAATCCGAATCCAGTGCGGGCAAGGCGTCGTCTCAGCCGCCGAGGCGCTTCTGATTTCAGGCCGGAGCGCGTCGCCTCGCAGCTAGGGAGTATTTGTGCCGGCTCGTTTATTAAGTGCCCCCCTTCTCCCAGCGAGGTGCACTCTTACGAGGCCCGTCTCTTAGGCACGAGCGAGGTTAGAGCAAAAAGCTCGGAATTCAGGCTATATACGGACCGTTTGTGGGGGGTACGGGGAGTACTTGCCATTTTGTACCGGTACAATTTGAGCGATGGATTCCAAAAAAACAGTCTCAGCAGAAGTGCTCAGGGTGTATACTCCTTTAATCGTGGCTCACAAACGGAGATCCTGGCTAAGCAGGCTCACGGCCATGACCTGGACGAGCGGTCTTGAATCAGGGCTTCTGGAGGGCTAGCAAGCGTAGCGTATCAGGAGGTGAAAGCTAATGGAATGCTTGGGAGAGAACTCGGTAAGAGTTGCAAACTGTTTTGAGCCTTCTCGCCTTAGGGGAGGTTGGCTCGCAGTCGGCTTGGTCGCCATCGCAGCACTGATACTTGCACCAGCGGCCACTGCCGCTCCAGTGAGTTGCCAGGCCGGTGGCGCGGTTCTAGCACTAGGGACTTCCGCCATTCCAGGCGATTGCACGGGGGCGCCTGCCGGAACGCTTCTTGCATCTCTCACGGCCCCGTTCACTTCTACCTTGGGTTTGGATAGCGGCACATTGGTTTCCGCCGTTTTTGAAGAAGCCGGGGGAACGCTCGACTTCTACTATCAAGTCAACCTGCTCGCGATTTCAACCAACTGCCCCTCGTCGCAACACCCGACTTGCGACCCGCTCGGGCGCGAGACTGACACCGATTTCACCGGTTTCTTGACTGAGGTGGCCACTCGTGCGGATGGTTCAAGCCTGTCGGGCGGCCTCTTCGTGAACGGCACAGCTATACCACTAAGTGCGGACCGTAGTGCGACTGGAGACGTGGTTGGGTTCAATTTCACGCCTCCCTGCTGCAGTTTTGAGATCCAGCCGGGAACGTCGTCGCTCGTACTCGTAATTGCAACCAACGCCACGAACTTCACGGCGGGCAACGCATCGGTAATCGATGGCGGCACGACCACCGTGGCGGCATTTGAACCGGCGGCTGCGGTTCCGGAACCGTCGTATGTAGTGGTCATTGGAGGAGCCCTCCTGGCGCTGGGTTTGGTGCGTCGCCGCACCGTGTAGGCGCAGCGTACTGGCCTCTTTCGCACGGCCGCTCTGGGCCGAGGCGTCGTCTCGGCCGCCGCGATGCTCGTCAGCATCTCCAATCTGACGTACAACCTCGCCCCATCCTCAACAGCGCGGTGTTTGGCCAGCCGGCCGACGCGTCGGCCAGGCATCCACATGCGGCTCCGGCGGACACCGCCCGATTCAGGTCGAAGGACGCCTCACCTTCCAACAAACAGGTACACGCCTGGCCTTCCGCCGCTTGACAAGTCGTTCCGCGTATTTGTACAGTCTCTAGCAACTGTCGGTTCACGAACTATCACGCGTCGAAACTTGAACGCTACGACGCACTACGTGGATTGGGCGATTTGATATAAAACTCACGTACCAGGAGGCAGTGTGAAGGATCACTCGTGTTTGCTTGCACGGACCATGTCTGTGTTGGTTCTGACGCTCACGTTCGTCTGCAGTTTGCGGCCAGTTTCCGCTCAGGGCACGTCCCCGAGCGGCGCCTTCGGTTTCGTGGCCGGCATCGCGCAGCTCGATTCGGTCGGCAGCAACGGAGGCGCGATCCTGGGTCTGATGAACTTCGACGGAGCCGGAAATGTGAGCGGGAACGTGATCGTCAAACCTCGCAACATTAACAATCCGCAGCAGGTCATATCCTCCAACTTCACCGGAACCTATTCGCCTAATCCCGACGGCACCGGCACCCTCACGCTCAATCTGGATATCGGGTCGACCGCGACGTTGTTGATGGTGATCACCGACGGCGGCCAAGGCGCTCAATTGCTCTCCCAGCCTTGCGCACCTTGCGGCGCAAACGTCACGCTGAGCGGACAGCCTTCGTCGCTTACGGGCCCGCTGCCCATCTCGCTCTTCTTTGCGGGCGCCAAGGGCAACGTTCCTCTCTCGCTGAACGGGGCGACCCAAAACGGTGGCGGTATAACCGTCTACACGGCTAATGAGGCAGCCGGCAACGGAGCGGCTGCGTGCCCCGATGGCAGCGCCGGTACCTGGGCCGCCTCTGTGCCGAGTGTTACGCTGGCCGTCAATCCCGACATTCCCAGCCTGGCAAGCAGCGGCGGAACTGTAGCAGGGAATTTTTTCGGCGCCGCCATCGGGAACATCTGCGGGCAAGCTGATTTTGAAACCATGAGTGGATTGGTCACCGGCACCGTCAGCCCGGGTGGCGCGACTACGCTGGTGCTTCACGCTGTAACAGGAGCTGTGGCCAGCGGAGTCGCCCGAGTCGTGAACGGAGGTTCCCTGAATGGCTCTTACGGATACCAGCTCAGCTTTACGCCGTTTCCCGCGGCGACCCTCGGCCTGATGAACTTCGACGGAGCAGGAAACCTGACCGGCTCATTTACATCCACCAGCCAAGGCGGTGCCATCAACTTCGGCGCGTTCACCGGGACCTATTCCATCAATCCCGATAACACCGGCACGATCAGTCTCGTCCAGCCCTCTGGTCAACCCGGTGCGACGTTTGCGTTTGTGCTCACCGATGGCGGTTCACAACTCCTGCTGCTGCGAACCGACACCAACCCGCAATTCGATGTAGCGTACGGAACCGCCCGGCTGCAATAGCCCGCCGTGCCGCAGCTACTCGGCCGTGCCCGGTTTCCAGACTGTGTTCGGCAAGAAGCCCGAGGTCGTCGGCCGATGCAGCCGTTATAGAATGGAACTACGAGTTATGCCATCGCACGAAGAGCGTTTGCAGGAATTGGAGCGCCAGGCTGCGATTTCTAATCACCGGCTTGACAGGGTCGAGGCGTTGCTGCTCAAGACGGCCGAGGCAACCCATACCGTGACCTCACTGGTCCAACGACTTGTTGAGGCGAACAACACCAATGCTCTGGCCATCCGAACGCTCGGAGAAAAGATAGACCAGCTCGTGGACGCTCTGCTGCATCCCGCCGGATCCAGGATCTACGCCGGAACGTGAGGGACGATAAAGCCTCGGTAACAAACGCTAGGAAGCCATTACCGCGATATTCTTGAAATTCCCTGATACTTGGCGGCTCGAATCAATGTGTCTTGGGGTAGATCGATGCCACAAGCGCTCCGGGCTGCCGCTTAAATCTTTGAACCGACCGAGGTCATAAGGGGAAATGCCGCAGAGCTGGCTCCGGATGTGCCAAAGGACATCGTTACCGTCAACTCGGGATTCATTATCGCTTACGATATTTCCCATGCCGCGGATGCGATCAGGAAAAATCCTATCGGTCCCCAGCGTCCAACAAACTAGCCACTTCGTACTGGCGCGCACCCGGAGTCTAAAGGGGATATGCTTTGGCGGACGGAGAGGAGAATGACAGCGCTGAAATCCTGTACCCGCTAGGTTCTGTTCTTATTTCTAGCCATCGCCTCATTGGTGTAAGCGCTCCAAAGAACGAGCACCTACCTTATCCCGAACGCGGGCCGCTCATTTCAAGGGTGGCGTGTTCGCTGATGCCTAAAGGGTAATCCATGGCTCTGGATCTTCGGAGTCCTCTTTGGGGCATAACACCCAAATAATTGCCGAGACCCGACGCACCCCCGCCTTTTCAACAACCTGGCGGCGGCAAGTCAGTTGCACCTCGCCACGCCAGAGATGCAAATACGAATCCACGGTCGTGGCGGGCAAGGTGTGGTCTCAGCCGCCGAAATGCTCTCCCTCGCGGCTTTCTTAGAAGGGCGCTATGCCCAGGCATTTCCGAGCTTTGGCTCCGAGCGCATGGGGGCGCCGGTCATGGCGTTTTGCCGCATCGCAGACCGGCCCATCCGGTCGCGCGAGCCGGTCGCCAACCCCGACGCGCTCATCATCCAGGATCCCACCCTGCTCCACCAAGTCACGCTCTTTGAAGGACTTCAGCCGGATGGCTTCGTTTTGATCAACTCGACGCGCAGCCTGGAAGAGCTGGGGCTGGCTTCGTTTTTGAAAAATCAACGAACGCCACACCACGCACTCACCCTCTCCGCCACCGAACTCGCCCTGCGCCACGTGGGACGTCCGCTGCCTAACAGTACGCTGCTGGGCGGATTCGCCGCCATGACCGGTGAACTGCGTCTGGCCTCCGTGCTGGCCGCCATCCGCCAGAAGTTCCCCGGCAAGATCGGCGAATCGAACGCCGCGGCCGCGCAGGCGGCCTACGACCTGGTGGTGCAAAGCATCCCCACGCCACCGCTCGAAAATCCTGCGCGCCTGACTCGGGAGGAAATCCATGTGGAAGCAGATTGAGGGCTCGCGCGCCGTGGCCGAAGCGGTCGCCATGTGCCGGCCGCAGGTAATCTGCGCCTACCCGATCACTCCACAGACGCACATCGTCGAAGGCCTGGGCGAGATGGTGAAATCCGGCGCTCTCGCAGGCTGCGAGTTCCTGAACGTCGAGTCGGAATTCGGCGCGCTCTCGGTGGCGATCGGTGCATCGGCCGCCGGCGCGCGCACCTACACCGCTACTGCCAGCCAGGGCCTGCTGTTCATGGCCGAAGCGGTCTATAACGCGGCCGGGCTCGGCCTTCCCATCGTCATGACCATCGGCAATCGCGCCATTGGAGCGCCCATCAACATCTGGAACGATCATTCCGATTCCATGTCGATGCGCGATTCCGGTTGGATCCAGCTCCACGCCGAGAGCAATCAGGAGGCGGTGGACCTGCACATTCAAGCCTTCCGCCTGGCCGAGGAGCTTTCCTGCCCGGTCATGGTCTGCATGGACGGCTTCATTCTGACGCACGCCTACGATCGCATCAATCTTCCCTTGCAGCATCAAGTGGACTAATGGCTGCCGAGGTTCGAACCGAGGCAGGTTCTGGACCCGGCCGCGCCGGTGTCGATCGGCGCCATGGTGGGGCCCGAGGCATTCACCGAGGTACGCTATCTGGCCCACAACAAGCAACTGCAGGCGCTCGAGCGCATCCCGGAAATCAGCGGCGACTTTTTCGAAAAGTTTGGACGCGAATCGGGCGGTCTGCTGCGTCCCTATCGCCTCGAGGGCGCCGATACCGTGGTCGTGGCGCTGGGCTCGGTGAACGGAACCATCCAGGAGGCCGTGGACGAGTTGCGCGAAGAAGGCGCCGCCATTGGTTCGGTGAGCATTTGTTCGTTCCGGCCGTTTCCATTGGAAGCAGTGGCGCGGGCGCTCAGCGAGGCCAAGCGCGTGGTGGTGATCGAGAAGTCCCTGGCGGTCGGCCTGGGCGGCATGCTCGCCACCGACGTGCAGATGGCTCTCTCAGCGCGCCGCCCGCGCGTCTATACCGTCATTGCCGGACTGGGCGGCCGGGCCATCACCAAGCTCTCGCTGCTCAAACTGTTCCATCAGGCCAAAGCGGACGCGCTCGAGAGCGTCACTTTTCTCGATCTCAACTGGGACATGGTCAACCGCGAGCTGGCGCGCGAGCGGGCCAACCGGCGCTCTGGCCCCACGGCCGAGAACATTTTGAAGGATCTGGGCACGCTGTCGCCCAAGATCGTCTAGGAGCACGGATGCCATTTCATCAGATCAAGTTCTATCAGACCGGAACATTCACCATCGGCAACCGCCTGCTGGAGCCTTCCGATCGCGCCGTGCAGTCCGACACCCAGCGCTCGAACGCGTTGAATTGCGGGCACCGGGCCTGCCAGGGTTGCGGCGAAGCGCTGGGCGCGCGCTACGCGGTGGATGCAGCCATGCGCGCCTCGGGCGGCAACCTGGTGGCCGTGAACGCCACCGGATGTCTGGAAGTTTTCTCCACGCCGTATCCGGAAACCTCCTGGCAAGTGGCCTGGATGCACTCGCTGTTCGGCAATGCCTCGGCGGTCGCGGCGGGCGTTGCGGCAGCCATGCAGGCCCAGGGCCGATCTGAAGTGCGAGTGATCGCGCAAGGCGGCGACGGCGGAACCGCGGACATCGGCCTGGGCTGCCTTTCCGGAATGTTCGAACGGAACGACGACGTGCTGTACATCTGCTATGACAACGAGGCCTATATGAACACGGGCGTGCAGCGCTCCGGCACCACTCCGCCCGCCGCGCGCACCGCCACAACGCCGTCCGTCGGCAAGAAGCCCGGCAACGTGTTCGGCCAGGGCAAGAGCGTCCCGCTGATCGCGATGGCGCACCAGATTCCCTACGTGGCGACGGCCTCGGTCGCCAACCTGCGCGATCTCGAATACAAAGTGGAGAAGGCGGTGCCGATTCATGGCGCGCGCTATATCCATATCCATGTCCCCTGCCCGCTGGGTTGGGGTTCGGAACCGCACGACACCATCAAGGTCGCGCGGCTAGCGGTGGAGAGCGGCCTGTTTCCGCTGTTCGAAGCCGAGTTCGGCGAAATCACCGAGCGCACGCTCATCCGCCGCAGGCAGCCCGCCGAAGAATATCTAAAACTCCAAAAGCGCTTCGCGCACCTGTTCCGCCCGGCGCGCGATGAAGAACGTCTGGCTGCGATTCAGGCCATCGCGGATCGAAACATCCGGCGCTTCAGCCTTGTAGACGGAGTCTCCTCATGAACCCGAAGTGGCGCGCGCACTCGTGCGTGCCGCGTTCACACTCCTGTGAACGCCCGGCGGATCAAGCGGGCCTGACTCCCCTCGGAGCAATCCATGACTAAGCCATTTGCCATTACGCTGGACGTCGGCTCCAGTCTCGTGAATCACACCGGCTCCTGGCGCACCGAGCGCCCGGTTTACGTGGATCGGCTCCCGCCTTGCAACCACGCTTGCCCGGCGGGCGAGAACATCCAAGCCTGGCTGTATCACGCTGAGGCGGGCGACTACTACCAAGCCTGGAAATCGCTGGTGGAGAACAATCCGCTGCCGGCTATCATGGGCCGCGCCTGTTATCATCCGTGCGAGTCGGCTTGCAATCGCACCCAGCTCGATCATGCCGTGAACATTCACGCGGTCGAGCGTTTCTTGGGCGATGAAGCCATCCGCAAAGGCTGGCAATTCGATATTCCTCCTACTTCCGGCCGGCGCGTGCTGGTGGTGGGATCAGGACCGTCCGGCCTGTCTGCCGCGTATCACCTGGCGCGGCTCGGACACAAAGTGACCATCTACGAAGCAGGCCCAGTGGCCGGCGGCATGATGCGCTTCGGCATCCCTCAATATCGTTTGCCGCGGGACATCCTGAACGCTGAAATCGCCCGCATCACCGCGATCGGAGTCGCCATCCAGCTCAACACGCGCGTCGACGACCTGGCGAAGGTGCTCGACTCGGAGAAATTCGATGCAGTCTTCCTGGCGGTCGGCGCGCATGTTTCCAAGCGCGCCTACATTCCCGCGGGTGACGCCTCCAAGATTCTCGATGCGCTCTCGGTATTGCGCAACGTGGACGGCGGCCAGCCTCCGGCGCTGGGACGCCGCGTGCTGGTCTACGGCGGCGGCAATACCGCGCTGGACGTCGCGCGCACCGCCAAGCGGCTGGGCGCCACAGAAACCCTCATCGTGTACCGGCGCACGCGCGAAAAAATGCCGGCCCACGATTTCGAAGTGCAGGAAGCCATCGAGGAAGGCATCCAGTTCAAATGGCTTTCCACCATCAAACACGCCGGCGACGCCAGCTTCACCGTGGAGAAAATGCGGCTGGACGAAAAAGGTTTTCCGCAGCCCACCGGCGAGTTTGAAACCATAGCGGCCGATTCGCTCGTGCTCGCGCTCGGCCAGGACGTGGACTTGAGTTTTCTGGAGCGCGTTCCGGGCCTTGAGATCGTGGACGGCGTGGTGAAGGTGAATTCCCAGATGATGACCGGACATCCGGGCGTGTTCGCCGGCGGCGACATGGTCCCGGCCGAGCGCACCATCACCGTGGCGGTGGGACACGGCAAGAAAGCGGCTCGAAACATCGACGCCTGGCTGCGCGGCGTTCCTCACCAGCCCGCTGCCAAACATTCGCTCGCCGGATTCGACAACTTGAACCCCTGGTATTATTCGGATGCGCCGGAGACCGTGCAGCCGGTGCTCGATACCATCCGGCGTCAGACCACGTTCGATGAAGTGGTCAGCGGCCTGGATGAGTCCAATGCGCTGTTCGAAGCCCGCCGCTGTCTTTCCTGCGGCAATTGCTTCGAATGCGACAACTGCTACGGTGTTTGTCCCGACAACGCAGTCCTCAAGCTCGGCCCGGGAAAAAGATTCCGTTTCAACTACGACTACTGCAAGGGCTGCGGGATGTGTGTGGCCGAGTGCCCCTGCGGCGCCATCGAGATGGTCCCGGAAACTATTTGAGCATTGCGCCTGGCCGCCTAGCGGCTGCCCGCGGTGGCCGTCGACGGCGCGTGCCGCGGATACTTCGGCCGCGACGGCAGGGCCGGCGATTTATCCAGCGCCTGCTTGGCCAGTTCGATGGCCCGTTCAAGCTGCGGATCGTGCCCGGCCACTTCCAGATCCGGCCGCTGCTCGACCACGTAATCCGGATCGACGCCGTGATTCTCGACGATCCAGTGTCCGCCCTTGTCCGGCGCCCAGAACGCAAATTCCGGCGCGGTGACGCTGCCGCCGTCCATGAGCGGAATGTCGCGGCCGATGCCCACCAGGCCGCCCCAGGTGCGCGTGCCCACGATCGGCCCCAGTTTCTCTTGCTGGAAAAACCACGGAAACGCGTCGCCGCCCGATCCCGCCAGTTCGTTCACGATCATCACTTTCGGGCCGTAGATCGCCGCCGGAGGCCAGGGCTGATCCTTGCCCTCGCGCGGCGATAGCAAAGTGAGCAGCCGCCGCTGGAGTTTCTCGGTGTAGAAAGTCGGAATGAATCCGCCGCGGTTATAGCGCTCGTCGATGATCAAACCTTCCTTGCCGATTTGTCCGTTGAAATATTTGTCGAACGCCATCAGGCCCGGGACGGCCGTATCCGGCACGTGCATGTAGGCGATGCGCCCGTTGGTGGCGTCGGAAACCAGGCGGCGGCGCGATTCCACCCAGTCGTAGTAGCGCAGCCCATCTTCATTGGCGATGGTCTTGACCGATATTTCCCACGCGCCCTGCTCCGCCGGCTGGTCGTTGATCTTCAGCGTCACCACTTTTCCGGCGAGATTTTCAAAAAACGAATACGGGTTGGCCGGCGCGCGCACCGCGGCGCCGTCGACGGCGATCAGATAATCGCCCTCCTTCACCTTCAGTCCCGGCTCGGTGAGCGGCGAGCGCCGCTCCTCGTCCCAATTCTCGCCGCGATAAATTTTGGCCAGCTTGTAGTAGCCGTTTTCGAGCGCGAAGTCGACGCCCAGCAAGCCAACGCCGACGCGCTTCCGGTCCGGCAGGTCGCCACCGTTCACGTAGGTGTGGGAAGTGCTGAGCTCGGCGATCATCTCGCCGATGATGTAATTCAAATCGCTGCGGTGCGCGACCCACGGCAATAAAGCCTGGTAGCGCTGCCCGAGCATCTTCCAGTCCGCTCCCGCCATGGCGGGATCCCAGTAGAAATCCCGCTCCACGCGCCAGGCCTCATGGAAAATTTCCTTCCATTCCTCGCGGGGATCGACGCGCACTTGCAGCGACGCCAGGTTCAGCTTGCCATCGCCGACCTTCTTGCCCGGCGCGGCCTCGAGGATGCCGAAATTGTCCGGCCCGGCGCGATAGATCAACTTCTTGCCATCGCGATCCACGCCGTAGTCCTGGATGCCGGTGAGCAGGACCTTGTCCTCGCGCTTGCTGATGTCGTACATGTGCAAGCTGGCCGAAGCCGGCGAATCGCCAGGGCGGCCGGCCTCGGTGGTCTCCATGGGCCGCGAAAGGAAAAAGATTTTCTCTTTGCGCGCTTCCAGGCGCGCGTACATCGCCGGCGGCACCGGCACCTGCACGATGCGCGAGCCCAGGCCGTCCAGATCCACCTGGATGGGCTTTACTTCGGTTTGCTTCTCGGACGGTTTCTCGTCGGAGTCCTTAGACTCTTCTTTCTTTGGCTCCGCCTTGGCTTCGTCCTTCTTGTCCGCCGCGTCTTTCTCGTCGTCGATTTGTGGGGCGAAGGGCGAAGCCTCGTCCGACTTCAACACCAGGGCGAAAATTCCGCGCGTGTCGTAGTAGTTGTAGGTGTTGTCGAAGGCTCCGCTGCTCGGAAAATAAAACCGGTCCGAAAGAAAGTAGAGATACTTGCCGTTCTGATCGAATTTGGGTTCGATGCTGTTGTAGAAATCCGCGGTGACGCGCGTGCTCTTGCTCTGATCGAGCGAATACAGATAGATGGCGCCGGCGTTGTTGACCTGATCTTTTTCGTACGCCAGCCAGCGGCTGTCGGGCGACCAGCTCGGCGCTGCATTGAGGCCGTATTCGCTTTGATCCACCAGCACCGGCTGCTTGGCTTCGATATCCACGTAGTAGATGCGGTACTTCTTGTCCCAGTAGGCAAGCTTCTTGCTGTCCGGCGACCAGACGGGGCCGTAGCGGTAGCAATCGCCGTCGCTGGTGATGCGAACTTCGTCGCCGCCCTTTTGCGGGCGGGTGTACAGCTCGAAATCGCCGCTGCGGTCCGACAGGTAGGCGATCCATTTGCCGTCCGGCGACCACACCGGGTTCTGCTCATGAACGCCCGGCGTGTCGGTCAGATTGCGGATGCTGCCATGCTCGGCGGGAATGGTGAAGACATCGCCGCGCGCTTCCACCAGGGCGCGAACGCCGGTGGGCGACAGCTCGAAGCTGCGAATCATGTTCGAGACGGTTTTGATTTCCGGGCGAGCCGTAGTGAGGTCGCTGGAGACCTCGACCGGAATGTGCGTGACCTTCCCGCTCGCGAGCTCGTAGGAATACAGCAGCCCGCCGTTTTCGTAGACGATGGCGTCGTTGCCCGCGCTCGGCCACTTGATGTCGTATTCGGCGTAGTTGGTGAGTTTTTTGGTCTGCTTCGAGCCGAGGTCGTAGCGATATAAATTCATGGTGCCGTCGCGGTCGGAAATAAAATAGACGGCATTGCCGCGCCACATCGGAAACTGGTCCAGCGAGCCGGATCGCGGAATCTCCTCGTAGGTGTCGCGCTTCAGGTCGTAGAGTCCGATGTAGTTGGTCCAGCCGCCGCGATAGCGTTTCCAGGTGCGGAATTCCTGGGAAGTCGGATTGTAGGCGATCTTCTGTCCGTCCGGCGAGAAGCTGGTCAAGCTGGCGCGCGGGACCGGCAACATCTCCACCAGGCCGCCGTCGATGGAAACCGTGAACAGGCGCGTGGTGGTAGGCGGAGCGCTGGCGCGGCTGGATCGGAACAGGACGTTTTTGCTGTCGGGGGTCCAGCCCAGCACCATGTCGTTGGCCGGATGGTAGGTCAGACGCCGAGGCTCGCCGCCCTCCGCGGGAATCACGTAGACGTCGGCGTTGCCGTCGTACTCGCCGGTGAACGCGATCCACTTGCCGTCCGGCGAAAACTTGGGGTACAGCTCGTCACCGGGATGCGATGTCAAGCGGCGGGCCTGGCCGCCGGAGCGCGGGACGGTCCACAGATCTTCGGCGTACACGAAGACGACCGCATCTTTCGAGATGTCCGGCTCGCGCATCAGCCGCGTTTCCTGAGGCGCGGTGCGGACCAGCGCCGGCGCGAGCAAGACCAGGAGCAAAGACAGCGAAAACCACTTCATGGCGAGGCCTCCTCTGGCCCGGATTCCTTCTTTTGGACCGGTCCAGCCCGAAAACGATAGCAAGGGATCGAGCAAGTAATTCAATTCTACAACCAGGCTGGTGGGGCGCCCCGGTGCGGCGTTGGGCGAGTCTTCAATCGAACTCGAGGACCGGAGCGGCCTGCTCCAGCCCAACCCGGCCCGGCACGATCTCGGCCAGGAAGTAGTTTTCCCCCCGCACCGGACTTCCCGCCAGACGCCGCAGCATCCCGATCTGACCGACGTGCGTCAGCGCATCGGCGATGCCGCCTTGGAAGAGCTTTCCGCCATCGACCAGCATGGGCTGCCCGGAGGCGAGATAGGCGTCGAAAGCTTCCAAGGCGCGAAAGAAGCGGGCCACTTCCTGCGGCCAGGGTAGTGGCTCGGAATCGCGCCACTGCTGGCGGCCGGCCACGATCGACAAGGCCCAATCCATCAGGTCGCCCAGATGCGCCAGAATCTGCGCGGGCGTCCGGCTGGTTGCGGATGCGCGAAAGCCGGCAAACTCGTCGGGCGCGCCTCGCAATGCCTTGCCGGCGCGGTAGGCCAGCGTCGCCAAGATGTGCCGCAGGAGCTGGCGTGCTGGATCGGGAGTGGGATTTTGCGCCGCGGTGCTCATATCCAACCAGGGTACGACAATTTGCTTTTCATTCAGAATTCACAAAGCACCGGATAATGGATAGCAGCCGAATGCTCTATCTCGTATGTTGGGCCGCGCTCTTGCTGGCCGCAATCCCGGGACTCGCTGCCGAGGACGCAGACCCGCAGAATCCGGCGGCGATTCCGGATCCCACCGCAGGGGCGCCCGCTGATCCGGAACGCTGGAATCTGTTCTATCAGGCCACGTCCATCGGAGATATGCACGCTGGTTTTCCCGCCGCCTACAGCGGCCCTTTGAGCCTGGCGAATCATGTCGAACACGAGGTTTCTCTCACCACGACCTTGTTCTTCGGCCTGCGGCTCACCAACAGCACGGCATTCTACTTTAATCCCGAAATCGCCGGCGGCCGCGGATTTTCAGGCACCGATGGTATCGCCAACGCGCCCAACGGCGAGATGCCGCGCATCACCACGGCTACACCCAAAGCATACATCGCGCGCGCCTATTTTCAGCAGGATTTCGGGTTCGGCGACGCGACCGAAGCCGTGAAAAGCAATGTGAACCAGCTGGCCGGTACCCGCCCGGCAACGCGCTACACAATTTACATCGGCCGCTTCTCGGTCACCGACTTCTTCGATAACAACCGTTACTCGCATGACCCGCGCTCGCAGTTCATGACCTGGGGCACCATGTCTAACGGCGCCTGGGATTATCCGGCCGACACGCGCGGCTACACCTGGGGCTGGGTGCACGAGTTCCACACCCCGCACTGGTCGGTGCGCTACGCGAGCGCGGCGGAACCTCGAGTCGCGAATGGCCTTTCGTTCGACCGCCGCCTGTTCCGCGACCGCGGCGACATCTGGGAAGGCGAATATGACTGGACCGTGGGCCCGCACCCCGGTGCGGTTCGGCTCCTCGGATTCGCGCTGCATACCGATTCCGGCCGCTACGCCGATGCGCTACGCGTGGCGGCCGGGACCGCTGCAACTCCGGATGTGGCCGCTGCGCACATACCGGGCACAACCAAGTACGGAACAGGGCTCAGCATCGAGCAGGAACTCACGCAGGACGTGGGAGTGTTCGGACGCTGGGGTTGGAACGACGGCAAGACCGAAAGCTTCGCCTTCACTTCCATTGATCGCCTGTACGAGGGCGGTGTTTCTTTCACCGGCCGCCGCTGGCATCGCGACGCCGACATCGCGGCGACGGCTTTGACCGGCAGCGGGATCAGCGGCGTGCACCGGGCCTATCTGGCCGCCGGCGGCCTGGACTTCTTGATCGGCGACGGCCGGCTGGATCACTACGGACCGGAGTATGTGTGGGAGACGTATTACAATGCCCGCCTCAGGCCCGGATTGTTCGTCACGGTTGACGCCCAACGGGTGGCGAACCCCGCCTATAACCAGGACCGCGGTCCGGTATGGATCGGCAGCTTGCGCGTGCACATCGAGTTCGGTAAGGACGCGTTTTCGCGAAAGCCGTAGCGCTCAGGATGCGAGTTCGTTGGGTGCCGCGTAGTAAGACGGCCAGATGATCACTCGATAAACGTGGGCGGCTTGCGCCGCTGCGCTTACTGCTTTCCGCCGAGCGCCAGCGGCTCTGACCGGTCCGAAAAAGTCAGCGTCTCGTAAACCGCCGCGGCGCCGGCCGATTGGAAATCGACAGCGAGCGGGTCCGAACACGCCTCGGAGAGCGTTTCGGTTTACGACGGGCGCCCGGGCGCCGTCGAATGCGAACTCGGGCCGGGCGATGAGCAAAAAGCCCGTGGAGAAATCGTGCCTTCGCCCTGTTCCTGTATCTGCCGGCGAAGCTCACCGTCTGCACTCTCAAATTTGCTCTGGATGAGAGCGGCAATCTCACAGGCAAACCGGAACTGGTCTGCCGTTGAGGAAGACCGGCGTGCGATCCTTAGCGTGTAGCCCATGAACTATGGCCTGAACCTTGGAGGGGAAGCAGTCCTGGATCTAGTGTCGCTGGGAGCGCTGGTGTATCGTCTGGATCCAGGCGTCATCCCCTTTCGGAAAGCAACCGGGTGCCGGATTCACGTGAGCGGCGGCGAGTACAACGTTGCCGCGAACCTGGCGGACTGCTTCCGGATGAAGACCGGGATCGCCACCGCGATGGTCGATTATCCGATCGGCGATTTGATCGCCGAACGCGTGCGCGCCATGGGCGTCCAGCCGTTTTACAAGCGCTTCGAGCACAACGGCGTCAATGGCCCCAACATGGCCACCGTCTATAGCGACCGCGGCTACGGCGTGCGCCCGCCGGTGGTGTTCTACAATCGCGCCCATGAAGCCGGCGCTCTGCTCAAACCGGGCGACTTCGATTGGAGCGCGATTTTCGCGGGCGGCGTGCGCTGGTTCCACAGCAGCGGCATTTTCGCCTCGCTGTCTGCGAGCACCGCCGAGCTGATCGTCGAAGGCATGCAGGCCGCCAAGACCGCGGGCGCCGTGATCTCCTTCGATCTCAACTTCCGCGAAAAGCTGTGGAGCGTTTCCGGCGGCAAGGACAGCGCGGTCAAAACACTGCGGCGCATTGTGGATCACGTCGACGTGCTGGTGGGAAACGAAGAAGACTTGCAGCAGGGCCTCGGGATCGCCGGCCCGCAGGCGGGTGCGAAATCCAAGCTCGACCCCAGCGCGTTCCTGGCCTTGATCGATCGCGTGCTAGCGCAGCATCCGCAAATCAAGGTTGTGGCTACTACGCTGCGCGAAGTGCATTCGGCCAACCAGCACACCTGGGGCGCGGTGGCTTGGATCGATGGCCAGAGTTATGTAGCCCCCACGCGCGAGCTGGACATCTATGATCGGGTGGGTGGCGGCGATGGTTTCGCCGCCGGTTTTTTCTACGGCCTGCTCTCCGGTGAGCGGCCCGAAGAGGCGCTCAAGCTGGGCTGGGCGCATGGCGCGCTGCTCACCACTTTTCCAGGCGACACCAGCATGGCGACGCTGGAACAGGTGCGGGCCTTGGCCAGAGGAGAATCCGCGCGCATCCAGCGCTAGCGGCCGGCTTACGCCCGCCGCGAACACCGATGTATTCTGGTTGTGGTGCGGCTTGAGAGCGCGATCTTTTTCGAGACCCCCGAACAGATCTTCACGCGCGTGTTCTCGGAGCTAAAGCCGCGCACCGACGCCCCGCCCGTGCGAGTGCAGTTCTGCAAGTTTGCCAACGCCAACAGCTTCATCCGGTGGGACCAGGAGGGGCTGCACGTCCGCATCACGGATGTGCTCGAAGGGGCGCCGGCTCCGATTCTGGAGGCGCTCGCTTATATTCTGGTATCCAAGCTTGCGCGCAAGCCCGTTCCGAAAGCGCACGCCGACCGGTACCGCCGGTTCTTCAATCGCAAGGAAATGCGCCGCAGCTTGCAGCTGGTGAAGCAGACCCGCGGCCGCAAATTCGTCTCCGGCCCGCAAGGGGCGTGCCACAACCTGGAAGTGATTTTTGAAGACTTGAATGGCCTGTATTTCCAGGGCCTGATGGCGCGCCCGCTGCTCGGCTGGAGCCGCAAACCGTCGCGCGTGATGCTCGGCCACTACGATCCGTCGCACAACGCCATCATTCTGAGCAAGCTGCTGGATCATCCGGAAGTTCCGCGCCTGGCGGTGGAATATGTGCTATTCCACGAGATGCTCCACCTGCGGTTCCCGGTGGAGCACCGCGGAGCGCGGCGGTGCGTGCATACGCGCGACTTTAAGCAAGCCGAGGACCAGTTCGCCGCGCGCAAGCAGGCCAAAGAGCTGCTCAAGAAAATCTGTTCTTGAAGGCGCGACCCGCCAGAGACCCGGCTAGGATGGAACGGCGCCAGGCACGGCAGACGCCATGCTCTCCTGAATCTGGCGGTGGAGCCGTCGGAGAGCATATACCAGGTGGGGGACATCCACGGCCGTCCAACCCAATGGATATAGCGCCACCTTACAGCGCACCACGCAGACCGAGAAATAAAACCTGATCTGCTGACGCCACAGCGCCTGGGCGAATTCGGGCCGGTCCTCGGCTGCGTGCACCAGGATGAACTTCGCCAAAGAATGCAGTTGATTGAAATCGCGAATCAAGCGGCTGAGGTATTCAGAGAAGGCTTTGCGGCGATCCGCCAATAATCGCTTGCCGATTTCGGGACGATATCCGTCTTGCGCGGCCAGGAATTCGAAGTCAGACCGGTCGAGCAGGCGCTCCATGGGCGCATAGTCTTCCACGGAAAATTCGTCCAGCCACTGCGGGCTGCAGGAGCCGGCGTCAAAGCGAGAAGCCAGCCTCAGGAACAGAACCGCGAACGCGATCAGCAACAGAGCAGCCGCGGCACCGATCGACACGTAAACCATGGGGAGGTTACCACCTCGGGTTCTGAGCCAGAATAACGCAGTCCGGGTGGAAATGCAATCTTGTTTCGCAACCGTTAGCGTCCCTAAGGCGTAAATTAATGTAATAAATCTATTTTCTGGCGCTGCGAAACAGGCTGTCATTAATGGCCTGAAGATGCGAAAGGATGCGTTTTTCGTCTTCCGGTTTCCAGTGATGACCGACTACCACCGTTTTGGCCTCGCCATTCCGGTTCAGCGTGAAGAACCAGAACAGCAAACAGGCGGTCGGAACTCCCGTGAACACGGCATCCAGCTGTCGAAACCATTCGAAGTGACTGTAGTTGGCTATAAGCAGCGCGGGGGCTCTGGCGAGCAGATAGACACTGTAGCCGATCGAATAGAAGACGACATTCCGAGTCAATGGAATGGGATAGTACACAAGAAAAACCAGGGATGCGAGAACGATGATCAGGAGGGCAGACAAAACGATGCGGTAGCAGGTCAGGAAAAAGCCGTAAATTGTCGCGGGATTCCTGTCGAGGACGATCATCAACAGCGAGATGAGTACGGCTGCCAGGACCATGATCCGGATGTAGCGGCGGGCTGCCGTCGCAATCCCGGAGAGGTCTCGGAGGATCAAAGAGTACGTTTCCAGCACAACCAGAACGTAGGTACAGGTGATCAATCCTTCCGTCCCCATCCAGGCGTAGACATATTGGCGGCTGCCGAATGGGACACTCGCAAGAACTCCGGCTTGAAGCAGCGCCAGCAGCAAGTAGGCGAAGAAATAAGAGTAAACGCGGTACAGTCCGGACTGCCACATCCGGATGGCCAGGCCTAACAAGGACAGCGTCTGGACTAGCAGAAAGACTTGCTGTTCGAAAGGGAGCCGTTGCATAGCTTGGAAGCCAGTTTATCATCCGGCTCCCCGGGAACAGCGCCTGGCGGCAACGCGATTAGCGGGAAACCGACACCAGGCAGTCCGGACTGCAGGGCGGAAACGGCCATTCTGCCGAAACCGCGCTGGCAAGAGCGAATACCATAGCAGCGAGCAATACGAGCCTCTTCATCATGAAAAATCTCCTTGTTGAATTTGCTGAGCGAGTCTTGCAACTCGCAGTCAGCGTAAGGCTCGCGGAATCGGAAAAGAGGAGATTTACGAAGTGTTTCTGAAATCAGAACATTTAAAGTTTTCGCACTCTGGATTTGCGGGAGATTCCCAGCGGGTGGTTTTCCGGTGTATGATCCAGGTGTATTCGGGCGGAACGAGATGAAGAGCAGGCAAGACGACGCTGGCTTGAAGGCCGAGGCGCTGCCGAATCTGTGGCGCAACACGCTTTCACAGATCCCCTCGGTTTTTGGCAGGCTGGTTTACCTGTCGTCGCTTCGCAACGTAAACAACGGCCGTTACGAGCACCACGGCCTGACGCTTCTGTTCGGTGAAGACCAGGCCAACAAGGCGCTGAGAAAGAGCCACGCCAGCGTCTTTGCGGTGTGGCTCACCTTCAACCTGGAGCAGCAAAAGGCCGATCTGGAACTTTATTTTTCCGGCCTAACTGAGGATGCCAGGACGGTTCTGGAGACTTGGGCCAAGCTGGCGCCTTATCGCAATCTGATCCCCAGTACGGTTCGAGGCGGGGAAAGACGAGTTTTTGCAGGCGATCTGACGGCTCTGCTCCAGACGCTCAGGAACGCCCACGGCGTTGCTGACTCTGATCCAGACGCATAGCGATTCCCGTGACCTGGCCTACGATGTCGATCTCGTTGGGATAGTTATAGACCTGCGGGTTGCACGGGGAGGCGGGGTGCGGCTGCAAGATCAGGCGGTCCTCGCTCAGATTGCACCATCCGCAGGCGTATCCACGGCGATGTTCAAGAAAATAGATCGGTCTCTCGAACTCGTTGCTCCAGCCGGAGTTAGACACGCGGCGCAGAGTGTCGTCGATCATGACAAAAGTGCCGGGCTGCAACAGAGGAAACATGAACCAGTCCTCGGTCCCGATAAAGCCATAGCGCTGCTCGCGGACCCCGAGTGTTTCGAGAAACAGAAGCGGCAGCTTGCCCCAGCGCTGGATCATGCGGCTCAGGTAGGAGGTCCGGCTCAAATCGATTCCGGGATCCAGGGAAAGCGGCAGTAGCGCTGCCCCTTCGGCGCCGGCGCGAAACGAAATGGGATGAGTCTGCGGAACTTCGGCCAGGCTGGCATCCGCCGGCAAGCTCTCCAGCGCAATGCCGTACCACTCCATAACTTCCTGAAAATCGAGCCGATAGATTGCGCACAGCGAATACAGCTTGTACAGAGAAGGAATCAGGCCGCGGTTCTCGATCTCGGAGAGCCGGTTGATCAGCACCGCAAACTCGTCGTTGTGGTACTTCTCGGCGATCTTCAGGCTAGCCTGTTCCACGTCGCGGACGCGTAAACCTAGACGCTCCCTGTGCCGCCGCAGCTTTTGTCCGGGCATGTTATGATGATGCGTTTCCAGTCCGTCCCTCTGGGGCCCAGGTATCGGAGGGCACTCGACTGTTTCGGCGAACGTAGGGACGGCTCTGAATTATAGCGATCAGATGGGGCCAAGGGCAAGACGAAAGGGATAGTTCTGTTCGGTTTTCCGAACAAGAAACAAAGTTACAATGCTTTTGCGTGTTAAAGTCGTGCCAATGAGGCCGTGATGGGGCGGTTCTGGTGTTTCCAAGACGGCCATTCAACTTGCGGCCAAGCACGCAGGTTGCCAAGCTGGCTCACGCAGGTAACAGAAGGCCTCCTTTAGCTCCGCAAAACGACACAAAAGAGAGAAGAAGCCGAGTGCGAGCAGAAATATGAAGCGGCCGCGTGCCGGTATCCAAGGTGAACTGGGAGCCTTTTCTCAAGAAGCCGTGCGCCAACTCCTGGGAGAGCGCGCCGAGGTGGTCCCTTTTCAGAGATTTGAGGATGTATTTCGCGCGCTGCGAAACCGCAAGATCGATGCCGCCGTGATTCCCATCGAGAATACGCTGGCCGGGTCGGTTCACGAGAACTACGATCACCTGCTCAACTTCGACGTGCGCATTGCGGCGGAAACGAGCGTTCGCATCGTTCACAACCTGATCGCTCCGGCCGGCGTGCGGTTCGGCGATATCCGCCGGGTCTATTCTCATCCGGTGGCGCTGAATCAGTGTCTGAGTTTTTTCGCCAAGCATCCGAAGATGGAGCGGACTCCGTTTTACGACACGGCGGGCGCGGTAAAGATGGTGATGGCGGAACGGGCGCCGGACGCGGCCGCGATCGCCTCCCGCGTGGCGGCCTCCACTTATGGCGCGAGAATCCTGCGGCGATCCATCGAGGACGATCGCCACAACTTCACACGCTTTTTTCTGCTGTACCGCGACCGCGGCGCCAGGCCGAAAACCAAGCCGGCGCGGCATTGGAAAACGTCGCTGGTATTCACCACCCGCAACACGCCGGGAGCGCTGTTTCGCGCCTTGAGCGCCTTTGCGTTGCGCGACGTGAACCTGGCCAAGATCGAATCGCGCCCCTTGCGCGGCAAGCCCTGGGAATATCTGTTCTACGTGGATTTTCTGGGCCGCGAAAACGAGCCTCGCGTCCAGAACGCGCTGCGTCATCTGGCCGAGCTGGCTGATTTCCTGCGTGTCCTGGGCAGTTACCCGCACGGCGCTTAACGCTATTCTGAAATGCGCTGTCCAATCTGGCCGAGCACCTCATTTCCTGCGTGTCCTGGGCAGCTGCCCGCGCGGCGCCTAACGCCGTTTCGGAACGCGCTGTCCAACCTGGCCGAGCGCCTGATTTCCTGCGCGTCCTGCGCGGCTGCCTCGCGAGGCGCCTAAAACGCCGGCTACGCGCGCCGTTTCTTCGCGGGCGGGCTCTTCGCTTTCCTGGAGCCTGCGCGCCGGTTGAACCGCAGCGCGGTATGTGTTGCCGAGAACGAGCAGACTTTGGTGTCGACCAATCCCGCGGCACGGCCCGCAGATAATACCTCGTTCTCGGTCACGGCTTGAATCCCCTTCGGATAGATGACCCACACCGGCGCCTCACCCAAGTAGGCCAATTCGATCAGGTCGTTCTTGTCTTTGATCGCCAGGAATACAAGGTCAGGCTTCGAGCGGGTGTCGACGGCGCCCCGCTCGGAGAGCTCGCGCCGGAAGGCCTCATCTCGCGAGCCGATCAGGCGGACCTTGGTTCCCGGCTTCACGCCCAGTTTGTCGAGGCGGCTGGGCGGATTGCGGATGCGCGCGGCCCATTTCTCCGCCGCGTCGCCCAGATGAAACACCGCTGAGCCTTCCGCCAACTGGATTTCCAGTTTTCCCGCGGTCACGTCCATGCGCTGGATGTCGCGAAAAGCGAACTTCAACCGGAAGTCGCCGCGGAAGAGAACTTCGGAGGTTTCCAGCAGCGCTTTGCCCTGGGATGAGCGCTGGCCGAAATCCACACGGCACTGAATCTCTTGTCCCATCCCTCCGCCTTCCCGAGTTTAGCGTGCGAGGCGGGCCGACACGAAGGAGCCCGCAGGACCTGCTGATATTCTGTTGATAGGTGCTTCGCAGCCTGCTGCTGTTCCTTTCCCGCCAGTCCGGGCTTCGCCACTGGATGGAAACGTCACCGGCCGCCGATCGCCTCACCTCCCGCTTCATCGCCGGTCACACGCTGGAGCGCGAAGTGGCCGTGTGCCAACGCCTGAATCGCGAAGGGATACTAGCCAGCCTGGATCATCTGGGCGAAAGCGTCAGGTCGCTCGAAGAGGCTGAAAACTCGCGCGACGCTTATTGCAGCGCGCTGGACCGGATCGGGGAGTTGAACCTGCAGGCCACGGTGTCCATCAAGCTCACGCAACTGGGACTGGATTTCTCCGAGGCCGAGTGCGAGCACAACGTCGACGGGTTGGTGGCGCGCGCCCAGGCGATCGGAACCATGGTGGAAGTGGATATGGAATCGAGCGAGTATGTCGATCGCACGCTGGATCTGGTTTCGCGGCTGCACGCCAAGTATGGCGCCGTGCGCGCCGTGATCCAGTCGCATCTCTACCGCAGCCAAGGCGATATCGAGAGGCTCTGCCAGGAGGGAATTCCGGTGCGGCTCTGCAAGGGCGCATACAAAGAGCCATCCGACATCGCCTTTCCGCGCAAGAAGGATGTGGATTCCAGCTACGTGCTTCTGATGCGGAATTTGTTCGATCGCGGGATTCAGCCCGCTCTGGCGACGCACGACGAGCGCATGCTCCGGCAGGCCCTGGAGATCGCGACGGAACGAAAAATCGCCGCGGATCGTTTCGAGTTTCAGATGCTGTATGGGATTCGCCGCGACTTGCAGCGCCGTCTGGTCCAAGCTGGCTACCGGCTGCGTCTGTACGTGCCGTATGGCGATGCCTGGTATCCGTATTTCATGCGCCGTCTGGCCGAGCGCCCGGCGAATGTTCTATTTTTGGCACGGAATCTGCTGAAAAAATAGTTGCAAGACGATAGTATAAAAGAAGAAGCAGGAACCGGGAGGCGAACAAAGGAGTCCAATGGTTGTGAGGTATTGGGGATTTCTGGTAGCTAAGCTGGCGGTGGCCGGCTTAGTGATGGCAGCTCTGTGGTCGGCCATCCGGTGGCTATTTCCCCGCCGGGTGTTCGCCGACTGGCAGCAGAGTCCGTTCGCGCACGACCTGGGCTACACCAGCGCGATGATGCTGTTCTTCCTGGCTTGCGCCGGCGTGCTGTACGTGATCGTCTGGGATCAGCGCTATCGCTGCCGCACCTGCTTGCGCCGTTTGCGGATGCCGGTGGCGGCCGGCTCCTGGCCCAACATGTTGCTCTTCGGCCAGCCTCGCACCGAATACATCTGCGTGTACGGCCACGGCACGCTCAAGGTCCCCGAGGTTCAGATCACCGGACCGAACAGCCCGGACTGGGAGCCGCACGACGAGGACATCTGGAAGGAACTGGAGTCGCTCGAGGCCAGCAAGAAGTGAAACCGGCGCGGCTTCTGCGGCTTGCCGCGGGAGTGGCCGTGCTGCTGGTTTTGGCGCTGATCGGAATCGTTCTGATTCCTCCCTACGTTGCGAATTGGAAATTGCAGCGCTACGTCAATGAACTGATCGACGATCCCGCCACTGCCGGCCGGTCACCGGCGGCGGTACAGTCGCAGGTGCTGAACCGAGCCGCTTCGCTCGGCTTGCCCCTGCATGCCGGAGACATTCAAGTAAGGCAGTCCCACAACGCCCTGGGCATTACCGCGCTCTATGTCGTGCACGTTGACATTGCGGGCTATAGCGTGGATCTGCACTTCCGGCCCGCGGCCGGGGGAATTTAACGGCGCGGCCAGTTGGCGAACTCTTCCACCAGAACGGGCTCCTCGACCGGTACAGGCGAGAGTGACAGCACCGTGACCCGTTGCCCCTCCCGGAGCGCCTGCAAGAGAATCTGCCGGTTGTTCTGGAATCGCACAGCATCCCGATAGGTGTTCATGTCCGCGGTGGTTTCTGTGAAGGTCGCCATCTCGACCTCATTGACACCCAATTCCCGTTGCAGACTCTTCGGAATGTCGCGCAGGATCAGCCGGGCTCCGGGCGGAATGCAGACCGCTGGCGCGCGCTTTTCAGTCTCCCACTTGGGTTGTTGAGATTTGAACCAGGCCTTGATCCAAGCCCACGTGCCCGTGCCATGGCATGGTTTCGCGGCGGTGACGGAAGGCAGATCGGCGGGCGAGGCTAAGCCGAGAGACGCCCCTCCGAACCTGTGAACGACCAAGTCTTCGCCTTCGACGGCGAGCCGGTTGGGAAAGGTATGCAGCGAGTAGTCACACATTGTTCGTTACTCCGTGGGTTGGACGCTCGGCGGGGCGCCTCAGATCGCGTAAGTAACGGTGACAGCGCGCTGGCTGGATGTGCGCCGGTGATGCGCGCTCGCGGCGGAACCCGGTAGACTGGAGACATGGAAAAAGCGACCTTCGGCGCCGGATGCTTCTGGGGTGTGGAAGCGGCCTTCCGTCAGCTCAAGGGGGTTGTTTCCACCGCGGTCGGATATATGGGCGGCACGCTTGGCAATCCAACTTATCAGGATGTTTGCACCGATCGGACCGGGCACGCAGAAGTGGTTCAAGTGGAGTACGATCCCGCCGCAGTCTCGTATGAAGATCTGTTGCAGGTTTTTTGGGAAAACCACGATCCGACAACGTTGAACCGTCAGGGGCCCGATGTGGGGACTCAATACCGCTCGGTGATTTTCTTCCATACCCCGGCGCAAGAGGTGGCGGCCAAAACTTCGCGCGAGGCGCAGGCTCGTTCCGGCAAGTTCAGGCGGCCCATCGTAACCGAAATCACACCGGCTACCGAGTTCTGGCGCGCCGAGGAATACCATCAGCAGTATCTCGAAAAGCGCGGCCTGGCACATTGTAGGCTGTGATACGGGTTGTGGGAGGGGGCCCGCTTCATTTGTTCCAGAACGAAGCGGGCGATGAACAGCTCTTGGAGGAGTTGAGCTCGTTCCAGTAGTATTGTCGCCGCACCAGTACTGTCTCCGCAATACGGCGGACACCTTAGGGAAAGC
The DNA here is from genome assembly GCA_035632015.1 of Bryobacteraceae bacterium. GTDB lineage: Bacteria > Acidobacteriota > Terriglobia > Bryobacterales > Bryobacteraceae > Palsa-89. The sequence goes on from DASQHQ010000102.1 coordinate 27,409, forward strand.
TAAGATCGCCGCTTCAGCCGGTAGTCTTCGACATCCGGCATTTTGATCAGCTTGCACATTTCAAACAGGCGGGAGCGGGCGCGCATGCCGATGCGCTCTTCGAGGAAATACTTGCTGTGAATGTCATCCTGCAAGCCGGAGCCGCGCTGGTCGCCCACTTCGGGATCGCGCAGGTTGGTGGTGACGATGGTGGCGCGGCGATGGTTGCAGCGCTGGGTAACGATGGAAGTGACGGTGTCCTCCACCCAATCGGTGACGCGATGCGCGCCCAGGTCGTCGAGGACCAGGATCTCTGCTTCGAGCGCCGAGCGATACGCTTCGCGGTCCATGGTGCCGGAGGCGACGTCGTAGCCGCTGCGGATATGATTCAACAAGGCCTGAAAGTCGTAGAAAACGCCTTCAAAACCGCGCGCGATCAGACTTCGCAGTGCCGCCGCCGCCAGATGCGTCTTGCCGGTTCCGGGCGCTCCGATGAACAGCAAGCCCGGTTTGGGGACGTTCGGATACTCGCGCACGTAGGCCCGCACGGTCAAAACAACGCTCGCCAGTTGGGTGCGGGAAACTGGATTGTCGGCAGGAAGGATAAAGTTGTCCACCGAGGCGTTTTGATACAGCGGCGGGATGTTGGCTCGCGCCTCGACGCGCTGCTCGCGGCCGGCATTGGCGCACTCGCACTTCTCGGCGCCGGACACGCCTTCGCGCTCGACGATCTTCCAACCCGATCCGCCGCAAATCGCGCAAGTCTCTACCGCGTTCATACCGCCTCCTGCCAAACTATTACCAACCGATCGGCTTGCCCCGGTTTTGTTCATCCAGCCATTTCTTGAGCGGCGCGAAGTAATCCAGAATCGCCGTGGCGTCCATCTGGTTCTGGCCGGTCAGCACGGCCAGCGCGTTGGGCCAGGGCTGGCTTAAACCCATGGACAGCATGGCGTTCAGCTTGTCGCCGGCGGCCTTGCTTTCGTAGATAGAACAGCGATGCAGCGGGCCGCCGCAGCCCGCGGTCTTCGCCAGCGCGCGATGAAACTGGAATTGCAAAATATACGACAGAAAGTAGCGCGCGTAAGGATAATTCGCGGGGACGTGATATTTCGCGCCCGGATCGAAATCGCGTTCGCTGCGCGCGACCGGCGGCGCAACGCCCTGATACTTCAAACGGAGCTGCCACCAGCTTTCGTTGTACTTCTCCGGCGGAATCTCGCCGGAAAAAACTTGCCAGCGCCACTTGTCGATCATCAGGCCGAAGGGCAGGAAGGCGACTTTCTCGAGCGCTTTGTACAGCAATAGCCCGATGTCCTTGGAGCTGTCGGGCACGCTGGCGAGCAGCCCGATTCTCTTCAGATACTCGGGCGTCACAGATAAGGCAATGGTGTCGCCGATGGCTTCGTGGAAGCCGTCGTTCGCGGAGTCGCGAAACAGGAAGGGCTGCCGGTTATAGGCGCGCTGGTAGAAGTTGTGGCCCAGTTCGTGATGGATGGTCGAGAAATCCTCGGCGTTGATCTCGATGCACAGTTTGATGCGCAAATCGTCCACCGCGTCGACATCCCAGGCGCTGGCGTGGCACACCACGTCCCGGTCGCGCGGCTTGACGAACATCGAGCGTTCCCAAAACGTCTTGGGCAGCGGCGCGAAGCCCAGCGAGGTGAAGAAGCGCTCGCCGTATCGGACCATGTCGAGCGGCTGCGTGTTCTTCGACTTGAGAATCGCCGTGAGATCGTAACCCGGATCAGCATTCTTGGGCGCCACCAGCGGATAGATGTTCTCCCACTCCTGCGCCCACATGTTGCCGAGCAGGTGCGCCGGAATGGGCCCGTTGGCCGGGACGATGTTTCCGTATTTTTCGCGGAGTTTCGCGCGCACGTACGCGTGCAGCGATAGATAGAGCGGGCGGACCTGCTCCCACAAGCGATCCATCTCGGCGGTGAACCCCTCGGGTGGCAGGTCGTATTTCGAGCGCCACATCGCGCCCATGTCTGCGAATCCTAGCTCGCGCGCGCCTTTGTTGCCGAGCGCGACGTAGCGCTGGAACAGCGGCCGCATAGGAGGCGAAATGCTGTGCCAGCCGCGCCAGGCGTCCAGCAGCTCCTTGGGATCGGTGCCGGTGCGCAGGACGTCGCTGAGTTGGTCGAGGTCCCGGCAGCCGCCGGGGTGGGGGCAATACTTGCCGCTGCCGTACATGCCCTCCATCCGCGCGGCGATTTGCGTGAGTTCCTCCGCCTCCTTGGGATTGGAAGGCGCGGCCAGGGTCAGGGAGAGCCGCAGCAGCTTGAACTCGCGCGCCAGGTCGTCGGGCATTTTGAGTCGGTTGAAACGCGTGGACTGCTTGGCCAGCTGCATGGTGGCGGCGATGACCTGCTCGTCGGCTTTGGCCGCCAGAATCTCGCTGTCGTAAGTGATGTAGGTGTCTTTAACCCAGTCCGCGCGTTGTTGCTGGACGGACAGATCCAGAAGCGTGGCTTGGGCGCGGTCCATGAAGGCGCGGGCCTCGGCGAGCGTAGGCGCTTTCGGAACATCCGCCGCGTGACTCAAGCCGGCGCAGCAAAGAAAAACAGTGAAGAGCTTCCGCATCCGCATCGTGGTTGCCCTGGGGGAGGAACTGCGCAGGCCGAAACCTGCGTGTCACTATTGTAACCCCCGGATGGGGCGAGTCCGTTGTGCTGGAAGACAAAAGGAGAGGTGTGGCGATTCTTGCCGGTTCTGAGTGCGAACTTAACTGGCGACTATCTGCGGGCCGCTATGGGCCTGGGCGAGCGTCCGAAACTCATATTGGTGGATCTCGATCGCGGCTCGCCCTTCCTCGCAACGCACCACGCGCCCGCGAGCCACCAGCTTCAGACTGACCTTGCTGTTCAGTTGCGCCGGCCAACTGATGGAGAGCTCCAGCCGTCGTCCGGGAAGCAGGTAGTGATCCGTCGTGAACAGCACGCCATTGCTGCTCATGTTGATGGTCTTGCCCACGCCGGCTTCATCCGGGCTCTTGCGGTTGAGCACCTTGAACCGGACTTCCCGCTCGATGGGGAACCGGTCCGCACTGCGGCGATCGTTCGTTTCTTTGTCCACTTTCACTGCTGCCCCCTGCATCCTGCTTGCCCTTTTTCGATTAGTTCAATTCCATGACCAGATTGAGGCACCGGCAGGAGGGCGACAATAGCAGGGAATTCCCAATTTAGGGTGGTACGTGGCGTCGGAAGGAATAGTACTTCCGACGAGCTGGTTGTGTTACGCAGGGGGCAATCGGCTACGGTTTTTCTTGCGGTTGCGAATCTCCTCGAGCCGCTCGGCGAGCCGCTGTTCGGCGCCCCGCTGCGTGGGCTCATAGAATCTGGCGGCGGCGAGCGACTCCGGCAAGCACTCCATGTCGGGCAGGGCGTCTTCCAGCTTATGGGCGTGCTGGTATCCGGCGCCATAACCCCATTTCTTCATGAGCCCGGTGGGGGCGTTCCGCAATTGAAGCGGCACCGGCTCGGCCGGCTGGCTTTCGATGGTCTCCATGACGCGGTTCAGCGCCTGGTAGGAGGCGTCGGACTTGAGAGCGAGGGCCAGATAGATGGTGGCCTGGCCGAGCGCCAGGTCGCCTTCGGGAATCCCCAGGAAGTGGACGGCCTGCATGGCGGCGATGGATTGCTCGAGCGCGCGCGGATCCGCCAGCCCGATGTCCTCGATGGCCATGCGGACCAGCCGGCGGGCAATGTAAAGCCGATCCTCGCCGGATTCGAGCATGCGCCCGAGCCAATACAGCGCCGCATCGACGTCGGAGGAGCGCACCGATTTGTGCAGCGCGGAGATGAGGTTGAAATGCTCCTCGCCGGCTTTGTCGTAGAGCAGCATTTTCCGTTGCAACGAGTCTTCCACGGCCTGCGTGGTCAGGTGGCCATCCGGGGATGCGGCTGCGGACAGCTCCAGGATGTTGTAGGCGGTGCGAGCATCGCCGTTGGCGTAGATCGCGATTTGCTGCAGCAGATCCTCGCTCGCCTCCACCTTCACTACCGGAAGCGCACGGCGCAGCAGGCCGGCGATCTCTTCTTCGGAGAGCGCCTTCAGCGCATAGACCTTGGTGCGTGATAGCAGCGCTGAGATCACTTCGAAGGAAGGATTCTCGGTGGTGGCGCCGATCAAGATGATGTCGCCGCGCTCGACGTAGGGAAGAAACGCATCCTGCTGGGCCTTGTTGAAGCGGTGAATCTCGTCGATGAAGATCAGCGTGCGGCGGCCCGCGCGGCGGTTGCGCTCGGCATCCGCCATCACGGCTTTGATTTCCTTAATGCCGCTCAGCACGGCGCTGAACGGAATGAAGTCACAATGCGTCATGCGGGCCATGATCCGGGCCAAGGTGGTTTTGCCGGAGCCGGGAGGCCCCCACAGGATGATCGAGCTGAGCTGGTCGCGCTCGATTTGGACCCGGAGCGGCTTGCCCGGCCCCAGAATATGCTGCTGGCCGGCGAAGTCCTGGAGCGTGGTGGGACGCATTCGCTCGGCCAGGGGTCGAGACACATCCTCTTTATCGCTCGCCAACGGGTCCGGCTCGAACAAACTCATGCGGCCACCATCCGTTGTTTGCGGGCCGTGTACAGCGCGATGCCTGCTGCGAGCGCGGCGTTGAGCGACTCTACGCCGGCGGTGGGAATGCGAATGTCGAGCGCCTTGGCCCGCAACCGCTCGCTGACGCCGCGGCCCTCGCTGCCCACGATGATGGCGCACCGGCGCGTGAAGTTGGATTCGCCCAGTTCCATAGCGCCCTTGGGCATCAGCGCGAACAGGTCCAGCTTGCGCTGCTCGGCTGCCGCGAGCAGAAGTTGCGGATCCATCGACGGCGCCAGAGGAACGCGAAACACCGAGCCGGCAGAGGCGCGCAGGCACTTCGGATTGTAGGGACTTACGGTGCCTTTCAAAAATACGGCGCCGGTTGCGCCGAACGCTTCGGCGGCCCGCAGAATGGCGCCGGCGTTCCCCGGATCCTGCACGCCATCCAAAACCACAGCCAGCGATTGTCCACGGAACACCTGCTCGACGCTCCACCGCGGCGGCCGCACTAACGCCATCACGCCCTGGCTGGATTCAGTGGCCGAGAGGCTGCGGAACAGGTCATCGGGCAGCACGGTGACACGCAGCTTCTTGAGGCCGCGCACATGGCTTTCCACCGCCGAGCGCACCGATTCGGCGGCGAACACCGCCGAAATGTCGCAGTCGCTCCGCAGCGCCTCCTCCAGCAGGTGAAAGCTTTCGGCCACGGCGTACCCTTCCTCGGTGGTGGAACCCCGCAGGATGGCCTTGCGCACTTCCTTGAGCAGTGGGTTTCGCGGACTTGTCAGTGTTGGCATAAAGTAAACTCAGAAGGCTTTCTCGAGCCAGCCAAATCTATCATGAAATGGATCGTCGCCCTAGCGCTACTGCTCGCCCTGGCCGGCGTGGCCTGGAAAGTGGCGGGCGTGGCTGGAGAGATTCAGCGGCAGTCGGAGATCAACGAGGTTCGTCCCGCGGACGCGATCATAGTACTGGGCGCGGCCGAGTACCGTGGCAAGCCCTCGCCGGTGCTAGAGGCGCGCCTGAATCACGCCCTGTTCTTGTATCTCCAACACATGGCTCCGCGCATCATCACCACCGGCGGGGCCGGCGGCGATCCGGTGTTTACGGAGGGGTCCGTGGGCCGCTCCTACCTGGCCGAACACGGTGTTCCCCCCGAGGCCGTGGTGGTGGAGCGGGAGGCTGGCAGCACGGCGCAGAGCGTGGCCGCCGTGGCCGAAATCATGCGGCGCATGAGTCTTCAGTCCGCTATCGTGGTCAGCGATGGTTACCACATCTTTCGCGTCAAGAAGATGCTCGAATCGAGCGGGCTCAAAGTGTACGGCTCGCCGCGACCTTCGGCGCCGGCCGACCGCTGGCAGTGCTATCGACAGGCCGTCGGATACCTGCTGTGGCGGCTCGGCATTTCGATTTGAATCCAGCTAGATCATTGACCCATCCGTTCAGCCCCCTGCTTTCCCACTTCAACAAAGGATCAACGCTGTTGGCCGAAATTCTGGAAGCGCCGCAGGCGCCAAGGGGCTCCACTCGTCCCGCTGCTATCCAAACGGTTAGTCCGCGAACCAAATGATTCTTCACTGTGAGCCACAATCGGATAAATATTACCCGCGCCAGGCGCCTCTTGATGGGACACGCCGCTGTATCTAAATGAGAAAACAAGCGACAAATTTTTGGCGCACAATGGTCTGCCACGTGCATCACAGAGGAACCTCTCGTTGGCATACGGGGGGCTTGGACGAACATGGGCACGGAACGACGATCAAAGGTTAGATATCCACTCGAACTTGCCGTTGACTATCAGGCCATCGAACGAGGATCCGAAATCAACGGCACCGGTCGGACTCTGAATGTGAGCAGCAGCGGGCTTCTGATGGTGACCCAGCACGCCTTCAACGCCGGCGTGCGCCTGAAACTCATCATCGAATGGCCTTCGCTGCTGAACGGGACCACGCCGCTGCAACTGGTGACCCGCGGGAGAGTGGTGCGGCAATGGGGACCGAACGTGGCGGTGGCGCTCGAGCAGTACCAGTTCCGAACCAAGAGGCGCCTGGCGCCATTGGAGCTTACGAAAACCAGGTATGCAGTGTCGGCTGCACCGCCGCCCGCGGTTACGGACGGGTCCTTACAAGATCGCAGGGCGGCTCGTGCGGCTGCGGCGGGTCTTGGCTTGCGAAGCGCGAGTTAGCGCTCTGCGCATCGCGCTGGGTGGTCGAGAACCGGAAGAAGCGCTCCGTCTCGTATCTCGAATTCCGCGCCCGAACCGGCATGCACCGCTTTGACGATGTAGCCTTCCTCGGCTAAGCCGCTGTAGACCGCTTGAGCGCTGGCGGCAGACCGAGCCAGATAGACGATGCCAGGAGCCTGGAGGGAGCGCCACAAGTAGAGGCAGAACTCGTCTGCGGAGTCTTGGCTCATCACAGACTCGAAATCGGCTGGTGGCCACTCAACCTTTAGAGCGCGCTCTGCAGCGTCCGCTTCGGTCCGCCGATATTTGGAGAAGCGAGAATGATCACGATCGGGGCTTCATCCGAAACGGGGGCCGCGGCAGGGGCGGGCCAGCCAGCCGAAGAGAAGCACTCTGCCTCCGGGGGCGGCCGGAAGCGTGTGCCCTTGATGGCGATCCCTATCACGCTTTCCGTCGGCCTGCTGGTAGCAGCAGGTTATGTGGGCCATCGCATCTTCGTAGCAAGAATCCACGCCACGCCGGCCGTTCACAGTGCGGCGCCGGCGGCCGGCGTTCCACCGATGGCAAGCCAAAATGCTCGGAACGCGGAGCCGGAGACGGTTCCAACGCCCGCACAGCCTCCGAGCGAACCGGCCGCCGTGCCCGGGCAAACCCTAGCCGCCCTGTCGAAAGCCGAGAGCAAGCCGGCTGAGCCGGCGAGCCAGGCTGTGCCGCCAGTTCCAGCCAGCCCATCGAAGCCGGAAAGCAAACCGGCGGAAGGATCGAGCGCGGCTAATCATCTCGCGGCCGGTGCACTCGCGTCCGGCGAACTCCCCGCCGCTGACCTGCTGGTTCCGCAGCCGGGCGAAAGATATCTGCAGGTGCTGGCGGCCAGCACGCGTTTTGCTCCCAGGATACTGGCCGATCTGCGGCGGAAGAATCTGGACGTGCGCCTGGCGCCCGGCCCGCAGGAAGACCTGCGCCGCTTCCTGGTGGGTCCGTTCCCCGATGAGGAATCGCTCCGCCGCGCCAAGGAGGAAATCCAGAAACTGCATCCGGATGCCTTCGTGCGCGCTTACTGACCCCGGAAGCCAGCGGCTAAGCTTAGGTGTGCGCACCATCATCGAGCCCTTCCGCATCAAGAGCGTCGAGCCGCTGCACTGGACCACGCCGGCGCAGCGCGAACACTTCCTGGAACAGGCCGGCTATAACCTCTTTCAGATCCGGGCCAGCGACATCCTCATCGACCTGCTGACCGACTCGGGGACCAGCGCCATGTCCACGGAACAGTGGGCCGCCATGATGCGCGGCGACGAGTCGTACGCCGGAAGCGAAAGCTTCTACCGCTTCGAGCAGGTGGTGCGAGCGCTCACCGGATTCCGCCACGTGATTCCCACGCATCAGGGTCGCGCGGCCGAACGCATTCTGTTTTCGATTTTGTGCCAGCCCGGGCAGGTCGTGCCGAACAACGCGCATTTCGATACCACCCGCGCCAACATCGAGTTCCATGGCGCGCGGGCCGTGGATCTACCCATCCCCGCCGCGGCGGATACCCAGGCGCGCGTGCCATTCAAAGGCAACCTGGACGTGGCAGCGCTGGAACGTCTCGTTGAGACCGAGGGCCCGGAGCGGATTCCGTTGGTGATGATCACCATCACCAACAACTCGGGCGGAGGCCAACCGGTCTCGATGGCGAACATCGAGCAAGTGCGCGAAGTCGCCTCGCGGTACGGAATTCCGCTGTACCTGGATGCCTGCCGGTTTGCGGAGAACGCCTGGTTCATCAAGCGCGATGAGCCGGGATACCGTGATTTCACGCCGCGCGAGATCGCGCAAAAAATGTTTTCGCTCGCCGACGGCTGCACCTTTTCCGCCAAGAAGGACGCCTTCGCCAACATCGGCGGATTCCTATGCACCAACAACAGCAGGCTGGCCGAGCAGGAGACTAACCTGCTGATTCTGACGGAAGGCTTTCCCACCTACGGCGGGTTGGCCGGCCGCGATCTGGAAGCGGTGGCGGTGGGGCTGGAAGAGGTGCTGCAACCGGAATATCTGGAATATCGCATCGCCTCCACGGCTTATCTGGGCCGGCATATTGCCGACTTCGGCGTGCCGATCGTGGAGCCACCCGGCGGCCATGCCATCTACATCGATGCGGGCCGCATGTTGCCGCACGTACCGCGCGCGCAATTCCCCGGCCAGGCGCTGGCGGTGGAGCTGTACCGCCATGCGGGCATACGGTCGGTCGAAATCGGCTCTGTCATGTTCGGCGACCAGGCTCCCCACCAGCTGCTGCGCCTGGCGATTCCGCGGCGCGTTTACACGCAAAGCCACGTGGACTACCTGGTGGAGGCCATCCTCGAAGTGAATCAGCGGCGCGACCAGATTCGTGGACTCAAGATCGTTTCCGAGCCACAGTTCCTGCGCCACTTCACCGCCCGCTTCGAGCCGGTCCGCGGCTAGCGGCGGCCGCCGCCTCCATGGAAACCACCACCGCCGACGCCGTGGACGCCACCTCCGGCGAAGCCACCATGGAAACCGCCCCCGCCCATGTGCGCCACCGGAGCGCGACCGAAGGTACCGGATCGCACCCCTGGTGTCCCATGAACCGCCCCAACGGCGCCCGTGTGGAACCTGCCTCCGTAGAAACCGCGGTAGAACCCGGGCGCGCGGTACACCACCACGGGCGAGTAGAAAGGCCATCCAAACGGACTGTATAAGATGCCGTCGCCGGGAATGAACGAATACATATCCCACCACGGATTCCAATACCATCCGGGCCCATACCACCAACCGGCGCCCGCGTAGACGGTACTCGCGTACTCCGCGCCTGCTTCCGCCAGGTATTGCGAGCGCAATTTGCTCCACGCAAACAGCTCGTCGTGCGCTTTATCGCGATCGAACTTCCGGACCTCGACGGCGGCGTTCGCCAGCACCGCCTCGTGGCCCTTTTTCACTTTGAACTGTTGATCGCCGGCGATGACTATTGCCTCGCCGTCATAGACGGCCACGTTGGCCTGATCGGCGTTGAAAAAATAGAGACCGTGCTTAACCAGTCTTGTGGCGGCGCCATCCTCCACGACTTGGAGGTTGTTTTCCTTGAGCACCTCGGTGGCTTCCACCATCGCTCTGCCGCTCAATAACTGGACACGCGTATCCGTCAGGCTGGATGACTGCATTCGCATCGAGCTATGGTCGCCGAGCCGCAGGAAAACGCCGGGCGTCAGCAGAACTTCGACCTTGCCTTGCGAGGTCGCTACCGTTTGATTCGCGCCGGCCTGAACCGAGCCGGACGATGTTGACTCCACCCCGCGTCCATTGAGCGATACCGAACCTTCGATGTAGTTCAGCGTCCCCGGCCCGGCGCTGCGGGCGAAAGCCGCCACGGCGCCAAAGCTCAGCGCTGCTACCAACGCTAACAGGGATTTGCATCTATGAAGCATATGCTCTCCCTTCACTTACCCAGTATGTTGGATGCACCCCAATGGCGGGACGTTCCCGGGAGCGCTGCCGGGGTTCGCTGGCCTGAGCCTCTACAGAGTGCTAAGGCAATTAAGGCGTGAGCCTTAGGGCAAGACTCGATTCTGCCTATCGGGGCTTCCGCCGTTCATCCTTGTGGAGCCACAGGTGTACGCAAGTCGGCCAGCTCGCCGGGGGAGAAACGAATCGTGATGAAAAAAAACATGGGACCTCTGATCGGGATTGCGGTTGTGGTGGCGATCATTTCGACCGGTGTATTCTATGGGCTGTTCGCTGGCAAGATGCGGAGCGCCGCCACGGATATGGCCGGCCCGCCGGTGGTCGTCGCCGCCCGAGACCTGGAGCGGGGCGCGGTTTTACAACAGAGCGATTTGCGAGTCGCGCATTTCAAGGCTACGCTGAGCGGCTCGTTTTCGAGCCCGCAGCAACTGGTCGGCGCGACGTTGCTGACGCAAGTAAAGCAGAATGAGCCGTTGCTGGAAGAGCGGGTCGCGTCCAAGGCTCCTCAACCCGGCGCATCCCATGGCGGCGTGCCGGCCGGACAACGCGCGGTCTCCATCCGCGTGTCTGAATCCGACAGCCTGATGCCGGGCCTCAAAGCGGGAGACAAGATAGACCTGCAGGCCGTCCGCGAGCGCAACGGCAGCCTGGAGCTGCGCACCGTTCTGCAGAACGTGGAAGTGCTGGCGGTGAATCCGCAAACCCAGCCGGGGGGAGGGAATCGGGGGACCGTGTCCATCGTCACGGTGCTCACTCGGGCCGAAGACGCCGATCTGGTGGCGCTGGCGGATTCGGGCACGCGCCTGCGTGTGGCGCTTCGCAATCCGCTGGATGAGCAGACCGAGTACAGCCGTTCGCTCGCTCTCAGCTCGCTGTTTCACGAGAGCAACGCCAGCACAGCGCCGCGGGCGGACACACGCCAGACGGCGCTCAACAATGCGCATCCCATCCAACTTCAACTCGAAGTGCTGCGCGCCACGAGCCAGGCAGCCAGCCAACTCGAATCCAAAATCGCCCGCGCCGGCTCCGGCGATGCAGTAAGCGTGGCGGCGTTCCAGCCCGGCGTCGACTCGGGCGAGCTGGTTCGCAATCTCGAAAAGCAAGGTGGTCTCGAGCTGTTGCTGTCCAAGACTCTCACGGCCAGCGACGGGAATGCGGCGAAGTTTCGGACTGGTTCGGAAGCCTGCCAGCTTCAAGTGCATTTCACCGCGGTGGCCGGCGCCGGGGGAAAGCTCAACCTGAGGGTGCGGCCCGAGATCAGCCTCCACAACGCGGGCGGGGTCGAAACCCAGGTGTACGAGGCGGAGCTGCCGGCTAACGGCAGCCTGCTGGTCACGGGAATTCTCGACCAAGCACGGGATCATGCCGCGCTGGAACGCCTCTTTCCGAAGCATTCCTGGAGCGATTCGAAGTTGGTGATCCTGGTGACGGCCCAGGCAGGCGGCCAAACCGAGGTACCCTCGGTGGCACGCACCGGCCGGGGGCGCTAGGTGCTGGCGCTTTCGGCGATCCTGGTGTTTCTCACCACGTTCCTGGCCGTCGCGCTGGCTGTTCTGATCGGCTGGTTCGTTCTGCAGCGCATGGGCGCCGAGGCGCTGGCCGAGGACATGTCCGAGCACCTGCTGGATGAGAGTCCGAAACTGCTGAAGAACGAAAATCTGAGCACCATCACGCTGTGGGCCAAGCTGCTGGAACGCTCGGATTTCGTCCGCATCATGCGGGGCCACCTGCTGCAAGCGGGCCTGACCTGGTCGGTCGGACGCGTCACCTTGCTGATGCTGCTGGGCGGAAGCATCGTCTGGGCCGCGGCGATGCAAGTTGAAAGGATTCCGGGCTGGGCCGGTATGCTGATGGCCACCGGGGTGGCGCTGCTGCCCTATTTCTATATCCTGCGGCGCCGCGCCAAGCGTTTCCGGCGCTTTGAAGAGAATTTCCCAGACGCGCTGGACTCGCTGGCCCGCGCGATGCGCGCCGGCCATCCCTTTGCGGCCGCCATGGAGATTGCGGCCGAAGAGTGCGAGCAACCGGTGGCGGCGGAAATTCGGCAGACCGCCGCGGACGGCAACTTCGGAACATCCTGGAACGAGGCCTTGAACAATCTCTCGGCGCGCATGCCGCTGCTCGAGGTGACCATGTTCGCTTCCGCCGTGCAGCTTCAAAACCGCACCGGCGGCAAGCTGAATGAGGTGCTGGGCAAGCTGGCGGAGAACATGCGCGAATCCACCGAGTTGAAAGGCGAGGTGCGGGCGCTGGCGGCTCACGGCAAACTCACCGGAACGGTGCTGACCGTTCTTCCCATCGTGATCAGCGCGGTGATGACCGTAGTGAATCCATCCTACCTGGCCACGCTGATTTACCATCCCTACGGGAAATACCTGATCAGCGGCGCCATCGCCTGCCTGGTGGCGGCTCACTTCTTGATTCGCCGCATTGTGGACATAAAAATATGAGCGAATTCTGGCTGGGAGCGGGCTTCTTCTCGTTCGTCCTGACGGCTGTGCTGGCTGCGGGCTACGTTTTCCAGCGGGTGGCTGAGCGGCGCCACGAGACGCCGGTGCGCTTGAGCGTCGAACCTGCTTCGCCGGCTTCGCAGTCCGTTTTTCTCCACGTTTTTGAATCCATTGGAGAGAACTTTCCGGCCACTAAGAATGAAAACAACCCGTATCGCCGCCGTCTGACGGCCGCCGGGTATGGATGGCCTTCCGCCGTGGCCGTTTTCTACGGGATCAAGTGCTGCAGCGCGCTGTTTCTGGCCGGCCTGCTGGCAACGTCCGCGCTCCTGTCTCGCGGCGACGCCTCGGCCACTATCCTTCCGATGATTTGTGGACTGGGCTTAGGGTTTCTTCTTCCGGATCGCGTGCTGGCGTCGCGCGCGCGGGCCCGGGCGCAGCGTCTTCGCAGCGCTTTGCCGGCCGCCCTGGACCTGATCGTACTGGGGATGGAAGCGGGGCAGTCGCTCGACCAGTCGGTGGCGGACACCAGCCGCAGCTTGACGCGCGCCCATCCGGATTTCAGCGTTGAGCTGGGGCAGCTCTATCTGGATCTCAAGACCGCCAGCAGCCGCGCTGATTCGTTCCGGAATTTCGGCAACCGCAGCCAGGAGGCGGAGTTGCGAAAGCTGGCTAATCTGCTGGCCGACAGCGACCGGTTCGGCACCAGCATCGGGCCGGCCTTGCGGTCGCACGCGAAATATCTGCGCACACGCTTCCGGCAGCAGGCGCAGGAGCGAGCCCGCAAGGTGGGCGTGAAGCTCATCTTTCCGGTATTCTTCCTGATCTTTCCGTCGGTGTTGCTGGTGACGCTAGGTCCGGCGTTGATGCTGATGTACCAGCAGTTGAAGACGCTGCTGCCTTAGCCGGCCCAAGCTTGGCGGGGCGAGGCGCGAGCGATTCAGAACTGTTTCCGCTCCCGATCGTCCTTCTTTTCTTCCTTGGGAGCCTGGCCTCGGGGGCGTTCCGCGGGACCTCGTTGCGGCTGCGCCTCTCGACCCGGTTGCGCCGGGGCTTCCCGTTGCACGCGCGGAGGGGCCTGTTCCGGCGCCGGACGCGGGGTCACTTCCCGGGGAGCACGCTCGGGCGGCGCTGGGCTGGGCTGGCTCGGCGGCGCTTCGCGGCCCGGCCGAACCTGGCGCGCTGGAGGCGGCTGTCCGGGTGATGGCTGCGGCTGCGCTTCGGGGCGTATGCGGCCGGGCGGAGTGCCGCCAGGCGTGGGCTGCGGCTGAGCCTCAGGGCTCGGCCGGACCTGGCGTGAAGGCGGAGCCTGTCCGGGCGACGGCTGAGGCGGTGTTTCCCGCTGCATGCGGCCGGGCGGAGCGTTGACTGCCGGAGGCTGCGGCGGAGGTGGTGTTGGCCGGTTGGGCGGGAACTCACGCGGCCGTGCCTGATCGCCGCGCGGCTGCACGGGCGGCTGAACGGACGGCTGAACCGACGGCTGGACAGACGGCTGCACGGGAGGCTGCGCCGGAGCTCGTGTAAAACCGCCGCGCCCAGCACCACCGCCCGCGCCAGCCTGGACCGGCCTCACGAACGGATGGGTGGAAGGCGCCTGCGCGCCTCGCAGGCTCTGCACTTGGCCCGCATCCAGCGGGCGTCCGGGATTGGCGGCCAGCGACTGTTGCCGTTGCGCAAAAGGCACCGGAGCGGGCGGTGGAGCGGTCCTGGCGAACACGGCGCGGTTTTGCACGGCAGCCGGCGGCTGCGCTACGCGGCCCGCGCCACCCACAGGCGCGCCACCCAGCACGCTTTGACGGCTAGGCGCCACCGGTGCGGTGTTGATGACCTGGGCCGACCGAAACGCATTCGCATTCACCGGCACGGCCGCTGCCTGCACCGGCCGGGCGCTCGCGAGCGCGCTCTGCGGAACAGCGGTAACCGCTCCCGGCGCTTCGCGGTTGATGTATCGCACGTTGGTGGTGTTGATGTTGGTGATGTTGATGTTGTTAACGATGGTGGTGTTGGTGACGTTCACGCGATTGATGTAGGTCGGGCTGGCGCGATAGGCCGGAACGTAGACCTCGCGCGGCCCCAACGGGAACCATGCCACGCCAGCGATTCCGGCGCCAAAGGACACCGAAAGGCTGAAGCGCGGTCCGCCCACCCAGGCCACCAGCGCGGGCGCGTAAACCGGCCGCACGGCGACCGGCCCGGGCACCCAGGCCCAGTAGCCGACATACACCCAACGCCCGTAATGGAAGGGCGCGAAGCCCCAGGGCGCGTCGTCCATCCAGGTCCAGCCCCAGGGTTCCACCCAAACCCAATGTCCGTAGTGATACGGCGCCCAGCCGACCACCGTGACCCGCGGCACCCACACCGGGCCGTAGTCAGGCACGGTTCGCCAGGAGCCGTTGTCGTCCAGATCCTGGTAGCCCACCATCTCGCGCGACACGTAGCGGGCCGATTGAGACTGGTCCTCGCGCCGGTCGCGTGCGCTGCACCAGTTGTCCCATTCATCGAACGGAGGAGCGCTGCTGATGTCATAGGTGGTCGAATTTTCACCCGAGACTCGCGTCTGCTGGCCGGCATGCACAGCGAACGCCTGGTTGTTGCTGGTGACGTCTCCTTCGCCGCCGCGCACCGTGATCACGGTGGTGAAGGTGTTCGGATCCACGTCCACGCGATAGGTGCCGGTTCTGAGCAGCGAGAAGGCCAGGTTGGGAGTGTCCACCTCGAAGTTTTCCTGGTCGGCGAGGCTGCGGAGCCGGATGATCAGCGATCCCTGCGTCAGCCGGATCTGCGCGTTGGCATCGTCGAGGTTCAAGAACTCGAAAGCGGTTTCCGAATTGAGACGCAGCGCGGCGGTCCCAATGTGCAATTCGGCGCGCGCGTCCTGATCGGTCCAGATGTGATCGCCGGTGGTGAGCGGCCGGTTCATGGGCGCCGGCACCCACTCCTCGACATCCCCGGGCCGGAACGAAACAGCGCCGCTCAGATAGCTCAGCCGCCCCACGCGGCCGGGCGGATCGGTCTGCGCAGCGGCAACCATGACCGATACCGCTGCAAGCACTAGAAGTCGATGCGAGTAACGCATGTTCCTCCTCCTAATTGTTAGAACCCTCTTTCCGATCGGACGTTAACAATGGAATCATTAAACTCTGTGCATGTGGGTGGCCAAGCGGATTGAGAAATCTCACCCTGGTGAAACTTCGAGCGGCGACCGCAGTTGCACCGCCCGCGTTTGCAACCGCACAGTTTGTTTCGCGTGCCACCAACCCGAGCTGCGGCGCAACCGTCGAGTTAGGATGGAACTATGCGGCCCCTTGCCAACCTTTTCCCGCTGTTGCTTGCGTCTGTCTCGCTGTTCGGCCAGTACAAAGCCGACCCTGCGGGAGCGCCGCCGCCGGAGCTGGCCGTCAACATCGCGCAGCTCATGCAAAAGAGCGGATTCCGAATCTCCAACGCCGGCGCGCCCTACTGCGAGATCTGGTTTCGCGCCACTCCCCCTTCGGGGCCGGCCACTTCCGAACAGAACGTCACGCTGCCCTCGATTCCGTTCGGCGCGCTGCTAGGCGTTATCCGGTTCGACGGCAACGGCGCGGACCGGCGCGCGCAGCCCATCAAAGCGGGGCTCTACACGCTGCGCTATGGGATTCTGCCGATGAATGGCGATCATCAGGGTGCAGCGCCGCAGCGCGATTTTCTGCTGCTGACGCCGGCGGCCGACGACCAGGATACCAACGCGACGCCCAACTTCGACGCCCTGGTCGCCATGAGCAGGAAGGCGTCGGGCACCCCGCATCCGGCCGTCTTGAGCTTTTGGAAAGCGGATACGGACTCTCCCGGTTTCAGCCAGCAGGGCGACGACTGGGTCTTGCAAGCCAAGCTCGGCGACACACCGATCGCCGTCATTCTCATCGGCGCCGCCAGCTCCTAACGTCCTATTTTCAGCAAGATCAACGGATTGTGCGCCCGTGACCTGCGCAATTTGACGTGCTGTTGCCGGTCTTCCATGCGGCAAATTTCGCAGTTCGTGCTCCAGGTTCCTTTAGACAGATGGCCCGCTCTCTGGCAGACAGATTGCTCACTCATTAACGGACATTAACAATTCTCGGCCAGCGCTTAGAGCCGGTTCGAGCGGACAACCGGACGGCTTGAGGAGGAGTATGCAGAGCTTCTATTTGAGAACTCCGGTCGCGTTATTGTGTTGCGAACTGCTATTGCTTAACATTTCGGGCTGCGGCGGCCATCGTGTGACGCTGCCGACGGCCGAACCTGTGGTAAGAACCTCGCCCTTGGAGCAGGAACTCCGCAAGTCGTATCTCACTCTGTTCGAGATCGCGTCCACATTAAGTTACAGCGATAGTCAGATCCAGGCCATGCAGGAATATCTCAAGCAGGCCCAGGATTATTGTGTCGGGCGGTTTGAATCGGTTTCCAGCGATTACCAGCGCAGCGTGGACGGCGCGCAGCAGAGCTTGAAGAAATCCAAGATATCCGAAGTCGACCGCCACAGCCTGCACTGCAAGATTCAGGATGCGCGCGCGCTGAAGAGCCAGGCGGACGTGATCGCTCAGCACGCCATCCCGGTGGCCTATGACAACAAACAAGCCAAGCTGGAGCTGATCCAGAAGTGGCCGGCCCAGGCCAAGGAAATCCAGGCCAGCATCGCGGATGGCACCTACAAGAATCGTCGCTGGGGCGATGTGGAAGACATCGGGTTCCGCGAGATCGAATCCAACCAGAAGGACGACATCAAGACCGGGCAGGAAGCGATCCGTGATTTGAAGCGCTCCGGGCTGATGCCCAAGGAGCTCGAGGACAAAGCGATCGTCGACTATGTGAGCGAGGTCGCCAAGAAACTCGCCACCAATTCCGACCTGCAAGTGCCATTGCAAGTCACGGTCCTGAATTCGAAAGAGATCAACGCCTTTGCTCTACCGGGGGGATTCGTGTTTGTGGAACGCGGCATATTGGAGGCCGCCGACGACGAATCGCAGCTCGCCGGTGTGATTGCGCACGAAATGTCGCACGTGGTGGCGCGGCATGGGCACAAGCTCATGACCAAGGCCACTATCGCATCCATCGTGTATCAGGCCGCGCAGATTGCGGCCGTCATCTTCACTGGCGGCGTCGCGAGTATCGGAGCCTACTACGCCTTGCAGTACGGCTTCTACGGCCTCGGCCTGACGCTGAGCCTGACGCTGCTGGGAGTCAGCCGCGAGTACGAGCAGCAGGCCGATCAATTAGGCATCCAATACTCCTGGAAAGCGGGCTACGATCCCAGCGGATACATCCGATTCTTCGACAAGATGGCGACCCGGGAGGGCTATGTGAACGGGGCGAGCTGGTTCCGCTCTCATCCGCCCTTCTACCAACGGATGGTGGAGTCGGAACGCGAAATGGACTATCTGGGAAAGCGGTCCAGCGCGGTGGTGAACACCGCGGAGTTCAAAACCATGAAGGAGGCGCTGGCCAAGGTCACCGCAACGGCGGAAACAGAATCCAAGCAGAAGCCCAGCTTGCTCGGGCCCGAGCAGGGATGCCCGGCTCCTTCCAAGCTGGTGTACGAACCTGATCAGCCCATCGAAACCATATGCTCATCTCCCAAGCTCGCTCCCGCCGCCAGCACGCCTGGCAAATGATCGCCGCGCTCGCTCTGGCCGCAGTGCCGGCCGGCGCGGGTCTCGCCGCCTCGATCGAACCCGCGGGGGAGACCGTCTCGCTTTACCTGAACGTAGAAAAAAACGGCGGCCTGGTCACCGGTCTGACGCACAGGAATTTCCGGCTTTATCAAGATGGAAAGGCGCAGCCGTTCCGCCTGGAAAAACCCGAAGAGCCGGCGTCCATCGCGCTTCTGGTGGAGTACAGCCGGGCTTCCGGATATTACTACGAGGACATCGAGGCCGCCATGCTGGGCTTTCTGCAGCACGCGCCCGAGGGCCACTGGTATGCGCTGGCGACCTTCGCGCACGAGCTCGACGTTCAGGTCGATTTCACCCAGCAGATCGGCGCCGTGACGCAGGGTTTCTCGCAACTCGGCATGCCGTCCTGGAGCGAAATCGACACCTACGACGCGGTCTACGAAATGCTCGACAAGATGGGGCGGCTGCCGGGGCGCCGCATCCTGGTCATCGTCGGCTCGGGCCTGGACACGTTCAGCGAGCACACCTTCGACCAGGTGAAGGCCAAGATGGAGTCGGAAAATGTCACGGTGTTCGTGGCCGGCATCGGTTCCCTGTTCCGCGGCATGTACGAGCCCTATCTGGAGACGTCCCCGCGGCTGACCTTTCTGCAGGCGCAGAGTTTTCTCCAGACGCTGGCTTCCAAGAGCGGCGGTTTTGCCTGGTTTCCCAACCAGGTCTCGGCGTTTCCCAGCGTGTTGCAAGGGATCATGCAGAGTGTCGCGACCCAATACCGGCTGGTCTACGACACCAACGTGCGCGGCTCCGGAAAATTCCACAAGATCAAGGTGGAAGCGTTTCAAATCGTCAACGACAAACGCGAGGATTTCAAAGTTCTGGTCCGTGAAGGCTGGCGCTAGGCCGCGGGGGCGCTGGATGGCGACCGCGCTGCGAGTGAGCGAAGCGAGCCCGCCCGAGGCCGTGTTCCATATTCACCAGGTCACCAAGACCTACCGCGTGGGCGAAGTCGAGGTGCAGGCCCTGCGGGGAATCGATCTGGATCTGTTCGCCGGCGAGTTTGTCGTGGTTCTGGGCCCGTCGGGAAGCGGCAAATCGACGCTTCTGAATATTCTGGGCGGGCTGGATGCGCCCACCCGCGGGGAGGTGCATTACCTGGATCACAATTTGACCGCAGGCGGCGATGCGGCGCTGACGCGCTTCCGCCGCGAGCACGTCGGCTTTGTCTTCCAGTTCTACAACCTGATTCCCAGCCTGACGGCCCTGGAGAACGTCGCGCTGGTGACCGAAATCGCCGCCAATCCGATCGATCCGGCCGAGGCCTTGCGCCTGGTCGGACTTTCGGACCGCGTGCACCACTTTCCCTCGCAGCTTTCGGGTGGCGAGCAGCAGCGTGTGGCGATTGCACGCGCCGTCGCCAAGCGCCCGGATGTGCTGCTGTGCGACGAGCCGACCGGCGCGCTCGATTACGCTACCGGCAAGATCGTGCTGGAAGTCCTGGCCCAGGTGAACCGGGAATTGGGGACCATCGTCGCGATCATCACCCACAATGCATCCATCGCGGGAATGGCTGACCGCGTCGTCCGCCTCAGCAGCGGCGCCATCGCGCAGATCTACCGCAACGAAAAGCGCATCTCGCCGGCGGAATTGTCGTGGTGACGGATGATCAGCACACTGCACCGCAAACTGATTCGCGATCTGCTCCACATGCGCGGGCAAATGCTGGCCGTCACGGCGGTGATGGCCTGCGGGATCGCCACCTACGTGACCGAGCAATGCGCCTTCCGCGCGCTGGTCACGGCGCAGTCGGACTACTATGCGGGCTATCGCTTCGCAGACGTCTTCGCGCACTTGAAGCGCGCTCCGGAATCGCTGTTTAACGCCATCCTGGCCATCCCGGGCGTGGCGTCGGTGCAGACCCGCGTGGTGGCGGAAGTGACGCTGGATGTTCCCGGCCTGGAGGAGCCCGCCACCGGGCGTCTGGTCTCCATTCCCGAGCGGCGCATGCCTATGCTCAATGATCTGTTCCTCCGCCAGGGCCGCTACATCGAACCTGGCCAGCGCGGCGAGGTGCTGGTCAGCGAAGCCTTCGCGGAGGCGAATCGTCTCCAGGTCGGCGATCGCCTGGGAGCTGTGCTCAACGGGAAATGGGAACCGCTGCACATCGTGGGCATCGCCCTGTCGCCGGAGTACATCTACGAGATCCGCCCCTCGGAAGTGTTTCCCGACAGCCGCCGTTTCGGAGTTCTTTGGATGAGCCGCGACGTGCTTGGCCCGGCGTTCAACATGCAGGATGCTTTCAACGATGTGGCCATTTCGCTGTCTCGCGGTGCGAACCAGCCTGAAGTGATCGCGCGCGTCGATGCTCTGCTGGAGCGCTACGGCGGCCTCGGCGCTTACGGCCGCGAGGATCAGCTCTCCTACCGATATTTGACCGACGAATTGGCGGAAATCAGAACCACGGCCGTCATCCTGCCTACTCTGTTCCTGGGAGTGGTGGCGTTTCTGCTGCACGTGTTGCTGTCGCGGCTGGTGGGCACGCAACGCGGCCAGGTCGCGGTGCTCAGAGCCTTCGGATATCGGAGTAGCGAGATTGGAATCCACTACCTTCAGCTCGCGCTGGTAGCCATTTCCTTGGGCGCGGCCTCGGGCATCGCGCTGGGCTATTGGATCGGCCAGGGATTGACCGGGATCTACGCGCAATACTTTCACTTTCCAGTACTGCAGCTTCGCCTCGATCCGCAAGTGCTGCTGTTGGCCGCGGGCATCAGCGCCGCCTCGGCTTGCCTGGGGGCGTTATCCGCGGTGAGGCGGGCGGTCGCGTTGGCGCCGGCGGAAGCGATGCGGCCGGAAGCGCCGGCTACGTTCCGGCCAGGCTGGCTGGAACGTTTCAGCCTATGGACCTTGCTTTCACCCGCGTCGCGCATGATCGTGCGCAACCTGGAACGGCGTCCCTGGAAGGCGTTCTTCTCCGCTCTCGGCGTGGCCCTGGCCGTGTCCATCCTGGTGGTGGGCCGGTTCGCGATCGACTCCGTCGAGCGGTTAGTGGACGTGCAATTTGAAAAGGTCCAGCGGGAAGACGTCATGATCACGTTTCAGGAACCGCG
>DASQHQ010000103.1:0-12318 GCA_035632015.1 Bryobacteraceae bacterium
GAATCCGGCCAGTTGGTTCTGCAAAAGGGCGCGCTCGACATGGCCGGCCTGGTGCGCGACCTGGTGGACCAGCACCAGATCCCCGCCGAGGCGCAAGGTGTCCGCCTCTCCGCAGAGTTGCCGGCGGCCTGCATGATCCACGCCGACCGCGTGCAGATCGAGCGCATGGTGTCGAACCTGCTCGGCAACGCCATCAAATACACCCGCTCCGGCGGCAAGGTGACCGCGCGGCTGGAGCAGGCGGGCGACCAGATCCGATTCATCGTCGAGGATACCGGCGTCGGCATCGCGCCCGATCATCTGCCGCACATCTTCGACCGCTTCTATCGCGTTCCCTCCGCCGATCCCGAAAAGGGCCTGGGCCTGGGCCTCAGTTTCGTGGAATGGATCGTGAAGGCCCACGGAGGAACCATCCAAGTGAAAAGCGAACTGCAGAAAGGCACGCGCTTCGTGGTGACTCTGCCCGCCGACACCGCCGCACCCGCGCTGCCCGAGGCCCCGGCCACGCCGCTCACCGAGCAGGTACACTGAAAAACGGCCATGCCCCAACTCGACATCCAGCGCCGCGAAAAAGAAGGCATCACGATTCTCGATCTGAAAGGCAGGCTGGTGGTCGGCGATGCGTCGATGCTGCGCGAAAAAGTGAACGAAGAAGCCGCGCGCGGCTCGATTCAGATCATCCTGAACCTCAAGGACGTCGACTACATCGATAGCACCGGCCTCGGTACCATGGTCATCTGCTTTACTTCGCTGCAAAAGGCCGGAGGAAATCTCAAGCTGGTGCATCTCAACCGCCGCAACATCGAGTTGCTGCTGCTGACCAAGCTCTCCACCGTCTTCCACATCTTCGGCGAGGAGCAGGAGGCCGTCAACAGCTTCTTCCCCGAGCGCGAGATCAAGCACTTCGACATCCTGAGCTTTGTCCAGCAGCATAAGGAAGGCTCCTAGCGATGTGGGGGCGCAAGACTAAGGTCATGGTGGCCGCCGGCGAGCAGGCGCCTCAGTTTCAACTCACGAGCGTCCAGGGCGGCCATCGGTCGCTCGAGGAGATTTTGAATAAAGGGCCGGCGCTGCTGGTCTTTTACAAAGTCAGTTGTCCGGTCTGCCAGCTCACCGCTCCGTATGTCGAACGCTTGGGAGCCAGCCAGTCGATGCAGGTCGTTCCCATCTCCCAGGATGACGCGAAAGCCACGGAGGGCTTCAGCCGGCACTTCGGCGTGACGCTTCCCACCTTGCTCGACCAGGCCAACGAGGGCTATCCGGCCAGCAACGCGTACGGCATCAGTTCCGTTCCTTCGCTATTTCTGGTGGAGCAGGACGGCCACATTGCAAAATCCTTCAGCGGATTTTCAAAGCGCGACCTCGAAGAGGTGGGCGCGCGCGCCGGCATCACGCCATTCGGACCCGATGATCACGTGCCCGAATGGAAGGCCGGTTGAGGATCCAAGAACTGAGGTCCGGGCCGGACCTGCGATAATAAAAGCGAAAAAGGATGCCGTCCAAACTTTCCGAGGTCTACCAATCCGCCGCCGCGGTCGCCAAAGGCATGAAGGTCACCTTTGGGGAGATGTTGAATCCCACCATCACCGAGGACTATCCGGATTCGCCGCCCAAGTTTCAGGAGCGCTATCGCGGCGTGCACGTCTTGCAGAGGGACGAGAACGGCCTGGAAAAATGCGTGGCTTGCTTCTTATGCGCCGCGGCCTGCCCGGCGGACTGCATCTACATCGAAGCCGCCGAAAACACCGACACGCTGCGCATCAGCGGAGGCGAGCGCTACGCCAAGGTGTACAACATCGATTACAGCCGCTGCATCTTCTGCGGCTACTGCGTGGAGGCCTGCCCCACCGACGCCATCACGCACGGCCACGGCTTCGAGATTGCTAGCTACAACACATCCACGCTAATTTATCGAAAAGAGCAGATGCTCGCGCCGATTCCAGAAGGCGCGCACTTCCCGCTGAAAGCCGAGCCCGACTCAGCTCCCAGCAGCCACTAAATTCGCAACCGGCTCCGTGGCACGTCATTTGCAACACGTCTGCCCATGCGAATCTGTTCCTGCGTTTTCGGATTTCTTACGTGCATGTCTCTGAGCGGCGATCGAGCCTTGGCCCAACAGTTTTCGATCGGAGCGATCGGCGGCGTCCGTGCCACGGACGACCTCAACGGCACTCTTTCCTCCGAGTCGAAACGCTACATCGTGGGTCCCACCGCAGAGGTCAGCCTGCCTTTGCATTTGTCCTTCGAGTTCGACGCGTTATATCGCCGCTTCGGATTCACTGGTTATCAATCTTCCCCGCTTGCTAATTCCATCACGCGCGTGCGAGCAAACTCCTGGGAGTTTCCACTGCTCGTGAAATTTCATCTCCCGTTCGCGCTGGCGCATCCTTTCGCCGGAGCAGGCTATGCCCCGCGCGTGGTCCACGGTACAGCCGTTTCGTCCGGGTCTTTTTTATCTGGAATGACCTCGAACCCGCCCATGGACATTTTCACCACGTTCGTCAGCCAGCGGTCGTCCACCGGCTACGCGGTGTCGAACGGAGTGGTGGGCACGGCGGGAGTAGAATTGCGTGCCGGTCCAATCCACGTGTCGCCCCAGTTGCGCTACGTTCACTGGAGCGCGCCGTTCCTCGACGCAGCCGGGGGAGATGGCAGCTTCCGCTTTGAATCCACCCAGGATGAATTTTTCGTCCTGGTTGGCGTATCGTGGCGCTGAGCGCGTGGAGCGCGGCGCTATCTGCGGATCGCGGCCTGCATCAGATGCGTCCGGTCGGCGCCTGAGAGCCCGGAATTCTTCTGAATATCCTCGCGCGAATTCAGCTTCCGCCGGTAGCGCCCGAAATACTCGGAAATGTCGCCGCCGTACTGGAAGCTGTACATGATGTCCTCGAACGCGGCGGTGTGCGGAAGACCGAGCGCGTGCCCGCTTTCGTGCAAGCAGGTCAAATACACGATGGCGTCGCGCATGAGTTTGTCACCGCCCAACGGAAACGGCGCCGGCAGAACATACACTTCGGCGCCGCGCTGGCCGTCCACCTGAACCGCGTGCGTCTCGCCGTACAGGCCGCCATCGGGCGACGCCCACAGCACGCGAATCCGGGCGTGCTCGCGGCTTTGCACCCGCGCGAATTCCAAGGCCCCGCCCGAAGCGTTCTGCCACGCTTCGAGCGCCCAGGCGGCCAACTCCGCGTCGCCTGCCTGACACCGGGTCTGGGCGTCCACGCAGGGTTCCACCCAGTACGAATATTTCTCGATAGCCGGGGCGAGAGCCAGCGACGCGAACACGCAAAATAGAACCAGAAGCCTCACCGCCGCTGGGCCATTCTCTCTTCCGCCAGCATGCGAATCTGCGCCTCGAGCTGCTCGATGCGGCGGGTCAATTCGTCGATCGCCTGGCCTTCCGGATCGGGCAGATTCCCATGCTCGAGAGCGTCGCCCGAATCCGCGCGCATCCGAGTGACGCGCCCCGGAACGCCTACCACGGTCGAGTTGTCCGGCACGGAACGGATCACCACCGATCCTGCGCCGATCTTGGTGTTGTTGCCGATCGTGATATTGCCCAGCACCTTCGCGCCGGTGCCGATGACCACGTTGTGCCCGATGGTAGGGTGCCGCTTGCCCTTCTCTTTGCCAGTGCCGCCCAGCGTCACGCCCTGATACAGAATCACGTCCTCGCCGATCTCGGTGGTCTCTCCGATCACGACCCCCATCCCGTGATCGATAAAGCAGCGCCGCCCAATCTGCGCGCCCGGGTGGATTTCAATCCCCGTCAGCGCCCGGCTGATCTGCGAGACAATACGCGCCCCCAGAACGAAACCCGCCCGGTGCAGCTTGTGCGCCAGGCGGTGAAACAGGATGGCGTGGAAACCGGGATAGCAGAAGAAAATCTCGACCGCGCTCTTGGCGGCCGGATCTCCGCGGAAGACGGTGTCGATCTGTTCCCGGACTGCTCGGAACATGTGTAATCTGATTATCTCACCGGCCGCAAGGATGCAGGTCTTTAGCGGGCTGCCATGCTATGATCCCCTGCATGCATGACACTTGGACCCTTTCCCGGCGCGATTTGGCTAAGCTCGGCGCAACCGCAGCAGGACTCCCGCTGTTCGCCGCCCAAGCGCCGGCCGCAAACTCTCCCGAGCCTTTGCGCTCGCAATTCCTGATGGATCTGGTGCTCGAAACGGCGCCCGGCGCAGCCGCCGGCTCGCACAACATTACGCCCGTCACCGGTGGAACCTTTGAGGGCCCCAGGCTCAAGGGCAAGGTGCTCGGCCCGGGTGGCGATTGGACCACGCGGCGCCCCGACGGCGTCATCATCCTGGACGTCCGCACCACTCTCGAGACCGACGACGGCCAGCGCATCTACACCACCTATCGTGGCGTCATCTACCGGCCCCAGCAGCAGCCATCCGCCGCGACTTACTGGCGGACCACTCCCATTTTCGACACCGCCGCACCGAAATACGACTGGCTCAACCGCATCGTCGCGGTGGGCGTGCGATTCGACGTCCCCGGCAAGGTCGCGTATCACATCTACGAAATTCTCTGAGCGCGCCCGGCGGTCGCCGGTTTATCCGCCGGCGCCGCTACCGCAGGGTCAACTTCTGCACGCGCCAGTTCAGCAGCTCGCCCACATAGAGTTCGTTCGGCCGCCGGCAGTCGATCTCGTTCACCGTGCCGAACTCCTTCATGAGCTTCCCCGCCCGGCCGAATTTGCCCAGGACTTTCCCGTCCAGATCCAGCTTGTAGATCTCGCCGTTGTCGAGCGAATTGGTCGGATTGGAGTCCGAGCTGTAAAGATACTGGTGCGAACCGGGCGAAATGCAGATCGCCCAGGGCGAGCCGACGTCGGAAACCTGACTCTTGAACTCGCCATTGTTGTCGAAAACCTGGATGCGCTTGTTCCCGCGGTCGGCCGCGTACACATTGCCCTGCGAGTCCGTAGCGAGCGAAGTGAGCGTGTCGAACTGGCCTGATTGCGTCCCTCTGGAACCCCACGTTTTGAGAAACCGCCCGTTCTTATCGAACTTGGCGATGCGCGAATTGCCGTAACCGTCGGCGACGAAAATGTCGCCCGCGGCGTCCCAGGCCACGTCGCTGGGCTGATTGAACAGATCGCCGGGGCTGCCGGCTCCCGGCGCTGGTGCAGTGCCTCCTTCGCGCCCGCCGCCACCGCGTCCTCCCGGCGCCGCGCCGCGCCCGCCCGCTTCGGGACCTCCGCGCCCGCCGCCCCCTCGGCCGCCCACGAAGATCGACTCCGGCTTGCGTCCCATCACCATCGCCACGCGACCGTCCGGCTCAAACTTGATGACCTGGCTCGAGCCGCGGTCCACTACCCAGATGTTGTCCTGCGGATCGATGCGCACGCTCTGCGCGAACAGGAACCCGTACAAGCCCTGCCCGATCTCGCGCACATATTTTCCGGTCTGGTCGAACTCCAGCAGCCGCGCGCCGCCGTGCGTGAAGGTCCGCGAGGTCCCGGTGGTCGCGTACGGGTCGCCGGTGCGCGTGTAAACGAAAATGTGACCCTTGGAATTCGTGGCCACGCCGGCCGCTTCGCCCATGTAAATGCGTTCCGGCAGCTTGAGAAGATTCGGCGCCGAATCGAAGTTGATCTCCGGAACCTGCGCGCCCAGCGAACCGCCGAACGCCAGCGCCACAGCCGCGAGCCAGGAATGCGATGATCTCATGCCAGCCTCCTACTTACCGCCCGAGCCCGCCCGCGGATGCAACACGATCTTCTGCACGCGCCAGGCCGTGATCTCCGCAGTCATGAGCTCGTTGTCTGCGCGGCAATCCAGCTCATGAATGGTGCTGAACTCGCCCAATTGTTTGCCCGCTTTTCCAAACTTTCCGAGGATGGTCCCATCCAGCTCCATCTTGTAGACCTCGCCGGTGACCGCGGCAATCTCGGAATTGTTGTTGTCCGGGTTCGAATTCGAGCTGTAGAGGTACTGGTGCGCTCCCGGCGTGATGCAAATCGCCCAGGGCGCGCCCACCTGGTCGTAGATTTTCCGCGGCGTGAGGTCGTTGTCGAAAACCTGGATGCGGCTATTGGTGCGGTCGCCCACGTACACGTTGCCCTTCGAGTCCGTCGCCAGCGTGTGCGGGATATTGAGCTGCCCGGGCTCCGATCCGCGCGATCCCGCCGACGCGATGAATCTTCCGTCCTTGCTGTACTTCACCACGCGCGAGTTGCCGTAGCCGTCGGAGACGAAAATGTTGCCGGCCGGGTCCCAAGCCACGTCGGTCGGCCGGTTGAACGTGTACGGCTCGGCCGGCGAAGGCGGCGCGCCGAAGCCCAGCGTGAGTGGCACTCCTTCCACCGACTCCGGCCGGTGCCCCAGCACCATCACCACGCGTCCCTCCGGATTGAACTTGATCACCATGTTCGTGCCTTCGTCCACCGCCCAGATGTTGTCCTGCGGATCCACTCGCACGGCGTGCGCGAACGCGAAACCGTACAGCCCCTCGCCGATCTCGCGCAGGAAATTGCCCTTGGCGTCAAATTCGAACAGCCGCGTGTCCTGACTGCGCGTGTAGACGAAAACGTGCCCTTTCGAATTCGTGGCCACTCCGATGCCCTCGCCCAGGTACAGGTTGGGCGGCAGTTTCAAAAAATTCGGCACCGACTCGTAGGGGATCTCCGGCACGTTCTGCGCCTTGGCCTTGGCCCGCATCTGCGCCGGCGTCTGCGCAAATTGAGGCGACGCGGCCAGCAGCAGCGCGATCGCAAAACAAGGGATCTGAATTCTTCTCATTGGCTCCTCTCGCGTGCTGCCCAGTATACCTCGAAAGAGCGGCGTCGCACGCGGCTGCGCGTGCCCCATTCGCACTCCGGCGAACGCCTTGGGCCCATGCAGCGCTCCGGCCGGCTTATTCCTCGCGCAGCGCCGTCATGGGATCCACGCGCGCGGCTCGCTGCGCCGGGCTGCCACAAGCATAGACCCCTCCGGTAGCTGATCAAGGCGAACGTGCCGCAACGTCGAGCGGTGTGCTATTTGTCAATAGTTGCACCGCCACCACGATCACGATCACCAAGCGGTTCCTTCCGATCCCGCCTTGCGCGTGAAGGCGCTCGAATCGCTGCTGGTCGAAAAAGGCCTGGTCGATCGAGCCGCGCTCGATGCGCTGGTCGACACCTACGAACACAAGGTTGGCCCGCGCAACGGTGCGCAAGTTGTGGCTCGCGCCTGGGTCGATCCGGCCTACAAACAGCGCCTGCTAAAAGATGCCACGAACGCGATCGCGGAGCTGGGCTATGGCGGCCGACAGGGCGAGCACATGGTGGTGGTTGAAAATACGCCGCAAGTGCACAACCTCGTGGTGTGCACGCTGTGCTCCTGTTATCCCTGGTCGGTGCTGGGGCTTCCGCCCGTTTGGTACAAATCGGCGCCTTACCGTTCGCGCGCGGTGATCGATCCGCGGGGCGTCCTGCGCGAGTTCGGGCTCGATCTGGCCGAAGACCTCGAAGTGCGCGTGTGGGACAGCACCGCTGAGCTGCGCTACCTGGTCCTGCCGGAACGGCCCGCGGGCAGCGAAAAACTCAGCGAGGAAGAGCTGGGCGAGCTGGTGACGCGCGACGCCATGATCGGTGTCGCTAAAGTCACGTTGCCGCGGAAGCGAGGCCCAGCGTGAACGGAATTCATGACATGGGCGGCATGCAGGACATGGGCCCGATTCAGTACGAAGAGAACGAGCCTATGTTCCACGCCGAATGGGAAGGGCGCGCGTTCGCGCTCAATCTCGCCCTGGGCGCCTGGCGAAAATGGAACATCGATGCCGGCCGCTACCAGATTGAGCTGATTCCTCCAGCCGACTATCTGCGCCTGAGCTATTACGAGAAGTGGACCGAGCGGCTCATCCAGCTCGCGCTCAAAGCCGGGCTGGTCACAATGGAGGAAATCGAGCGCGGCCGGCCCGCGGCGGGCTCTGCGAAAGCCAACCCTCCGTTCACCGCCGACAAGGTGCCTTCGCTGATGCGCAGCGGCGCGGGGGCCCGGCGCGACGTCGCGGTGGCTCCGCGCTTCCAGGTGAACCAGCGGGTGCGCGCCCGCAACGTGCATCCGACCGGCCATACGCGCCTGCCACGCTACGCGCGCGGCAAACTGGGCACGATCCACCTCGATCACGGCGTCTACGTCTTTCCAGACACCAACGCGCGCTTTGAAGGAGAGAATCCGCAACACGTCTATTCGGTGCGCTTCGCCGCGCGCGAGTTGTGGGGCCAGCAAGCCTCACCGCGCGACTCGGTCTATGTCGATCTGTGGGACGACTATCTTGAGCCAGCCTGAATCCACAGCGGAAACCGTGCGCCGGGCGACCCTGCCGCGCCTGCCGCGTGACAGCGGCGGACCGGTGTTTGCCGAACCCTGGGAAGCACAGGCCTTCGCGCTGGCGGTCCGGCTCTCCGAGCAAGGACATTTCACTTGGAAGGAATGGGCCGCCGCGCTGGGCGCCGAACTCAAAGCTGCGGCCGATCGGGGCGAGCCTGACGACGGTTCCCGCTACTATCAGCATTGGCTCGCGGCGCTCGAGCGCCTAGTCACGGCGAAAGGTTTGTCCAATACGCCCGAATTGCTGGCCCGCAAGGAGGCCTGGGCTGACGCCTACCGTCGCACTCCTCACGGCAAGCCGGTGGAACTATCCCCAGCTAACGATCGCTGACCCCGCGCCGCGCGAACTTCCGATTCCAGATCCAGCGGCCGCCGGTGAAAACGAACCGACGGGCTCTTCAGATTGTAGGTGAGGATTCGCCGGTTGAGCTCTGCGCCGCGCTCGCGAAATTGCTGGACGGCGCGCTCCTTCGCCCGATGGTCGGCCGCAGGCCGCTGCAGCGCCTCCGCCAGATCCGTGCGAAGACGGACCGCTGCCTCTTCGAGCTCGCGCGCCTCTTCCACCCAGGGTGGCGCAAATCCATTCACCCGCAGCAGATGATGCGCCATCCACAACGCCGGGTCCTCAAACGGATTGCTCTCCAGCCGGATCGGCTTGCCCTTGTCGGGCAAGTTGTCGAAGCTGCCCTCTGCCATGGCTTCGCGGATTTTGCGATCGGCGATGGATTCCCACTTGTCCATCAATCCCAGTGTGACATCGGGCTGCGGCAGCCGCCAGTGTGACGACCCACGCGCCGCACGCGCGCGAAGCCTTCGTCCTTCGCCGGCGGCTCGACCCGCCGCACCATTTCAAGGATGGCTTGTTCGGGGACCAGGCGGTGGCGTTTGCGATTTCGCCGGATGCAGACCTCGGCGGGAACGTCGAAAAACAGCGCCTCTAAACGGCAGCCGTAACGGCGGGCAAGTTGGGCGTAGGGGCGGCGTTCCCAGCGCGTCAGGTGCGTCGCGTCCACGTAGGTCACCGGGCGGCCTATGGCGATGCGCTGGCGAATCAGGTAACGGATGGTTGCGAAGACGCGCGCGTGAATGGTTTGATCGGTTGGATCATCAGCCAGCCATCGCCGGACGTCGTCCGAAGAGATGGCGTTCAGCCCCCGCTTGGCCAAGTAGGTCGATTTGCCGGATCCGGGCAGGCCGACCGTGAGAACGATCTTCAAGACTGGGACGCGGCGCTTGCGATTCGCCCGAGAGGGTTGCATGAGAAACAGCTTAGCGGCCGGCGCAGGATCCAGGGGAGACGCCCGGGAAACGAAAAACGCCCGGGACCCGAGGTAAGGCGCCGGACCGTTCTATACTGGTTGCAAGGACGCGCCTAACGGAACTGTCTCGTGCAACCCGAACGAAGCGCGGGCTCGACGCCCAAGACCGGATTGGAAACGGTCGCGTACCAATCGCTGCTTGATGTATCCCAGGCCATTCTCCAGCATCGCGATCTAGGCGGGTTATTTCGCGACCTGACAAGCCGCCTGCATTCCATTTTGCATTTCGATTTCCTGAATCTGATCCTGCACGATCCAGACCGCAACACCATGCGCCTGCATATTCTGGAGTCGGCCAACGGCGCCGCGCCGGAGATACCGTCCATGGAATTTCCGCCCGAGGAATCGCCCTCCGGCTGGGTCTACTTGCATCAGGAGCCGCTGGTGATTTCTGATGTCCACCGCGAGACGCGCTGGCCGGTGATCATGGAGCTGCTCGAACGCAATCGCGTGGTGGGTTCCTGCTGGCTGCCGTTGACGACGGCGCAGCACCGGCTGGGCGCACTGGTGTTCGGCTTCGGATCGGCGGGCCAGGCCGAAACGCAACTGGATTTGATGCTGCAGATCGCGGCGCAGGTCGCCGTCGCGGTGGACAACACGCTGAACTACGAAAACGCCGAGAAGTATCAGCTCCAACTGGCGCGCGAGCGCGACCGGCTGCAAATCCTGCTCGAGATCACCATCGCGCTGGTGTCCGAGCTGTCCATCCGCGATCTGTTCCCCACCATCATTTCGTGCCTGCGGCGCGCCGTGCCGCACGAGTACTCGAGTCTGGCGTTGATCGAGCCGGGCGGCGACCAACTGCGGGTCCACGCGCGAGTGTTCGAGGGCAATCGTGGCATCTTCCAGGAAGGCACCGTGGCCCCGATCGACGAAACACCGGCAGGCCAGGCGGTGTCGACGCGCCGCCCGCTGGTTTTGGACGCCGAAGGCCTGCTGAAGTTTCCATCTCCGGTGGTTCATCGCCTGGCGGAGGCCGGAATCAAGTCAGTGTGCTGCGTGCCGCTGATCACGCGCTCGCGAGCGCTGGGGACTTTGAATGTCGGAAGCACGCGCGCAAACGCTTTCGGCGCGGCCGACGTGGATTTCCTGAGCCAGGTGGCCGGACAGGCCGCCATCGCCATCGAAAACGCGACCGCGTATCAAGAGATCGCGCAGCTTAAAGACCGGTTGGCGGTGGAAAAGCTGTATTTGGAAGATGAAATCCGCACCCAGCAGAACTTCGGCGAGATCGTCGGCGACAGCCCGTCCTTCAAGCACGTGCTGGATCAGGTGGCCACCGTGGCGCCCACCGATGCCTCAGTGCTCATTCTCGGAGAGACGGGCACGGGCAAGGAACTGATCGCCCGCGCGATTCACGACCTGAGCACGCGGCGCGGGCGGACCTTTGTCAAGCTGAACTGCGCCGCCATCCCGACCGGCCTGCTCGAAAGCGAGCTATTCGGTCACGAAAAGGGAGCTTTCACCGGCGCCATCGCGCAGAAGATGGGACGCTTCGAGCTGGCCAACAAAGGCACGCTGTTTCTGGATGAAATCGGCGACATCCCGCTGGAGCTGCAGCCCAAGCTGCTGCGGGCTTTGCAGGAGCATGAGTTCGAGCGGCTGGGCGGAACGCGCACCATCAAGGTGGATGTCCGGCTGGTGGCCGCGACCAATCGCGACTTGGCGAAGATGATCAGCGAGCGGGAGTTTCGAACCGACCTGTACTATCGCCTGAGCGTGTTTCCGATCTCGGTGCCGCCGCTGCGCGAGCGCACCGGCGACATTCCAAAGCTGGTCCGCTACTTCACGCAGAAGTACGCGCGGGGCATGAACAAAGCCATCACTAATATTTCTCAGGAGACCATGGAAGCGCTGCTCCGATACGCGTGGCCGGGGAACGTGCGGGAGCTGGAGAACCTGATCGAGCGGGCCGTTATCCTGACGCGCGGCTCGACGCTCGAGATTCCCCGCTCCGAGCTGCAGGCCCCCGCAGAAGCGCCGGCGCCTCTGACGCTCCAGGACGCCGAGCGCGAACACATCCGCCGGGTGCTCGATCAAGCGAACTGGGTAGTCGGTGGTCCGAATGGCGCGGCCGCGCGACTGGGCATGAAGCGCACCACGCTTCAATCCAAGATGAAGAAGCTCGGAATCGCGCGCTGAGGCTCGATTCCGAGCTGCGCGATCCCTTACTGCGCCGCTTTCTTGTGCGCCAGACGGCTGCAAGCCTCGTCGGCGCCGTCTACATTGATCGCCTGGTTGCCTTCCTCAATGTTAGCGATCTTGCCATCCTTGTCGATCACGAACGTCGCGCGGTTGGAGACGCCCATCTGGGTGATCAACACACCGTATTGTTCGGAAACCTTGCGCATGTGGTCGCTGAGCATCGGATAGTTGGCGTTGAGTTCCTTCTTCCAGTGAGCCAGCGTCGCCCCGAAATCCGTGCTGACCGCTATCACCTGCGCTTCATTTGCATCAAATTTTGCGATACCAGACTGGTACGCGGTGAGTTCGCGCGTTCAACCACCGGTGAACGCGGCCACGAAGAAGGCCAGCACCACTACCTTCTTGCCGCGAAAGTCGGAAAGCTTCACCGGCTTGTTGTCGGTATCGGGAAGCGTGAAGTCGGGTGCTTCGTCGCCGACTTTAAGATTGGTTTTCGGGGGCGTGAACTGCTGGGCCGAAAG
>DASQHQ010000104.1:0-90404 GCA_035632015.1 Bryobacteraceae bacterium
CCGCTATATCCGTGCTCTTCGAATAGGTCAGCGCAGATACTTGAGGAACCAGTCGCGCGCCAGGCCAGCCACCTTCTTCAAGGCGCCCGGTTCCTCGAACAAATGACTGGCGCCCGGAACGATTTGCAGTTCGTTTTCGCAACGCATCTGCGCCATGGCGCGGCGGTTCAGATCGATGACCACAGGGTCCGCGCCGCCCACGATCAGCAGGGTTGGCGCCTGGACGTGCGCCAGGGCAGGTCCGGCCAGGTCCGGCCGCCCTCCGCGCGAAACCACCGCCTGCACCAGGTGTGGAAGCTGGGCCGCCGCCATCAACGCTGCACCCGCTCCCGTGCTCGCTCCGAAATGGCCGATCTTGAGGCCCGGCACTTCGGGGTGCTGCGCCAGCCAATCGGTGATCGCCGCCAGCCGTTTGGCGAGCAGCGGAATATCGAAGCGCAGATGCGCGGTCTGCAAGTCGACCTCCTGCTCGTCTTCGGTCAGCAGATCGATCAGCAGCGTAGCCAGCCCGCTCTCGTTGAGCACGTCGGCCACGTAGCGGTTGCGCGGGCTGCGTCGGGAGCTGCCGCTTCCATGCGCGAACAGCACCACGCCCGCGGCGGCCGTCGGGACGCTCAGCGTTCCCTCGATCTGGATGGAATCGATCGGCGCCGACACCGGCAGATGTTCGATCGCCATACCAGCATGACCAGCAGTTGTCTTGTTCATGAGGCCCTCTTTGGCTCCAGAGAGAGATCGCCTAGCCCGCCGGCACGTTGTGCGACGCCGCCTCTTCTAGAAAGGTGCGGACTTCCTGGTCCGTGGTTTGAGAGAATTCCTCGTACCACAGGCTGACCGCGTAGAAAGTTTCGGGCACGCTGCAACAGACCACTTGATCGGCTTCCAGGCTGAGGCTGCGGCAGGTATCCGCCGCTCCCACCGGCACCGCCACCACCACGCGCGCGGGATCGCTTTGTCGGAGCGCCCGAACCGCCGCCCGCATGGTGGACCCGGTGGCGAGCCCATCGTCCACCACGATGATAGTGCGGCCGGTGAGCGCCGGGAATGGCGCATCGCCACGATAAGCTCGCTGCTGCCGGTCCAGTTCCTGCTGTTCCTGCACGGCGACCGCGTCGATCATGCTGCTCGGGATGCGGAGCGCGTCAATCACCTCGCTATTCAGAACGCGGACGCCTCCGCTCGCGATCGCTCCCATGGCCAATTCCCGGTGTCCGGGCACGCCCAGCTTGCGCACCACGAAAATGTCCAAAGGCGCGTGCAGGGCCGTCGCGACTTCATACGCGACCGGCACGCCGCCCCGCGGCAACGCCAGGACGATCACGCCCGGATCGCTCGCGTAAGCGCTCAACTTCGAGGCTAACTGGATGCCGGCATCCCTACGATCTCGGAAACGGCTGAACATCGCTCTAGAATCCTGCAAATGGACATCCACTTCGGCGCAGCGCTTGCCATCGCCAGTGTATCCTAAAGCTTAGAGGCTTATTTTGAGCAGGATCGCACTCGCCTTTCGTAGCTTTTTTGCCATTCTGTTTACCGGCCGGTTGCCGGGTGACATCGCGCAGGCCTTGGGACTTGGGCCGAGCAAGGCCACGCAGGTCCCCAAGCCGGCCCCTCCCCAGGCGCAGGCCCGTCCGGCCGACGGTGCGCTCCAGATCCTGGGAATCCTGCAGCGGGATTCGCGATTGATCGACTTTTTGATGGAAGACATCTCGGCGTACTCGGATGAACAGGTCGGAGCGGCGGTGCGGAATCTGCACGAGCAGAGCCGCGAGTCGCTGAATCGCTACTTAAGGCTGGCGCCGGTAATCGACGCCGTCGAGGGCACGTTTACCAAGCTCGAAACCAACGACCCGGCCACGGTGAAGCTGCTTGGCAATGTGCCGGCCAGCGGAAAAGCCCCGGGCGGAGTTCTGCGCCACAAGGGCTGGCGCGCGGACAAGATCGACCTTCCACCGCTCCCGCCGGGTAGCGGCGCTTCCATCCTGGCCCCCGCGGAAGTGGAAGTCGAGTAGCGCCGCGCTCATGATCGAATGAACATCGGTATCGACCTGGGCACCACCAACTCGGCGCTGGCCTACGTCGAGCGGGTGGAGGGGGAACTTCCCGACTACCCGGAGGTCCAAGTTTTGCAGATCCCGCAGTACGTCGCGCCTGGCAAGATCGAGCCGCGCCGCACGCTTCCATCTTTCCTTTTTCTCGGCGATCAGACCTACGTCGGGGCCTATGCGCGGGAGCAGGGCGCGCTGATTCCCACCAAATCGGTGCATTCTGCGAAGTCCTGGCTGTCCAATCCGGAAGTCGACCGCACCGCCAGGATTCTGCCCTGGGATGCGCAGGAGGCCGGCCGCGTGCTCTCGCCGGTGGATGTTTCCACGGCTGTGCTGGCGCACATGCGCGATGCCTGGAACCAGGCGCATCCGGGCGATCCGCTAGCGGCGCAGGACATCGTGCTCACCGTTCCAGCGTCGTTCGACGAGGAAGCGCGCGAGCTGACGGTGCAAGCCGCGCGCGAGGCTGGAATCGAAAAGCTCACGCTCGTTGAGGAGCCGGCGGCCGCCTTCTATTCCTGGATCGCGAATCACCTGGCGCAATCGCAGAAGAGCCTGTTCGACGGGCAGCTTGTGCTGGTGTGCGACGTAGGCGGCGGCACCAGCGACTTCACGCTGATCCGTGTGCGCCGCGACGGCGATCGCGTCGAGTTCACGCGCACCGCCGTTGGAAAACATCTTCTGCTGGGCGGCGACAATCTGGATTTGACGCTGGCCTGGCTGGTGGAGGCCAAGCTCAACACCCAGCTCTCTATCCGGCAGCGCAGCGCGCTCCGCCGCCACTGCGCGGCGGCCAAGGAACGCATGCTGGCCGATGCGAACCTCAAGAGCGTCGAGATTACGGTGCTGGGCGCCGGATCGTCGCTGGTGGGTGGAACGCTCAAGACCGAAATCCTGCGCGAAGAAGCGCTGGAGCTCGCGCTGGACGGCTTCCTCCCATTTTGCGGCCTGGATGAAAAACCTGCGGAAGAAAAGCGCAGCCTGTTTCGCGAGCTGGGCCTGCCTTACGTCTCCGATCCCGCGATCACGCGCCATCTGGCTGCCTTCCTAAGCGCCAACGAAAACGCCCAGCCTGACGCCATCCTTTTTAATGGCGGCTTCTTCATTCCGGAAATCTGCCAGCAGCGCGTGGCGGATGTGATGGAACGCTGGTTCGGACGCCGGCCGCTGGTGCTGGAGAATCGCGATCTTGATCTGGCGGTCGCGGTCGGCGCAGCTTACTACTCTTATGTGAAGGCCACGGGCGCGGGCCTGGTGGTGCGCGGCGGGCTCCCGCGGGCTTATTACGTCGGCATCGGGGAAAGTGACGCCGTCTGCCTGGTGCCGCGCGGCGCCGAAGAAGGACGCACCATCGAACTCGACAGTCAGGATCTGCATCTGGTCGCCAACAAGCCGGTCTCGTTTCGCTTGTATAGCTCGCTGGCGCGGCTCGACGACCAGGTCGGCGACCTGATCCAGGCCGATGGCGATCTGCATCTGCACGCGCCTCTGAACGCGGTGATTCGCTTCGGCAAGTCAGGCGAGCGGCTGGTTCCGGTGAAGCTGCGCGCGCATCTCACCGAAGTCGGCACGCTGGAAGTCTGGGCCGACTCGAAAATCAGCGAGCATCGCTGGCGCTTGCAATTCGAGCTGCGCAAAGCTGCGGCTACCCGCGCGGCGAAACCCGCCGCCGTGGTAAGCGACGAAGCGCTCGCGCAAGCCGTTGGGCTGCTTGATGCCACGTTTCGCGACGGTAGGCTCGCGCCTGAAGAGCTTCCTGGCAAGCTGGAGCAGACGCTCGGCTTGGGGCGCGCTTCCTGGCCGCTGAGCGCTATCCGCCGGCTCGCCGACCGCATGCTCGAACTCGCCGACGGCCGCCGCAAATCCTCCGCGCTCGAACTGCGCTGGCTCAATTTGTGCGGTTTCTGCCTGCGGCCCGGCTTTGGCTTTCCGGGCGACGATTTTCGCATCGAGCAGGCTCGCCGCATCTACGCCGCGGGAATCCAGTTCGCTAATCAAGTCCAGAACGAAATCGACTGGTGGATCTTCTGGGGCCGGGTTGCGGGCGGCTTGAACAAGAACCAGCAGACCGATATTTTCCAACGCCTCTCGCCGGTGTTGCTGCCGCGCGCGGGCAAGCGGCTGAGGCTCAACAACAGCCTGTTGCGCGAAATGTGGCGCGCCGCGGCCAGCTTGGAATTGCTGCCGCTGCAGACCAAGACGCAGCTCGGCGACGCGCTGATCGCTCAAGTGAAGCGCGGCGAAATGGTCGAAACCAGCCTCTGGTGTCTTTCGCGACTCGGAGCGCGCAAGCTGTTTTATGGGCCAATCAACCAAGTGCTGCCGGTTCCGGTGGCGACGCGCTGGGTGGAGGCGCTGTTGAAGGTCCCCAAGGCCGAAGACGCCGTGGTGGCCATCGCCCGCCGCACCGGCGATGCCACACGCGATCTCGCGCCGGCCACCATGGACCTCATTCGCAGCAGAATTCCCGAAGCGCTGATCCCTGCGCTTGAAGGCGAAGCGGAGGAGGATCTCGGCAAAGTGTTCGGCGAAGAGCTGCCGTCCGGCCTGGTGGCGGCGGAAACTGTGAACACCGCCTCGTGAACGAAGACATGCTAGTCGCCAGGCTGCGGCGGCGGGCGCCGCTTATCGGCGACGATTGCGCGGTGGTTCCCAGTCCCGCCGGTGACGACCTGCTGCTCACGTGCGATTTCAGCATCGAAGGCGTGCATTTCACTCGGCGATCGGGCGCCGCCGAGGTTGGATCCAGGGCGCTGGCGCGCGGCTTGAGCGATATCGCCGCGATGGGCGGCACGCCGCTGTATTGTCTGCTCTCGTTAGCCGTCGCTCCGTGGACTGATCAGCGCTGGATCGACGGCTTCTACAATGGCCTGCACAAGCTCCTGCGCCAGACCAAAACGGCTCTGGCCGGAGGCGACATCTCGCACGCCGATCAATTCGTCTGCGATGTGATGGTGTGCGGCTCGGTAGCGAGGGGCAAGGCGCTGCTCAGATCCGGCGCTCGCCCCGGCGACCTGCTCTATGTTTCTGGCGCGCTGGGCGGCTGGCGTCACAAGCGCACCATCGTGCCGCGCTTGGAGTTCGGCCGCAAGCTGATCGGCAAAGCGACCGCATGCATGGATATCAGCGACGGGCTCGCGCTTGATCTGCACCGGCTGGCCCTCGCATCCGGCGTCGCGGCCGCGATCGATTTGGCCCCGCTGCTCCCCGGCGCAACGCTCAAACAGGCGCTCCACGACGGCGAGGATTATGAGCTGCTCTACACCGCGCCGCCGCGCCAACGCGTGCCCGGCATCCGAATCGGCAGCATGGTGAAAGGAAAACCCGGCGCGGTCGCGTATCAAGGCAAACCGGTTCCGCATCTCGGCTATGACCATCTCCAATTCGGCTACCACAAGTCCTGACATCGTTCTTGACCTGATCGACGCCTTCCGCCGCTCGAAGACCATGTTCGCCGCGGTCGAGCTGGGAGTCTTCGACGGGCGGCGGCCCGCGGGCTGCAAGGAACTGCCACGGCTCTTGGACGCCTGCATTTCGCTCGGCCTGCTCGAAAAGCAAGGCGACCAGTACACCAACACGCCGGCAGCGGAAAAATATCTTCGCTCCGACAGCCCCGACACATTGACCGGCTACATCCGCTATTCAAATTCAGCGCTGTATTGGATGTGGGGCCACCTGGAAGACGCCGTGCGGGAAGGGACGCATCGCTGGAAGCAGACCTTCGGGCTGGACGGGCCCATCTTTTCGCATTTTTTCCGGACCGACGAAGCGCTACGCGACTTCCAGCGCGGAATGCACGGCTTCGGCCTGCTCAGCTCGCCGGCCGTGGTCGCGGCGTTTGACCTGAGCGCATTTCGCCGCCTGGTGGACTTAGGCGGCGGCTCCGGCCATCTGGCGCAGGTCGCGCGGGAACGCTATCCCCGCCTGGAAGCTGCCGTCTTCGATCTGCCTGCTGTGGCGCGCGCCTTCCCAGGCACCATCGCCGGCGATTTCTTCACTGATCCGCTGCCGCCCGCCGATCTCTATAGCCTCAGCCGGATTCTGCACGACTGGTCGGAGGAAAAGATTCGCACTCTGCTCGCCAAGATCTACACGACGCTTCCCGCGGGCGGCGGATTGCTGATCGCCGAGAAGCTGCTGGAGGCGCACTACGTCGCCGCGCACATGCAGTCCCTCAACATGCTGGTGGCCACCGAAGGGCGCGAGCGCACCGCCGCCCAATACGAAGCGCTGCTCCGCGCGGCAGGCTTCGCGAGAGTCGACAGCCGCCACACCGGCGCGCCGCTCGACGCCGTGCTCGCGATCAAATAAGAAGCGCTACTTCAACGGCGAATAGTCGGTGGCTTGAGCGAACACCGAATCGACATGGTTCACCAGCTTGCCGTTGGCTTCCGACTCCTTCTGCACCTTCTGCCATTCCGGGTCGGCGCGGAATTCGGCCCAGGACTTGGTGGCGGCGTCGCGGCTGGGGAACGACAGAATGTAAGTGAGCGTGTTCTTCGACAGCGGCTCATCGGTGGGCGCGAAATAGCCGACGCTGGCCATGTTGTGTTTCTTGAAAATCGCGAGCGTGTGATCGCGGAAGCGCGCGTGCAGCGCGTCCAGCTTGCCGGGTTCGGCGGTGTAGGTGCGGATTTCGAAGACGCGCCCGGTGGCGGCGCTGGCTGTGGTGGTTTGTCCCAGCCGGTAGCCGATCGCAGCCGCGGCCAGGATTACGAGCAGAGTGAGAAGTTTTGACATGTGTATCATTCTTGCAGAAGTCTGGGCTAAGTTGACGGATGACGCCCACGCCGCCTTGGCCGAGCTTTTAGGTGATGCGATAGCCCGCGATGCTCTGGCGTATCAGTTCTTGCCCATGGCCGCGCCGGCTGCTGGAACGCGCCGCCGCAGCTCGTCGAAGAAGTTCAGCAGGAACGTCAGCTCGGTCGGCGATTCTTTGCCCGCGCTGAGCAGCGGCCGCAATTGAAGGAACCGCCTGCCGTCGGGAACGGGATCGAACCTGCGGTAAAAGGGAGTGGGATTGATGAAATGCTCCGTCCAGACGCGCGGTTTTTCGGCGCTAAAAGAGTCCCGGCCGATTTGATAACTCGCTACCATCATGCGGTCCGATCCGATGTAAAACAACTCGTGGCCCTTCCGGGACCACACCGGAAATGACCCTCCCCCGTTGGAGATTTGCCAGCGTCCGCCAGGCCCGGGGAAAGAACGAACGTAGACTTCAGGCCGTCCGGAGTCACTCGAAGTGTAAGCGAGCCAGCGGCCGTCCGGAGAAAACTCCGCATCCTGCTCGTTGAACGGCGTCTTGAGAAACGGCTCGGGCGGGCCGCCTTTCAGGTTCCCTCCGGGGAGTCGCTCGACAGGCATGGACCAGATGTCGGCGCCGGTTCCCGCGGCTTGAATGGCAAAAGCCAGGCGTTTTCCGT
Organism: Bryobacteraceae bacterium; assembly: GCA_035632015.1. Lineage (GTDB taxonomy): Bacteria > Acidobacteriota > Terriglobia > Bryobacterales > Bryobacteraceae > Palsa-89. The sequence goes on from DASQHQ010000104.1 coordinate 7,472, forward strand.
CCGGTGAAAAGGAGCCCATTTGAAGCGCGCTCGGAGAGGAGTAAAGATGAACCACGTCCCCGGTGCCGTCAGCGCGGACCGACTGGATCTCGTTGGAGCCGGCAAGCTGGGCGGCGTACACGATATCCAGGCCATCCCGGGTCCAGATCGGATTGCTGCTGCTGCCCTGGAACGTGAGCCGTGTCCGGGTGTCGCGTTGCAAATCGTAGATCCACACGTCCCGGCTGGAACCCTGGTCGACGCTCAACGCGACCCGCAGGCCATCCGGGGCCAGGCGCAGCGTGAAAGCTCCTGGAAGAGAGGAAACGAGTTGAGGCGTGCCCGTGTCGCTCACCCAGTAGATCGACTCTTGGTGCACGGATTCGCCGCTCTGGAACACCAGCAGACCGTTGCGTGAGAAATCGAAGCCGCCTGCGCCGCTCACTGCATTGGACGCAACCGCTTCCACCACCGGCGCAGGTTCTCCGGTAAGCTTCAGCTGATCGGCATCCATGCGCGCCGCCAGCAGGGAACCGGAATGCACAAACAGCAGGAAGCCAGCGGGCACGTACCGGCCATAGGAACCGCCCTTGACCATGACGCTTCGCTGGCCGGTGGCGAGCGACTGGGCGACGATGCTAGCGTCTTCGTAATTCCCCGTAGTGGTGTGGCTGGTGAACAGGATCGTCTTTCCGCCGGGCAGCACTTGCGGCCAGCGGTGCGTGGACTCGCCGGCCGCTTTGTCGAGCTGGGTGAGCGGCTTGTAGAATCCGCCGTTCTCGGTGACGCGCACCAGCGGCCCCTGCGTGTCCAGCGCCGCGATGATGAATCCATCTTCTGTCCACGCCGCACCGCGGAAGTTGGGCGCGTCGCAGAGCACGGTCGCCGCGCCGCCCTCGGCGGAGATTTTCTTGAGCTTGCCGGCCGCGCTGAAGCCGATCCATTGCCCGTTTGGAGAGAAAAACGGAATCACCCCGCCCTCGGTCCCGGCCAGTACGACCGCCTGCGCTTGATCGAGCCGGCGCACCGCTAACCGCGTTTGGCCGTCGGCGCCTCGGGTGCCGTACACCAGCCGGGAGCCGTCGGGCGAGAGAGCAAACGTGCCGGTGTTGGTTGTCGGGCCCTCGAGAAACGCCTCCGCGCCCAGCTCCACGGAAAGGCGCATCAGCGGCCGGTCCACCGGGCGCGGCCAGAGAACTACCAGTGCAATGGCCAGAGCGCCGGCCAGCAGTGTGGTCAACGCCCAGGGAAGGATCGGTCTGGCGGATTTGCGAGACAGCTTTTCTGGAATCTGAGGTTCGTTCAGGGCCAGGCGCACGTCGCCGATGTCGCGCATGCGCTGGCGCGGGTCCTTGCGCAGGCAGCGCTCCACAACGCCGCGGACTTGCTCGGGCAGGCGCGAGAGGTCGGGCTCTTTGTGAATCACCGCCGCCAGCACCTCGGCGACGTCTTCGCCGTCGAAGGCTTTCTCGCCCGCCAGCATTTCGTACAGGACGCAGCCGAAGGCCCAGATGTCGGCGCGCTTGTCGACCGGTTTGCCGCGCGCCTGCTCCGGCGCCATGTAGGAGGCGGTGCCGAGCAGCGTGCCTGCCTGAGTAGCGCCCATGGTCAACGTCGGCGATTGGGCTGGGTCGCTGGTCGCCGTCGGGGACTGGGCTACGGCGGCCAGCCCGAAGTCGAGGACTTTGACGACGCCCGCCACCGTGATCATGATGTTGGCCGGCTTCAGATCGCGGTGGGTGATACCTTTTTCGTGCGCGGCCTCGAGTGCGTCGGCGATCTGGCTGGCGTAGTTGAGCGCGGTGTCGAGCGGCAGCGGGCCTTTGAGCGCTTCACCCTCGACAAGTTCCATCACCAGCGCGCGCTGTTCGACACCGTAGATCTGGGCGATGTTGGGATGATTGAGAGACGCCAGAACTTTGGCCTCGCGCTCGAAGCGCGCCAACCGATCAGGATCTTCGGCCACAGCCGCTGGCAGCACCTTGATGGCGACCTCGCGCTCCAATTTGGTGTCGCGCGCCCGATACACCTCGCCCATCCCGCCCGCACCGATGGGCGTAAGGATCTCGTAGGGGCCAATGCGGGTCCCGCCAGCTAGAGGCATCTTTTCGACTGATTTTACTCTAATGCGCGAGGCGCGGCACATGGCCGCTCTTCCAGCCGCCTCCGCCGGTCTAAATCAACCGCGATGCGCGATCCCTTTCCAGGCAGGACAGGTGAAGGTCAAACGGCACACCGGAGTTCTGCGCCAGCGCGCCCGCAGCGTTGACAAACAAGGCCGCCTGGGTCAGTTTCTACCCGGTAGTGGGTCAGTCGCCAGAATCGCCGTACAGCTTCAAGCTGGTTTGTTCTTGGCTGGTAGGCCAGCGCACCTTTCTCGTTCACACCGTGGATTACCATTCGGTCTGAATTAGTGATCATGTGTGGAGCATCTCGGAATTACTGTAGACCCACTACCCACAGGTAGTGGGTCAACCCACTACCCTTCTACCCACCCTACCGGAGCGTTGCCTCCAATCAAACCAATATGGTATGGTTGATCTCAAGATGCTCCCGATTGGTCCACTGCAGCCGGGCTCCGCGTCGCCTCTCTATCGGCAACTGTACCTGTCCATCAAGGACTTAATTGTATCGGGACGCCTAGCTCAGGGAAGTAGGCTGCCAGCCACTCGTGAATTGGCTGGCCAGATTGGACTGAACCGGACCACCGTTTCGGCCGCCTACGAATTGCTGGAATCCGACGGCTTGATCACCGGCCACGTCGGACGCGGCAGCTTCGTGGCCTCGGCTGGTTCTGCCAGGAGTCACGTCAACTGGAGCGAAGTTCTCGCGGGCGCTGCGGAATCGTCGCCGGCTGCGCCTGCCGCAGCGCCGTTGGCCAGCTTCTCGAGTTCGCGGCCCTCCGAGTTGCTGTTTCCGCTCGAAGAATTCCGAGCCGCTTGCGAAGAAGTCATCCGCGGCCCGGAAGCGCAAACCATCCTGCAACTGGGTTCGCCCGCCGGTTATCCGCCGCTGCGCCGCTATCTGCACGAGTTGGCTCGCGCCGAAGGCGTGGCGCGCGATTCCGACGATCTGCTCATCACCAGCGGCTGCCAGCAGGCCTTCAGCCTGCTTCAGAACACGCTGGTTCGGCATGGCGAAACGGTGTTGCTCGAAGATCCGGTCTATCCGGGAATGCGCGCCGCGTTTGAGCGGTCCGGCGCGCGCTTGATCGGCGTGCCGGTCACCAGCGACGGCCTCGACCTGGAAGCCCTGGCGCGAATCGTCGAGCGCGAGCGCCCGCGTTTGCTCGCGGTCACCTCCAATTTCCAGAATCCAACCGGCGCCACACTGCCGCTCGCCGCGCGCCAGACGCTGTTGCGGATCACACAAGCGGCCGGCGTGATCGTAATCGAAAACGATATCTACGGCGCGCTGGCATATGAAGGCGAGCCGATCCCCACGCTCAAGCAACTGGACCACACCGGCGACACGATCCTGTTGCGCAGCTTCTCCAAGCTGGCGTTTCCGGGGCTGCGCGTCGGCTGGGCGGTCGGCCCGCGCCTGCTGATCGAAAGGCTCACCGAGGCCAAGCAATGGAGCGATCTGCATACCGACCAGCTTTCGCAGGCCATCCTGCTGCGCTTCGCACAATCCGGACGGCTGGAGCAACATCGCGGGCGCATGCTGGCGGCCGGCCGGGAGCGGTTGCACGCCGTGCTGGAAGCCTGCGGGAAGCACCTGCCGGCGGAAGTGGAGTTCACGCGTCCGCGCGGCGGCATGAGCCTGTGGATTCGACTGCCTGCGCCGTTGGACGCCGGCGAGCTGCTGCCGCGCGCCGAACGCGAAGCCGTCAGCTATCTTCCCGGCAAGTATTTCGGCGTCTCGCGCCCGCAGCCGGGCAGCCTGCGCATCAGTTTTGCCGGAATGGCGCCGGATCTGATTCGATCCGGCATCGCCGTTCTCGGCCGTATTTTTCAAAATGAACTGGAGCGCGTGCGCGCGCATTCGCCGCTCGCCGAAGCTCCGGCAATGGTTTAGGAGAACCCACCATGTACCTCGACGACAGCTTCCGCCTGAAAGTCGGCTTAGCCGAAATGCTGAAGGGCGGCGTAATCATGGACGTGACCAACGCCGAGCAGGCGGTCATCGCCGAAAAGGCCGGCGCCGCCGCGGTCATGGCGCTGGAGCGTGTGCCCGCCGACATCCGCAAGGAAGGCGGAGTGGCGCGCATGGCGCCCATCTCGAAGATCCGCGAAATCATGCAGCAGGTCAGCATTCCCGTGATGGCCAAGGCGCGCATCGGCCACTTCATGGAGGCGCGCATCCTGGAAGCACTGGGAGTGGATTACATCGACGAGAGCGAAGTGCTCACGCCCGCCGACGAAGAGCACCACATCGACAAGCGCGATTACAAAGTCCCGTTCGTCTGCGGCGCGCGGAACCTGGGCGAGGCGCTGCGCCGCATCGCCGAGGGCGCGGCCATGATCCGCACCAAGGGCGAGGCCGGCTCCGGCAACATCGTCGAGGCGGTGCGGCATATTCGCACCATAGTCAAGGAGATGAAGCAGCTCACCGTGCTCGGCAAGGAAGAGCTGGTGGCGGAATCCAAGAAACATCAGGCGCCGCTGGAACTGGTCCAGTATGTCGCCGAGCGCGGCAAGTTGCCGGTGCCCAACTTCTCGGCGGGCGGGATTGCCACGCCGGCCGACGCCGCGCTGGTGATGCAGCTCGGCGCCGAGGCGGTGTTTGTCGGATCGGGCATCTTTAAGTCCTCCGATCCGGAAGTGCGCGCGCGCGCCATCGTGAAGGCTGCCACCTACTACAACGATCCGGCCAAGCTGCTGGAAGCCAGCGAGGAGCTCGGCGCGGCCATGTTCGGCATCGACGTCGCCAAACTGAGCGAATCGGAACTGCTGCAAACGCGAGGTTGGTAGTGGCTGAATCCGGCAACAGAGAGCGCGCCATGGCCGGCGGAGGATCGCCCGCCGGTCAGTCTCCGTCCCGGCCCAAGAGGATCGGCGTGCTCGCGCTGCAAGGCGACTTCCAGGCGCACGAACGCGCGCTCAAGCGAGTGGGCGCCGAGGCCGTCGAGGTCCGAGCGCCCGAAGATCTGCGCAATCTCGATGGGCTGATCATTCCCGGCGGCGAGAGCAGCACCATGCTGAAGCTGTTGGAAGAGGAGAAGCTGATCGAGCCGCTGCGCGAGTTTGGCCGCCGGCGCCCCATCTTCGGAACCTGCGCCGGTGCGATCCTGCTGGCTTCCGAAGTTGAGAACCCGTCCCAGGCATCGTTGGGTCTGATGGACATGACCGTCGAGCGCAACGCGTACGGGCGCCAGCTCGACAGCCGCATCGCGCGGCTTCAGCCGGTGTCGCTGGAGGGAGACCTCGAAGCGGTGTTCATTCGCGCGCCGATTATTCGCCGCGTGGGCCAGCAGGCAAAAGTGTTGGCCAGCTATCACGGTGACCCGGTGCTAGTCGAGCAAGGACGGCACCTGGCCGCGACTTTTCATCCGGAACTGACCGAGGATCCGCGGGTTCATCTGATCTTTCTAAATAAAATATCTTAGTAACGCTGAGATTCGAGGCAGGTCTACTAAACTAGAAATAGTGAAGCCGACTCGGGTGTTATTCGTATGCATCGGGAATTCCTGCCGCAGCCCGATGGCGGAGGGTTTTGCGCGCGCCTACGGTTCCGACGTATTGATTGCCAAGAGCGCGGGCCTGGCCCCTGCCATGTCAGTCGCGCCGCTCACCCACAAGGTCATGCTCGAGAAAAACATCGAGCTCGGCCAGGTGTATCCTATGAGCCTCTCCCGGCTGGAAGGCGAATTCGATTTGATCATCAACATGTCCGGCGAGCCGATTTCCGGGCTCCAGGGAGTACCCGTGGAAGACTGGACGGTGCGCGATCCGATCGGTGAATCGGAAGACGTGTATCGCGAGGTGCGCGACGAAATCGAACGGCGCGTAATGCGTCTGGTCCTGGCCATGCGCGCGCGCAAGCCGCCGCGCTCGGAAGGAACGGCGGTCGCGCCGCCGCCGCGAGTTGACACTCGCCGCCGTCCTCCCGGAAAATAAGAACGGTTCCCCCCGCAACGCGGATGTGGCGGAATTGGCAGACGCGCTAGATTCAGGTTCTAGTTCTCGCAAGGGAGTGGAGGTTCAAGTCCTCTCATCCGCACCAAACGTCCAGCCCTGGAACTCGCGGAAGCTCCCGCCGCGCGGGAATCAGCAAATGGCCAGCCAATGCGCTCCCGCGCAGCTTCGCGAGCTTGCATCCGGGAAAATTTCTACCGTGAAGTTGTAACCGGCCAAAGGGGCTTACTGGAAAATCATGCCTGTTGGTGCCCTTATCGATAATTGACAATTGTTGTTATACGAGCTAGGTTGTTGGTATGAACGTGAATCTTGGCACCGTGTTCGACAAGTTTATCGCTCAACTGCTCAAAACCGGCCTGTACCAATCTCAAAGCGAAGTCGTACGGGAGGGTCTGCGCCTGCTCAAGGAACGGGAAGACCTCAAGAATCTCCGTCTGGACGGACTGCGCAAGGAGATCTCCATTGGCAGCAAACAGGCCGACCGCGGCGAGTTCGTTGACGGCGAAGAGACGCTTGCCGAAATCCGCCGTCGCAGCGCCGAGCGGAAGCGCGCCAAGGGATGAAGCGCTTCGTCCTTACCCGGCGCGCCAAGCAGGATGTCAACGACATCTGGGATTACCTCGCCGCCGACAATATCGAAGCCGCCGACCGGGTTCTTGATACCCTCGACAACGCCATGGTCAAGCTGGCGAAAAATCCCGGCATCGGCCACTGGCGCGAGGAGCTGACCGACAAACGGCACCCGCTTCTTTCTCGTCTATTCGTACTTGATCGTCTATCGGCACGAAACGAAGCCCTTGCAGATTATCCGTGTTCTCCACGCCGCCCGCGATGTTCAGAACATTCTTGGCCTGACGCCCGACGAGCCTTAACGGACCGCGCCAATTCCAACTGGCTGCAAGAAAAGTAGAGAGAGACACCATCGCCTAAGCGTTGCTTACGCACCTCGTGAACGGCTCCTCGGAGCCGTTTTTGCACTCGCCCCTGTCCCTCATAAGAGGACATGGGATTCTTGCGGTCGACCGGAGTAGTCGATGGCGCGCGCATGCGTTCATCGGAGTCCCGCGATCGCGGGACGAAGGCCCTTGACGGCGAGGACGACTGCATACGCTGATAGGCGAGGGAAACGGGTTAGTACTCTGCGAGCTTGCGCAAAGCTGACCGATCTGTTGTATTCTGTGGGCAGCGGTGGAGTTCGCTTAACCGCCGGAAACGGCCAATGACTCCTACAGAGTGGTTTTGCTGTAGGGGTATCATCGGGCCCCAACCTCCTGCAGCAATCCCACAAACAAGACTGAATACGAGGGAGGTTGTGATGGAACAGGTCTGGTTCGTTGCCGCGCTGTGGCTCTTGCTCGCGCTCGTGGCCGTTTTGCTTGCGGGATGGTTTCGGATTGCAACGGCGCTTTCCGAGATCGTCGTTGGCACGGTTGCGCAGTTGATTATTGGTGCCGCCATCGGTTCCACAGCCCTCGGCTTGAAAGAGCCATGGGTCGCTTTTCTGGCGGGAACCGGAGCTATCGTTTTGACCTTCCTTGCCGGTGCGGAATTGGACCCGGTTATCTTCCGGGAAAAGTGGAAAGAATCGGTTGCTGTCGGAATGGTGGGATTTTTTGGCCCGTTCCTCGGCGCGACTGCCGTTGCTCACTACGTTGTCGGCTGGGCCTGGCGTCCGAGCTGGCTGGCGGGAGTGGCGCTCTCGACAACTTCGGTCGCCGTGGTTTACGCCGTCATGCTGGAGCTCGGATTTAACCGTACTCATTTTGGAAAGGCGATACTGGCCGCGTGCTTCGTCAACGATTTGGGAACGGTGATCGCTCTCGGTTTGATCTTTTCTCCCTTCACGGTCAAGACAGCCATCTTCCTTGGCGTCAGCGCTGTTGTCTTCGTGGTCTTGCCCTTCGTGACGCGCAGGTTCTTCAAGAGGTATGGTGGACGCGTCTCGGAGCTTGAAGCCAAGTACATCCTGTTTCTGCTTTTTGGCATGGGCGGCTTGGCAGCGTGGTCGGGAAGTGAACCGGTGCTGCCCGCCTACATCATTGGCCTGGTGCTCGCGGGCAGCGTGGGAAAGGATCACCTGTTGATCCGGCGGCTTCGCACGCTTACTTTCGGTCTGCTGACGCCGTTCTATTTCATCCGCGCCGGTTCTCTTGTTTCGGTGTCGGCGCTGCTGGCTGCGCCGCTGATCTTTGTGGCGCTTTTCTTCGCCAAAATGATTTCGAAGTTGGTGGGTCTGATACCCACCGTTCAATGGTTTGAACACCGGGGCCGGGCGGGGATGTACTACTCGCTGATGATGTCCACAGGGCTCACGTTCGGCACGATCTCGGCGCTGTTCGGCCTCAACCACGGCATTATCGACCAAACCCAATATTCATTCCTCGTGGCCACCGTGATCGGGAGCGCGGTGATTCCAACCGCGATCGCCAATGCGTTCTTCATGCCAAAGCATTTGCTGCCTAAGCAGGATGGTGAGATTGCGGCCATTGGCCTAGAGGAAGTGCCGGAAAACCCGTGAATGGATATTGAGCAGCACAAAACGGCCTGTGCAGGACACCGGCACGATGCCGAATGGACATTGTACGGGAATTTACCGTACACTGAAAATGAGTGGAGGTGTCTGATGTCCGAGCAGGGAAATCGAACGTCGCGGATTGAGGCGCGCATTGCGCCTGAAGTCCTGTCCATTGTACGTCGAGCCGCTGAAATCCAGGGGCGCTCGGTGAGTGACTTCGTCGTCTCCGCCGCTCAGGAGGCTGCGCAGAAGACCGTGTCCGACATGGAGATCCTTCGGCTTTCCCGGGAAGCGCAGAAGCAATTCGCGGCGCTCTTGCTGAATCCACCTAAGCCGAAGGCGGCACTCACCCGAGCATTCAAGCGGCGCCGTTCCCTGATCGCAGATTAAAGTGGGGGCACGATTCCGCATCGAGCCGCTATCCGACGTCCACGATCGAACCAGATTTCAAAGCGGTTCAGAGCCGCTTGACCGTTATCTTCGCGAGCAGGCTTCGCAGGATACCCGACGTCACCTTTCGACATGCTTCGTCGCAGTCGAAGTCCAGACGGGCGTGATCGCGGGGTACTACACTTTGACTGCAACCAACATCCCTCTCGATCAGCTTTCAGCCGAAATCGCCAAAAGGCTTCCGCGCTATCCTGTCGTCCTGGCCGCATTGTTAGGACGGCTTGCGATTCATCGCCATCACCAGGGGAAAGGTCTGGGATCCGCCCTCTTAGGCGACGCAATCGTGCGCGTTGCGCGTTCCGAACTCGGTGTTTTTGCCATCGTTGTGGATGCAAAGGACGTGTCCGCGCAGCGATTTTATGAGCACTATGGTTTCACCCTGTTAGCCGGCGAAACGCGTCGATTGTGCCTGCCAATCGCTACTGCGCTCCACGCCTTGGAAGATCCAAAGCGAAAATGATTTATCGGTTGTGGCGGCGAACGGTTTTGGTGCGATGGCCGGCCAACCACACCACAGAGTCACTGACCACGGCTTCGTAACCAGGGAAGCTGAAACGCTTCTTTGATCCGCTACGAGGCGCTCGTGGCGTCGCGGCGCGTTCACGCCAGCGGACCCAGGTCCTTGTACATAATTGTGGTGGCATCCCATTCGGACGAATCCGGTCGCACCGCGTAGAGCGGGATCACTCCCACTTTGACGTAGCCCAGGGACAAGTAGAGCGGCTCTGCGAAACCGCCGGTAACGGTGTCGAGCGTGAGCAAGTTCCGGCGCGCCTCGCGTGCCTGCTGCTCGACGGCGAGCATGAGCGCCCGGGCGATTCCGCGGCGCCGCGCACTGGGGTGCACCAGAAGCTTCCTGACCTCGGCTCGATGAGGCTGGTTCGGCGGCGTGGCCAGATCGAGTTGCACCGTGCCAAGGATTCGACCCTCGCCCCGAGCCACCAGAACGCGGCAAATCCCGGACTGCACCGCGGGCAGTACTTTTCGGCTCCAGAACGCCTTGGCGTCGTCGTGCGAGAAGGGTAAAACAAAATTGACGCTGGCGCCGGCGTGAACACAGGCGTGCAGCACGGATCCGAGCATCTGGATGTCTTGGGTGGCAGCCTGCGGATCCGGCCTCCAGCATTCAATTTGAACTTGACTCAGCGAGGTCATGCAGGTCCTCTCACGGATGCACCAGCGAAATGAGGTACCTGACGGGACGTTTCCCGCGGCATTCGAAGCGGGACGGGCCCGAAAGGACATAACGCACGCAGTCGCCTTTCTCAAGCCGGTACGCGGTGCCTTCGATTTCGAGATGGAGCACGCCGGCGAGCATCCAGAGATGGTGTTCCAACCCTGGCACGGGCGATGTGTCATAAGCTATCGAGGCTCCCGCGGGCAGTGTGACTTCGACTAATTCCCCCTTCAGATGCGGATTGGGCGGCGAGACGATGCGGCGAACGTAGCCGGTCTCGGGGTCTTTCCAGATCACCTGTTCTTGGGCGCGTACCAGCGCGGGCGGACCGTTCTCCGCTTCCGCCATCAAGCGCGAGATGGTCCACCCGTACTGGGTGCACAAGGTGCTGAGCATGCTGGCGGTGGGGCTCAACTCGCCGCGTTCCAAGCGCGACAAGCTGGCGCGGCTGATTCCGGTGCGGGTGGCGAGAATCTCCAATGTCCATCCTCGCCCGGTCCGCAGGGCTTGCAGGCGGCGTGCGATCTGGCGGTTCAGGGAACCGAGGCCCTCGCGGCCGCCCTCGTTCACGATCTCTGTGTTGATACTGCCTCTCACAATAGAGATCAGCCTAGCATGGAGCGGGTTATATGGCAATCTCTGCCGAGACATGAATTCTCAAAACAGAGAGACCACCAGGAGGCGGTCGGTCGCCCCACGCGAGCCGGTCGAAAGATATCCGCGGTTGAACAGACCCTAGCGGTCAGCCGCGGGCGGCTCGCGCCATGCTGAGGAATGCTTCGTGTTTCTGGATGGCTGCCTTGGCCTCTAGAGCGCCGTCCCGTGCCTTGGCGGCGTTCCATTCTTTTTCGGCTTCGTCAAATGTTTTCTTGGCGAGGGCCGTGGCTGTGTTGAATTCAGCCTCAGCCTCCCTCAGCGCTTTGGCCGCCCGATTGGTGCTCGGATCGACGTTCCCACCCTGGTAAGCTCTGGTCAAATCCTTGCGCCAGGAATTCTGAGCCTTGGCGACCTCGCGATCCAGCGCCGCTGTTGCGTCCTCGATCGCGGAGCGGACTCTGCGTTGATTCTGGATGGAAGCCCACGTCCAAGGCCACCACCCCTGGGCCTCGTCCAGCAGCGTTTTGGCTTCCGTCACCGCGTGGAGCGCCGCCATCGGGTTCCTATCGATGCCGCCCGTACTTTTCGTGGGCCGACACCCAATCGTTCGAAGAAATGGCGCCGGCCAGTGAGATTTCACCCGCCAGCGCCACGCCGGCCACGATTTCAGCCAGCCGGTTGACCTTGGCGTTGCCGCCGCAGCCGAGGATGGCGAGGCACTCGCGCTGCGTCGCCAGTCCGGTTCCTCCGCCGTGCGTGGCGACGATCAGCGACGGAATGGTCAGCGAAATGTATAGGTCGCGCGCCGGCGTCAGCTCGCAGTAGATCACCGCCGCCGAGGATTCGGCCACGTTCGCCACGTCCTGCCCGGTGGCAATGAACATGGCGGTAATGGCGTTGGCTGATTGCGCGCCATTATTGTTGGCGCCAGACAGCAAAGCGCCCACATTGGCGACGCCGTAGTGATACACCAGCTTTTCCGGCTCGACGCGCAGGTGCTGGATCAGTACATCGCGCGGAATGGTGGCTTCCGCCGTCACGCGCTTGCCGCGGGTCCGCATAATATTCACGTGCGAGGCCTTCTTATCCGTGGCGAAGTTCGACTCCAGGTAAAAAGTGACGATGCCCGGGTACTGATCGAGGATCCAGCTCGAAGCCGCGAAGGTAGCGCGTCCGACCATGTTCTGGCCGGCCGCGTCTCCGGTGGAATAGTTGAACCGCAGATACACAAATTTGTTGGCCACGTACGGATCGATGTACTGCAGCTTGGCCACCGAGGAGGTAGCCTCCGCCTGCTCGCGAATCTCAGGCAGATGGGCCTGCACCCAGTTCACAAAATCGCGGCAAGCTCGGGCATCGCGAAAGACGAACACCGGGGCGCGCTGCATCGCGTCCCCCATCACGGTGGCCTTTACGCCTCCGGACAGGCGCAAGACTTTCATGCCGCGATTGTAGGACGCCACCAGGGTCCCTTCCGAGGTCGCCAGCGGAATCAGAAACTCGCCTTCCGCGTGCTCGCCATGGATCAGCAGCGGGCCGGCCAAGCCGATCGGCACCTGAGCCACGCCGGTGAAATTTTCGCAGTTGCCTTTGACGACGTGAGGGTCGAAGGAGTAGTGGTTGATGTGCTCCAGCTTGACGCCGCTGGTCTTCTCGATCAGCTCCTGGCGCCGTTGGACGATTCCGGCACTGTAATCGTCCGTCTCGTCGCGCGGGACGTGCAGATCGGGCGGTTCTTCCACAGCAATCGCATCCTCGACCGTAAACTCCAGCTTGCCGAACGGGCGCGTGTCGAACGCGAGGTCAATTTCGTGCTGGCCGAGCCGCAGCTCGGGCTGATCGGTCTGGACGGTGACGACGGAACTCAACGGGAAGGGGATCGGGTGCGCGGCGTCGACGTCGGCGGGAGTGAGCGCGCGGCCGTCGGCCAAGCCGAGCCGCACATGCTCCAGCGCCACCGGACGCCCATCTATGGCGATAGCGCCGACGCCCACCAGCTCCGCGTCGCTCAACCGGTTCTTGATGGCAAACTGCGCGCCGGCGTTGGTGTTCTTCAGACTGCGCGACGTATAAAGCTTCTTGAGCAGGAGATTCGGAATAGTCATATGGCTCCCTTATGCCGTGGATTCAATGGGCGTCTCGGCCGCGGTTTCTGGCCTGATGCCGAACAGCGCCGATGCCCCGAGACGCGAAGGATAGAGCAGGCCGCTGCGCTGCACCGCCAACAGGTCCACGACCGACAGCGGCGGGTGATCCAGCCCCAGACTCACCAACAAACGAATCACGAAGTCGCGGACGATGAGGTAGCTGATGCTCACCTCGGAGCCGGCGATGTCATGCAGAACGCCGTCCAAGGTGAACAACGCCTTTTGAAACATCGCCAGGGAGGCCGGAAAACGTACGCCTTCCAGCGCGATCTCGTCCAGCAATTGCATGGCGTCGATGCTGCCCGCCAGGCGATTGTAGGGCAGGTGCTTGAAGAACCGGTCCACGCGCTCCTGGATCAGCCGGCGCTTTTCGGGATCTCGCCGGTCGCCCGCGGATGCCAGATTCCGAATTGCTCCGCACACGCCCCCCGGGTTTCGCAGCACGGTCATGATCACCAGCAGCGCCAGGTGGCGCCGCAGGTCGCGGCTCAGTTGTTCCATGAGGGCCCAGTCCAGGACCACGATCTTGCCGGCTACTTCGTCGTACAGCAGGTTCCCCGCGTGGGGGTCCGCGTGGAACACGACGTGAGGATCGCGGGAAAGCAGCGGGACCGTGACCAGCGCCTCCACCAACTGCTCCGCCACACGCCGGCGCCAGTATGGCCTGCCGGGAAACACTTCGGTGACCTTGACGCCGCGTTCCTCGCTCATGGCTGTAATTTCCGCGGTGGAAAGCGGCGCAATGAGGCGCGGCACGCGGATACCCAGGCTGACCCGGTAGGTTCGCACGGCGGCCTGCAAAGTGGCCTGCTCGCGGGCGAAGTCCAGCTCGTGCTCGAGCAGCAGCCGCACCTCGCTCACCATGCCGGCGACATGCCGGGTTGCGAATCCATATCCCCGGCTGCGCGCGATGAATTCGCTGAGCTGCTGGAGCAGCGCCAGGTCTTCGGAGAAGCAATCGCGAACGTAGGGTTTGAGAACCTTGAAGACACCGCGCTCGCGCCGTACGCTCTCGGGATTCCGCCAGGTGAAGCGCAAGACGGCGCTGACGCTCGCTTCCGAGAAGGTCACCGGCGCCAGCTTGACGGCGTATTTTCGTAGCCGCCGCGCTCCCAATTGCTTCGAGATGATCGCGCGGATGGTTCCCGGGTTCGCGTCCGACATTCCGTTTTCGAGTTCGGACAAAGCCGCACGCAAGGAGGCCTCCAGCCGCTGGTGCCGCGCCAGAACCTGGCCGAGCTTCTGGATGCCCGGCATTTTCGAAATCAGCCCCAGCAGCCGCGAAGCTGGAGGAGTATCCGCCGGCAGGTCGATTTGCTCCACCAGCTTGGCTGCCAGGCGCTGGTCGGAAAGGTGGGAGAAGACAAACTGAATCGAATCCCGAACCAGGGCCCGCCACTTGCGATACACCTCCGGCACCAGCAGATCCACGGACAGAAGCTGCGCGATCCACCCGCCGAGCGCGTCTCTGAGGGATTGGTTGCCGGCCAGGATCTCCCGGACACGGCCGGTGCGGACGTTCTGCGATCCGCCGCTCAGACCGGCGGCCAAAAGCGACTGCAATTCCAACGGAAAGCTGCCCGACACAAGCTTCTCCAGTAACTGGCCAGAGAGCGCCCTCGGTGGGCCGGAATGTGCTGCGCCAGGCATCGGGTAGAAAGAGGTCCTCTGAGACTCAAGCAACCGGGCTGCCAAGCCGCTCGCGCGACAACTCGGCGACGGCGGCAAACTCGGCATCTAAAATGCTTCCGATCCCAGCGAAGTCGAGGACTGTCTTATGGCGCACTCCGAAGCAAGCGACCGTTTGGGACCCCTGGATACTTTGTTCCTGTATATCGAAAAGAAGGAGATGCCGCTCCACATCGGGAGCGTTTTCATCTTCGACGGCCCAATTTCGACCGGCGAGCTGAAATCTCTTATCGAAGCCAAGCTGCCCCTGATCCCGCGCTACCGGCAGCGGCTCGCGTTTCCGCCGCTGAACCTTGGATACCCGACCTGGGAGTGGGATCCCAATTTCGATATCGATCGACACATCTTTCATGCGCGGATCAAGCCCGGCACGAAAGAGTCGCTGGAGACCCTGGCCGGCCAGCTTTTCAGCCAGATCATGGATCGCAACCGGCCGCTGTGGGACATGACGGTCGTGGATGGATTGCGCGGCGGGCGCAGCGCGTTGATTGCGCGGATACATCACTGTTTAGTGGACGGCATAGCTGGGGTGGCGCTGGTGAACCTGATCCTGGACAGCAGCTCTCGGCCCGCGAGCTTGCCGCCGAAAAAGCCGTTCCATCTTCCACCTTCGCCGGTTACCGGAACCAGTCTGGTGGATGCGTTCATCACTTCCTATTTCCATACGATGAACCGCGTGCTTTCCATGCAGTCGGCCGCGTTGGATGTTGCCGGGGAATTGTTGCGCGATGTGCTGCAGGGCTCGCTCGTCCAACCGGTTGCGGCAGTGCCTGAGACCTTCCGGCCGCTGGAGCCATTCCCGTTCAAGGCGCCGTCTTTGGGCCCGCGCAGAGTGTGCTGGACGGAATTCCCGCTGGCCGAGGCCGACGCGATCCACAAGCGGTGCGGCGTCAAGGTGAATGATGTCCTGCTCACTGTCCTGGGCGCAGCCATGCGTCGCTGCGCGCAACTGCATCGGCTGTCGGTAAAGAACCGGGTGTTGCGTCTGATGGTGCCGGTCAATCTGAGGAGCCCCGATCAGAACGGCGTGGGCAACCGGATCTCCCTCGTGCCCGTCAACATCCCGCTGGATGTAAAGGATCCCGTCGAGCTGCTGAGCATTGTCCACAAGAGAACCGAAGCATTGAAACACGCGCATGCGGCTGATCTCATCGTTCTCGGCGGTACCCTCCTGGCCATGTTGCCGATCCCCGTTCAGGCGGTGCTGACCGGCATGCTTTCCAATGCCGTACCCGTGCTGCCTTTCGATATGGTTTGTACCAACGTGCCGGGTCCTCAGGTTCCGCTTTACCTGTTGGGGCGTAAGATGCTGACTTACTATCCATACGTGCCCATCGGCGACTTCATGGGTGTCTGTTGCGCGATGGCGAGTTACAACGGGACGCTGTACTTCAGCCTGACCGGTGATTGTGCGTGCGCGCCCGACTTGGAGCGCCTGCGGGACTTCCTCGATGAGGCGCTGTCCGAACTGCGGGAGCGATCGGGGGTCGCGCCTAAACACCGCGTGCGGCTCAGATCGAAGCCGGTTGTGGCAGTTGCATCGGCCGAGGCGCCGCTCCCGGTCCCAGTCGAAGCGCCGGCGGACATGAACGTCATTGCGAAATAGTACGCGCCCAGAGTCCATATTGGGTGAGGCAATTGCCCCCTCCGAGTTCATGGAATCAGCTTAGAACCGCAGTACCGTTGAGATCGAGCGGTGGCTGTTTGGTTGCCCAAGGAAAGTGAACGCGTCATCGCGATAAGAGTGCAACCAAGGCGAACTGCGCCGCCGCATAGAACATCGAACTAGCATTTTCGGATGACGCCGGCGTCTACTACGCGCGAAATTCACAGGATCGGGAGTGTACTCTATGGAACAAGCAATTGGAATCCAGGAAATCGGTGCCGCGACCGGCAACCTCGCCCGTCTGGAATTGGAAAACCTCGAACGCTTTGGCGTTTATACCAGACTTTATTTTGAAGATCGCAGTTACACCAACGCCGACGAGCTACGTTATGCGGGCTCGCTGGCGCGCGTGTTGGAGGGTTACGGAGTGCGGCGGGGGGATCGAGTGCTGGTGATGATGCCCAACTTGCCCGAGCTAACGGCCGCCTTTCAGGCCATCTGGACCATCGGAGCGGTGGTCACGCCGGTGATCCCGCAGTGGACTCCCGGTGAAGTCGCCAACATCTTGCGCAGCGCGGAGCCGGCGGTGGCCTTGACGGTGCCGCCCTTGGCAGCGCGGCTGGATCAAGCCAATGCCGACATCAAGACGCTGAAACAACTGCTCGTCTTTGGCGAATGCGACGTAAAGGGCAGCGTGAACATCTCCGGGTCCATCCAGGGTGCGCCGCCCATCGAGACCCCGGTTGACAGCGTGCCCTCCGATCTGGCCGTCCTTCTGTACACTTCCGGTACGACCGGGACGCCAAAGGGAGTCATGCTCACGCATGGAAATATGGCGGCCGCCTGGGACAGCGCCTATAGCCAAAACCCGGATCTGGAGCGCGGCGTGATGTTGAACGGGCTGCCTTTGACGCACGTGTATGGCATCCTGGCGCAAAACATGGCGAACCGGTGGGGCTGGAGCACCGTGCTCATGAAGCAGTTCGATCCAACGCGTGCCCTGGAGGCGATCGAACGTTACCAGGTGAAATACGTCCCCGCGGTGCCGACCATGCTGATGTATCTGATGGGACATCCGGAACGCGAACGGCGCAATCTCACCAGCTTGTCACGGATTATCAGCGGCGGAGCGGCACTGCCTGAGCAACTGCGCCAGCAGGCCGAGCGAATCTTCCACTGCCGCATCGAACAAGGTTACGGGCTGTCGGAGTCTGCATCGGTAGCCACGGGATATGAACTGAAGGAGCCGTATCGTCCGGGTTCCGTCGGCGAGGCCTGCCCCGGTGTAGAGATTCGAATCCTGGACGAACAGAGCCGCCCGCTGCCGCCGCGCAGCAATGGAGAAATTTGTCTAAAGGGTCCCAACATCATGGCCGGTTATTGGCGCGATCCCGCGGCCACTCGGGACGCGATCCAGGAAGGCTGGTTCCATACCGGCGACATCGGCTTCCTGGATGAGGACGGCTACCTGTACATTACCGACCGGAAGAAGGACCTGATCATCAAAGGAGGCGAGAACATCTCGCCGCGAGAGATCGAGGACGTCTTCTATCGCCACCCCGCAGTCGCCGAAGCGGCAGTAGTCGGTGTGCCCGACAGAGTTTATGGCGAGGAAATTTACGCCGTGCTGCAGTTGAGAACCGGCGTGGAAATCAGCGCCGAGGAGCTGCAGGTGTACGTCGGCCAGTTCGTGACAAAATTCAAAGTGCCGGCCCGCATCATCCTGCAGCCGCTGCTGCCCAAGAATGTCATCGGCAAGATCTTGAAGTACAAGATTCGCGCGGAACTGTTGTCCCAGCTAGGCGGGCAGTAATAGCTTCAAGCGCGCGGTCCAACTTTTCGTAGTTCGCACGGAGAAGGAGTGTCTTTATGAAAACCAACGGTAAGCCGGAAGCTGCGCAAGCAAACGCCCGGCCCGATTCGGTGGTGTCCCAGTTTTCCGATTGGGTGCAGCACGGAACCGAAAATTTCTTCGCTGCTCAGCGGATCCTGCTGGATCTGGTGATGCGGCAAAACGCGATGGCCATGAATGCGCTGCGCGGGAGACTCGCATCCGCCACGCCGGCCTCGGCCGTTCTGACCGACGTGGCGGGCGAAGGCTTTGCCAACTTCATCGCGGCGCAAAGGATTCTGCTGAAACTGAGTAAACACCAGAATGAAATCGTGATGACGGGAGTCAAGGAGCGGGTAGGAGCAGCTACGCCGGCTGCCGCCATGGCGGATCTCCTGCGCCGCAGCGTCGATACCTTCATCGATCTTCAGGAACATTTCCTGGACACGGCAGCGAAACAGTCGGAAGCCTGGGTGGAGTCGGCCAGGACCGGCAGGGCCTTCACGGGTAAAGGACTGGGCGAGCTGGCTCGGGAGGGCATAGAGAATCTGGTTGTTACGCAGAAGAAATTGCTGGATGTGATCGCCGAGGAAACCGCTAAGGCGACCAAAGAGGCCAAGGCGGCAGCCAAGCCCGTTAAGAAAACCGACTTGGCCGAACTGACCCGCCACAGCGTGGATGCTTTCATTGAAGCTCAGAAAAAACTGCTGGAAACCGCGGGCCGGCAGTTCGAAGCAAATATGGAAGCGGCCGGCAAGGCTGCGGACGTCTTCGCAGCGGCGCCTGGCACAACGTTCGGAGAGCTGACACGCCAGGGTGTCGCGAACTTCGTAGCCGCGCAGAAGGCTCTGCTGGACGTGATGGTGAAGCCGCGGCCGGTGCCCGCCAAGGGCAGCGCGAGGGAGCACGCGGGTCCGGCGGCGCAACGCGCTCGCGCCCGTTGAGCGAGCTGGTCGCAAAGAAAAGGGGCGGACCAAAAGTCCGCCCCTTTTTTTGTTTGCTTCAAGCCGGCTCCAACAGCCAGTTTCCTAACGTCCCGCTACGTTCTTGCCCCACTGGAAGGCCGGCCCAACCGAGAAGCGGATGGTATTACCTTCCTTCAGGATGTCGTTGAACATCTGATCGTGAGCGTAATCGGCTTGGAATCGGAGCGCGAAGTGGTGATTGACATTGAACTCCAGGCCGCCGCCGAACCCATAGAAGTACGTCCAGTCCGTCTTTTTCCCGGAGGGCGTCAACTGGGCGATGATTGCGGTTGCAATGGGGTCCGCCGGGCGAGGCGTTGCGACAATCTGCATTGCGCCCAGAGCCGGCCGCACGAAGAAGGTCACGGATTCAAATTTGCGGATCGGGAAATCCGGGCCCACCTGGAAGGATTGCGTTCTGGTGTTGACAGGAACGGCCAGATTATAGCCGGGCGGGACAAGTCCCAACGCCGTCAAGTGGCCCAGTTGCGCGCCGAGTTGGTTTTGCAGTGACGGGATCAACATGCCCGGCTCCAGGGTGGTTCGCCCCGCACCCACTGAGTAATCGAAGCCGAGCGTAAGCCACGTTTTGGCTCTCATACCGGCCTGCAGGTTGAAGCCAGGTTCATTAAGATTGATGCTCGGCTGCATCATGCTCGTGAATCCACCGTAGACATCCCAGCGGCCGACATAGCTTTGTTGGGCCAGCGCGGGCAAAGCCAGCAGCGGGGATAAGACCAGCAGAATGCCGATCACTCGCGCACGAGCAAAATTCAAGTTAATTGCGGATTGCTGTTGCATAAATTCTCTCCTGAATCTTCCGGAACTGTTTGGTATGGCTGCAATCCACGCGCCAGACGTCACCAGCCCATCCGACTCCACAGAATGGCGGGAATCTAATAGTAAGTTGCGCGGCAGCCGGCTACTGCCGGGCTTCGAAGGTGGGCCACTGGGGCATATCGCGGGCGCTGCCAGGGCCAGGCGGCGCAATTGCGTCCACGAGACAACGCATTTCGGCGAAATCGTTCCAATCCGCGTTCGAGGCCACCGGGAGGAAGCTCATGGCGCGCTCCGTGATGGCGCAGATGGTGAGGCTCGGGTTGACGCCCAGGTTGGCCGAAAGCACCGATCCGTCGCAGATGTACAGGTTCTTGTATCCGAAAACACGGTTGCGGTGATCGACCACGCCTCCCTCCGGTGAGCCTCCCATGGGGCAGCCGCCCAGAATATGCGCGGTTCCGGGGATGTTGAACAGGATCTCGGTGATCATGCTCATGGGCGTGCCGCCGATCAGCTCGGCGGTTTTACGCGCGAATTCGTTGGCCTGCGGGATGAAGGTCGGGATGCCCTGGCCCCGGCTCACCAGGACTTTGTGGAAGGGCCAGTACCAGGGGCGGGCGAGCCGCATGTCGATGTGGCTATCCAGGGTCTGCATGCACAGCAGGATCAGCGATTCTCGCGCCCACCCGAAAGGCTGGAGGCAGCGCACGGTCTTGATCGGGTGACGAAGGAATGAAGCCGCCAGGTTCATGATCCAGAGCAGGATGCGAGTCCAGCCGGGGCGGCCGCCGGCCAGCAGCGTGCCGAGCAGCGCCATCGCGTCCGAGCCCTTGGGATACCGTGTCGCTTCGATGTGCGTGTGCTCGTCGAGGTAAATTCCCGAACCTATGGCAATGCCTTTTGAAAGATCCTCGCGGATGCCCGGCACACGGACTCCGATCAGCGACTCGGCGTTGGTTCGCACGCGATTGCCGAGCTGATCGCTGAGGGACGGCAGCGAGCCGTTCTGCTTCAGCCGGAACAGCAGATCGGTGGTGCCCAGCGCGGAAGCCGCGAAAACGACGCCCCGGCAAGTGAAACGCCGGGCGCTTTTGCGGAGCCAGCTGGTGGACTTGATGGTGCGCACCTCGTATCCGTCGCTTCCGTCCGCATTTCCGTGGAGAGGCGCCACGCCGACAACGCGGGTCTCCGCCAACACGCGCGCGCCGCGCTTCTCCGCCAGATAAAGATAGTTCTTGTCCAGGCTGTTCTTGGCGTTGTAGCGGCATCCCACCATGCAAGCGCCGCACCCGATGCAGGTGGCACGTTCCGGACCTTCGCCGCCGAAGTAAGGATCCGGATAGATTTTGCCACCGGCTTCTCCCTCCGGTGGCTGGAAAACGGCTACGTGGGTGCGATAAAAGGTGTGGCCGATGCCGGCGGCGTCGGCGGCGCGTTTAAGAATGTGGTCCGCCGCGCCCAGGATGCGATTCTCGACCACGCCCAGCATCCGCAAGGCCGTCTCGTAATAGCGCGGCATTTGAGCCTTCCAGTCGGCCAGGCCGGCCCAGGATCCGTGGTCCCAAATCGTATCCTTTGGCACCAGCAGCGTGTTGGCGTAGGTGATGGACCCGCCGCCGACGGCGCAGCCGTGCAGGATCAGGACGTGGCGAAAGAGCTTGATGTTGAAGAAGCCGCGCAGCGCCAGGCGCGGGCGCCAGATCCAGCGCCACAGCAACCAGTTGGTGCGCGGCAGGCTCTCCGGCGGCCAGCGGCGGCCCATTTCCATCACGGCCACCCGGTAGCCCTTTTCCGTTAAACGATACGCCGCGACGCTGCCGCCGAAGCCGGAGCCGATCACGATGAAATCGAAGTCGTAGGTCGAATTCGCCACAGAGACGTTATGTTCCAGGCACGTGTGATGCCGCGCCCGGTTATGCTCCCACAATGAACTTGAGCAGCCGCCGGGCGGTGTCGCCATAGGGCGGCCGGAGGAGGCTCAGCGTCGTCCAGCGGCTTTGCAGGAACACGCCTTTCTTCTTCGAGAATGTTTCGAATCCATCGAAGCCATGGTAGCGGCCCATGCCGCTCGGCCCCACGCCACCGAACGGCAGGCGGCATTGGCCCACGTGGAACATGCAATCGTTCACCGTAACTCCGCCGGCGAACGTCTTTTCGAGTACTTGCTCGACGCGCGCGCCGTTTTCATCGAAATAGTAGAACGCCAGCGGGTGCGGGCGCGCATTGACGTATGCGACGGCTTCGTCCAGCGTGGCGTAGGGGACCACCGGCAGGATGGGCCCAAAGATTTCTTCCTGCATCACGGTCATCTCGTCGCGGACGCCGGTCGCGAGCGTGGGCGGGAACACGCGGTTGGCTGGATTGCATTCCTCGGCTGCCGGATTAATTTCGATCAGCCTGGCTCCCTTGTTTCTCGCGTCCTCGATCAGGCCGAGCAGTCGCTGATAATGCCCGGCATGGATGATGCGCGTATAGTCGGCGTTGGCGGCCAGGCGCGGATACATGCTGGTCACGATGCCTCGCGCGAGTCCGATGAACTCGGCTTCGCGATCGGCCGGCAGCAGCACATAATCCGGCGCCACGCAGGTCTGGCCGGCGTTGTACAGCTTCGCCGCGAGAATTCTCTCAGCCGCTTTCTTAAGCGGATAATCGTGCTGAATCAGCGCCGGGCTCTTGCCGCCCAGTTCGAGCGTGACGGGCGTCAGATTGTCCGCCGCGGCCTTCATGACCAGTTTGCCCACGCGAGCCGAGCCGGTATACAACAAATGATCGAATGGAAGCTGCGAGAATTCGCTTCCGGTAGCGGCTTCGCCCAGGATCACTGTCACGTACTCGGGCGAATACAACTGGGCGGCCATCGACCGCATCAGCTCCGCGGTGTGCGGCGCAAACTCCGACGGCTTCAACATCACGTGGTTGCCGGCGGCGAGCGCGTTGGCGAGCGGAACGTAGCTCAGGAAAAGCGGGTAATTCCAGGCCGACAGAATTCCCACCACGCCAAGCGGCTGGTACAACACGCGCGCCCGGGCAGGCCAGAACTGCCAGGAAACGGCAGCGCGGCGTGGCGCCATCCACTGCTTCAGGTGAGCGAGCGCGTGGCGAATCTCCGCGAGGGTCGGAAACAGCTCGAGCGCCAGGGTCTCCTCGGCGGCCCGGCCGCCGAAATCATCGGAGATGGCGGTGACGATGGCGTCTTTGTTTTTCAGAAGCGCTTGTTCCAGACCGCGCAGGGCATCGCGGCGCTCGGCAAAGCCCGGCAGCTTGCGCCGGAAGGCCGCCCGCTGAGCCTCAAAACCGGTCTGAAGCGCAGCGCGGTTCATGTCCGAAGCGGTTTGCGCCGGGCGGAAGCGGGAGCTCGCCCCTGGCCACCTTCGCCGTCGGAATAGAGAAAGGCCTCGATCTCATCGATCCGTTGGCTCGCGTCGTGATAGCCGATATCCATGAGCGCATTGGTGTAGCGCGGGGTGAACAGCAGGTAGCTCATCAGATCCGAGCAGGAGGCCGCGTCTCGCGCCAAGCCGCTTACGAAGTAGGAGAGCAGATAGGGCATTTCTCGCTGGTGTTGCTCCGCGAGTTTTGACAGATCCACGGACGGCGTCACGATCAACGCTCGCAGGGCGCGCATCTTTTCGGGTCCATCGCTGCCGGATTCCCGGATGCGGCCCCGGCGAATCAGTTGATTCAGCCGTTCCAGGTGCTCTACATCGGCGGCCAGATGATCCAAGAACATCACATTCAGGAGAACCCCCAGCACTTGCGCCAGGGAAGGATTTTTCCGGTCCACCGCGGATTCTTTTTGATGTTCCAGATTCTCCCCTCGGACGCCAATCGCCAAAATTCTTTCCGCGCCCAGGCGTATGGCCGGGCTGAGCGGTTGCTGCAGCCGCACGCAGCCATCGCCGAAGAAAGCAGCCCCCTGCTCAGTTTGAAGTTTAACGGGCTGAAAAACCAAAGGAATCGCGGCCGAGGCGCACAAATGGTCGACCGTGATCTTGGTCGCTAGCGTCACACGTCGCACGCGGTTCCAAATGGCGTGACCCTTCTTGCCTTGAATGAACAGGTAGCTTTTGCCCGAATTGTAGTTGGTCGCCGAAATCGCGAGGGAGTACAGATGCCCGCGATTGATGTTGGCCTGGATTCGGCTGCAATCGATGTTCTTGCTGAGAAAGTGCCGCAAGGGCGACGCGTCCAAGAGCGATTGCGCGTTGCCTCCGCCCAGGATTCCGCCGAACGAAAGATCCACGATCCAGGTCAGGGAGTTGCGCGCCTGGGACCCCAGATCGGTGCGGAAAACATCCGAAGGTTGCAGGCGCGACCAAAACTGTGCGAGCACTTCCGTGGCCGTGACAAAATCGTCGCTGCCCACGGCCAGAGCAGCGCCGTTGATTGCTCCCGCGGAAGCTCCTCCGATGATGGGAAAAGGATTTCCCTGGGAACGCACGCGCCGGATCTCGCCAATGCGTTTCAAAACGCCGGCTTGATAGGCGCCACGCGCTCCTCCGCCGGTCATCACTAAGCCGAGCGCGTTTTCCAATGGCTGTCTAGCGCTCCCGCCGATCGAAATTGACCAGCCCGTCGCGATAGTCGATGCTGAGCGTAAACAGGTCCAGCAACGGAAGGCCCAGGAATCCAGAGATTTCAGTGCCAAAGCGCCGGCTGATGTCCCACATGTCGAAGGCCGTGATCCCCAGATTTTTTTGCCGGAATCCGGCGAACTCGAGCAGCAGATCGCCGGTTTTGTAGACGTCGGCCACGCGGCCGCTGAGGCCCGTGATTCCGGCGCGAGAATCGCGCGTGACGTTGCCCAGTTCCGCGGCAAATCCGGAGGAAATGAGCGTCTTGGCGGATCCGCTGTCGATGGCAAACAGCCCCTCGCGCGATCCGTTCACGCGCCCCGGGAGCAACAACAGATGGCCGAATCGGAACACGCGGGTGAAACTCTGCATTCCCGCTGCAATGCTGCGATCATGCGGCTGATCGTCGCCCGGCTGATAATCCGGGAGCGGATCGAGGCGCATCTTTTGGGCCGCGAAGTCGAGCGTGACCAGGAAGTCGGCGAAGACGTCGGTTCCGATCAAACCGTCCTCGGCGCCCACGAAGTCCTGGCCGGAGACGCCGACCAGAGCGTCATGAAACTCGATCGGGCCGATGCGCAAACGCTGTGCGATGCCGCGGTATCCAGTCGAGATTTTCGCGGAATCGCCGAATCCCCGGAAGGTGGCCGCCGAGAGCGCGCTCACTCGGGCTTTCTCGGCCGCCTGGCGCGAGATCAGAATCCCGGACGCCCCCGTATCCAAAACCAGCCGCAGCTTGGTGGAATTCAGGTCCGTTTCCAAACCGTAAGTGCGCATGTGGGTGGTTTCGCCGACGAAGGCAGCGAGCGGGATCTCCGTCTTTTGGTATGGGCTGGTCATCGTCATGACGCGACGCTCGCCGACTGACTGGGCGAGCTGGATCTGCTGGCGCAGTTCCGCCAGTTCGTCCAGGGTACGGCTGGGGTCTACCATGGATGCGTATTGCTCCAGCGCGTCGATGCGGAGCTGGCCCTTCAAGCGCGCCGCCCAATCCCCGAAGACTCGCGGGTCTTTCGGATCCAGCTCGTGCGCGCGCCGGAAATACCCGTCCGCCGTTTTGTGAAGGGAAGAGCACTCGGCGATTCGCGCCAGGCCCCACCAAGCCAAGGCGAACTTTTCATCCCGTCTCAGCGCCGCCCGGAACTCCGTCTCCGCGTGGGCAAACTCGCCACGGCGGAACAGCACCTCGCCGTTGAACTCATGCGCAGCCACCGAATCGGGCGCTTGCAGGAGGGCCTGCTGGGCTAGTTTCCAAGCGGTTGCCACGCCGTCGTTGAGCAGCGCCTTGCGGCCCAAGGCCAGTGTGTTGTCCACCGGAGCGGCGCCCGCAGCCAAGCCCAGCGAAAAGAGTGCGATTCGACACGCGCCGCGGAACGTCATGACGTCGTAAGTCCAGTTTAGCGCTGTCGTTGAGCCGGCCGCGTTGCGCGCAGTACAGCGGCGATCCGTTATTTGCTGCCCGCGGCGGCCTTCACCGTGACCTTCACCTGGGCCGTGGTCCAGCAGCACTGGAAGCCGCGGCCGCCGTCTCCCGAGATGTCGTTGGCGACCACTTCCAACAGGTAGTCGCCCGGGTCGGTGAAGGTAGCGGTGGTGCTCGCCTTGCCGGTGAAGACAGCGGGCGGAGGAGCCTTGAATTCGACCCTCTCGACTTGGGGCTTGTTCTTGTGGAAAACGTCAGAAAGCTGTTGAATGACATTCGGGACTTGATGCGATAGGTTCTATTCTCTCTGCAATCGGTTATTCTTCCACATTCTTATCGTCGAACTACAACCAGAAAAAACGACTCGTTACATTTAAGAGACGGAGTTTTCACGCCCCTTGGCGCTCCGAACGTTAATGCAATTCACATTCCTGATGTTTTTCGAACTCTTCGCGAAGTCCCCGCATCTTGAATTCGGCAGTGAAACCACCGTTCCATCGGTAGGGCTGAAACTCCACCAGCACCCGCTCGGCTGAGAACATATCCCTGAGAAACCGAGAAGGCTTGTAGACGCCGCCGAATCCGGTTTCGCCCTCACCGGTGTACTCGTAAGTCTCGCCGTTCGTCAACTCCTTCCACGCGCGCCAGCGGGGCTTGTCATTGCCTATCTTTGTTCGAAGCAATCGTTCGCCGTATGGCAGCTTGACGAAAGCGGCGTCAGCGCCGACCGCTTCGAGCAGACCGGAATCAAGCAGAATACTGAATGATCGGTTTTTGCCTCTCTGATGACACTCCACACCGATTCTTGGTGTAAAGGTCTGCCCTGCCGAAGCTAGGTATGGCTCCGCAGCGCTGATTTCCATCCTAACCCACGTCGCGCCGTCCATTGGGTTATTTCCCTTGAAAACGGCGATGTTCTGCGGAAATCCGCATGGTTCCCATAAGGAAAGCACCACCAATAGCATAAAGGCTTTGAGCACCGTTGGCGCGAATCCGGTGTGCGGGTATTGCGGGCGCGGAGTGCTCTTACGGTTCGTCATTCGATCCCCCGAGGCCGAGCGATAGGAGTTTCTCGACGGAAGATGCATACTCTCCGAATTTCTCGTTCTCCACAAAAACCCGGTAACTAGGACCGCCCTTCCCTGCTTCTTCGTACTGCACCTCAAGCCCAGCGTTCTCAAGTTGGGCCTTGAGATCCTCGGACTCCGCCGTCCTGGCCATCTTAATCCCGATCCGCGTATATTTCTTCGTGGGCGTGAACCAGGCGACGATTCTTCCTCGCTTGTTGATCTGGATGAAATTGAGGTTGTACTTCAGCGCGAACCCTGAGTCGAGCTTTTGACCGAACGCGAAGACTTTATCCACGATTGGCAGCGCAGTTTTGGCCCTCGCTTCCCAGTACGCGCGGTCGGCCGTCGCGGGACTCTCATCTCGGTCTTCATCTGGGCGCGCGGAGAGATCCACAACCGTTGTGAAGACCACTGTCAGGTGGTTTTCGACTTCGAGGGCCTGCATCTGGATCGCAATGATCGGAACGCTCTTGTTGAGGAGCGATATCACGTTAAGGAATCGGCTCGTGATGTCCTCCGCGACCAAGACGGCTATGTGTTTGAGTTTAGGATAACGTGTTCGTTCAACATCCCAGTACTCGATAGTGCGGATAATGTGAGATGGGTCCGTCGCGCCTAACTGGACTTCGACCTCGTACTGGTGTCCAGGTTCTTCGCCATCACCCGTTGCGAAGAGCAGATCCAGCCTGCCGCCGGATGGCTGCTGAAGTTCCTTCCTCACCAGCATGAGATCACCGAGGCCTAGTATTGAGGGGTCCTTTGCAATGAGGTCCTGAATCCACTTTTCATCGAGGGTGGGGTGTTTCTTCAAGCTGATTCTTTTCGGCCTCACGTAATCCGGACCGGAAGCTGTGGCAATTCCCTGCATGATGCGACTCCTCTCTCTAGTTCAACGACCGACGAGGGCTGAAGGCTGCACTTCCTTGCCAGTGATGAGCATTTGACGTCGCTCATTCGGGCGGCCAAGTCGCTTCTCGCTCCGTGAAAGCTTGACCATGGCCCCCAAGCCGCGCCTGGGTTTCTGCACTGGTAGGGTTTGCGTCCAGGCAACATGATATCGCAACACTGAAGCACAGCAGGGGCCGCGGTGTGTCGGTAGACGCAACGGCGGAATCGCTCCAATCTTGCGTTAGTGTAGCAGTAGAAAATCTTGATGGCTTTGGGAGAGCGAATCCTGATTTGCGCGACCCCACGCTGTTGATGGTGGTGCGCCGGGTCTGAACGAAACCGGCTTGGCCGTTATTTGCTGCCCGCGGCGGCCTTCACCGTGACCTTCACCTGGGCCGTGGTCCAGCAGCACTGGAAGCCGCGGCCGCCGTCTCCCGAGATGTCGTTGGCGACCACTTCCAACAGGTAGTCGCCCGGATCGGCGAAAATAGCGGTGGTGCTCGCCTTGCCGGTGAAGACAGCGGGCGGAGGAGCCTTGAATTCGACCTTCTCGACCTGAGGCTTGTTTTTGTCAAACTTCACTTCGCCCGGCCCGCGAAACTTGAGCCAGGTGACGCTGACCGGCAACGCATTGCGGCCGCCGAAGCGTCCGGCGCCGCCAAACTGGGCAGCGGGAGGCACCTTGGCGTCGTCGGCCACCCACACGCTCAAAGCCAGAGGCTCGCCTGCGTTGGCAGTGAGCGTCTGGTGAATCTTGGTCGGAGGGCCTTGCGTGAACGGACCGGCGTCGGAGAAAGCGATGAAGGGTGGCGTGTTATCCTGAGCGTCCTTGAAGGGCGCGACGACGTAAACCGGATCCATGTGGAAGGGGACTGTCGCCGGTTTGCCGTTAGCGTTGATGGTCCAGGTGATTTTCTTGGTGCCGAAATCCTTGGGCACCTTGACCAGAAAAACACCCCACTGCCGGCCGGGAAGGAAGTGCGTGGGCTGCCCCATGTCGGGCCCGCCCGGATCCATGTGGTTGTTTGGGCCAACCGGAATATCGATGACCTGCTTGGTGTTCCGGTTGTAATAACCGATCAGAAGGTTGAAGGTCCCGTCGTCGTTCGGATACCAGCCTTCATAGGCCGGCGTGATGTTCTGCCCGGATTCGTGCGTCGGCTCCATGGGCAACTGTGCCGCCCAGATCAAAGCCGCACTCGCGAGCGCAATCATGACACTGGGAGCCGCGACGGACCAACGCTGTCCTTGCATTTCTAACACATCTCCTAAAATGAATGACCAAGCCCTATCCGGAAGAAGTTTACGCCAGGAGGAGCAACTCCGTCAACTCGGGACCCTTGCCTCAAACGCTCCGATGCCGGCTGAATCCGTTGAGCGCGTGCTGCTCCCCCGTGTGCGCTAGTTGTTCGAAGCGGGCGCGACTGCGGCGCGATCCGGTCCGCGCTGCCCCGCACCCCGCTTTGGCTTGTGCTTCTCGGCCCAAGCTTTGTAATCCTCATCGCTGATATAAGTCACGTTCACCCAAGCGTGGGCCATCTCGTCCACGGTACGGTCGCCCCATCCGACCCACTGGTTCGGATCCGGATTAGAGGCTTTCGCGGTAGTGTTGTCATGCCACGCCGTCACGTGAATGATGGTGCCCTTGGGAAGCACCGGCGCCGAATCGTCGGTGTAAATGTAATTGTTCATCCAGTTGAAGTTGAAATTGTTGACGTAGCTGATGGTCTGGGTGGTGCCGTCCGGAAGAATCGCTTCCAATAGCATCGCCTTGCCGCGCAGATGCATGTGCGGCTGGAAATTCTCGAGCCGCGCGGCTTGCTTCAGCACGTGGAAGCCCTGCGTCTCCGCGATGCTGTTGGGCGGAATATCCAGAGCTTCTCCGGCTCCCGAACGCGCCGCGTTGAACATGGTGAGGTAAGTCCGGTACTTCGGAACTTGGTCCTTCGGATAGAGCCACACGCCCAGTTCGACGTCATCCTTGATAGCCTCACCGACAGCGTGATAGTGAATGTCCCAGTTGATCTTGGCGCCGGGCAGAATCAGCTTGCCGGTATTGGGGCGGTAGACATCGTATTGCTTACCGATGGCCCATTCCATGAGGATTCCCCCGCCGGCGGCAGCCGCGACATCGGGATCATCGCCGGCCAGAGGATTGTTCTTTTCGTTCTGAAGCAGGTGCGCAATGGCGTGGTGTGTGATCTTACGGCCGGCGACGGTGCCGGGATGCATCTCAACGGCGCGCACCCAGCGCGGCTCGGTGATTTGCGGCAGATCGCTCAGAGGCTTCCACCATTGATCCTGACTGACCGCGGGCATTGCGTACGGCTCGGATTTGATCACCAGGTCCGGCGGGCGTCCGAACTGCTGTTCCAACTGCCAGCCGTCATCCTTGGGCCACTGTTTGGGAGGCGGCATGTCCTTCGGATCGCCTTGGGGCGCGCCGGAATCCACCCATTTCACGATCGTGGCAATCTGGTCGTCGTTCAGCGACCGGTCGTTCTGAAATTCCTGGATGCCGACGGTCTTGTCGAGATGCCACGGCGGCATCTGACGGGTGATCACGCGCTCCTTAATGGATCGCGCCCAGGGGCGCGCTTCCTGATAGGTCACAAGCGACATCGGCGCCATGGAATCCTTGCGATGGCACTCTTCGCATTTGGCCTGAAAGATCGGTGCGACGTCCTTGGTGAAGGTCACGCTCCTGGAGGCCTCGCCGGTGGTCTTGCCGCCTGGCTCGGCGCCGCTCAAAAGGCCGGCCAGCATCACAACAGAACCGGCCAGCACACTCACTCCCATACCCCGCCACATTCCATCGCGGAATTTGGCTTCCATCATTTGGCGCCTCCCTTGGTTAGATGTGTCAGCCGGCACATCTACAACCAGTTTATCTACTTAAAGGCGCGCCCGGCAAGCCGTTGGTTACACAGTGACTTCCGCGACACTCTTCAAGCTGGTACTGTGACACAAATGTGACCCGGTCGCAGTTTGCACTACCAGAGTACTTCGGCCGCGCCCGGGACTTCAAAACATGTATCGCAAGGCGAACTGAATGATGCGCGGCGCCACCGTCGTGCTGGTGATCTGGCCGAAAGCGGTCGAGTTCACGGCGGTCGCCGGGTTGCTGAACTGCGGATGGTTGAACGCGTTGAAGAAATCGGATCGGAGCTGCAAGTTGGACTTTTCAAGGATCTTGAAGTTCTTCGCGACGGATATGTCCCAGTTGAACTGTCCAGGGCCGACCAAGATGTCGCGACCGGTATTGCCGAACCCGGTGGCGCCGTCCAGGCCGCCGACGACTCCGACCAGCGGGAATGGACAGGCGGCCTGGGCCGCGGGGTTGGCGCGCGTGACCACGGTATTGGCGACGGCGCTGGGATTGAAGAAGCCGTTCAAGCGCGATTGAATAGAACCCGAGGTCAGCAGATCGGCGTAGGTGAGTCCCGGACACATTTGGGCACGAGATGTAACACCCGCCTGTCCGTAAATGCCACCGCCGAACGGATCGGTGAGCGTCAGCCCCTGGCCGCTCTGCACGACAGTGGTGCCGGAGACGCCCCAATCGGACAGCGCTCTACCG
This sequence comes from Bryobacteraceae bacterium, assembly GCA_035632015.1. Classification (GTDB taxonomy): domain Bacteria; phylum Acidobacteriota; class Terriglobia; order Bryobacterales; family Bryobacteraceae; genus Palsa-89. Next base: position 38,826 of record DASQHQ010000104.1, read on the forward strand.
GCCCAACCTTGACCCTTGCGGTAAGCGGGAAGCAAATAGGTGTAACTGACCACCAGCCGCTGTTTGCGGTCGAAGTCAGCCGGGCCGTGCATCTGGGCGCGGTTCAACAGATCGTTGCTGAGGACGCTTCCGGAATATCCACCGACGAAATTGATGCCGGAAATGTCGGTCATGGTCCGGCCGAAGGTGTAGGCAGCCTGAGCCTGCAGCCCGTGCGAGAACCGCTTTCGCAGCGTGACCTGCAAAGAGTTGTATTCGGAATCTCCGACATTGGAACCGTAGGAGAAGGCGTTCGGACCAATTCCCAGCACCGGTACGCGCTTAGCCGCGTTCGCTGCGGTATTGGTGGTGATGCAACCGGATGGGAAGGAGCAGTTGACCGGGTTGGAAGCGGTCGCGATCTGCGGAGTGTTCAAGAGCGTTCCCGAGATAATGTGCTCGCCGCGCGTCCCGACGTATCCAACTTCCAAAACGACCGAGGGTGTGAACGCGTATTGCAGGTTGAGGCTATAGTCGAGCGTCACCGGAGTCAAAAGGTGCGGATCCAGGCCTTGCTGCGCGAGGGCCGTAGTCGGAGTGCGCAGGAAGCTGGGGAAGAATCCTCGAACTACGGCCGGGTTGTACGGGTTGGCCAAAGTCGCGGCGCCATTTACCGCGCCAGTGCGGTTGAATCTTGCGGCGATTGGAGGATTGTTGTTGAGCTCGAGCAGATAGATGTTACCCTGCGCCACCTGATAGAAGTAGCCGAATCCACCTCGCACGACAAACTTTCCGCTTGTGCCGATCGGCTGCCACGCGAAACCGATCCGGGGAGCGAAATTGGTGACAGGGGCATGGTCTAAGGTAAGGAGGTTCAATGGACGACGAAACACGCCGTCTGGAACCGTGCCGGAGAAATTATTCGCGACGGTGAACCCGACATAGGTCCCGGAGGTTGGTGGAACCGGCACCGTCTTATCCAGGGCCCAGTTCGCGCTGCCGCCCCCGTTGTCCGCCTTGACGTCGTAACCGGTTCCGTCGTATTCCCACCGCAGGCCCAGATTGAGCGTGAGCTTCTGGCTGAGCTTGAAGTCGTCGTTGACGAACGCGCTCATCTGGTTGGCGCGAATCTTGTTGAAGCTGCCCCCGTCAGGGAGCGACGTTCCGGTAGAAGACTGGATGTTGCTCAAGCCGTTCGGGCTGCCATTCTGGGCGGCGCTCATCCCCAGCAGAAAGTCGGAGAAAGTGTTGAAGGTCAGCCCTCCCCGGCCGATCCCAGTGACGTCGATGTCGTACACGACTCGCTGGACGTCGGCGCCGGCGCGAATCGTATGGCGTCCGTGCGTCCACGAGATCTGGTCCGAGTATTCATAGGTTTGTTGGGGCGCACGCGACCCGTCCGTCCCCCCTCCGCCGAAGGCGAAGAGTCCGGTAGTAGTAATGACGGGCATGACATTGAACGTGGGCGAAATCGGCGCGAGGCCGATGTCCGAGGGATGGATTTCGTCCAGAGTATTCAGAGAAGCGCGGAGATAGAACAGCGAGAAGCGAGCCTCATTCACAAGCCGGTTGGTGAGCAATGAAGTTAACTTCGCGGTCTCCAGTTGGGTGCCCGACAGTGACTCGGCTCCGGCTCCGGGCGGCTGGGGGCCGCGGAAGGAGAATATCGTGGGCGCAAGGGCGTATTGAGCCTTCATCGACAGCGTGTGCTTGGGGTTGATCAGATAGTCGATGTTGGCCAGCTCTTGATTCTCGCGGAACGTAGCTGGGATGCTAAAGGCGGAGAAACCGACGGCCTGCTTGGTACCCGCATTGAGGATTTGCTGGGGGCTCGGGACGGCATAGGCGCCGCTGGCCAGCTTGAAATTCAGGATTTTGAGGGCCACTGGGTTGATGTTGGAGCCATCGCAGGCCACCTGCGCTCCGCCGGCGAAGGTAGTGGTGTTGATGACGGAGTTGTTCTGTGGACAGAACGCGGCTCCGAGTCCGGCCGCGGTCCGGTTGTCGGTGAGTTGAGCCGGCAGACTGACGGTCGACGAGCCATCGGTCGACACTCCATTCACCTGGCGGGTTCCCTGATAGGACCCGAAGAAAAAGAGCTTGTCCCGGATCATGCGCCAACCCACCGTGCCTCCAAACTGGTTCTGCCGGAGTACGCCGCGCGCCAGGCCGCCGCGGTTCCGGAACCAGTCGTTGGCATTGAGGTCCTCGTTGCGGAAGAACTCGAACAAACTTCCGTGCAGGTCGTTGCTGCCGGAACGGGTGACGATGTTCACCTGGGCCCCCGCATTGCGGCCAAAGCTGGCGTCGTAGAGCGCGGTCTGGACCTTGAACTCCTGCAGGGCATCCGGGCTCGGGGTAGGGATCTGTCCGAAGAAGGCGCTGCCGTCGGCGCTTCCACCTCCGTAGTTGTTGACGGTCACTCCATCCATCTGGTACGTGTTGCTGATATCGTTCTGACCGTTGGTATAGATGGATCCAAAACCGCGTCCTAAAGCGGCGGCGTTTGTGGCGCCCCCATTGACACCGGTGGATAGTCCCATGATCTGCGTGAAGTTGCGTGTCACCAGAGGAAGATCGGCAATGGAGCGGCCTTCTACCACGCCGCCCAGCGTCGAATTTTCGGTCTGAATGGTCTGAACGGCCGCTTCCACGGTGACCTGCTGCTGTTGAGCGCTGACCGCCAGGCGTTGGTTCAGCACGTGCGTCTCGGTTACGTTCACGGTGACCCCGGGCACATCGATGGTGCTGAAGCCCGGCGCGGAGATGGCGACGGTATAGTCGCCCGGCGGCAGCAACGTGAAGGTGTAACTGCCGTTTCCTCCGGTCGTCTCTGTTCGCGTGAGGTTGGTAGCCGCGTTGGACACCCTCACGGTCGCCCCGACAATCACCGCGCCGCTCTGATCCGTGATCGACACGGTGAGGGCTCCGGTACCGCCGCTTTGCGCCAGAGCCGGCACTCCGCACATTGCTACCAGCAACAGCGTAGTTGCGAAACTCATAATCCGGTTGCTCGTGAACATGTCTCTCTCCTTAACGGCCGTGACTCGGCAAGCTCGTTACTCTTGGGAAACCCCTTTGGGCAAGGGTAAGGCAGATCGCTGCCGAGGTCAATCATCAAATTGTATTTGTTCAATAATCGTTTGTTAAAGCCCGCGTGGGGCCCAGGCAGACTGCGAATGCAGTGCGGCGCCGGCGGTATCGCGCCGAGCTACTTCTTCAGCTCGACGTCGAAGCGCACTTCGAGGTAGGTGACCGATCCTTCGACTTCTTTGTACCAGTGCGGCGTGCCGGCTGGAATCACGATCACGTCACCTTTGGTGACGTGCCGAGTTTCGCCACCCGTGATAGTGGAATTCGCGGCGCCCTTGGCTGCGACGCCGGCCGGACGCACCAGCGTGCCTCCGGTGACGACCGTCGCCGCGCCGTCCAGGATGTAGTGCACTTCGGTCCCCTTGGCGGGTCCGGTGGCGTGGGCCATGGCCGGGCCGGGTTTGCCGCGGCGGACGATGTTGACGCGATAGTGATCCTCATTGGAAATCGGCGCCGTGGCTTGATCCGAGTTTTTCTCGGCGCTTTTGGCCAGCGTGGCCATCAGCTCGGCCGCGCTCTTGTAAACAGCAGGCGTGGAATTCTCGTCGGTGGCCCACAGCGCGCTCGCGGCGGCCGAAAGCGTAAACAGAACAAAAACTCGTTTCAACATGCAATTGCTCCTGTGGCGAACTTTAGTTCACTAACGGCTGCCGGACACAGCCGGCTTGACCGACACCTTCACTATGGCGTTGGTCCAGCAGCACTGAAAGCCCCGGCCGCCGTCTCCGGACCAATCGTTGGCGACCACCCGCAGCACATACTCGCCCGGCTCGCTGAAGGTTGCCGTGGTGGTGGCTTTCCCGCTGACTTTGGTGCCCTCAGGCGCCTTGAATTCGACCTTCTCGAGCGGCGGTTTCTCTTTGGCGAAGGTCACCGTGCCGGGCCCGCGAAATTTGCACCACGTTACCGAGAGCGGAGGACCGGGCGGGGTCTTCTTCGCGCCTTCCAGCACCTTGGCATCGTCGGCCGCCCACACCGTCAGCGTCACTGGGTCCGGCATGGTGGTGGTGAGCGTGGTGCTGATGGGCCGCGGTCCCTGGACGAATGGACCGCCCGGCGCGAAGGCCAGGAACGGCGGAGTGTTGCCCATGCTTACCTCTTTGAAAGGAGAAATTTCCCAAAGAGGATTCAGGCTTACCGGGATGACGTCGGTGCGGCCGTTGGTAATTAGCGTCCAGGTTAGTTTCTTGTCGCCGAAGTCCTTGGGCACCGTGATGGTGAAGACGCCCCACTGGCGGCGCGGGAGGAAATGCGTCGGCTGGCCCTGGTCCGGCCCGCCCGGATCAATGTGGTTGTTGTTGCCAATCGGAATATCCAGCTCTTGCTTCATATTCCGGTTGAAGTAGCCGAGCAGCAGGCTGAAGGTGCCGTCCGGATTCTTGAACCAGCCCTCAAAAGCGCCGGTCATGTCCTGGCCGGCGTTTTCAGTAGGCGCCGTGGGCAACTGCGGCGCCTGCGCGACCAATACGAGAGCCAAGCCTCCCAGCGTCAGGACAACCAGCAGGCCGGAGCCTGCTCTCCACCCTCGTGACATCTAGTTTGGAGCGACTGGACTGATTCCGGGCGTCAGCGCGGCGGTGGGTCTGGTCCGCTTGGCTTTGTGCTTGGCGGCCCACTCTTTGTAGTCTTCATCGCTGAGGTAGGTGACATTCACCCACGCGTGCGCCATCTCGTCCACCGTGCGATCACCCTGTCCGACCCACTGATTTGGATCCGGATTATTAGGGTTGGCGCTGGTGTTATCGTGCCAGGCGGTGATGTGGATGACCGTGCCTTTCGGCAATACCGGCGCTGCCTCGTCGGTGTAGATGTAGTTGATCATCCAGTTGAAGTTGAAATTGTTGCAGTAGCTCAGCAGCTCGGTGGTGCCATCGGGGAGAATAGCTTCCATCGACATGGCCTTGCCGCGAAGGTGCATGTGCGGTTGGAAGTTTTCGAGCCGCGCCGCTTGCTTGAGAACATGGTAGGCTTGCGTGACCGAAACGGAGTTGGGGGCAATGTCGAGCCCGCGCGAGCCTCGTGGCGAGGCTCCGAAGTTCGTCAAGACGGTCTTGTATTTCGGCGTTTCGCCCTTGGGATAGAGGTACAAGGCGAGTTCCACGTTGTCCGTGATCTGTTCCCCAACGGCGTGCAGGTGGATGTCCCAACGGATCTGCGAACCTGGCTTGAGCAACTTGCCCGCATTCTCGCGATACGTGTCGTAGTTCTTTCCAATGGCCCATTCCATCAGAATGCCGCCGGGGTTCGGCATGCCGTTATCATCATCGGCAGCGGGCGGAGTATCGGCCTCGTCGAGTTGCAGTGAGGCGACTGCGTGATGCGTGATCTTACGGCCGGCCAGAGTTCCGGGCCGGATCTCGACTGCGCGCACCCAACGCTCCTCGTCAACAGGTACTACGTTCAGCGGCTTCCACCACACATCTTGTCCGTGAGCCGGCATGGTGTAGGGCTCCGACTTGATGACTAACTCGGGCTGCCCGAATTGTTTCGCGAGTTGCCACTCGTTTCCGCTCGGCCACTGCCTAGCAGGCGGAAGGTCCTTCGGATTACCCATCGGCGAGCCGGAATCGACCCAGCGGGCGATGGTCTCAATCTGCTCGTCGGTCAGGGAGCGGTCGTTTTGGAATTCTTGGATGCCGACGCTCTTGTCGATGTGCCAGGGCGGCATGTAGCGTTTGACCACGCGTTCTTTGATGGATCGCGCCCAAGGCCGCACCTCTTCATAGGTCGCGAGCGACATCGGCGCGGCGGTTCCCGTGTGATGGCACTCTTCGCACTTGGCCTGAAAGATAGGGGCGACGTCTTTAGCGAACGTCACTTGTTTCACCGGCTGGCCGGATGTCTTGCCGGCCGGTTCGGCGGCGTTCAGGAGGCCCGAAAAAACGAGGACGCCGGCCGCGCATGCGATCAACCCAAAACTGCGCCCGCTAGGAAGTTCGAGTGTCATTGTGATCCGCTCCCTTCAGTCGAAAAGCTGATACACGGCTTATCCAGCCATGATACGGCAGATTCTGGCCACCATCAATCATCAAAGAGTATTTTCTTGATAACCATTTGTTAAATGCCGGCGCGAATTACACCGGTTCAGGAACGCGCCCCGCGGGGAGCATGAAAATGGGAGATTGTCATTCAGGGGATGAGCGCCTCAGCGCTTGTTCTGCTGCTTCTGGCGCTGATCGCGCTCGCGCCAGAACGCCTCGTACTTGGGCAGTTGCTCCGGGGTGAGCATGAGGCGGACCTTGGCGCGGTAGTCCTCGCCGATTTCCTTGACGATGTCATTGTGTTTATCGCGCGCGTCGTGAAACCGGGTCCTGGTCTCGTCCAGCAGGGTATTCACTCTCGCGAGCTGCTCGTCGTTCAAACCGACGCGGCCCTTGATCTCGTCGAGATATCGCTTGCGAAACTCCTCGGGATTTCGCGGTGTGGCGGCTGCCGAAGGGGGATTGTAAGTGCGATAACCGAGAGCTCCGACCACGGCCCCGCTAACAAACACGACGAACAAATACAGCGCGATCGGCAGGTTCCAGCGCTTCATTTCCGGTTGGCCTCGGGGCCATCGCGAGGAATGATCCCCATGGCGGCCAGGTTTTCGGTCGGATGAGCCTCGGCCAGGGCGTCCACGTAGCTGCCGCGCAACTCAGAAAGGTCGGGCTTGGAGACTGCCAGCACCGTGGCAAACAGCAGGCAAATGGCTGCCGCAGTCGCCACGAAAAGCTGGGTGAGTCTCCTGACGCGAAAGAGCACGCCCTGGCGGGCCTCGATCTTCCGCCACAAATCCGGCATGAAGTTTGCGCTGGCCTCCGGATCGGGCAGAGCCGCCTTGTACCGGGCGAACAGCGTTGTCAATTCGTCATTCTGTTGATCCATGCTCGTCTCGGTGCCTCCTCGACATCAGCATCATTCTAACTCTACGCTATCCCCAATCCCTCTACGCGATCCCGATCCCCTAACCCTTTCGCTCGGCCGGCCTTGCCCGGCCTGTCTTGGCCGCCTCGTAGGCGTTGAGCACCCGCTGGCGCGCCCGGAATAGTCTCACCTTTAGAGCATTTTCGTTCACTGCGTAAATCTTTTCAAGCTCTTTTAGCGAAAGCCCTTCCACTTCCTTCAGCGTCAGCAGGATTCTATCCTGCTCCGAAACGGCCCCCAGCAGGGAATCCACCAGGTCCCGCACCTGCTTTTGCCGGTTTTCCTCAGTCGAAACCTTGCCACCGGCGGCCGCGTCCGCCATCATCACCTGCTGCTCGCTCAAATCCGACATCCTGGCTTCGTGCCTGCGTCTTTGTTTGCGCAGATGATCGTACGAAGCATTTACCGTCAGCCGGTACAACCACGGCTCGAAAACCTCCGGGGTCCGCAGTTGATCGAGCGAATAATAAAGCCGCAAGAAAACCTCCTGCGCGACATCCTCGACATCCTCCGGCCGTCCGATCAGCCTGGCGATGGTACCTAAGATCCTTTTCCGATACGCGACCACTACCTGGTTGAAAGCCGCGTCATCGCCAGCTTGCGCCCTCTGAATCTGCTCAAAATCAACCAGCATGCGGCTCATCCGGCCAGCCGCCTGCCGTTACAGTACAGGCGTACCGCCAAACTGTTAGGTTACAAGGGCTTGAGGAAGAAAGCAAAGACTTGAGGCGCTTTTGCTCCCCTTCAACCAGGGAAACAGATCGGATGGGAGGGGAGACCGCCGGTCAAACCAAGGCCTTTTGATATCAACCTGTTAAGTAGGAGCACGCTTGAGATGCCGATCACTGTTCCGTCCGGTACGAAATGCGTCGTTTGGGCGGTTCGGGCAGGACCCTCAGCTGGTCGATTTCTTCAGCCAGGATACCGATGACGGAAGCGTGCTCTTTCTGGCCAGCCTCCAATTTCTCCACGCGGGCCGCGAGATCTTTGTTGGTGGCGAGAAGTTCGCGAATCTGTACAAAGGCCCGGCTGATGAGGATACTAATCTGGACAGCCTGGTCACTGTTGAGTACTGAAGAGAGCATGGCCACGCCGTGCTCGGTGAAGGCGTAGGGCAGCTAGCGGCGTCCGCCGCGGCCACTGGGCTTAGAGATTCCAATTTGGAATGTCAGAGATTCGGCCTCCTCCTTCGTGAGCTGAAACATAAAGTCTTCGGGAAAGCGATCAAGGTTACGTTTCACTGCCTTGTTGAGGTTGAAGGTCTCGACCTGATACAGCTCGGCCAAGTCGGAATCGAGCATAACTTTCTGGCCGCGAATGCGATAGATCCGGCGAGCGACGAGCTCGATGGCGATCGGGAACTGGTCAGCCGCTGAGGTCTCTCGCCTGGGCATTGGGACTGGTTGAGTTCTTTATCTTTGCTTTTCTCTCTCGCGATCCACGTTTGGCGCACCGCTTGCGATTTAGAGCGAACAGTCCGTATCCACGTGATAAAATCAGGTTGCAACCCCCTCTCCATGGACTTTCTCCAGGGTCTGAATCCGCAACAACAGGCCGCCGTCGCCCACGTCGAAGGGCCGCTGTTGCTCTTGGCCGGGGCCGGCAGCGGCAAAACCCGGGTGATCACCCACCGGATTGCGCACCTGATGGAGGCGCACCGCGTCCCAGGCCCCTGCATCGTCGCGGTCACGTTCACCAACAAAGCCGCGGATGAAATGCGGCAGCGGGTGCACGACCTGTTGGGCGGGATCGGCTCGCGCGAGGCGCCGCTGGTCTCCACGTTCCATTCCTTTTGCGTCCGCCTGCTGCGGCGCGATGGCGAACGGCTGGCGGACTTGCGGCCCGGTTTCACGCGCAAATTCACCATCTACGACGAAGATGACCAGCTCGCGCTGATCAAGTCCATCTTCAAGTCCATCGGCCTGGACGAAAAATTCATGCAATACCGGGCGGCGTGTTCCTGGGTCAGCCACAAAAAGAGCGGCAAGGCGACGCCGGAAGAGATCTACGCGGCGTCGACGGACCCGAAGACCTCGCAGCTTGCCTCCATCTACGAACAGTACGAGAAGCGGCTGCGCCAGGCCAACGCGCTTGATTTCGACGATCTGCTGCTGGAATCGGTGCGCCTGCTCGCGCACGATGCGGACCTGCGCCGCCAGTACAATCGGCGCTTCGAATTCGTCATGATCGACGAATACCAGGACACCAATCGCAGCCAGTACGAGCTGATGCGGCTGCTGACCGAGGCTCGCCGGAACGTGGCCGTGGTGGGCGACGAAGACCAGTCGATTTATAGCTGGCGCGGGGCGGACATCCGCAACATCCTGGATTTCGAGCGCGATTTTCCGAACGCCACCGTGATCCGGCTGGAGCAGAACTACCGGTCCACGAAAAACATTCTGGAAGGCGCCAGCGCGCTGGTGGCGCACAACACCGAGCGCAAAGGGAAATGGCTGTGGACCGAAGCTGGAGCGGGCGCGCGCATCGGACGCTTCAACGCTTTCGACGGCGAGCAGGAGGCGCTGTTCATCGCCGACACCACGGAACGGCTGCTCAAGGAAAATCCCGCCGATCGCGTGGCCGTGCTGTATCGCACCAACTTCCAGTCGCGCCAGATCGAGGAGGCGCTGCGGCGCTACGGCCGCCAGTATGTGGTGCTGGGCGGCTTCAGCTTCTACCAGCGCGCGGAAATCAAGGACGCGCTGGCGTACTTGAAGATTCTCGAAAGCCCGCACGATTCGGTCAGCCTGCTGCGCATCATCAACACGCCGGCGCGCGGGGTCGGGAAGGGAAGCATCGAACAGATCGAGCAGTATGCGCTGGAGCACGAGCTGAGCGTGTGGTCGGCCGTCGGCCGGATGCTTGATGAAAATTTGTTCCCGGCGCGCGCGCAGGCCTCGCTCGAAGCCTTCCGCCGCATGATCCAGGAGCTCGCCGCCATGCTGGCGTCTTCGCCGGCCGTCGCCGTTCTGGAAGAGATTCTGGAGCGCACCGGCTATATCAAGATGCTGGAAGGCGGCAAGGATCCGGATTCGGAATCGCGCCTGGACAACCTCAATGAGCTGGTGAACGCGGCATCGGAAGCCGGCGAGCGCGGCGAGAGCGTGGCCGAGTTTCTGGATCACGCCGCGCTGGTCTCCGACACCGACAATCTGGATGAGCGTGCCGCGATTTCGCTGCTTACGTTGCACAACGCCAAGGGACTGGAGTTTCCCATCGTGTTTCTGGCGGGCCTGGAGGAGGGGCTGTTCCCGCATTCGCGCTCGCTCGATTCCAGAGCGGCCATGGAGGAGGAGCGGCGGCTGTGCTACGTCGGCATGACGCGTGCGCAGCAGCGGCTGTTTCTTACTTCCGCGCGTTACCGCCGGCGCTGGGGCGGCGGCAGCACGGAAGCGTCGATACCATCGCGCTTTCTCGACGAAGTTCCGTCTGCGCTGATCGAAGATCTCAACCCGAGGCAGCGCGCCCCGCAAGTGGATCTGTTCGCCGAGCAGCACGAAGTCCGCGAGACTGCCAAGCGGAATCTGTACACGGGCAAAACCTACAATTCGGTGGAGAACATCCAGCAGTTCTTCGCCGAGCGCGGGAAGGCGGGACCATCGCCTGCTGCCGGGCCGGCGCCAAGAGCGGCGGGCTCGCCGGTCGCGCAAAACGCTCCAGCGCGAGCCATTCAGCCGCCGCCACGCAAGAAAGGACTGCGCGCCGGGACCAACGTCCGCCATCCCAAGTACGGCCTAGGCACCATCCTGCGCCGCGAAGGAGAGGGCGACGATGCTAAGCTCACGGTAAGCTTCCCTGGTTACGGACTCAAGAAGCTGGTCGAAAAATACGCAGGAATCCAAGAGGAATGAATACCAAGAACATTACTGACAAAGCGGAACGGAAGAAGCTGAAGCGGGCGGCGCGCAAGAAGGCCGCACCCAAGCCCAGGCGGGCGGCAGGCGTCGCGCGCGGCTCAATGAAGAAGAAAGTCAAGAAGATGGTCAAAGGCCAAGCTAAGCGCTAACGAAGCGCATGAGCCAACTTCTTCGCACGAAAAGCATCGACGCATTGATCGCGTCGTCCGAAGAAGAGGACCACCGCCTCAACAAATCGCTGGGCGTCTGGAGCCTCATTGCGCTGGGAATCGGCGCGGTGATCGGCTCCGGGATCTTCACCGTCACCGGCACCGCGGCGGCCGGCGAACATTTCGCCAGCAAGTCGATCTTCAAAGCGCCGGTGCTCGATCTGATCTTGAACGGCGGCAACGCGGCCACACTGGGCGGCCGGGCGGGCGCGGGTCCGGCCATCTCCGTCTCTTTTGTGCTGGTGGCGATCGCCTGCGGCTTCGCGGCCATCTGCTACGCCGAGCTGGCCTCCATGATCCCCATCGCCGGCAGCGCCTACACCTATTCGTACGCCACGCTGGGCGAGATTTTCGCTTGGATTATCGGCTGGGACCTGATTCTCGAATATGCGTTCTCCAACATGAGCGTGGCGGTCGGGTTCTCGGCTTACTTCAACGACATTCTGGACAACCTGTTCGGTTTTCACTTGCCCAAGGAATTGTCGCAGCCGATCTTCGAGGAAGGGCAGCGCACCGGCGCCTGGTTCAATTTGCCGGCGCTGATCGTGCTGCTGATCTTGAGCTACGTCCTGGTGCGCGGCGTGCGCGAGAGCGCCCGGACCAACAACACCATGGTGGTGATCAAAGTCGCCGCGATTCTGCTGTTCGTCTTCGGCGCTATGCGCGCGGTCAACACCGGCAACTGGCATCCTTTCCTGCCCAACGGGTACTCGGGCGTGCTGACCGGCGGCGCCATTGTCTTCTTCACCTACATCGGTTTCGATTCGGTTTCGACCGCGGCGGAAGAATGCCGGCGCCCGCAGCGTGACATGCCGCTTGGAATCTTCGCTACGCTGCTGATCTGCGCGCTGCTGTACGGCTCGGTGTCGCTGGTGCTGACGGGCATCGCCAACTGGTCGACGCTCAACAACGATGCGCCGGTGGCGAACGCACTCAAGGCGATCGGCATGAACCGGCTGCGGTTGATCGTGACGGCCGGCGCGCTGCTCGGCATGCTGTCGTCCTTGCTGGTGTTTCAATACGGCCAGGCGCGCGTCTGGTTCGCGATGTCGCGCGACCGCCTGCTGCCCGGTCTATTCTCGCGCGTTCATCCCAAGTTCAAGACGCCGCACATCAGCACCTGGGTGGCGGGTTTCGCGGTCGGAATCCCGGCCGGCGTTTTCGATATCAGTTGGTTCGCGGATCTCTCCAACATCGGAACGCTCTTCGCCTTCATCCTGGTTTCGGCGGGCGTTATCGTGCTGCGCAAGAAGCAACCCAACCGCCCGCGCGGCTTCCGTGTCCCGTGGGTGCCGCTGCTGCCGGTCATCTCGATCGTGTGCTGCCTGGTCCTGATGCTGAGCCTGCCGTTAGAAACCTGGATCCGCTTTTTTGTCTGGCTGATCATCGGGCTGGTAATTTACTTCAGCTACAGCCGCAAGCGGGTAGCGGATCTGGCTAAGTAAGAACGCTGTCGACTGCAAAGAGTCGCTTGAGCATCCGGTCCGCCGCTCCCCATCCGACCAGCCGCATCACAGTGTCCCGGACCGCCAACCGCAGCCGCTGTCCGGAATGAGCCACTTGGCCATGTTGCGGCCGGAAAGCTGCTTTTCCTCAACTGCAGGCCGGAGCCGGCGTTCGAAGTTTTGGACGCCCCGGGCACGTCGCCGCGCGCCAACGCTCAATTCTTCAAGTCGAGAAGCAGGCCCAGGCGCTCGGCTGCATCGTAACCCGAGCCGAAGAAGTCGATCATGTAGCCGGCGCCGCGGGCTGAGCCGGCCCTCTCGACGATGGTGCACTGGACTCCCGCGCGATTGAGGCATAGTCCCAGAGTCAGACCCCGTGATCCCGCCACCCGAAGCGAGGACATGCATGTCCGACTACCTCTAGGATCTTAAACCAGCACAGGCAGGGCTGATCCGGCTTGAATGCCAGCCTCGCTCGCTCCTTCTTCAGCCCCGCTTTCCAGTTCAGCACAACGGTGATTGCCGCAAACGCTTCCGGCGCCAGAGTGTTCATCAGGAATTTCTTGCCGTTGGCAGTGACGTCGGAGCGGGTCACATTCACGGTGTTGCCGCCGCCCCGGATGGGCGCTGGGAAAAGAGCTTTGGACGTACCGGCTTTGAAGTACCGTCCCGCCGCCACCGAGACTGATTACCGCTGCCGATCTTCCCCTTGCCGGCCGAGGCCATGGGGAACGGCCGCACATCGACATCATTCGCGATGTCGCGCGATCGCCTGTTGCTTGGCTTATTCTCGCGCGTTCATCCCAGGTTCAAGACGCCGCACATGAGCACCGGGGTGGCCGGTTTCGCGGTCGGAATCCCGGCCGGCGTTTTCGATACCAGTTGGTTCGCGGATTTCCAATGCTATCGGGACGCTGTTCGCGTTCATCCTGGTTTCGGCCGGCGTTATCGTGTTGCGCAAGAAGCAATCCAACCGCCCGCGCGGCTTCCGCGTCCCCTGGGTGCCGCTGCTCCAGTCATTTCCATCGTCTGTTGCCTGGTCCTCAACCTGAGCCTGCCGTTAGAAACATGGATTCGCTTTTTTTATCTGGCTGATCATCGAGCTGGTTATTTATTTCAGCTACAGCCGCAAATGGACCGGGGATCTCGCTGGGTGAAGCTTACTGCCGCATTGATTGTGGATAGCCGACCCGCTTCAGCATGGCTTGGAAGCGCGGTTCCTTGCGAATAGAATCAAAAATGGGATCCTCAAGCTGAGCTGCCTCCGCGGTATGCTCCATTTGCTCGGCTTCATCCAAAGCGTCTTGCGTGCGGTGCAGGAAGATCGCAGCCCATTGGCGCCAATGTAACCAGGGCGTCTTGGGCATCTGATCCAGCGTCGCAAGCCAGATCGCGTTCCAGCCCCCATCGTGATAGAGGTCGCGAAACTCTTTCTCATCTCCCGATCGGACAGGCAAAGGCAACCGCCACTGCAACCAGGCTTCGAAAGCCTCATCTTTCCGACCAGCCAGCAGCAGGCTCAGAGGTAAGTATAGGCGCGGATAACTGTCGGATGGGCTCAACTCGAGCGCTTTGCGAAAGGAGCGAATGGCCTCGTCGTAACGGCGCGCGAAATGGTATATACGCCCCGTATCGGTGAGCACAAACGCATTCGCGGGATCGCGTTGCAGCGCCTGATCAACGACGTGGATTGCATCATCGTATTTTCCTTGAGCTGCCAAAAGGAATGCATAGTTGTTCCCTGTGCCCGGGTCCGTTTCGAAGCCACGTCGCAGATTCTCCTCCGCCTGAACCCAATCGTGCTCGACAACGAGATAGGACCAGCCGAGATAACTGAGTGTGCTTCCGCGGTCCGGTTGCAATTCCAAGGCGCGCCGCAGCGCCGCCCGGGCTTCGGGAGCCACGGCGGCATATGATGCGTGGTGAAAATCCGCGGTAGTATGCAGGGCCATGCCTAAAAGTTCGTAAGCCGGCGCCAATTCAGAGTCGGCTTGAATGGCCTCCCGAGCCAGGCCGATGGCAGACTTCAAGTCGCCGCGGTTGTATTGATACAGTCCCTTCAAGTAAGCTGCCATAGCCGCCGGGTTCTCGCTGCGGCGGTTCGGCTGGCGAGCTGACAATGTGAGCCCTACTTCACGAGCGATGGCCTGAGTCACTTTGCGTTGGAGTAAGAGCACATCCTGGAAGTCACCGTCGAAATCCCTGCCCCAGAGGTGGCTGTCCGTAGCCACCGCGATGAGCTGGGCCGTAATTCGAACGCGATCGCGCACGCGGAGCGCCGAGCCCTCCACAACGGCATCCACGCCCAGTTCGCTGCCGATCTGCCTTAAGGATTTCCGGGCGTTCTTGTACTGCATGGCTGACGTTCTGGAAATGACATTCAGCGATGGGACCTTGGAAAGTTCGGTGATGAGGGTCTCGGTGATGCCGTCGGAGAACCATTCTTCGGAGGGATTGTGCGAGAGATTATCGAACGGGAGGACGGCTATTGAGCGGACGGACGGCGTGTGCTCGCGGCGGAAGCGGGCAACCAACAATGCGCCGATGATCAACAGCAGCGCCATGATCGTCCCGATCCACATCCATCTGGATGCCGTCTGCGCGGAGACTATCGGGACAACCGTTTGCAAATCGGCCGGGGTTTTGTCGGTTGTAGCTGTTATTTGTTCCTTCCGGGAAGCCCACCAGGCATCCAGTTCGGAACGGTATGCATATACTGAGCCGCGCTTCTCATGAGCCAGCCGATGGACCGGCAGGCCCTCCAGTTCTTCCCAGCGGCGGACGGTCCGCTCGCCGCGGCCCAAATAGGCGGCGATCTCTTTCCAGGAATCCAGCCGGTCGCCTGGACTCACTGGTTCCAGGTTGGCGCGCGTGTTCAAAGTCTTTCCGGCGATTATATCCGATTGACACCGCCAGGCGTTTTCGAGGCGGCCACCCGGCCATTAGCGGCCATTTCCCGTTGACCGCTCATTTCCATTGATTTAGCTCTCGCAAGCCGAGCATATTGAAGCCCGGCCGGTACTTGAATTTCATTTACACCGGCCGTAAGGAGAAGAAACTTTATGAAGACGACGACTCTCTCATTAGCGCTGGTTGCGCTGTTTGCTGGTTTCACTGGCCACGCCAGCGCTCAGTGTGGCTCTACCACTGCGCAACGGCAGCGGTTATTCCAACCAACTTGGAATGCGGCGCTCCTGGGCGCCCAAGCCTCGGCGCCAATGCCGGCCCAGAACATTCTGGAACCCAAGCCACTCGATCAGTCCGATGGCTCCATTGTGGGGCTCTGGGACGTGACGTTCATGTCCGGAGGCCAAGTGTACGACGAAGGGTTCGACCAGTATCACAGCGATGGCACCGAGATCATGAATGATATTCCCCCGCCTGCGAGCGGAAACGTGTGTTTGGGCGTGTGGGCCCGGACTGGGGGCCATTCCTACAAGCTTAGGCACCCGTTCTGGATCTTCGACAACGCTGGAATCAATCTGATCGGGCGGGGTGTTCTCCTCGAGCAGATAACGCTCGACGTCAGCGGCGACAGCTACGCAGGAACGTTTATCTTCGAGTTTCGGGACCTGTCAGGGAATCCAATCCCCTCCATGCCGGACGTGTCCGGAAGTATGACCGCCTCGCGAATCACCGCCGATTGACAACGGCCGCAGGGCTGCCCCGTGTTATTCCGCGACTCGCGGCGCCGTGCGTAAACCTTGGATCGCGACCTCCGGGGGATGCGCTTATCCCCGGGACGTACCGCGTCACACGCATCGCGATCCCACGTCGATGCTGCGCTGAGGAACGAAGCTTTCGGTAGTGGGTCTATTTCAAACAGATCCACCACCAAGCTTTCAGACCTGAACGGCGGGCAAGTCCAGTACGGCGACCTACGGGTACCGTTACCAGAGTTCTCAGTTTGCTATTCACAGTCCCGGTTCCAGCGTTCAATATGAGATCGCTTGGACCCCGAGACCGACCTGCGCGACGTACCCGAGTTCGCTCAGGAGCCAGTGCTCCCTGAAGGCTCCGAGCAGACCTACCGCGAAATACTGCGGATGACGCGGCTGTTTATTCAATACGGAATCACCGGCTTCGCGGTGCTGTTCATCGTGGTGGGTGCCGTCGAAAGTTTGTTCGGACGTTAGGCGCTGGGCCCGCACTGCTCGAGTTTCCGGCGCAGGAAGCGCCGCTCCGGCTCCGAGCAAGGCCGCTCCAGGGCCGAACGGAAATGCTCAGCAGCTTCCGTTGACCGGCCGAGTTCCAAGAGCAAATGCCCGCGCACGGCCAGCAGCAGGTAATAGTCGCGCAGCTTGCGCTCTCTTTCGAGCGTCTCGACCTCCGCCAGCGCTGCGGCCGGGCCATGCACCTTGGCGACGGCCACGGCACGATTCAACGCCACTACCGGAGAAGGATTGATCGCCAGGAGCTGGTCATATAGCCGCAGGATCACCGGCCAATCGATCGACTCGGCGTCGCCGGCGCGCGCGTGTGTGGCTGCGATGGCGGCCTGGACGTGATATTCGGAAACATCCTCGCCGATCATCGACAGATTGAAATGCTGAAAGCCGAGCGCGATGAGGCGCCGGTCCCAGCGCGTGCGGTCCTGGGATTCAAGCAGCACCAGATCACCGGCTTCGTCGACTCGGGCAGGCAGTCGCGCCGCTTGCAGCGCCATCATCGCGACCAGCGCATGCACGCGCGGCGTCGCAAGTGACGCGCGTGCCACCAGCCCACCCAGCCGCAATGCTTCCGCGCACAGATCCTGCCGGATCAAATCCTGGCCCTCGTGCGCGGTGTAGCCTTCATTGAAGACGAAGTAGATGACCTCGAGCACCGAGTCCAGCCGCTGGTTCAGCTCCGCGCCATGGGGCATTTCGAGCGTGAGCCGCTGCTCCCGGATCTGCCGCTTGGCGCGCACCAGGCGCTGGGCAACGGCGGCGTCGTCGGCCAGGAACGCGCGAGCGATTTCACGCACGCTGAAGCCGCCCACGGTTTTCAGACTCAGCGCGACGCTCGCTTCGCGCGGGATCTCCGGGTGGCAGCACATGAAGATCATGCGCAGCTCGTCGTCGCGAAGCTGCTCTTCGACCAGCGGATCGTCGGGTGTTTTCGCGGCGGTCCGCGCCAGCTCCTCAAGCGCCTCTTCGCCGCCTGCATAACGGTTGCGGCGCAGCGCATCGATGGCGCGATTATGCGCCACGCGAAAAAGCCATGCCACTGCGTTCTCCGGCACGCCCTGATAGGGCCAGGTCTGGAGCGCGCGCAGCATGGCTTCCTGCACGATCTCTTCAGCCAGCTCGAGATGGGCCGGTCCGAGCAGCCGCGCGAAATGCGCGACCATCCGGCCGGCCTGATGCCGGAACAGGTGTTCCAGCAGAGCACCCGGTTCAGCCGCCGCGCTCACGTGCCCCAAACGTGGCGCACCTCGATGGTGCCGCCGTATTCGAGCTGCGGATGTTCGAGCGCCAGCTTCACCGCCTCGTCATAATTCGCCGCTTCGATGGTGTAGTAGCCGCCCAGAACCTCTTTGGTTTCGCTATACGGACCATCGGTCACACGCGGCTTGCCGGCTGGGGGGCGAATCACGCGGCCGGGATCGTCAGCCAGACGGTGGCTGTCCTTGGTAAATGGCTTTTGCGTCCAGGCGAAGTACTTCTGAATCGCCTTCTGCATTTCATCCGCACTGAGGGTCGCCCAGTTGGCCGGATCGCCGTAAAGAAGCAACATGTATTGTGGCATGGTTGGTTTTCTCCTATCGTACCTGAGTGGATTGGGAATTTTGCTGAACCTGGTTTATGGTTTTCAATGGCTCACGCTATTTGGGATAGCCGGCAGTGGCTTTCACTTCGGCGATCTGCTGGCCGTGCCTCAAGGTGTGAAGCGGGATCTGGATGAGCCACTGATAGGCGTTGAGAACGCCGAAGGCCGGGAAGGGGTGATCGGCGGTGTGTTCTTTCAGTGCGATTTGCGTCTCACTAGCGAACTTGACGATTGCGGCGCGCTGCCCTTCGAAACGTTCCTTGATCAGCGCACGTGTGAGCCCCTCGCGGGGTATGGCCGGCTCGGGTGCTTGCGCCTGGCCTTGACGAGACGGCATCCTCCGCTCGATGAATTCCGTCTTGCCTTTGGTCTGTTCTTCCCAGCCGGGGTTGACCGGAGAGGCGATCGCCTTTCGGACCCTCGCAAACAGCAGCGCTTCGGCCAGCACGATGTGTTCGGCCGTCTCGCCGACCGACCATCGCCCGGGCGCCGGTTTCCATTTCCATTGCGCGTCGGAGACGCCGTCGAGGGAGGCGAAGAATTCCTGGTGCGACTCGTGGAGCCAGTTCAGCACTTTATTTTTCTCTTCAGCACTCATATGAGGCTCGGATGTGCGTAGCGGCACGCCAGCGCGCCAGGCACCGCCCTCCATTTCAGAGTCTGTAACAGGGCGTCGCGCAAGGGGCTGCGCCGTTGCTCGCGGCCTCGAACCGGGCCGGGACGTGGTGCCGGCGCCTTGAAGCGAAGCTGGCCAGCCCGTTAGGAACAGGGGTTGCATTTTCACTGCGATGCTCCTTGAGATGACTTGTCGTGCATCCCAAGAACGAACGAGGACCCGGAGAATCGACACGCGTCCGAAAAAAAAGTTGGTGCGGCGCTGCAGCGCGCCTAGCGCTTTGGCCGGCGGGTTGGCGCGGCGGGATGGACGCCGGCCTTGCTGGGTCTTGCGGATGCCGTCACGTTGCCGCTGACGCTCATCACCGGACCGTTGCTCGACAGGTTCTCCTGCGTGATCACCACCGGATAGTCGCCCGCGGGCAGATCCGGCACCTGCGCAATGATCTGGCCGATCCCGACCATCCCCGGCAGCATGGTGGCCGATGTCACCGGCGCGTCGGAACCACCGATGCTGACCGTGGGCATGATCAACGCATTGGACACCACGTCGCCCGGAGCCGCCGCACCGTCGGGAATGGGATTGTCCAGCAGACCCAATCCGGCGCAGTAGATCAGGACCAGGCTCTCATCGTCAGCGGGGTTGTCCGGGCTGTTGATATTAGTCGGGTCGTTGGGGTCGTTTTGGACCATGGCTCGGCCGTCGGGCGTCGTGACGACGCCGGGCGAAACGTCGGTGACGGTCACCTGGACGGCGGCACTGGATGCGCCGTTGGCGTTGACCACGATGCTGGCCGGGCCGGTCGCGGTTTCATATGGAATCTGGAAAGTGATCTGCTGATAGCCGGCGAAGCTCATCGCGGCCAGGGTTCCGTTCACCGTCAGCGAGACTCCGTTGAGTGTGGTCTGCCAGGGTGGATCGCCGTTGGGGGTGTCGACACTGCTGAAATGATTCCCAAAGAGAGTGGCGAGCGACCCCGGCGCGAACACCGCCTGCGAACTGATGGTGTCCACGATGCTGCCGGTCGTGATGATCGGAAGCGGGAACACGTACGCTTCGCCCAGTCCCGACGCTTTGGTTCCCGCGGTAGCTACCAGCGTTCCTGCGCTCCAACCAACTGCCGAGCCAAACCGATCGCCGTTCTCGGCGTCCGGGGCCGAAAGCTCCAACTGCTGCGTCCAGGTAGAGCCCGATCGCACAAACGCGTATGTCACTCCCCGGCTCGAGTTTTTCAGTGTCGCTCCCAGGACGGCGGTGTCTCCGGTGAGCCACACGGCGGTGCCGAAAATGTCGCCGCCTGCGGCGTCGGAAGGGGCCAGCTTAGTCTGCTGGGTCCAGGCGACGCCCGATCGGACAAACACGTAGGCGGCGCCTTGGGCCCCTGCCTCTAAATAGGCGCCCACCAGGGCCGTGTCAGCATCGATTGAAACCGAATACCCGAAATTATCCGGACCTGCCCGGTCGGGGACCAACTTGGCCTGCTGGGTCCAGGTGGAGCCGGATCGAACAAAAACGTATGCCGCGCCATGGAAGCTGGCCGCCGCCCTCGCTCCGACCAGGGCTGTATCTCCGCTGATCGAAACAGAAGACCCGAAATTATCATTGGTCGCGGCGTCCGAGGCGGTCAGCTTGGCCTGCTGGGTCCATGTCGTACCCGATCGCACAAACACGTAGGCGACTCCCTGGGCGGCGAGTCTACCAACGGCTCCTACTATGGCTGTGTTTGCGCTGAGCGACACGGAATTGCCGAACGCATCGCCCTTGGCTGGATCGGCCGCGACCAGTTCGGCTTGCTGCGTCCAGGCCCCGCCGGATTGAACGAACACATAAACCACGCCTTGGCCGTTCTTGCCGGACGCTCCGACCAGGAGGGTGCTTCCATCGGTGGCGAGAGAGGCTCCGAACCCGTCGCCGTTGGCTGCGTCAGAGGGAGTCAACTTACTCTGCTGGATCCAGGTAGCGCCTGAGCGCACGAAAACGTACACCGCGCCCTGAACAAGAGACTTGGTAGGAGCGCCCACCATGACCGTGTCTCCGCTTACGGCGATGGAGGTCCCGAAGCCATCCGCCGCAGATCCACCAGCAGCCGTTAGAATGCTCTGCTGGACAAAGCTGACGCCGGAGCGTGAAAACGCATACGCCTCACCTTTGCTGTTGCCCCTACTGGGGCTCCCAAACAGCGCGGTGTCGGCGCTCAACGCAACCGCCGTGCTGAACACATCGCCGATGGCTCCATCCGAAGCGGTCAGTTTAGGCTGAGGAGTCCAGGTTGTGCCGGACCGCACAAACACGTACGCCTCACCGAACGCTTGCGAATTGAACGGCTCGTTGCATATCACTGTGTCGCCGTTGACGGCGACCGCAGTGGCGAAAGCGTCGGCCCCGGAATCGCCCGGGGATCGCAGCATCGCCTGCTGGCTCCATGTCCCGCTGGTTCGCACAAAAATATACGCCAGGCCGGTGGCAAAGGACTTGGACTTGGTGCCCACGATGGCCGTGTCGGCGTTCACCGCCACCGAGTAGCCGAACTGCGCATCATTGGCAAGCTGGCTGGCAGCCAGTTTGGCCTGCTGGCTCCAGGCTCCAGCCGGCGACCGGAAAAAGATATACGCCGCTCCCTGGCCGTTATTCTTGGCATACGCTCCGGCGATAACGGTGTCGACGCTGAGCGCTACCGAATAGCCGAACGCATCGCCGTTGGCTGCGTCGTTGGGGACGAACTCGGCCTGCTGGTTCCAGACCCCGCCCGTGCCCGTATACACATAGACCGTCCCCTTACCGTTGGCCCTTCCAGGCGCGCCCACCACGCCGGTCGTGCCATTCAACGCAACGGAGGTTCCGAAGCCATCGCCGGCGTTTCCGTCCGTCGCCGTCAGCTCGGCCTGTTGAGACCAATTCGGACCGGTTTCGAGGAAGACATAGGCTGCGCCCCGGCCGGACGCTTGAGTCGAGGCGCCGACCAGGATTGTGCCTCCGCTTACGGCAACAGAGATTCCGAATCGATCCTCACGAACGCCATCGGAGGCGGTCAGAGTCGTCTGCTGCGTCCAGGTCGAGCCCGAACGGACAAACACCAGCGCCTCGCCTTTCGAGCCGGCGTTGCCAGGCGCCCCAACCACGGCGATGTTCCCGTCGACCGCCAGGGACGTACCCATGTTGTCCGCGCTTACCCCGTCGCTGGCCTGCAAGATGATGGACGACACCAGGGGGTCGATCGTTATCGGATAAACGGCGGCGCGATCATCTACGATGATCCGCACTTGGCGATTCTGCACTTCCAATCGCGCTGCCAGAGGACGACGCTTGGAATCCCAAGCCCGCAGATCGGTGTAGCGCATTTCGGCATGGCCGCCGGAGTCGATGAGAAGAGCCTCCCCGGGCGCCTCTATTTTCGGCGCCAGGTCCCCGCCGACGGCCAGGGCGAAAACAAGTGGGCCGGCAGCGCCCTTAACCGGAGGGTGCGCCAGGGTGAAGCCTTGCTCCAAGCCACGCTGGTCATTTTCGTACCACTCGGTGAGATTGCCTCGCCGGTATTCCACCCGGCGGCCCGCGGCCCAGCGCTTCGCCGGCGATGGCGCGACCAGACGATCTCCATAACCGTAGCCGAGCAATCGCAATGTCACCACGTCGTGGGCGGCGCTATCAGCAAGGCTCAGCCCTGCTTCATCGGAACGAAATGTGATCGCGAACCGTTGCGCCTGATTCTGCGCTCCATAGCTGCTACCATCCCGCTCGACGCCGTAGCCAGCCTCGCGCCATGCCCGCTCGAGACTGTTGTAGCGGCCGGACTGCTTCAAGGCGGCTACCGCATCGGAGCCGGTGAGCGGAGGAATCAGTTCAGCAGCTAGCGCGGTCGGCACCGCGGAAGCAAACATCAAAATGCCAAGGAGCGGACAATAGACACGGATCGCCTGAGAGCGTTTCAACACAGGTGTGGTCCTTTGAGCTTAAGTTGATTGCGTCACTCGATCATAGCGGTAAATGGCAAAAAAGTATCGGATAGCTTTGCAATCTCGTACTATCTATCGTAAGATAGCTCTGAAGATATGTCTTGTGAGGGGCAATGAGCAAGTATTGGTCTAACTCGGATTCTTCAAACAGTTGGTCTGCTTGGGGTTATGCGCCATGGGCACGTCGCGGCCGATTCTTTGAGGCGGGCGAAGTTCGGATAGCGATTCTGTCGCTGCTTTCGGAAAAAGGAAAGCACGGTTACGAGCTCATGAAAGCGCTCGAAGCCCGTTCGGGCGGAGTCTACAGGATCAGCGCCGGCGCCATATATCCGGCACTGGCACAGCTTGAAGAGGACGGGATGATTGCGTCGGAAACAAAGGACGGCCGGCGCGTTTATCACCTTACCGACGCGGGCAAGAAAGAGTTGAAGCGCGAGCAACCCACCGTGGACCAAATCTGGCGGCGCGCTTCGCAATGGGAAGATTGGGGCCAGTGGATGGGGCCAGGCGTGGCTGTGATCTCGGGTTCGCTGGGCGCGCTGATCAAGGCGGCCTTCCGCAGCATGAAGCAAAGCGGCGACGACCTGAAGCACAAGCGGCGCGTGGAGGACATTCTTGACCGCGCGCGGCGCGAGCTGGAGGAACTATGAACGCTTCGCTCGAGGATTACCGGCGGTTCTACGCCGAAGAGATCGCAGCGGTCGCGGCTGTGCGATCGCCGGCCTTGGTGCGGGCGTTCGCCAGCGTGCCGCGGGAAGATTTTCTCGGGCCGGGCCCCTGGAAACTTTTCGGCCTGGATTCCGGAATGGGCGCCAGCTATCGCCTCACTGAAGATGCCGATCCCAGGCGTCTGTACCACAACGTGGTGGTGTCGATCGACCAGGCGCGGCACCTGAACAACGGGCAGCCCAGCGCGCTGGCTTCCTGGATCAATGCGCTAGAGATTGCCCAGGGCGATCGCGTGTTCCATCTCGGCGCGGGCGTGGGTTACTACACCGCGATCATGGCGGAGATCGTTGGACCGCGGGGCAGCGTGACAGGCGCCGAGGTGGATGCGGGTCTCGCGGCGCGGGCGCGCCAGAATCTGGCGAAGTGGAAAAACGTCGAAGTGATTTCAGGCGATGGAACGCAGCACGATCCGGGACCTGCCGACGTGATCTTCATCAACGCCGGCGTCACACATCCCTTACCTTTATGGCTTGATCGGCTCCGTCCCGGGGGACGGTTGCTCTACCCGGTCACCTTCGAAGGTCCTGGATTTCCGGGCGGCAAGGGTTGCATGCTGCTGGTGAAACGCGAAGCGGAGGTGTACTCGGCGCGCTGCGTGAACGTTGTGATGATTTACTCCTGCAGCAGTCTTCGCGATGCCGAGCTGAATACAGCCTTGACGAAGCTGGTCGGCTCTGGCAAGATTCTCGGAGTTCGCTCGCTGCGCCGCGAACCGCACCAGGCCGATGAATCCTGCCTGCTGCACGGCCCGGACTCGTGCCTTTCGACTAAGGAAATCGCCTCTCAGCGCGCCACGGCTTGAGCCACGGCAGCCCGATCGTGGTAGGCGTACTCGGTGTCGATGCCGCTGTACTCTTTCCCGTCGACTTCCGCGTACGGGTACACGAAGTAATTCAGCGGCTCACCCTTTTGCTTGGGCGTCAGAACCAGGTCGCGTCCTTTGGATAGCTCGATCCGATTCTCATCGTGCGCGCCGAAGAAATATTGACGCTTGGCCGGATTCTTGGCCGCTTCCGAAGCGTCCACCGGCACCCAGCCGATTCCTTTGGCATAAAATTCAGCCCAGCAATGATAGCCGGCGATCTTGCCTTGCCCGCGTTCCTCCGGCAGCGGAAAGCCGATGGCAAAACGCGCCGGGATGCCCAGAGCGCGCGCGTAGCCGATGAAGATGGCGTGGAAATCGGTGCAGTTGCCGCGCCGGGCATCGCAGGCGTAATAGATGTCGCCGCGGCCCCAACCCTTGCCGGTTTTGTCGTATTTCACCGTGGCGACAATGTGGTCGTAGATGGCGCGGGCCATCTCCAGGTCGGTGCGCGCGTGGGCGGCATCGACCACTTCGCGCGCCCAGGTGTGGATCTGGCCATCGATCGGCACCAGCCGGTCGGGCTTCAACCAGCGCGAGAGATCCGACGGGGAGCGAACCTCGGTTTTCGAAGCCACCGGAATGAGCTGTTGGAAGCGTTCGCGGCGAACGGCGTGGAACGTCACCTTCACGGGAATGCTGGACTGCCGGGGCCGGTCGACTTCCAGATACAGGATCGTGTTGCCCTGATCGCCGGCTTGGATCTTGTACGGGTAGGGGGTCTCGACGCGCAGATTCGTGATGCGCTGGTACGGGTCGTCGTGCGGTACGGGAATCCACAGCTCCACTTTCTGGGCGCCGGGCGGCAGGTCCTTGGCAGTGGCGTTGTATTCAAACGTGAAGTCGCGCTCGTGGATGTGATCGGAAGCGAGCAGCAGCGAGGAAGATAGCAGCAGGAGCGAGCAAGCACGCATGAATTCCAGTGTACGATGGTGGCTCAGTTGAAATCAGAACTACTGCGGGTGACCGGCGGCATGAGCATTACCGGTCGAGACGGATATCCGGCAGTAACGTCCCAACAATATGCTTCTCGGTTCTCATTCCAAGCAATTTGGGGGCTCTAAACCTGTCACAAAATCGCTCGGTAGGGTGTTCTAGCAACGTGGACGCGACGCGCGAAGACGTCGTTGGAATTGGTCTCAACGATGCCAAGGTCGATCTCGAGACGATCTTTCACGCTCAATACGGCCGGATCGCCCGCGTCATAGCAGGGGTAATCAGAGACCCGGCGCGCGCCGAAGAGCTCGCCGTCGAGGTGTTTTTGAAGTGGGAGCGAACTCCCAATGCGCAGGGGAAAGACGCGGAAGGCTGGCTGTACCGCACGGCCGTGCGAATCGCTTTAAATGAGCTGCGGCGCAAGACATTGCGAATCCGCTACGAGCATCTACTGGGATTCGTGACGTCCAGGAGTACCGGCGGAGCGACGCCTCATGAAATCTACGCCGCTCAAGAGGAGCAACAGCGAGTCCGTCTCGTCCTGAGCGCCATGGAACCGCGCCAGGCGGAGTTGCTGCTCCTGCGCAGCAATGATCTCAGCTACCAGGAACTGGCTGCGACACTGAATCTCAACCCGGCTTCGATCGGAACGCTTCTCAGTCGCGCGCTGGAGGCGTTCCGAAAGGAGTTCATCCAGCGTTATGGAAAGGAGCGACATGGATAGAAATGACGAGAGCGAGCTCGATCGGATGATCGCGGAAGGATTTTCGAGCTTTCGCGCAGATGCCGGGTGGCATCCCGACCTTCAGCGCGGCCTGGCACTTCTCAGAGAACGGCGAGCGGCGGCGAATGGACGCAAGCGAAGGCGGGCCTTGCTGGCAACCGCGGCCGTGGTGGCCTGCCTGCCAGTCATGGCGCTCCCAGTAACCCGCGCATTCGCTGAACGCTGCGTGTCCGCGTGCGTGCAGGAGACCTCTGCCGTGCGCACGTTCCTAGGGGGGAGTGCACCAAGCACGATTTCCAGCCATACGTACGTGAAGCCTGGCGACCGCAAAATGGCGCCGGATTTCACACTGAACGATGCGTCCGGCCGGCCCATCAGACTCTCCGAATCCCGCGGCAAGGTGGTTCTGCTGAACTTCTGGGCCACGTGGTGCGCCCCGTGCAAACAGGAAATTCCATGGTTCATCGAATTCCAGCAATCCAACAGGCAACGCGGTTTTGCCGTCCTCGGTGTCTCGATGGATGAAGACGGCTGGAGTTCCGTCAAGCCCTATATCGACGAGAGCCGGGTTAACTACCCGGTGATGATCGGCAACGCCGAAACCGCCAGGCTGTTCGGCGGCGTAGATTCCATTCCGCTCACGCTCATTATCGACAGATCCGGCCGGATCGCAGCCGTCCATAATGGATTGTGCACCAAGAACGAATACGAGAGCGACATTAGCGCAGTTCTGAACGAGAGGTAGGAGGAGAACACATGAAACTCGCGAAGCATCAACTGAACCACGTGCTTAAGAATCTGATCCAGCCTTTGGCCGCAGTCGCGGTGGGCGCGCTCCCGATGATGGGCGCTGACGTTTCCGCCAGTGCCAGGCAAATCTTTGACAAACAGTTGAGCCGCACGGAGCGTGAGGTGCTCGAATTGGTGGAGACGATGCCTGCGAACAAATTCGACTTCGCCCCCACGGAAGGCGCCTTTAAGAACGTGAGAACGTTCGGAGTACAGGCCCGGCACATAGCATTCTGCCTGAACGAGGTTGCGATCGCTCTATTGGGCGAAACAATGCTTCCGCACACGGATCAGGAGGGGCCGGCGAATCTGACGAGCAAGGACGACATCGTGAAGTATTTGAAGGCTGCGTTTGCGCACGCACACCGGGCGATCGGCACTTTAACGAATGAGAACCTGCTGGAGCAGATCTCAGATCCTTACAATGACAAGCTCAGAACAACGCGGGTGGATGCTGCAGGGACTTTCTTCTGGCACACCTACGATCACTACGGGCAGATGGTGGAGTACCTTCGAATGAATAACCTGGTGCCTCCCGGGCACCAATAATGCGCCGGCCAAAGTGACTGCGGGTAGTTCTGAAAACGCCCTCTCAGTACCCGCGCTATTTGGAAGGGATGGGTTCGCCCTCGGTTTGAAATTCGAACACTTCTCCGGCCGCGCGGGCCAACAGGGTTCCCGGTCCGAACGGCTTGCCGCCGTTGGGGAGGAAGATGGCGCCATCGGTCGACTCGCCCGCCAGGAGCTTGGTGGGTACGAACGCGATGGCCGAAGCAGCCGCCCCCGCCTTTAGCCGCGGCGATACGCCTTCGGCCAGCGCGCTCTCACGCCGGCGCTCGTAGCCGTTGGTGGTCTGCAGGTTGATGTTGCCGTAGACTCCGGCCTCATAGGTAGTCACCAGTTTGATCACGTCGTGCCGGCTGGCTTTGGTCAGCAGCGCGCTCACGATGGCCAGGGCCGGTGACGCCTGCGACACGCTCCCATCCTGCCGGCGGTAGCTGAAATCCTCCGGTTTGACCATCCAGGGTATTGGGGAACCATTGGAGATGGAAACCTGCAAGATCGAATATTCCTTCAGATGCGAGGGCAAATAGGCAAACATCACCGTGACTCCGCCCTTGGTCAGGGTCTTGTAGTGCAGCCCATTCGATTCAAAGTCGATGACCTGCGCCTGCAATCCTGCCCCGGCCAGGAGGCAGAGCAGCGGACAAAGCCTCATAATCCAATGATACGGCGGAAACGTGGCGATTCGAGATACCGGGTTGGACCGCCAGGGCGGCCGCCGGGAGCTTTGGTCTAGGGCCATCACCTTAACTCAGAGCCCCGCATCCTGACCGTCCTAAGGTCTCATGCCGCCATAACTAGTACCAAGGACCAATTGTTGCGGGAGTTCTAAAGCCTTAGTCTAACTTCAGGAGTATCTTAATGCTACGAGGCATGATCATCTGTCCGGACGCTGAGTTGAATCAGCGGCTGGAAGCGCTGTTGAGCGAGATTGGGATCGTGAGCGTCACCCGAACTCTGGAACGCTATCCCAATTCCCTGGAGTTGCTCCGCTTCGTTCGCGCCCACGCTCCGCACGTGCTGTTCGTGAGCACCGAGTCGACCGCGAAGGCCATAGAGATTACAAATGAGGTGGAAAAGAACACTCCTGGCATACAGATTGTCGCCATCAGCCGTTTTTGCGATCCTCAAATTTTGCTGGAGGTGATGCGGGCGGGAATTCGCGAGTTCGCTTCGCTTCCGTTCGACCGGCAGGCCCTGGTGGATGCGCTGCGGCGGATCAGTGACGCCATCGAACAGCGGCCGCCGGCGGTGCTGGCGACCAACCACGTTTTCACCTTCCTGCCTTCCAAGGCCGGGGTAGGAACCTCCACCATCGCTCTGAACACGGCGGTCGCCATGGCGCGTCTGCCCAACGCCAGCGTCCTGCTCTCGGATTTTGACCTGAACTCGGGCATGCTGCGATTCATGCTGAAGCTGGAGAACTCCTACAGCGTTACCGACGCCGCGGAGCACTCGCTCGAGATGGACGAGAACATGTGGCCGTCCATGGTGACTTCGCTCGAAAAACTGGACGTGTTGCACGCCGGAAAGCTGAACCCGGACTTCCGCATCGAGCCCACCCAGATCCGGCATCTGATGGAGTTCATGCGCCGCAATTACAGCGCCCTGTGCTTCGATCTTTCAGGGAACCTGGAAAGATACTCGCTTGAAATCATGCACGAGTCCAAGAAGATTTTTCTGGTGTGCACGCCGGAAATCCCCTCGCTGCACCTGGCCCGGGAAAAACTGACCTATCTCAAGCAACTGGACCTTTCCGATCGCGTGTGCCTCTTGCTGAACCGCTGCCAGAAGCGGCCTCTGATTACTCCGGCCCAGATCCAGGAATTGGTCGGCGCTCCCGTGTACATGACGTTTCCCAACGACTACCAGGGCGTGCAGCGCGCACTGCAATCCGGGCGCTGGGTGGAATCCAACACGGAACTCGGAAAACAGTTCACCGGCCTGGTCCAGTCCATGTTCGAGGCCAAGAGTTCCGCTCCCGCGGAAGCCAAGAAGCGTTTCATTGAGTTCTTCTCGGTGCCCGGCGTGTCGAGCACCTCCGTGGTCAAGAAATCCGCAAGCTGATCGCATCCCGCAGGATTTCCGGATCTGTAGCGCCGGCCTCGATCGGCGTAAACCGGAGCAAAAGCCAGCCGCTCCGGCGCAGGCGCCGTGTTCGCTATCCTCTCTAGTTGGAAAGCACAGTCCTTCAATGGGTCCAAACCTATGGCTACGCCGCGATCTTCTCGCTCCTGGTCCTGGGCATCGTCGGGCTGCCGGTGCCCGATGAATTCCTGCTGACCGGTTGCGGATTCCTCATCTTTCAGGGCGCCTTACGGCCGGCTCCCGCGTTCCTGAGCGCGCTGGCCGGAAGCATGTCCGGGATTACCTGCAGCTACCTGATCGGCCGTACGCTCGGATGGAAATTCCTGCATTCGCGACTGGGCCGGCTGATCCACATCACTGATGAAGACATCCGCCGCGTCCACGACTGGTTCGATCGCATCGGCCACTGGGCGCTGCTGACGGGCTATTTCATTCCGGGCGTGCGCCACTTCACGGCCATCGTAGCCGGCACGTCCAAGCTGGAACTTCGCTTGTTCGCGATGTTCGCCTACAGCGGGGCCGCCCTGTGGGTCAGCACGTTCCTGTTTATCGGATACCACTTTGGAAGCCGCTGGCAGCAGATCCTGACAGTGGTGGAACATCACCTCAAGCTGGCTTCCCTGATTCTCGGCGCTGTCGTGCTGGCCTACGTCGTGGTACGGTATCTCCTGCGCCGCAGGAAATAGGGGGCCGGTGGGCGCAGGCCGCGCACACGCAGGCCGGGCCTCCATTGGCTCTGTTCGGCCCGAGTAGTATCCTGAAAGAGGCGGCGGCTTTGCGCCGCTGAGCTCGTGACGCCCGCCCCATTCCGGACAGGAACGAAACTAGAAGCCAAAGAAACCAAGGAGCCAGGAGGATTGGCAACCGCAGTCGCAGACCGCTTCTACACCTCGACCATCGGGAAAAAGGCCGTGATGGCCGTGAGCGGCTGCATTCTCTTTCTCTTTGTCGTCGGCCACCTGATTGGGAATCTCCAGATCTACGAAGGGTCCGAAAAGCTGAACCGCTACGCGGTTTTTCTGCGCTCCTTACCGGCCGCGCTGTGGGGCGTCCGGATCGTGTTGCTGGTCATGGTGACTCTGCATGTGTGGTCGTCGGTTCAACTGGCGCTGCGCAATCTGGAAGCGCGGCCGGTGGGCTATGTCAAGAAGAAGCCTACCGAATCGACCTACGCCTCGCGCACCATGTACTGGAGCGGGCCAATCATTCTGGCGTTCGTGATCTACCACTTGCTGGACTTCACCTTCGGCAAGGTGAATCCGCATTTCCAGCCGGGCAACGTGTACGGAAATGTGGTGGCGAGTTTCCAGGTCATTCCTGTGTCGGCGTTTTACATTGTGGCGATGCTGCTGCTGGGGCTGCATCTTTATCACGGGCTGTGGAGCATGTTTCAGTCACTCGGGTTTTCTCATCCGCGCTACACGCCGGTGCTAAGGCGGGCGGCCGCGGTGGCCGCGATCCTGATCGCCGCCGGAAACATCTCCATTCCGGTGTCGGTGCTGGCGGGGATCGTGCGATGAGCCTGCCATTGCATTCGCGCGTCCCGCACGGCCCGATCGAAAGGCTGTGGGACCAGGCGCGCTTCGAGATGAAACTGGTAAGCCCGGCCAACAAGCGCAAGCACACCGTGATTGTGGTCGGCTCGGGGCTGGCCGGGGCTTCGGCGGCGGCCACGCTGGGCGAGCTGGGCTACAACGTCAAGTGCTTCTGTTTCCAGGATTCGCCGCGCCGCGCGCACAGCATCGCCGCACAGGGCGGGATCAACGCGGCCAAGAACTATCACAGCGACGGCGACAGCGTGTTCCGGCTGTTCTACGACACGGTGAAGGGCGGCGATTTCCGGTCACGCGAGGCCAACGTGTACCGGCTGGCGCAAATTAGTTTGAACATCATCGATCAGTGCGTGGCGCAGGGCGTTCCGTTCGCGCGCGAGTACGGCGGCACGCTGGCCAACCGGTCCTTTGGCGGCGCCCAGGTCTCGCGAACTTTCTACGCGCGCGGCCAGACCGGGCAGCAGCTTCTGCTGGGCGCTTACCAGGCGCTGGAGCGGCAGGTGGATGCGGGCCGCGTCAGCATGTTCCCGCGCACCGAGATGCTGGACCTGGTGGTGGTGGACGGACATGCGCGCGGGATTGTGACGCGCGATCTGGTGACCGGCCGGATCGAATCGCACGCCGCCGACGCCGTGGTGCTCGGGACCGGCGGCTACGGCAACGTGTATTATCTTTCGACCAACGCCAAGGGGTCCAATTGCACGGCCATCTGGCGCGCCTACAAGCGGGGCGCGGCCTTCGCGAATCCGTGCTTCACGCAGATTCATCCTACCTGCATTCCGGTTTCGGGCCATTACCAATCCAAACTGACCTTGATGAGCGAGTCGCTGCGCAACGACGGCCGCATCTGGGTGCCGCTCCAGCCGCGCGACCAGCGGCCGCCCAATCAGATTCCCGAGTCCGAGCGCGATTACTTTCTGGAGCGCCGCTATCCGAGCTTCGGCAATCTGGTGCCCCGCGACGTCGCCTCGCGCAACGCCAAAGCGGTATGCGACGAAGGCCGCGGCGTGGGTGAGACTGGATTGGGAGTGTACCTCGATTTCTCGGATGCCATCCAGAACCTGGGCGCGGACGTCATTCGCGAGCGCTATGGAAATCTTTTCGACATGTACCAGCGCATCACGGATGAGAACCCCTATCAGGTCCCGATGCGCATCTATCCCGCCATCCACTACACCATGGGCGGGCTGTGGGTGGATTACTACTTGATGAGCACGATTCCCGGCCTGTTCGTCATCGGGGAGGCGAATTTTTCCGACCACGGCGCTAACCGGCTGGGCGCCAGTGCGCTGATGCAGGGCCTCTCCGACGGGTATTTCATTCTGCCTTACACCGTGGGCGACTACATTGCTAACAACGCGCTGGGCAAGGTGGATGCGAGCCACGCGGAATTCGCGCGATCGGAGGCCGCCGTTGCAGGCATGACCAAACGCCTGCTCGCCATCCAGGGCCATCACACCGTGGATTCATTTCACCGGCGGCTCGGCCAGATCGTTTGGGAATATTGCGGCATGTCGCGCAATGCCCCAGGTCTGGAGACAGCTCTGGGCGAAATTCGCGCGCTGCGGGAGCAGTATTGGAGCGACGTGACGGTCACCGGCAGCGCGGACGATTTGAATCAGTCCCTCGAGAAAGCCGGCCGCGTGGCCGATTTCTTCGAACTGGCCGAGCTGATGTGTATCGATGCGCTGCATCGCAACGAATCCTGCGGCGGGCATTTCCGCGAGGAATATCAGACGCCGGACGGCGAAGCGCAGCGCGACGACGACGATTTTTCCTACGTGGCTGCGTGGGAGTTTCAGGGAACGGACCAGCAGCCGCTGCTCAATAAAGAGCCGTTGCATTTCGAGTACGTGCATCCCAGCCAGCGGAGCTACAAATAGTGCGCCTGATTCTGCAGGTCTGGCGGCAGAAGGGTCCGCAGGCGCGCGGCCGGATGGTGCGCTACGACGCCGGCGACGTCAATCCCGATATGTCGATGCTGGAACTGCTGGACGTCGTGAACGAGGAGCTGATCCTCAAAGGAGAAGAGCCGATCGCCTTCGAGCACGACTGCCGCGAGGGCATCTGCGGCTCGTGCGGGTTCATGATCAACGGCATCGCGCATGGGCCGCTGCCGGCGACCACAGTGTGCCAGCTCAGCATGCGGCATTTCCGCGACGGGCAGGAACTGTACCTCGAGCCGTGGCGCGCCAAGGCGTTTCCGGTGCTCAAGGACCTGGTGGTGGACCGCCGTGCGTTCGATCGCGTCATCTCGGCCGGCGGCTACATCACGGTGCCCACCGGAAGCGCGCCGGACGGGAACAGCATTTTGATTCCCAAAGAGGACGCCGACCGGGCCATGGACGCGGCCGCCTGCATCGGCTGCGGCGCTTGTGTCGCGGCTTGTCCCAACGCGTCGGCTGCGTTGTTCACCGGCGCGAAGATCGCGCATTTGGGGCTGCTCCCGCAGGGGCAGCCGGAACGGCATGAGCGCGCTTTGCGCATGGTCCGGCAGTACAACCGCGAAGGCTTCGGAAGCTGCACCAACATCGGCGAGTGCGAGGCAGTGTGTCCGAAGGGAATCAAGCTGGAAGTGATCGCCCGGATGAACCGCGATTACATCCAGGCCATCTGGCAGCGGCGGTAAACGCTGTGCCCCGCGCTCTCCTGCGTGCCGGGCCGACACTCGCGCCGACACTTGGTTTCTGGTCGATCCCCCCGGGCGTTCACACGGGTGTGAACGCGGCACGCAGGAGTGCGTACGCCACAAGGACTAATCTTCGATTTTGATGGACGGGCCCTTCTTGGCTGACTCTTCCGCGGCGCGCCGCTCCACCTCGTGCGCGATGGCGACGAATCCGCGGCTGTCCTCGCCCAGCGTCACCGGGTGGCCGGAGTCCCCGCCTACGCGCACCGCCGGATCGAGCGCCAATTCGCCCAGAAACGGAACGTTCATGGTCTCCGCGGTTTTCCGGCCGCCGCCGTAGCTGAACACGTCGATGCGCTGCTTGCAGTGCGGGCACTCCAGGTAGCTCATGTTCTCCACCACCCCCAGGATCGGCACGCGCACCTGTTGGAACATGTGAATGGCCTTGCGTGCGTCTTCGAGCGACACATCCGAAGGAGTGGTCACCACCACCGCGCCGGTAAGCGGCGCGGTCTGGATCAGGGTGAGCTGCACATCCCCGGTTCCGGGCGGAAGATCGATCAAAAGATAATCCAGCTCGCCCCAATCGACGCCGCGCAAAAACTGCTGGATCACGCTGTGCAGCATCGGGCCGCGCCACACCAGCGGCTTGTCGCCGGGATTGAGAAAACCCATCGACATGATGCGCACGCCATTTTTTTCGATGGGTTGAATGCGCTCGCCGATGGCATGTGGCGCTTCGCGCACGCCCATCATGAGCGGCACGTTGGGCCCGTATACGTCCGCGTCCAGCAGCCCGACCTTATGGTTCAAACGCGCCAGCGCGATCGCCAGGTTCACCGCCACCGTGGTTTTGCCGACGCCGCCCTTGCCGGAGCCGACCGCAATCAGATTCTGTACGCCAGGTATGGGGAGCTTGGGCTGCTCTTGCGCGGGATGTGGACCCATCAATTCGATCTTAGAACATAGTCCCATTCCTTCGCGGCGCGATCACGAAGTTTGTCGACGTCTTGACCGAGAAGGAAGCCCGACTGCACCAGCTTTTGCGCGGCCAGAGTGATGCGTTGCAGGTAATCGCGCTTGTTCTTGTATCGTTCCTCGATGGACTGGCGCGGATCGTCGCGCTTCTCGCGCTCGGCCTGATTCAGAGGGAAGGGAATCCAGGAACCAACCATGCTGTACAGCTCGTCGGGCGCGCCGATGGTCCTGCTGCGCAGATTCCAGCCGGTGTTGGATGCGAGCGGCGCCTGCACCTCCGGCATCTTGATCCCGGACGTCTCGTTGCCGTCCAAGTCGACTTGCGGGACCAGCGTCGGGAAGGCCGCGCCCATCTTGGGCGGTTCCACCGAGAAGTCCAAGCGGTATGCCTCGCGCTTGATTTGCGGGACGTGAACGCCGGGAACCCGGGGAAAGGCCAGCGCCGAAGCTGCCACCAATTGATCCTTGCCGATGCGCGGATACTCGGAGGCCGGCGGTTCCTTGCCGTCTTTGAGCCAGGCCTGCATGGCCACCAGGAGCGCGCGCATGGAGGCTCGATAGTCGTTCACGCTGGCCTGATTCTGGGCTTCCACAGATCGCGGCGGGAGGGACCCGTTGCCATGTTGGGAGCCCGCGAAGAAATAAATTCGCGTGTCCTTAGCGATGGGCGCGTCCTGCTTGCCGTCCGGCGTGGTGTGAATCAGCGATGCTGAGCGGCCCCAGTATTCGTAGGAACCGTTGCTGTAGAAGATCTTCGGGACGACGTGGGCTTGCCCGGCTTTCGCCAGGACGCCGTCGTTATCGGTGAAGGGAGGCAGATCGACAGGATATAGTACGTTCAGAAACGGATGGCCGTCGCGCGAGGGCTGCGCAAAGCGAACGTTGAAGCTGCCGCGGCCGGCGCCGGCGATGTGCGCCCACACGCCATCGAAGACGCGCCGATTCTTCTCGTCCTGGTTGAACCCGTCGTAAAGAAATGTTCGCAGGAAGCGGCCGCTTTGCGAGACGCCAAACGCCAGCGCGCGCTGGATTGTTTTCTGTTCGCCGGCGAGCACAGTATCGGCGCCGCCATATTTCAAATACGAAGCCATGTCGCGCACCGCCGCTGGGCCGAGTCCCGCGACAACCGGATCTTTAGCCAGGTAGATCACTTCGTAAATCTTGCCGGGGTCGAAGCCGCCCTCCAGCGTGACGTGCGTCGCGTCCGAGAATTTCCAGTTGTCGCGCGCGATCATACGCCGTTCGCCGGCTGCGGTGTCGCGCACGAACATGCGGTTCTCCTGCGCGGTTTCGTCGGCGACCGGATAGCCCACTTGGTTCCGGTCGCCCAGCGAAATCGTGTTGACGCGCTTATCGCCTTCCCATTCCGAGCGCACCAGGCCGGTGATCGCCCGGCCGTTGTTGGTCGCTACGGGAGCGTAAAGATGCATCAGCTTTGGCCCTGGCGGCACATCGAACTCCCAGCCGACCCACACCAGCGTGAACCCCTGTTCGACCAGGAAATTGTCTCCGAACTCCGGCGGCGTGCGCGGATCCGACGAACCACTAGCCAGGTCGAATGTGCCCAGCAGGCCCTTGCCGCCGCGGTTCGAAATCTCCAGCAGCATCGTGCCGTTGCTTCTGGCGGGATCACGCGGCCTGAGAATGTAAAACTCGGATGAGAATTCCACCTTCCCTTCCGAGTTGCGCGGCGCCAGGTCGATATCCGCGATGATGCGATTGGGCGCGAGCTTGGGATCGACCGCGAAGTGCACTTTGCCGGCGATACGCTCGTACGGCCCGGCGGAGCCGAAGGAAGCGCCTTGCAGAACATCGCTCCGCTCGGTCACATCGACGCGCGTGACCGCGGCGAAAGATACGCACGATAGCAAAGGGAGGAGAAGGCAGCAGGGGCGACGAGTCATTTGTTCATTGTACGTCCGACGTGGCCAGGCCAGATGTGCTAGTCGAGCCGCGCTTCTGCGAGCGATTGAACCCGTTCTGGAGCCAATGAGCCGTTCCGGATCTTCATTTCCAGGATGGCAAACCACCGCTGGGCCTCGCTCCAAAAGCGGAAGAAGCTCCAGCCGGCGGAGCGGAACACGCGGCCGTGCTGCTGCCAAAGCAACAGGGCCGTGCCGTTAAACAGAACCCGGTGGCAAAAGCCGTGAAGCACCCGAGCGCGATCGGAGAGCCGACGCCGGATCAAACCCAGAGTCATGCCTTGATAGTTCAAATGGGCCGCCTCGTCCACCAGGATGCGCGCGCAGATGGATCGAAGTAATGGCGAGCGCGTGGCATCCCGTAGCGCCTGGTAAAACGGCATCGCGAGAACCTCGGCTGTCACCAGCACTCCGGTGCAAACTTCGAGACCCGCCAGTTTTCGCAGGCGGCGAAAGACGCCGTCCACCCACTGAGCCGAGAGCCGGGGAATGCTCTGTTGGTCCAGGAATCGCCCCAGCAAGTCGCTGTGGCGCTGTTCTTCTTCGATAAACAACTCCAATGCGCGCAGGAACCAAGGGTCGCCACACGCCACCGGATGGCGTTGCGCTCGGCGCCTGAGCCCCTGGCCGCGGGCCCATTCGCCCAACTGGAACTGCTGGATCGATGGACTGAGGGCGCGGCGCTCGCTGGCGGTGAGCAAGTACGAGTCGTGCCAGGGCAACGTGAGCCAAGCGTCGCGATGAGCGAGAAAATGGCGATACCATCGCTCGAATGGCGACGCAGTGGAGCTTGGAGAAGGGCTCATGCTCACTACTGTAGAGTACTTTGCACTATGAAGTCAAGAGCGCCAACACCCTCCGCCGTTCCGCAGCTCAGGCCAGCGCCAGGTTGGCCTGAGCTTTCAAAGCGAAATCGCCGAAGACGCCGCGGGCCAGTTTCCCAAATGCGGCGGCGGCGATCATGGCGGCGTTGTCGGTGGACAGCGCGGGGCTGGGGAAAAACACAGGAGCCGGAAGAGCGGCGTTCCGCGCGGCCGCGCGCAATCCGGAATTGCAGGCCACCCCGCCCGAGATAATCACGCTGCGCGCCCCGATATCTTCGGAAGAAGCCGCGATGCGCCGAAGCAGTTCCTCGATCACGGTCCGCTGGAAGGACGCCAACAGATCCAGGGTGGCTTGCGGCGTGTGACGCAGCCAGTCGTCCAGCTTCGGTTGCCGAAGCTTGCGCCGCACAGCGATCTCGGCGACCAGGTCGCGCTGCTCCACCCAGCGCAGCACCGCTGTCTTGAGGCCGCTGAAACTGAAATCGAGCGCGTTGCCTTTCATTCGCGCCGGCGTGAATTTGACGGCGTTCGGATCGCCGTAGGGCGCGAGCTGATCGATGACCGGCCCACCTGGATAACCGAATCCGAGCAGCTTGGCCACTTTGTCGAAGGCCTCGCCGGCGGCGTCGTCGCGTGTCTTGCCGAGCAGTCGGTAGCTGAAGCTTTCCCGGACCTCGAACAGGTGGGTATGGCCGCCGCTGACGACCAGAGCCAGGGCAGGGAACTCGATCGCGCTGCCGGCCTCGAGCAGCACGGACCGGATGTGGCCTTCAATGTGATTGACGCCGATGAGCGGCAATTGGCGCGCAAAGCAAAGCGACTTGGCATAAGTGATTCCGACCAGCAGCGAGCCCACCAGGCCCGGTCCTTCGGTCACCGCAACGGCGCGCAAATCGTCGAGACCGGTGCGCGCTTCTTCGAGCGCCAGACGCACCACCGGCACGATGGCGCGCAGATGCTCGCGCGAGGCCAACTCCGGGACTACACCGCCATACTTGCCGTGCGTCGCAAGCTGCGACGCTACCACCGATGACAGAACTTCGCGCCCGTCTTGCACCACCGCCGCGGCCGTCTCATCGCAGGAAGTCTCGATTCCCAGAATGCGCATTGCTATCGTGAGGGTTGGATCTCACTCAGTTCGATTATCACCTGCCCGAATCGGCCATCGCTCAGGAGCCGCTCGCGGATCGAGCCGCGTCGCGAATGCTGGTGCTCGATCGCATCGGGCAGAACTGGGAAGATCGGATGTTTCGTGAGTTCCCGCAATTCTTGCGCGCGGGCGACTGCCTGGTGTTGAACGATTCGAAGGTGCTCCCTTCGCGATTGCTGGGGCATCGCGCCGGAGTTCACTCGCTGCCGGTCGGAAAGAAGAATCCGAAGCGTTGGCAGCACCTTTCCGGCGAGGCTGAAGTCCTGCTGATCGAACCAGTGAGCGAAGACGCGAAAACCTGGAACGCTCTGGTGCACCCGGGGCGCAAGATGCACGTCGGCGAGCGCATCCATTTCGACGATACCGAGGCTGAGATCATTGCGCGCGGCCAATTCGGCGAGCGAACCATGCGCTTCCATTACGAAGGCGACGTATACGAGCTGCTGCAACGGATCGGACACGTCCCGCTGCCGCCTTACATCAAGCGGCCAGATACTGTGAGGGACCGCGAGCGTTACCAGACCGTCTTCGCCCGCGAGATCGGCTCAGTGGCCGCGCCGACCGCCGGGCTGCACTTCACGCCCCAGATCCTGGAAGGCTGCCGCCTGGCCGGGGCCGCCATCGCGTACGTGACGCTGCACGTCGGCCTGGCAACCTTCCAGCCGGTTCGCGGCGAATCGCTGCACGCTGAGCGTTTCCATGTAAGCGGGGAGAACACAGCGAAAATCCGCGGCGCCGAGCGTGTGATCTGCGTCGGCACCACCGCGGTGCGCGCCGTCGAGAGCCTCTATCTAGGGCGCTCGGGTCAGACCGACTTGTTCATCCGACCCGGCTTTCAATTCCAAAGAACCGACGCGATCCTGACAAACTTTCATCTGCCGCGATCCAGTCTGCTGATGCTGGTGTGCGCCTTCGCCGGACAAGAATTCATCCTGCAGGCGTACCAGCATGCGGTGCAAGCAGGCTACCGTTTCTATTCTTACGGCGACTGCATGCTGATGGTGTAGTTCCGTTAAGGCGGCTTGCGGTCTCCTGTATTCTGAAATCAGTGCCCACCACGACATCCGACATGCGGCAGCAGGTCGAACGCCTGCAAGAGCTGGAGGAGCGTCTCCGCGCCGGCGGCGGAGCGAAAAAAATCGAGAAACAGCATCGCGACGGCAAGCTCACCGCGCGCGAACGCATTGCGCACTTGACCGATCCTGGCGCGATGTTCCTCGAAATCGGGCTGCTGATCGCCTACGACCAGTACGACGGCCAGGCGCCCGCGGCTGGAGTTGTCACCGGCGTCGGAAAAATCGAAGGCCGCCCGGCGGTGATCGTCGCCAACGATGCCACGGTGAAGGCCGGAGCCTGGTGGCCGGAGACGATCACGAAAATCCTGCGCGCGCAAGAGATCGCCATGCGCCACCGCACGCCCATCGTCTATTTGGTGGATTCGGCGGGCGTCAATCTGCCGCTGCAGGACGGCATCTTCCCGGGAAAGTACGGCGCGGCTCGCATCTTTTATTACAACTCGCTGATGCGACGCAAGCTGCATGTGCCGCAAATCGCGGCGGTCATGGGGCCGTGCATCGCGGGCGGGGCGTACCTTCCCGCTTTGAGCGACGTGATCATCATGGTGGAAGGCACCAGCTTCATGGGGCTGGGCGGGCCGAACCTGGTGAAAGGCGCGGTGGGGCAGGTGGTGGACGCCGAATCGCTCGGCGGGGCGCGCATGCACACTTCAGCCAGTGGCGTCGCGCATTTCATGGCTAAGGACGATGCGGCCTGTCTGGAGATGATCCGCCAGAAATTCCGCTCCATGCCCGCGCCGCCCAAGCCTCCGCACGGGGCTCCCCCGCCCAAGCCCGCTGAAGGTCTGTATGATTTGATGCCGCTCGACCATCGCCTGGCCTACGACATGCAGGACGCCATCGAGCGGATCTTCGACGGCGACGACTATTTGGAGTTCCAGTCCAATCACGCGCCGGAGCTGCTATGCGCCGAAGCGAAACTCTCCGGCCGGCCGGTAGCTTTGATCGCTAATCGCCGCGGGTTTTTGAAAACCGAAGGCGGGCCGCGCATCGGCGGCATCGTCTACACCGAGTCGGCGCGCAAGGTCGCTTATTTTGTCGAAAACGCCGAGCGGAACAGTGTCCCACTGATTTACTTGCAAGATGTCTCCGGGTTTATGGTGGGCGTGGAAGCGGAACGCGAGGGGATCATTCGAGCCGGAGCCGAGATGGTGGAGACCATGGCGTGTGCGACCGTGCCCAAGATCATCCTGACCGTCAATCACGCCAGCGGCGCAGGCTACTATGCCATGGCCGGGCAGGGGTTCGATCCGGATTTCACCTTCGGATGGCCCACCGCGCGCATCGGCGTGATGGAAGGCGATTCGGCCGTGCAGGCGGTTCACGGCCCGGAACTGGAGAAGTTGAAAGCCGAAGGCAAGCCGGTTCCCGAGGACTTGAAGGCGCGCATTGAGAAAACGCGCGCCGACTACGAACGCTGGCTGGACGCTCGCTACGCCGCCGCACGCGGCCACATGGACGCGATCATCGATCCGTTGGAAACGCGGCGCGTGCTGGCGTTGGCGCTAGAAATCTGTTGCGCACACCCGCATCGTGAACATCTGGTGTCGGAGACCCTCTAAGGGCGCGGCCCCAGCTTCGCAAGAAACGTGGTGTCGGTCTGGCCGGCGACAAAGCGCGGGTCATTCAAGATCCGCTGGTGCAGCGGAATCGAGGTGTAGATGCCTTCCACCACGAAAACATCCAGCGCGCGGCGCATGCGGGCGATCGCTTCGGCGCGGTCATGGCCGTGCGCGATGAGCTTGGCTACCAGCGAATCGTAGTAGGGCGGAATCACGTAATCGGTATAAACTGCGGTATCCACCCGGACACCGATGTCGCCCGGCAGATTCAGCCCGGTAATCCGCCCCGGCGAGGGCGCGAAGGTGTCCGGATTCTCGGCGTTGATGCGGCACTCGATGGCGTGTCCTTGAATCGCAACGGGCTGCCGAATGATCTCAGACAACGGGCATCCCGCCGCAATCAGGATTTGCGACTTCACCAGATCGACTCCGGTGATGGCTTCGGTCACCGGATGCTCCACCTGAATCCGGGCATTGACTTCGATGAAGTACAGCTCGCCGGTCTCGTCCATCAGAAATTCGATGGTGCCGGCGTTGGTGTAGCCGATCTGCCGCATGGCCTCGCGCAGACGGGCGATCATCTTCTCGCGCAACTGAGCGCTCACGGCCGGCGACGGGGCTTCTTCGAGCAGCTTCTGATGGCGCCGCTGGATGGAACACTCGCGCTCGCCCAGAATCTCGACGTGGCCGTGCTCATCGGCGATCACTTGAAACTCGATGTGGCGCGGCGCCTCGATCAGCTTCTCCATGTAGATATCCGGGCAGGCGAAGGCGGCTTGCGCTTCTTGTTGCGCCTGGGTGAGAAGGGCGGGCAGCTCCGACGCCTCGCGAACCATGCGCATGCCGCGTCCGCCGCCGCCCGCCGAGGCTTTCAACATCACCGGATAGCCGATCCGCTCGGCCGATTCGAGCGCCTCTTCGGGGCTGTTCAGAATTCCGTCGGAACCGGGAAGGATCGGGACGCCGCACTCGCGGATGGCCGCGCGCGCGTGCTGCTTCAATCCCATGGCGCGCGTCACGGCGGGCTTCGGCCCAATGAATTTGATCTTGGAGGTTTCGCACACCTCGGCAAAGTCCGCGTTCTCGCTCAGGAAGCCATAGCCGGGATGAATGGCGTCGACGTTGGTGATTTCGGCCGCGCTGATGACCGATGCGATGTCGAGATAACTGCGCGCGCTCTTGGCGGGACCGATGCAAATGGCCTCGTCGGCAAAACGGACGTGCAGGCTATGCCGGTCGGCTTCCGAGTAAACCGCCACAGTCTTGATGCCCAGGTCTTTGCACGCGCAAATAAC
The DNA here is from genome assembly GCA_035632015.1 of Bryobacteraceae bacterium. GTDB lineage: Bacteria > Acidobacteriota > Terriglobia > Bryobacterales > Bryobacteraceae > Palsa-89. Next base: position 81,313 of record DASQHQ010000104.1, read on the forward strand.
TCGAATCGCGATCTCGCCCCGATTGGCGATGAGAATCTTCTGGAACATATCAGCGCGGGCGAATGGTGAACAGGGCTTCCCCGTACTCGACCGGGCGGCCATTCTCCATCAGCTTGGCCACGATGGTTCCCGCGACTTCCGATTCGATCTCGTTCATGAGTTTCATGGATTCGATGATGCACAGCACCTGGCCAGGCTCCACGGCGTCGCCCACCTTGACGAACGGTGGATCGCCCGGCTTGGGAGACTCGTAGAAAGTGCCGACGATGGGAGACTTGACGATCACCTCATTGGAGCTGGGAGCGGGCGCCGCGGGGCTGGCTGGGGCCGAAACGGAAACCCCCGCGGAAGGCGCGGGTGCGGCCGGCGTCGCCGCGCTCCCGGTTGGAATCAGGATCTCCTGCGAGGTTCCGATCGCGCGCCGGATGCGGACACGATCCTCCCCGCGCTGGAGCTCCAGCTCGGCGATACCCGTCTCCACCACGAGCTGGATCAGCTCTCTGATCTCGTCATTCGACATGCTAAAGAAGCCGTAACTCTTTCGAGGTGGGTGTCAGCACTTCACACCCGCTCTTGGTCACCAGCACGGTGTCTTCGATGCGGATTCCTCCGAAACCGCGGATGTAGGCGCCTGGTTCAATTGTAATCACCATACCGGCCTGCAGTCTGGTCTTATCGTGCTTGCCGACGCGAGGAGGTTCGTGGATTTCGAGGCCCAGGCCGTGGCCAGTGGAGTGCACGAAGGCTTTTCCCAGTCCTTCCGATTCGAGCACTTGGCGTGCGCGGCGGTCCACCTGGCCGGTGGTCGCTCCCTCGCGAACCGCATCGATGGCGGCCAATTGCGCCTTAGCCACGGTGTCGTACATTCGTCGCACGCGCCCGCTGGGCCGGCCGAGAAAGAGCACGCGCGTCATGTCGCTCATGTAGCCGTCCTGGCAGGCGCCCATATCAATTAATAATAGTTCATCTTTCAGAATTTTCTTGGACGTCGGCCGGGCGTGAGGCAGCGCACTGCGGGGGCCGGCCGCGACGATGGTGTCGAAGGCTGGCTTTTCAGCGCCGAGCCGCCGCATCTCAAAGTCGAGCCGTGCCGCGAGGGCTGCTTCAGTCAGGCCCGGCCGAATCGATCGGACGGCGTTCGCAAACGCCTTCGAATTCGTGCTCACGCTCTGGCGAATGCTGGCGATCTCGGCCTCGGACTTGATCATCCGCAGCTTTTCGATCACCGGATCGAGCGGCTTGAGCGATGCGCCGAGCGGCAGCGCCTGCTTCAGCCGCCGATAGCCGGAGTAGATGAGACGCGTTGCCTCAAATCCGATTCGCTTGAGCCGCTTACGGCGGATCAATTCCGACGCCACCAGTTCCAGCGGCCCTTTGACGGCCACACGCACCTGGCAGGAACACTCCTCGGAAGCCTGGATGGTGAAGCGCGGGTCAGTGACCAGCGTGGTTGAATCCGGCGTTAGCAGCAGGAGCGCGTTGTCGCCGTTGAAGCCGGTGAGATAGCGGATGTTGGGCAGAGCCGACACCAGCAGCGCGTCCACTTTGAGATCGTCGAACGCGATCGCAGGCTGAGCCGGAGCGGTCAAGGCGTCAGCAACAGCTTTCCGCTGGTCTTGCGGCCTTCCAGATCGCGATGCGCCTGCGGCGAGTCGGCCAGCCGGTAGACCTTGTGGATATGCAATTTCAGCTTGCCTTGCCCGATCCAGTTCAGCACGTCGCCGGCGCGCCAGGCCAGTTCTTCCGGCGTGGCCGCATAGTGGGCCAGCGAGGGCCGCGTGAGGAACAGCGAACCTTTCTGGCTGAGAATCAGCGGCGCGAAATCCGGCACGGGGCCGCTGGAGTTGCCGTAGGTGACCATCATGCCGCGCGGGCGCAGGCAGTCCAAGCTCTGCATGAACGTGGTTTTGCCGACCGAGTCGTACACCACGTGCATGCCTTTGGCTTTGGCCGTGAAATCCTCTTTGGTGTAAATGACCACTTCGTCGGCGCCCGCGTCTTTGGCCTGTTTGGCCTTTTCTTCGTTGCCGACGGTGCCGATCACGCGCGCGCCGCGCATCTTGGCCATTTGTACCAGCAGCAGGCCGACGCCGCCGGCCGCGGCATGAATCAGGCAGGAGTCGCCCGGTTTGAGCGGATAGGTGGAGTGCACCAGGTAGTGCGCGGTCATGCCTTGGAGCATGGCGGCGGCAGCCGTATTGAAGTCTACCGCAGAGGGGATCTTGACCAGTTGCCAGGCCGGCACCACGGCGTACTCGGCGTAGGAGCCGCGCGACATCGCGTAGGCCACACGATCGCCCGGCGCGACGTTGGTGACGCCCGGACCCACCGCTTCCACCGTGCCCGAGCCTTCGCTGCCCAGCACCACCGGCGGCGGCGCGGGATAAAGTCCTGTCCGGAAATAAACGTCGATATAGTTGACGCCGGCGGATGCAATCTTCACCAATGCCTGGCCTTGACCGGGAGCGGGCTTGGCGACTTCTCCGTACTTCAAATTCTCCACACCCCCGGGCTGTTCGACAAATACCGCTTTCATAGGGTTCGTAGCTTCCTCCGAAGATGGACGATCAAGGCGTACAGAATCAGGTATAGCAGTGCGAAGGGGATCAGCACCAGCCGCGCGGGCGTGCGGACGGCGCCGGAACCGGTGAGCCCGGCGCGAAACAGGGCAAAGTGCAGGATGACGCGCCAGTGCCAGCAATCCAGCCAGAAGTAGTCGCAATTCTCATTCAGCACGAAAACCTTGCCCGGCAGTCGCGCCGCGAGCGCCCACTTCCACTTGGTCATGATGGGCTCGTCCGAGCAGATCATGCCGACGATGGTGTAGCGGTTGGCGGCGAGCTGTTTGAAGAGATGCTTGCGAAGCTTGGGGCCGGGATAGTCGGTGACGCGATACACCTCGCCGGCGTCAGTGCGGAAATGTTCTGGCACGCCACCGTAGCAGGTCACCAGGTCGGCTTTCATGTTCGGATGGAAATCGTAGATGCCGGACAAAAAATCTTCCAGCACTTTGCGGCTGCCGCTTTCGACCAGGAGCACGCGCGAGAAGGGTGGAACATCTTGGGAGAAGAGATGGCGCATTCTGGATGTGCGCTCGTCAGGTCAGCTCGAAGAATGCGGAAACGGGAACGGAGAAGCCGGGGAGCAGCGGATCTTCGATGGTCTGGCTGGCCTTGAGTTCACGAACCGAGCCGCTGGCGTGGACCATGACGGACCGAGCGTCTGGATAAACCACCCACACCGATTGCGATCCGTTGGCGAGGTAGGCGTCGATCTTGGCCTTGAGATGCGTCGCCTTTTCAGAAGGAGAAACTACTTCAATAGCCAACTCAGGAGAACCGTGAATGTACCTGTCCTTTCGCGGCGCCAAGCGGCGTAAGGTAATCACACTGGCGTCAGGTACCAACGTATCCTTCTCAGTAACTACGAAAGGCATCTCCGATAGCGCCCTCAATTCCAGGCGGGGATGCGCAGCGAGGTACTTCATAAGGGCTTCGAGAATGTTCATCTTGACAAGATGATGCAACTGGAATGCTGGCGGCATCTTGACGATCTCACCTCCGATGAGCTCGTCTTTGATTCGATTGCCATTCTGGTCGAACTCATCGGGCAGAGCGAGGTACTGCTCGGAAGTCACGAGCGCCGTAGTGGCCATACGGTTTCATTTTAGCGCTCGGAGGCGTCACGAGTGCCCGAAATGGGGATGCCTTGTCTTGTTGATTTTCGTTTGCCACGCAACGCCATCACTTCGGAATCGCAGCCCGCGCAGCCCGCAAAGCGGCCTCGGATGCCGCCGAAAGGCCTGTGCCTCCAACTTCCAGGTACTTCCAACCTTCCGTGATCCGTTTTTCGACGTCATTCGCGCTGGCGAGGATGCCGCAGGGAACGTTGTGCGACAAACAGGCTTTCAGGACAGTCTGCAAGGCTGCCTCTCTCTCCGGTGAGTCCATGCGAACACCCATCGACATGCTCAGGTCCGCCGCCGCTCCGGGAAACAGCATGCCGACGCCCGGCACCGCAGCGATCTCGTTGACGTTCTTCAGGCCTTCTACGGTCTCGATCATGATGATGGCCAGCAGGTCACCCTGCGGATTGAGCGGCCACAGGTCGGCGCGCCGCTGATATTCATCGCTGCCGATGCCCCAGAACCAGAGCGCGTTGGTCGGGCTGTAGCCACGCAGGCCGGTTGGTTCCATGTAACGCGCTCCTTTGAGCTGCGGGTAGCGCATGTTTCTGACGATCTCGAGCGCCTGTTCTTTGGTGTCGACGCCGTTGGCGATGTAACCCATGATTCCGATGTCGAGCGCCTGCTTGACCACCCATGCCTGCTGTTCCCTGCCGTAGGGCGAGAAGCGCGCGATGGGCGCAACGCGTGGTTGACCATTCCCTTTCCTGAGAATGGCGGCCTTGTCGATCATCCCGATCAGAAAGTTGCGCAACGCCTCAAAGTTCATCGGCCCATGCTCCATCTCGATCCTCACAAAATCGACATCGCTGCGAGCGATGGCATGGGCGTTCTCCATCGAAAAGTCCGCGGTAGTGATGCCGACCACGGGCTTGCCCTGCGCGAGCTTTTCGATCATTGGATTCAGGTGCACATAGGGCTGTTGAGCGAACACTTGAGGCGCGTAGAGCGTGACGGCGACGGCGGCGATGATGGCATTGGCCCTGGCTCCACGAGAACCGGATGCGTGCTTCATAGGCGGAACCTCCTAACAGAAGCTAACATGATGTCACGCGAGTGCCCCGCCTGGGGCCTCGCCGTCGCTCCGGGCCCCGAAATGCTCGGGCTCCGCTCGCGAGGCGGCCGAGTTCCAGCACGTTTTTGGCGGCTACTCGGACAATCAGGCTAACGGCACATCCATTTCGACGATGAGTCCGCCGTTCGGCGCATTTGTCGCGCGGATCGTGCCTCTATGAACATTCACGGCGCGTTCGGCGATCGCGAGCCCTAGGCCAGCGCCTTCGGAGTTGCCATTGGCGGCACGCCGGAAGGGCAAGAAGATCTCGGACAGCATGCTTTCCGGCAGGCCCGGTCCGTAGTCCCGCACTCGCAGCAGCGCGCGCGCATGGCTGGTTTCGAGCGAGATCTCGACTGCAGTTCCTTCGGCGGTGTGCCGGATGGCATTGCGCACGACATTCTCCACGGCGCTCCGCAACAGCTCTTCGAATCCATTGACTGTGCACGCATCGGCTTGTTTGATGACCACACTGCGATTGCGCGCGCGGGCCTCAAAATCGCCATCGTTCGCGACTTCCTGCACCAGATTCGTCAGATCGAATGGCGCCGGAGAGCCTCGGTCCACTCCGCTGTCGATCCGCGTGAGCGCCAGTAACTGGCCGATCAGGGTGTCCAGGCGCCGCGCTTCCAGCCCGATTCGTTCCAGGTTTTCCGCGGCCTCTTCGGCAGGGCCTTGTTTCACCAGCCCCAGTGCCACCGTCAGGCGCGATAACGGCGAGCGCAATTCGTGCGAGATGTCGCCGAGCAACCGGCGTTGCCCGGTGATCGAGGCCTCAATTCGCTCCGCCATGCGATCGAAGTTGCGAGCCAGATCGGCGATCTCATCCCGGCGGTCCTTCAGTGACGGATCGACGCGCGTGTCGAGCCGCCCTTCCGCGAGGCCCGCCGCCGCATCGCCCAACTGATTCAGCGGCTTCGTCAGATAACGGATCACCAGGTAGCAGAAAATTGCGCCGGCTACGGTGAATAGCAAAAGATCGTGGAGCGTCAAGCGCAGCATGGATCTGTATCCGTAACCGGCATGCAGGATGTAGGCCGTGAAGATCACCGCGACGCCGAAAAGCGTGAGCCAGAACCAGACGAAGATGGTGAGAAACAGCCGCCTCACCGCGCCCCCGGCTTCGCCGGCGAGGCGTACAGGTAGCCTGCCCCGCGAACTCCCTTGATGCGCTCTCCGCCATCTTCCAGGGGGCCAAGCTTGCGCCTGAGATTGCAGACGTGGGTGTCGATGCTGCGATCGAATGGCGAGAAATCCCGTCCCAGCACGTTCCGCACCAGGTCCTGGCGGCTGACGGTGCTGCCGGCAACGCGCGCCAGCGCAGCCAGCAGATCGAATTCCACCGTCGTAAGATCGACCGGCATACCCCTGCGGCGAACAGTGCGAGCTCCTCCGTCAATCTGGACGTCGCCGATCGCGATCGCGGCTGAGGCCGGGCCCTGCGGCCCCGATCTTCGCAAGATGGCGCGGATGCGCGCCACCAACTCGGCGGGATCGAACGGCTTCGGCAGATAATCGTCCGCGCCCATTTCCAACCCTCGAATGCGATCGTGCGTGTCGCCGCGGGCGGTCAGCATCAGCACGGGAGTGCGAGACTGCTGCCGGATGCGGCGCAGCACCTCGAAGCCGTCGGTGTCGGGCAGCATGACGTCCAGCATGATGAGAGAGTAGTTTTCGGCGAGCGCCCGCTCGAGACCTATCGCGCCGCTGGGAGCCCAGCTGATCTCGAAGCCTTCGCGTGCCAGAAAGCGCGTGACGAGCTGCCATAGCTCGGCATCGTCGTCAACCACCAGCACGCGTTCCATGGCAAGAAGAGGGTGACTTTCATTCTAAAACTCATGGCGCAGCAACTTCGTCAAGATGTGTTAAGCGGCTTAACCGTTCTTGACGATGCTTGGCATTTCTAGACGAGCAGCGGCGGCGGCCGCATCGTATAGTCGGATCATGACAAGAACCTTCACCGTTGTGGCGCTCCTGGCGTTGTCGTTGCATCCGGGTCACTGCCAAGGTCTTGCGGAAACTCCGGCCTTTGAGGTGGCCTCCATTACGCCCTGCAAGCCTGGAACTCCTGAGCCTCCGATGGAACACGCCGGAATGTCCGATTTCACCTCTCCGGGCGGAAGATTCACGGCGCGCGCTACCACCCTGAAGTTCCTGTTGGAATGGGCCTACGGAATCCAGCCAGCGCAACACTCCGGCGGTCCATCCTGGATGGGTGTTGACCGCTACGACATTGCGGCCAAGGCTGACGGCAACGCTGCCGACGATCAGATGAAGCTGATGGTACAGACGCTGCTCGCTGACCGATTTCAGTTGAAGCTGCATCACGAGCGCCGTGAAATTTCCGCGTACGTGATCTCGGTGGGAAAGACGGCTCCAAAGCTTTTCCCCCCAAAAGACGGAGAGACCCACGCGCTCCGAATTGCACCGCAGATGGGTGCGGATCAAAAGATCGCGACATACCACATCGTTGCGACGCGGTACTCGCTGGCGCAATTGGCCGACACGTTCGCACGGCAGCTCGGGAGTGTCATAGTAAACAACACCGGTCTCGACGGCGAGTTCGATTTTACTTTGGACCTGACGCCGGATGACAGCCGGCCGAATCCCTTGGACGCGACACTCCTGATTGCGGCGATGCGTGAGCAACTCGGGCTGACGCTGAAATTTCAAAAAACCGCCGTGGACGTCTTGGTGATCGATAACGCGGAGAAGGTGGCGGCCGGGAACTAGCTGCGGCCTGGGCCCGCCGGAGTCACTTGGACGAGAACGCCCGACCGGCTGGCGAAGGCCCCAGCCAGGGGCGCTGCTAGACGCCCCAGCAGTAGTCTTCCACCACTTTGTCGACGTCCTCGTCCTGCTCGGTGAGGCGCATCAGCTCCAGGCGAATGGCGTCCACTAAAGCCAGCCAGCTCGCTTCGATGACGTTGTCGGAGACGCCGACCGTGCTCCAGCTTCGGCGGTGGTCCGACCATTCCACCAGCACTCGAACTTTCGCCGCCGTGCCTTTCTTGGAATCGAGTACTCGCACTTTGTAGTCGGTCAGGCGCACGTTCTTGATCTTGGGATAGACCGTCGAGAGGCACTGGCGCAGGCACAGATCCAACGCGTTCATGGGGCCGTGGCCGTTGGCGGTTGCGGTATGGACGCTGTCCTGGATGCGCAGCGTCACGGTAGCCGTGGTGCCGCCAATCATGCGCGTGGTTACGTCGTAGCTCACCACCTCGAACGGATTCCAGCCCGGATGGAGCGCTTCGCGCACCAGCAGCTCGAAGGTGCCCTCGGCCGCCTCCAGCTCGTAGCCTTGATGCTCCATGTGCTTGATGCGTTCGAGCAGTTGCCGGCGCGCCTCGCTGTCGAGCCGGGCCTCGAGGCCGTGCTGCTTGAGTTTGTAGAGCACGTTGCCGCGGCCGGAAAGATCGCTGAGCAGCACGCGCTGCCGGTTGCCCACCATTTCAGGCTTCACGTGTTCGTAAGTCGCCGAATCCTTGAGCACGGCGCTCACATGCACGCCGCCCTTGTGCGCGAACGCGCTATGGCCGACGTAAGGCTGATCGTTGCGCATGGGAAGATTGGCCAGCTCTGCGATGTAGCGCGACACGGTGGTGAGATTCTGAAGATTCTCGCGGCCGATGGTGGTGTGGCCCAGCTTCAGCTCCAGGTCGGCGATGATCGAGACCAGGTTGGCGTTGCCGCAGCGCTCGCCGTAGCCGTTTATGGTGCCCTGCACCTGGATGGCGCCCTCGCAGACGGCGGCCAGGGTGTTGGCCACGGCCACGTCGCAGTCATTGTGCGTGTGGATGCCCAGCACGCCGTCGAAGCGCTTGCGGACGTCGGACACAACTTCCACGATGCGCTGCGTCAGATTGCCGCCGTTGGTGTCGCACAGGCACAGGATGTCGGCGCCCGCGCTCTTGGCCGCTTCGAGCGTGCGCAGTGCGAAGTCCGGACTGGCGTTGTAGCCGTCGAAGAAATGCTCGGCGTCGTACACCACCTCGCGGCCGTGGTCCTTCAAATACCGCACGGTCTCGGAGATCAGCTTCAGGTTCTCCTGCTCATCGATGCCCAGGGCGCGCTTAACGTGCAGCTCCCAGCTCTTGCCGAAAATGGAAATCGCGGGCGTCTCGGCCTCGAGCAGCGCCCGGACATTCGGATCCTGATCCACCTTGTTCTTGGCGAAGCGCGTCGAGCCGAACGCCGTCAGCCGCGCACGCTTCAGCTTCAGTTCTTGCGCGCGTTTGAAGAACTCCTTGTCCTTGGGATTCGAATTGGGCCAGCCGCCTTCGACGTAGTCGATACCCAGCTCGTCCAGCTTTTGGGCGATGACGAGTTTGTCGTCAACCGAAAATGAAA